>NZ_JAUTYU010000002.1:0-697595 GCF_052112105.1 Pseudomonas sp. BP11-1-1
GGATCAAGATGCTGACGGTAGAGCTTTAGCTCTGGATTCATCTGGATACTGGAAGCTTCGTCTGGTACTCAGATATTCAAGTAGACCGCTAGCTAGCGCAAAGATGCTTGGTGAACCCCAACCCACTCTAACCTCAGGAATCAGACATGGACGTTATCGAAGAGCCTTACATGCAACAACCCAATGAGCTCGTCGCAGTGGTCGCCAAACGGCTTATAGCCCTTTACCGCGCCGGAGATAAGCGCGCGGGGGCTGAGCTTGAGCGGCTGGTGGCTACCAGCAAGAAATATCGGAAGTACGTTCAAAAGCTAGTTCTAAGCGTAGAGCGGAAAAACCCCGCGAATTTTTCCTATGCCCGTGCGGATATACAGTCTTTGGGCAACGAAAAGCATCCATGGCGATACAGCCGCTAGGGCACTACAGAATTACAGGCTACATTGGCTCCCGCAGAGTAAAATCCGGCCTCGCTCATCACTGCTAATGCACCAATGAAATTACTCAACACCTACGACGACCGCGACGAAGCTGAAGCTGCTGCTGAAAAGATCACAGGCGAAAAACGTCTGGCTAGTGAGCGCGACTCTACCGTGGTCATCTACAACCTTTTCGGGATGCCGTCCTGGGGCAACTTTCATCGTTTGGGCATGTACAACCTGGTTGAGCTAAAAGCTCTCCTGGATCGCCGAGCCAACTGGCAACCGGCTGATCAGCTCCGCCATACAGAAATCCTTGCCACCCTGCGTATCGTGGCGAAGAACTTTCAGGTCGAGATTCCTAGCCACTGGCTCTGAAAGAACACGTCACTCCTAACAAAAAAGCCCCGCTGTTCTGCACAGGCGGGGCTTTCGTGTACCAAGCAGGTCGCAGAGTTACTCGAACTCAGCCGACTTGAACTTCAGTACGTTGCAGTTCTCCTTGATGGCTCGTTGCAGCCCATCATCAAATCCTGCCTTGCTAGAGGCCTGGATCTCGATAGAGATTTTCACTTCTACTCCCAGCTTCGCCGTGAACTGCTGCACTACTTCATCAACCAGCAGCGCAAAGTCCATTTTCGCCTTCACAGGATCCAGGTCAGTAGATGCGTAGAACTGAGTGATCAACGCTTTGGAGGTTTCCTCGTCGGACTCCTCATGACGCTCATCCCCCCCTGGCGGCGTGGGATCAACATCACCACCTTGCTCAGGTTTTTCCCCACCCTCCGCTTCCTGAGCCTTTTTCCGGGCACGCTCGGCTTCTTCTTTTTCCTGACGCAGTTTCTCTGCATAGGCTGAAGCAACCGACGGTTCAATGATCTGACAGGCTTCGAGGGTTACGAGGGCAGGTCTATCAAACACAAACCCGAGGTAACGATCTGCCTCCTTACCCTGCGCGATACCAAAGAAGTCGGTGCTCTCCAGACCAACGCTGAGGGCTTGCACGAACACAGTGCTATCCCGCAGGCGAGGGAGGTACAGGTAGCAGCAGCTCTTCTGCCATATGTCCTGAGCACCTACTTCCTTAACATCATCTTTCCAGAACCAGCTCTTGAGCATGCTAGACAGGTGATAAGGGGCCCACTCCGTGATGAGAAGTTCGTTCTCTTTGAGTACGCGCTCGATTTCCTGGGTAAGGTTGGCTGCACCCGGATTGACTGCAAAATGCTCCCACTCGACATCCGACAGACCACGACCTGACACAGCAGTCTGAACCGGAGCCAACAACCACTTGTAGGTTTCTCGGATCATTCGCTTGAGCGCATCTTTAGACTGCTCAAAACTGGCTGTAGCGTTCTTCGCCATCAGGTTGTCGAGAGTGATGCGGTTGTCCTTGTAGTCGTTAGCGATGGACTCCCACGCCAACATGGTGCGCACCTGCTCCTTCAAACGGCTGACGTTATCGTGCTCGGCAGCCAGGAAGATTAGGCGATTCTGTTTCTGCCGGGGCTGCTCGCCACGGTTCTTCAGAATGTCATTGGCCTTGGCAATAGCTTGGCTTGCGCCACTCTTGCTATAGCCAGCATCCGGAGGCAGCACGACCAAACGCAGTTGGTAGTCATCCAGGACATCACCACTCTCCGTGAAGACATGCACCCCACCGAATAAACCACTGGCGAAACTATCCTGCACTCGCTTGCGAATGGCCGGGAAGACATCCTCGCGATCCTTGAAGCGCTTCTTGCGCTCCTCCATCTCGCGACGAAGATTCGGGCGGGTATCAAACCAGTAGTGATTGTTAGCACTGTTCAGATAATGCAGCTTGTCCGCCAGGCTGCGCAGAGCATCCTTGAACAGGCCAATTTGCTGACCAGGTTGCACCGTACCCAACATGATTCGCTCAAGCTCGATGCCCCGAGCGACCTGCCCCGAAGTCGTTGGTGCGCTGCCCAGGAATATAGTGCGTGCCGTTCTGCGACAAGCCTGCACACTGCCCAGGCGAGCATTATGGTTCTCGATGGCCATCGTCTCAGCACGCGGGCCATCGATGTCGCGCTCCATCACCGGATCCCAGCCGGGAGGCAGGTAGTAGGTGACCTCGTTACGCGAATCCGGATCGGCCAGTGGCAGGCTTCCAGGCATGATCAACGGGTCATTATTTCCATCCTTCCACAGACTGAAGATCATTTTGGCCATCATCTTCAGTACGCCACGGGTACGCTGGAAGTTATCCAGCGTCGACCAGTCCTCATACAGGCGGTCGAACACCTCGGGGTGAATGGGGTAAGCATGCAGCAGACGCTCGTAATAGCGGCTTTCCTGCGTTTCAGCCGGAAATTCATTGCTGTGTGCGATGTAATAATCAGCGAATGTACGGCAAACCTGCTCGGCAGCCAGGCGATCCGAGATGTTGCTGAACAAGCGGCGCCGAACAATTTCGAAAGCCTCTTCTGTACCAACTGGCTTCCACAGCGCTTGGACACGCCCGAAGTAGTGGGAGAGAGACTCCAGCGCCCGAACACCACGCTGGCTACCTGCTTCTTTTTCGGACTCCGGCAAAGACGCCAGCAGTACAGCCGTTGGCACCGCCTTAAGCGCCTCGGTCAGGGCCTGAACGAAGCTCAGGTTGGAGTCGAAGGTGCCACCGCTTAGGGCTTTACCCTCTTCAAACTGGCGAATGTAAGCAACCAACTCGTCGATCAGTATCACACAAGGCGCGCACTTCTCCAGCAGCTGCTGAAGTACATCCTTGCCAGGCGAAGTACCTGATTGGTCAGCGCTGGCGACCAGGGCGTAACCTTCCTCACCACCCAACTGCCAAGCCAAGTCACCCCACAGGGTGTGTACCTGAATGGCGCCATGCTGAACCGGCTGATTCGGTGATGCTTTAATCCCATCGAGCACAGCAATGCGGGCGCGAGGTAGCTCACCTACGCCTGCCTTGTCGATGATATTGGGGATGCCCGGCATTTCACTGGCCGGTACTTTGCCACAAGCCAAGTGATATACCGCCAGCATGGTGTGGGTCTTACCACCACCAAAAGCTGTTTGCAGCTGAATCACTGGATCGCCGCCCTTACCCGCCAACCGCTTTACCACCGAGTCGAGCAGCAGAGACATCCCTTCGGTGATGAAGGTTCGGTCGAAGAACAGCGTCGGGTTCTGGTATTCGGCAGTAGCTGTCCCGCTGTGAACACGGGTGATATCAGCGGCGAATTCAGCCTGAACGAAGGTGCCTCTACGCACGTCTTCATGGGGCTCGGCGATTTCACGCCAAGGTTTAAGGGTCATACATGATCTCCCTGAGCGGTGCGCAGCATGTAGCTGAACTTGTCTTGGATTAACTGCTTACGCGCCTCAATAAACGCTTCGTAATTCTCAAGCTTCCACAGCTCTTGATCTTGGGGAATAAGGTGCATGGCCAAATACTTTTCATGCTCCTCATCGCTCTTGAAACGGCTGCGGTCGAACCAGTCGCCCGGTGGAATATCACACTTGCCGTTGAATCCATTTTCATCAGCGGTCAGCAGCATGCAGTTGGCGATCTGATCCCGATGCTCGGAGCGGTAACGCAGGATATTGCGCTTACCGCTGTCTGGGTTGATGTCCTTGACTGACTTCAACAGGCTCTGCGGAAAGATATGGTCGACCTGCGGGCCATTGGCACCCAGCGCCGGAGAATAGTTGAAGTCGCGATACCACAAGTTGAAGAACAGGTGGATCGAGCGAGAGCCGTAGTACTGGTTGAAAATGACTTCCGGCGTGATCTCCAAGCTGCGGCCATCGGCACGAATAACCCCAAAGACTTCGCTCAACACAAAGTCTTCATGCTCTTGGATGTTACGCACCAACTTGTCGATCAGCTGATCAGGGTTGCCACCAAAGGCACCGCTGAGCAACGAGCGCAGTAGGTACTCAGGCAAGCCAGACTTACCTTTGAACTTGGCAGGGTACTGATACCGGAAGTAAATCAACGGAATCAGGGCCAGGTAGGAGGGCAGAGCCTTGTCACTGCGGATGTAGGTTTTGCTGACAACCAAATCGCGCACATCCTTGATGGCCTCAGCGATCTTCTCCCATTGGGCAATGATCTCCTCCTTGGTTTTGCCATCGCGGAATTTCTCTACCTCGTAGCGAGCGCCCTTGTTCAGTACGGTCAGGCAGCATTTGAGGACAAAGTCGCGATCAAAGTCGAAGCCGCCCTGATTCAAATCATCCAGCAGGGCCTCGATCTCACCATCGGCTTCATCCCAGCTAGAGGTCAGCAGGGAGAACAGAAGATCGGATTTGCCCAACTTAGTGCCACCGGAGTTGGCTCGGATGAAAATCTCAACGATGTCGTCAACCCGATAAGCATCCGGGTTATCGATACCATCCAGTTCCTGGAAGGTGATGTTGTCGTCATTGACGAACTCTTTGCGCACACGGCCTATATTGAGCTGCAAAGTCATCTGCTCATCATTGGTCAGCTCACCAGGGGCCAGTTTGGCTAGCTCTTGAGCAATCTGAAGATCGAGTTTGTTGTTGATAAACACCATGTTCTTGAAACGCACCCAAGGCCAGTTGGCGGAGTCTTTGTCCTTGAAGGCAAAACGGAAGCGGATGTCTTCAGGCGCTGCCATATCACCACCGCTGAGCACATCAAAGTACAGCTCGCGCCCGCTGTAGCCTCCTTTAACGCCAATAAATAGGCTTTGCAGGCGCTGCTGACCATCAAGCACCATCATCTTCGAGCGGCTGTTATCTGGCACCCGGTAATCGGTGAGCTTGATATCGCGGTGGTAGTTGTCGATGAACTTGCGATGCCTGACCTCTTCACGGGTTTTCCACACCAGCAGCGTGCTGATCGGATACTCGCGCATGATGGAGTCAAACAGGCGGCTGATCTGCTCCTCACTCCACACGAAAGGCCGCTGAATATTTGGCAACCAAAAGCCACCACCTTCAGACTCCGAGTCATTCAGGTACGAAACGATTTTGCGGATCGAAAGCTTCCTGTTCTGCATCACCTACGTCCCTTGATCAAATATCCATCTGAGCCTGAGTACGAACATGACCTACCTCGTGGGAGGCTTGCTCAATACCAATCCAAGCACCTTGTAGCTCGTTATAGGCCCGAGCTTCCTCAGCCCAACCTTGCCGTTCACAGAGGGTATAGAGACGATAAGTCAACGCAATAAGGCCAGCAGCTTTGTCGGGCATGCGTGCCAGCAAAGCACCGGCAGCGCTTTCACCGTCCTGGTTAAGGGCTCGGATAAGTTGGTGCAGGGATTCCCAAACCGGCACACGTGTATCGTTTTCTGGAGACCAATTTCGAGGCATTTCAGCCCACTTGAGCAAACGCAGATCTCCACCTGCACTTTCAATGACCCCAGCTTCGGTCAAGCCTCCGACGCTAGTACCCTTAGCGCGAGCCAAAACATCTGCATCACCATATTTACCCTCAGCCCAACCATGTTGTTCAAACCAAGCTATGCAGAACTGGGTATCGTGGTCAAAGTCATCTTCACCAATGAATCGGTTGATCAATTGCAAGGCCGTACGTACTGTCATGGGCATGCCATCTGCCTCCATCACAGCGCTATATTTGCTAAATACCTCCATGCCTGGGCCAATAATTGCTTGCGACAAGTCCACCGGGGCAACAGGCGAATTAATTCCACCACGTGTCATATCCAAAAGTGCTTCCGGCAAGGTGGTATTTAGCTCTCGAATAAAGTCTCGTCGAGATATTTTAATAGCATCGGAGGCGCGCTGAACGCAGACCAAAACTATGCTTGATGCCAAAGCATTAGATCCGATGCCTCGTGAACGGGCGGCACGTTCAGTACGAAGCGGCCATGTTCCGGAAATGGCAAATCCAGCCGAAATGACTGCCTGCAAAAATGTTTCCCAACCAGTACTAGATGTTCCTACATCATTCTGCGTTTCTGATTGCTTAAATGCATAGTATATGGTGACGGGAAATGCCGGATGTGCTCTCACAGATAAATTTTTAATGGCGGAAGTCATTCCGTTTAAGAAAAATTCTTCTGCCTGATTTCTATTTCCATGCCGTCCCGGCGTTGCCACAAGCTCTTCCAGCTTAGGAACAGCCAAGGTTGAAAAAACATCGGGAATTATATTTCTAAGCGACCGCCTAAACCAGACATAAAAGAAATCTGATAGGTCTGCATATCCAATATTGTCGTAATATGGCGGATCTGTCGAAATAACTTTTAAATTTGATATATCTTGAACAGCAGCATCTGCTTGCTGAACTTTTCCGTGGCAATTTGCCGGTAGCTTTTCAACACACTTAGCCACAAAACTAATATTCTGGTTGAAATTACCACCAGAATCACTAAATGGATTCACTTCGGCAAAATCCCAAGTAATTGGAATTGCTTGCTTCGTAAATGCATGAGATACCAACTCATTCTTTGGAGCTGAGCTCCATGTAGCAATAGTGCACCAAAAATCCGCGGATCGGCCAACACCAAGTGTAAGATATACAGCTATTGCGTCTCCGTACGCTCTAGCTCCCGTTCCTCCATTCGCCAGACTCTCCCCTGGCTCTAGTCCTGCTGACAATGCTGCTTGGAATGCATGTTCGCTTGCTTCGATTACTAAATTAGAAAATGTGTTAAGTGCATTCATTTGGCGATCTGTGAACAGATCGCTCCATTTTTGCATTCCATAATTCCCAACTCGAAATCCAAGAGCTTTTTGGAAGAAGTCTATTTCTGGCTTCCATTCTGGCACCGCCAACCTAGCAGTGAACTCCTGATGCTCGGATGGATGGAGATATACTCTCTCTCGCTTACCTTCAGCAGCAATTGCCATCAACTTAATACCAAGGCGTCCAGCTTGGCCCTCAGCCTTAATGTAATCACCACTAATAGGGGTTCCTGACATGACACAAATAAAATCGGCTCCTCTTCCGCCACCTCTAGTTCCTAATTTCGCCTTATTTGTAGGAGCTGATTTTCTTATTACGAATCTATAAGATCCATCCTCTATAACTGGCTCTACATATGCCTCTTTACTCTCTTTGCTTGCAAGCACGAAAGTTGAAACAAGGGGAACTTCGATGTGGCTGTAGGCAGGATTAGGGCTGCGTACTGTGCGTGCCCAAATCCAAGCAATTACCTGTAATTTCTCGCCCGAATAAAATTTAAGGTCAGGGCGTTCAATCACCATTTCAGAAGTCACTTCAATCTTGGGATAGAATTTTCCAATTCTGCTCTCTGCAAGCTCAGACATCCAAGCCCCGTAACGGCGTATATCTTCGGCCAAGCCACAAGCCCCTGACCAATCCTCGAATGCATCCCTAGTTGCTCGCTTTTTTGAACCCTTATTTGCGGCAATTTCCGGGCCCACAGGGGCTTGCCCACCAAACTTTGGAGGGATCTCTATCATCGCTTTATTGATTGTGACCGCTACTGGATTTAGATCACTGGCATAACTTTCTAGACCTAACCGCTGCGCCTCCAGTGGGAGTGCGCCGCCACCGGCAAACGGGTCGTGGAAGCCAGGCAGTCTTTCTGGGTTGAACAACTCCATCGCCAGAGGATGATTCTTGTTCAGCTCACAGGTTTCGCGCCAACTTTTCCAGATTTCTGCTCTCGCACGCTCAAGTACCTCTTCATTGTTACTGTTTTCCCACACAACCAAGTCTTCGATGATCTTAAATAGCCGCTCCCGCTCGGCAGCTGCCCTTTCCTTGTTCACCCCTCGCCCCAGGTGACGCTCATAACCCGGATCATTGACCATCTGTGCAAAGATAACTGCTCGCGCAGCCGCTAGCGGGCGACGTGCCCACCACAGGTGCAAAGTACTGGGATGACCATGACGAATGGACTTTTCACGTGCAGATGCAACGTTGATTGCATCCAATGGAAGCGCGACTTCAATCAGTTTTTTCGGGGTCTTAATCGGGTACATGGTATTCCTTAGCGCCAATGGGCTGGTCGATGCAGGGCAAAGCCACTGGCGGTAATAACAGGATCGGATAACTGATTCTGACGCAGCTTGTCTTCACCAATGACGAGGGTGCCATTAGCGGTTCTCTTTAGCTGCGCCGACTGGCGATTGGGTGGGAACACGACAATTAGCCGTTTATTTGGGAAGCGCTTGCGTACCTGCTGGATCGGTGTAGTCAGGTCACTATCACCAGAAATGATAAAGGCTGTATCGAAGCGATCTTCATAAGCATCAGCCAGCATCTGCGCGGCGATGTTTACGTCTGTCATCTTCTCTTCGTATGTCTTCCAAGTAGCACCGCAGCTCTTACAGTTCCCAGTTTTCTCCAGATAGTGACCTTCATGAAGGGTCAGATTGGGTTGCGCGGCCAAAGCATCGATATAGATCGTCTGCCTCTTAGAGTCATCAGCATTACGGCCATTTGTGCGAATGCGAGCCGTAAAATAGTGAGTTGCCACTAATTCCTGGTCAGGCTTGAGAAGCGCAGTTGATAGCGCAGGTAAGTCTAGCCAGTAGTGCTTTTTGAACCCACTCGTCTTCAGACCGAAGTAAAGGTTGAAACCGTCCACATAAGTGATTACACGCTGCATTTTTAGGCTCCCAAGCCACTGGTTCGCTTGACAGCCTGGTCACGCGTTACCATAATTCGCGCACTAACCCCGCCAGCGATAGCATCGCTGGCCCGACGCCCCGGTAGCGAAAGCTCTGGGGCGTCTCTCTTTGTGCGCTGTAAAAGTATTTCTATGCTCACAAGCTTTCCCCCGGCTGGGTCGCGCGAGCCAGCAAGTCTTGCAGGTCATAGTTGACGCTAGCTACGCCGAACTCAGGCTCGGTCTTGAATGGATGCTTGATGTAGTAGGGGCCTTCCGTCTGCTCGCCATCCACCAGCACGATGGCAAGGATGAATTTCTCGCCCTGGTTGAAGCTAGAGAAAATCTCGTTCTTGGTCACAGTGACGGTGGACGAACCCTTTGCTCGGCCCTTTACCTCAATGTGGCGATCATCACGAATGGCATTGTCCGGGCCGACCGGTGGGCGGGCAGTGATGTCCCAGCCACATTTCTGCGCGGATACATCGAACACTTCGTGACCCAAAGCCTTTTCAGCGGCCACAACGGCATGCATAGCCGCCCACTCGATGCGTGAACGTGCCTCGGCATCCACGCAGAAGGTATTGTCCCCCTTGCGCTGTGCCAGCAGCCCGGCAGGAATGACAAGGGCACCACCCAGCACTACAGGCGTGCTGGATACCACATTCTTCATTCCCTCCAACTCATGCTTCCGCTGGCTAAGGCGAGCAGTGAGTTCATCCACGCGACGGCGGGCATTTTCCGGCTGCATGCGCGGCTGCTTACCCGTACTGACGTCATCGCTGAGTTTGATGAAACGATCCGACCAATAGTTGATCTCTTTCACCAGGCGCTCATTCACCGCCGCGAGAATTTTGTCCGCTTGGCGCTCAAGCCGTACTTTCACTTCTTGATAGTGATCCGGTACCAAGTGCTCAGATGCATGATGAAGAGCCAGAGCTTCAAGATTCTGTGAAATCCAAGGGGCAGCCAGCACATCACCGACAAGCTTTAGGTCGCCATTATCGATTGGTTGAAGATCCAGGTGCGGTGCCCAACCAGCATTGATGGTGTTGCCAAACTGATCGATTTCGACAAATTGCAGACGACGAGAGACAACCTTGGCCAGGGCACTGCCCTGAACTAGGTTTTCCCGGACGCTATGGTCGATCATGAACAGCACTTTGGGGCTGGTGCTGTCGTCATTGGGATCGACCAGGATAGAACCTTGCTTAAGCTTGCTACGGTGTGCCGAAAGGATTAGATCAGTAATTGCCAGCATCAATGCGTGACCTGGATGGATCAGGTCTGCCATGGGCTTACCGTGCAGGCGCACATGCTGCTTTTCAAAACAGATACGCTCGTACTGCTTCAATACAGGGGTACGGGTTTCCCCGATAACTCGATCTCGCTCCCGCAATGCAGCTGGAACATGGCGAATTTCGTATCGCCCCGCTTCACGAGCACGTATTTCCCCGCCCAAGGTATTGAATGCCTCCGTGAAGAACGCACGGATGAAGTAGGGCTGGAGCTTGCGCGCCTCAGCTTTCTCCATTTCTTCCTTAACGGCGTATAGATCAGCCAAGCTCATATGCTGCTCGACCAAAGCATTGCGACGGAGAATTTCCTTCAAGTGCTCGGTATCCAGAGCGCCATCGATAACCTGGGTCAGCTTGGCGCGTGTTTCTGGCGCATCACCATAGCGGATGGCTTCAATCAGCAAATCCTTCAGGGAGATGTTGTCGAAGGCCTCGCCGAGCACATCAAACACCTTGCCACCCAGTGCCTGCTTCTCGATTTCCATCTTGTCGAATAGCTTCTGGAAAACTTCGCCTTCACGTGTTTCGTTGGCGACAATGTTCCACAGGTGACAGACCTCAGTCTGACCAATGCGGTGAATACGGCCAAACCTCTGCTCCAGGCGGTTCGGGTTCCAGGGAAGGTCGTAATTGACCATCAGGTTGGCATTCTGCAAGTTCACGCCTTCGCCCGCAGCGTCCGTTGCAATCAGCACGAGTACATTGGGGTTGTTACGGAACTCCTCCTGAATCTTGCGCCGTTCATCACGGTTAGTGCCGCCATGAATTGTGACCACAGCCTCAGGCTTGCCCAGCATGCTGCCGATTCTGGCCATAAGGTAATTCAGGGTGTCACGGTGTTCAGTAAAGATGATCAGTTTGCGACGGTTGCCGCTGCTGGTGTACATCTCGGGAGTGTCTTGCAGCAGGCAAGAGAGCTGCTCCCATTTCTTGTCTTTTCCAGACCGAACTACTGAAAGCGCTTGGGCCTCCAGAGCCTTCAACGACCAGATTTCAGCCTCAAGTTCTGGAATGGTCTCGGCAGCAGTAGCCTGGTCAACCACCTGCTCGGCATAGAGTTCGTATTCGTCAGCGCTCAGCTCATCATCCAGATCATCAAGATTGTCTGGAAGATCGATCTGTTTCTTTACGTTGTATTCGCCGAGAGTGCTGGCAACGCCTTGTCCACGAGCCAGAAGCTTCGTCTCTTCCAGGCGATTTTCCATGCGCTTACGGCGACGCTGAAGCGATTGGTAAATAGCTTCAGGGCTCGATGCCAAACGACGCTGGAGCTGTGTCAGGGCGAAACCGATTGTGCCTTTACGCTTGCCGTCGAGCTGGTCGGCACGATTCATCTCGTTGCGCACGTACTCGGTAACATCGTGATAGAGCGCGGCCTCAAGGTCTGACAACTCATAGTTCGCGGTATAGGCACGACGCTCGGGGAAGAGGGCAGTGCCATCGAACTTGAGCAATTCCTCCTTGACCATGCGACGCATCATATCGGACACATCGACCTTATGTGCGCCTTCACGAAACTTGCCGTAGAAGCGATCACCGTCGAGCAGGGACAGCCAAATTTGGAAATCTTCTTCCTTGCCGTTGTGAGGCGTTGCCGTCATCAGCAAGAAATGGCGGGTAATGGAGCCGAGCAGTTCACCCAGTTCGAAACGCTTAGTCTTGTTGACCTTGCTGCCGAAATAGTTGGCTGAGAGCTTGTGGGCTTCGTCGACGATGATCAGATCCCACTCGGTATTCTTCAGCTTCTGCTGGTACTCCTCACTGCGCGACAGCTGATCGAGGCGAGCGATCAGCAGGTTGGTTTCTTCGAAGTAGTTTCCCGAGGCGCATTGCTCCTGCTTCTCTCGGCTGAATACCTCGAATCTAACGCCAAACTTTTCCAGCAGCTCATCCTGCCATTGCTCGGTCAGGGAACCAGGTGAAACGACCAGAATGCGTTTGGCATCCGAGCGCATCAGTAGCTCGCGGATCAGCAAACCGGCCATGATGGTTTTACCTGCGCCCGGATCGTCGGCCAAAACGAAGCGCAGAGGCTGACGCGGAAGCATCGACTCATAGACAGCAGAAATCTGGTGGGGAAGTGGATCAACGTTGGAGGTGTGAACCGCCATCATCGGATCAAACAGGTGGGCGAGATTGATACGGTAGGCTTCCAACCCAAGCTTGAAATCAGCGCCAACCGCATCGAACGACCAAGGTCTTCCAGCTTGAGCAAGCTCCAGGCGTGCCTCATCCGAGCGAAACAGCATCTGCTCACCCAGGCGGCCTTGGCTGTCTTTGAAGTACACGGTGATGGCATTGTCACCGACAGGTTCAACCGTCACGACCCGCACGATCTCGTCTGACTGGATACCCCTAACCTGTGCGTCCTTCTTGATGTCTTCGAGCTTGAGCATGCTGAACCCTGGCTTCCCTGTGTGCGCTGCAATATTTTCTGAACAGATGTACATATTAACAGTGCCATTATGGACTGTGGTGTGGTCTCTCTACCCTCAAAAAATGCACTAATCGCTATCAACCACCAAGCTCCTAGGCGATGTGCTAGGAGATAGCACAAAAGAAAAAGCCCCTGGCAATAGCATTGCCAGGGGCTAATGAGCGTGTAATTAACTTTGGTCGAACCGTTTAACTTTGACCGAGAGGGCAAATAACTTTGCCCACCTACAAACCGGATCAGAAATCCAGGTTAGACACCGCCAACGCATTGCTTTCGATGAAGTCACGACGTGGCTCGACCGCATCACCCATCAGGGTGTTGAAGATCTGGTCCGCGCCAATGGCGTCTTCGATGGTGACTTTCAGCATGCGACGCGAGCCCGGGTCCATGGTGGTTTCCCACAGCTGATCCGGGTTCATCTCACCCAGCCCTTTGTATCGCTGGATAGTGTGGCGCTTGGTGCTTTCGGCCATCAGCCATTCAAGGGCTTCCTTGAACTCGGTTACCGATTTCTTGCGCTCGCCACGTTGGATGTACGCACCTTCGTCCAACAGCGTGCTCAATTGCGCGCCGAGGGAAACGACAGTCTTGTAGTCGTTGCTGCCGAAGAAGTCGCGGTTGAAAGTGACGTAGTTCGACAGGCCGTGGGAGATCAGTTCGACCTCCGGTAGCCAGACGTTACGTTCACGGTCTTCGCGCAGGCTGGCTTTGTAGACCAGGCCGGATTTTTCCACGGTGCGTAGACGGACTTCGTACTGGGCCAGCCAATCCTGCATCGCAGCGTGATCGGACAATTGCTCCAGGCTGACGGCCGGCAGGTAAATGAAGTGCTCGGTCAGTTCCTGTGGGTACAGGCGCGACAGGCGCTTGAGGGTCTTCATCACCAGGCGGAAGTCATTCACCAGGCGCTCAAGGGCTTCACCGGAAATGCCAGGGGCATCTTCGTTCAGGTGCAGGCTCGCGTCTTCCAGAGCCGACTGCGTCATGTACTCTTCCATGGCGTCGTCGTCTTTGATGTATTGCTCTTGCTTGCCTTTCTTGACCTTGTACAGCGGCGGCTGGGCGATGTAGATGTAGCCGCGCTCGATCAGCTCCGGCAACTGACGGAAGAAGAACGTCAGCAGCAGGGTACGGATGTGCGAACCGTCGACGTCGGCGTCGGTCATGATGATGATGTTGTGATAGCGCAGCTTGTCGATGTTGTACTCTTCGCGACCGATACCACAGCCCAGCGCAGTGATGAGCGTGCCGACCTCCTGGGAGGAAATCATCTTGTCGAAGCGTGCTTTCTCGACGTTGAGGATCTTGCCCTTCAACGGCAGGATGGCCTGGGTGCGGCGGTTGCGGCCCTGCTTGGCGGAACCGCCAGCGGAGTCACCTTCCACGAGGTACAGCTCGGACAGGGCAGGGTCCTTTTCCTGGCAGTCGGCCAATTTGCCTGGCAGGCCGGCGATGTCCAGCGCGCCTTTGCGGCGGGTCATCTCACGAGCCTTGCGCGCGGCTTCACGGGCACGGGCGGCGTCGATCATCTTGCCGACCACCAGCTTGGCTTCGTTCGGGTTCTCCAGCAGGAAGTCGGAGAAGTACTTGCCCATTTCCTGTTCGACAGCGGTCTTCACTTCGGAAGAAACCAGCTTGTCCTTGGTCTGGGAGCTGAACTTCGGATCCGGCACCTTCACCGAAATGATCGCGGTCAGGCCTTCACGGGCATCGTCACCGGTAGTGGCGACTTTGTGCTTCTTCGCCAGGCCTTCCTGTTCGATGTAGTTGTTCAAGTTACGGGTCAGCGCCGAACGAAAGCCCACCAGGTGGGTACCGCCATCACGCTGTGGAATGTTGTTGGTGAAGCACAACAGGTTCTCGTTGAAGCTGTCGTTCCACTGCAGGGCGATTTCCACGCCGATGCCGTCTTCACGCTGGACGTTGAAGTGGAACACTTGGTTGACCGGGGTCTTGTTGGTGTTCAGGTACTCAACGAACGCCCGCAGGCCACCTTCGTACTTGAACAGCTCCTCCTTGCCGCTGCGCTCGTCCTTGAGGACGATGCCGACACCGGAGTTGAGGAAGGACAGTTCGCGAATCCGCTTGGCCAGGATGTCCCAGCTGAAGTGGATGTTCTTGAAGGTTTCGCTCGAAGCCTTGAAGTGGATCTGCGTGCCGGTGGTCTCGCTGTCGCCGACAATCGCCATCGGTGCCTGAGGCACGCCGTGGACATAGGTCTGTTCCCAGATCTTGCCGCTGCGGCGAACCGTCAGAACCAGCTCTTCGGACAGCGCGTTCACCACCGAGACACCTACGCCGTGCAAGCCGCCGGATACCTTGTAGGAGTTGTCGTCGAACTTACCGCCAGCGTGGAGGACGGTCATGATGACCTCGGCGGCGGAGACACCTTCCTCTTTATGCACATCTACCGGGATACCACGGCCGTTGTCGCGAACGGTGATGGATTCGTCCGGGTGGATGATGATGCTGATATCGTCGCAATAACCGGCGAGGGCTTCGTCGATGGAGTTGTCGACCACCTCGAACACCATGTGGTGCAGGCCGCTACCATCGTCGGTGTCGCCAATATACATACCGGGACGTTTGCGTACGGCATCCAGGCCTTTCAGCACTTTAATGCTCGTTGAGTCGTACGTATTTTCTTCGCTCAATGCCTTCACTCCCGATGGTCGTGGGTCTGGGTGATACGGCCCTGTTCCACGTGGAACAGAGCGACTGGCGTTTCCGTCTGCCAGCCTTCCCTCAATAATTCGTGGTCTACACAGGTAATGAACACCTGGCAGCGTAAGTCTTCCAGCAAGCGGCACAGCGCACGGCGGTGGGCCTCGTCCAGCTCGGACGGCAAGTCATCCACCAGATAAATACACTGACCGCGACGGGCCTGGCTGACCAGATGCCCTTGGGCGATACGCAAGGCGCACACCACCAACTTCTGCTGACCCCGGGACAAAATGTCCGCGGCGTTATGTGCGCCCAATCTAAGACGCAAGTCAGCGCGTTGTGGTCCAGCCTGGGTGTGTCCCATCTGCTGGTCCCGCTGCAGCGAGCCAGCCAGCACGGCACTCAATTCCCGGTCTTTGTCCCAGCCTCGGTAATAGCTGAGCGTCAGTCCCTCAAGCTCAACCAGTTCGCTCAAGGTCTGCTCGAAGACCGGTTTCAAGGCTTTGATATAAGCGCGGCGGTATTCATCGATTTCAGCGCTGGCCTGGCACAGTTCCCTGTCCCAAACCGCTTGCGAAACGGCGTCAAGTGTACCATGTCGCAGCCAAGAGTTACGCTGGCGCAGCGCCTTCTGCAGACGTTGCCAAGTCGCCATGAAACGCGGTTCCACGTGGAACACGCCCCAATCCAGGAACTGCCGGCGGATTTTCGGTGCACCTTCCAACAGGCGGAAGCTATCCGGGTTTATCAGCTGCAACGGCAGAATCTCTGCTAGCTGCGCAGCACTGCGGGCGTTCTGCCCGTCGATGCGAATCTGGAACTCGCCTTGGCGATCCCGGGAAATCCCTAGGGCGCTGTGGCCACCTTCCGCCAGTTCCACCTGCCCGAACACCGTGCACGCCAGTTGATCGTACTGGATGACCGGTAAGAGGCGGGTGCTGCGAAACGAACGGGCAAGCCCTAGCAGGTGCACGGCCTCCAGAACGCTGGTTTTGCCGCTGCCGTTGGCGCCGTAAAGGATATTGATGCGGGGGGAAGGGGAGAAGGTCACCGGGTGCAGATTGCGCACCGCGGTGACCGAGACGCGACTTAAGGACATCTAGCTGGTTACAGACGCATCGGCATGACAACGTAAGCCGAATCGTCGTTATCGGACTCCTGCACCAGCGCACTGCTGTTGGAGTCGGACAGGATCAGACGCACTTGCTCGGTGCTCATCACGCCCAGCACGTCGAGCAGGTAGCTGACGTTGAAGCCGATTTCCAGGGAGCCGCCGTTGTATTCAACGCCGACTTCTTCTTCCGCTTCTTCCTGCTCCGGGTTGTTCGCCTGGATCTTCAACTGACCGTTGGCCAGTTGCAGACGGATGCCGCGGTACTTCTCGTTGGAGAGAATTGCGGTACGGCTGAAGGCTTCGCGCAGCGCTTGGCGATCGCCCAGCACCAGCTTGTCGCCACCTTTTGGCAATACGCGTTCGTAGTCTGGGAACTTGCCGTCCACCAGTTTCGACGTGAAGGTGAACTCGCCGGTGGTGGCGCGGATGTGGTGTTGGCCCAACACGATGCTGACATTGCCATCCGGCTCGGTCAGCAGGCGGGCCAGCTCCAGGATGCCTTTACGCGGCACGATCACCTGGTGGCGATCCGGTTGACCGATATCGGCCTGCATCGAGCACATGGCCAGGCGGTGACCGTCGGTGGCGACGGCGCGGATAACGCCGGCAGACACTTCCAGGAGCATGCCGTTGAGGTAGTAACGCACATCCTGCTGGGCCATGGCGAAACTGGTGCGTTCGATCAGGCGACGCAATTTGCTCTGGTCCAGGCTGCAGGTCAGCGAACCCGGGCCTTCTTCCACAGTCGGGAAGTCATTGGCGGGCAATGTGGACAGGGTGAAGCGGCTGCGCCCGGCCTTGACCACGAGCTTCTGTTCATCGACCTTGATGTCGATCAGCGCATCGTTGGGCAAGCTCTTGCAGATGTCCATCAGCTTGCGCGCCGGCACGGTGATGGAACCCGGATCGGCCGGCTCTTCAAGTTGCACACGACCGACCAGCTCGACTTCCAGGTCGGTACCGGTCAGCGACAATTGCTGGCCTTCGACAACCAGCAGCACGTTGGAAAGTACCGGCAAGGTCTGGCGGCGTTCGACGACGCCCGCGACCAGTTGCAGGGGTTTCAACAGGGCTTCGCGTTGAATGGTGAAATGCATGGTCTAGTCCCTTGCCTTAATAAGCTGCGCTGGTGGTCATCAAGTGGTCAGTGTACGCAGCAGGTTCTTGTAGTCCTCGCGGATGTCCGCGTCGGATTCCTTAAGTTCGTTGATCTTGCGGCAGGCGTGCAGCACGGTGGTGTGGTCGCGTCCACCAAACACATCGCCGATTTCCGGCAGGCTGTGGTTGGTCAGTTCCTTGGACAAGGCCATGGCCACTTGGCGCGGACGTGCCACCGAACGCGAACGGCGTTTGGATAGCAGGTCGGAAATCTTGATCTTGTAGTATTCAGCAACAGTACGCTGAATGTTATCCACAGATACCAGCTTGTCCTGCAGCGCCAACAAGTCCTTCAAGGACTCACGGATAAGCTCGATAGTGATATCGCGCCCCATGAAGTGCGAGTGAGCGATCACCCGCTTGAGGGCACCTTCAAGCTCACGCACGTTCGAGCGAATACGCTGTGCAATAAAGAAAGCGGCGTCATGAGGCAGTTCGACCTTGGCCTGGTCGGCCTTCTTCATCAGGATCGCGACACGGGTTTCCAGCTCCGGCGGCTCGACGGCAACCGTCAAGCCCCAACCGAAGCGTGACTTGAGGCGTTCCTCGAGGCCTTCGATCTCTTTCGGGTAGCGGTCGCTGGTGAGAATGACCTGCTGCCCGCCTTCAAGCAAGGCGTTGAAGGTGTGGAAAAACTCTTCCTGGGAACGTTCCTTGCGGGCGAAAAACTGAATGTCGTCAATCAGCAAGGCGTCCACCGAACGGTAGAAACGCTTGAACTCATTGATCGCGTTCAGTTGCAACGCCTTGACCATGTCGGCCACGAAACGCTCGGAATGCAGGTACACGACCTTGGCATTCGGGTTTTTCTTTAATAGATGGTTGCCCACCGCATGCATCAAGTGGGTCTTACCCAGGCCGACGCCGCCATACAGGAACAGCGGGTTGTAGCCGTGCTTGGGGTTGTCCGCCACCTGCCAGGCCGCCGCGCGAGCCAACTGGTTGGATTTACCTTCGACGAAATTCTCGAAGGTAAATGTCCGGTTCAGGTAGCTGGTGTGCTTGAGAGCGCCTTCGACCTGGACAGTGCGCTGTTCGGCCCGCACCGGTGCCTGCTGGGAGCTGGCGCCGGCCATTGGGTCGAAGCTGTCCCGGGAGGGCTCTTCGCTGACTTCGGCAACCTTTTGCGCGTTGCGTTTGCTCGGGGCGGGCGTGGGCGCCGTGGCGGCATGGTTGTTGACCGGTGCCGGGGCTGCTTGCTGGGCCTGGGAAGCTGCGGCAGCAGCCAGCGGCGCGTTGGGCGCGGCGCGAGGTGCCGAGCTGCGCTTGCTGCCTATTAATAAGGACAACGCAGGCGCCATGCCATTGCCATGCTCGTCGAGCAGTTCCATGACCCGGCCCAGGTACTTTTCATTGACCCAGTCTAGGACGAAACGGTTTGGCGCATAGACGCGCAATTCGTCGCCTTCGGCTTCGACCTGTAGCGGACGGATCCAAGTGTTGAATTGTTGGGCAGGCAGCTCATCGCGCAAAAGCTCCACGCACTGCTGCCAAAGTTCCACTGACACGGACATCCCCTAAGTTGAAAGCCGGTGAGGCAAAAACAAGCGGCCATTGTAGCGATCAGTCGCTCACTTATCCACATGCAGCTTGTCGGTCGCCCATGATTTATCAATGCGTTAAGTGAACGAAAGACGACGGGCGGTCAGTGGATAAGCCTTGTGGATAACCATGCCTGAGGTCGTTGCACAAGTGAGGGGGCAACTCGGTGGATAAACCCTCTGTGGATAACTGGCCATTCCACCCACAGCTTATCCGACAGTGCAGCACAGGCTGGACACTGCTTTCCCGCGTAGTTGTCATTCTCTGTACATGGCGGATTACAAGGCCTCAACGCTGTTATCCACAGATAGGTGGCAGCCTTGCTTTTATAAGCTTTACAGAAAAGCTTTAAATAATTCCTTCTTTATTTTTATATCTAGCTCTGTCTGACGAATCAGCCGAAAGCACCTGGACATCTATTTAAAGGAAACGCTGGTTGGAAATTGACCTAGAGGCTTGCTTTCTCTAGAATCCCCGGTCTCTTAAAACGGGGGCCATTCCGGCCCGTTGTGGACGAACCAGGTAACACGACATGAAACGTACTTTCCAACCAAGCACTATCAAACGCGCTCGTACCCACGGTTTCCGTGCTCGCATGGCTACCAAGAACGGTCGTGCCGTCCTGTCGCGTCGTCGCGCCAAAGGTCGTGCGCGTCTGGCAGTTTGATAATCCGGCACTGGAGGTGAGTCAGGACTTCAGTCGGGAAAAGCGTCTGCTTACACCCCGGCATTTCAAGGCAGTCTTTGACTCCCCTACCGGCAAGGTTCCGGGGAAAAATCTCCTGCTCCTTGCGCGCAGCAACGATCTCGATCACCCCCGACTCGGGCTGGTTATCGGGAAAAAGAGCGTAAAGCTCTCCGTTCAGCGCAATCGCCTCAAACGTCTGATGCGCGAATCGTTTCGCCTGAACCAGGATTCACTGGTCGGTTGGGACATCGTTATCGTCGCGCGCAAAGGTTTGGGTGACGTAGAAAACCCCGAATTGATTCAGCATTTCGGCAAGCTCTGGAAGCGACTGGCCCGTAACAAGCCGGTACCAGCAGTCAACACCGAAACTGTAGGGGTAGACAGTCACGATGCGTAAACTGGCGCTCGTTCCGATCCAGTTTTATCGCTACGCCATTAGTCCTTTGATGGCCAGTCACTGTCGTTTCTACCCCAGTTGTTCCTGCTACGCGTACGAAGCCATAGAAAATCATGGCCTCCTGCGCGGTGGCTGGCTGACCTTTCGTCGTTTAGGTCGCTGTCATCCGTGGAATCCCGGCGGTTATGACCCGGTTCCGCCTATCCCTACCTCCCGTTCTTCTTCGATGGCCGAGTAATCATGGATATCAAACGCACGATCCTGATCGTCGCCCTGGCAATCGTGTCCTACGTCATGGTCCTTAAATGGAACCAGGACTATGGCCAGGCTGCCCTGCCGACTCAGAATGTTGCAGCCAGCAATACCGCACCGAGCCTGCCGGATGCTCCAGTTGGCAACAACGCTGCCAGCAATGACGACATCCCACGTGCGGCAAGCGATACCAGCGCTCCTGCCGAAGCCCCAGTGGCCGTAAGCAAAGATCTCATCCAGATCAAGACGGACGTGCTCGAGCTGGCAATCGATCCACAAGGTGGTGACGTCGCCCAGCTGAAGCTGCCGCTGTACCCACGTCGCCAGGATCATCCGGAAATCCCGTTCCAGTTGTTCGACAACGGTAACGAGCGCACCTATCTTGCCCAAAGTGGCCTGATCGGTACCAACGGTCCGGATTCGAACCCGGCCGGTCGCCCGATCTACTCTGCCGAGAAGAAGACTTATCAACTGGCTGATGGTCAGGACCAACTGGTCGTGGACCTGAAGTTCAGCAAGGATGGCGTCAACTACATCAAGCGTTTCACAGTGAAACGTGGCATGTACGACGTAACCGTCTCTTACCTGATCGACAACCAGAGCGCCCAGCCTTGGTCCGGTGCGATGTTCGCGCAACTCAAGCGTGACGCCAGCGACGATCCTTCTTCCAGCACCGCCACCGGCACCGCGACTTACCTGGGCGCTGCCCTGTGGACAAGTTCGGAACCGTACAAAAAAGTGTCCATGAAGGACATGGACAAGGCTCAGCTGAAGGAAACCGTCCAAGGTGGCTGGGTTGCCTGGCTGCAGCACTATTTTGTAACAGCCTGGATCCCGCAGAAAGGCGACAGCAACGTCGTCCAGACACGTAAAGACAGCAAAGGCAACTTCATCATCGGTTACACCGGTCCGACATTGACTGCCGCCCCCGGTGCAAAAGCCGAAACGAGCGCCGTTCTGTATGCCGGTCCAAAAAGCCAAGCCGTGCTGAAAGAGCTGTCCCCAGGCCTGGAACTGACCGTTGACTATGGCTTCCTGTGGTTCATTGCACAGCCGATTTTCTGGCTGCTGCAACATATCCACAGCATCGTGGGTAACTGGGGTTGGTCGATCATTTTCCTGACCATGCTGATCAAGGGGATCTTCTTCCCGTTGTCGGCCGCCAGCTACAAGTCGATGGCGCGCATGCGTGCAGTGGCACCGAAACTGGCCGCTCTGAAAGAACAACATGGCGATGACCGGCAGAAAATGTCCCAGGCCATGATGGAGCTGTACAAGAAAGAGAAGATCAACCCGCTGGGTGGTTGCTTGCCGATTCTTGTACAGATGCCGGTTTTCCTCGCGCTTTACTGGGTTCTGCTGGAAAGTGTGGAGATGCGCCAGGCGCCGTTCATGCTGTGGATTACCGACCTGTCGATCAAGGATCCGTTCTTCATCCTGCCGATCATCATGGGCGCGACCATGTTCATCCAGCAGCAGCTGAACCCAACGCCTCCGGATCCGATGCAGGCGAAGGTCATGAAAATGATGCCAATCATCTTCACCTTCTTCTTCCTGTGGTTCCCGGCAGGTCTTGTGCTGTACTGGGTTGTGAACAACGTGTTGTCCATCACTCAGCAGTGGTACATCACGCGTAAGATCGAAGCGGCGACGAAAAAAGCCGAGGCGTAACTTGCTCTGTGGATAACCACACAAAACGCCCCCTAGTGGGGCGTTTTGCTATCTGCCACTTTTGTCTGGATACCGGTTTATGAGCACTCCGCGTGAAACCATCGCCGCTGTTGCCACCGCCCAAGGTCGCGGTGGGGTCGGCATCGTCCGTATTTCCGGGCCGTTGGCCAGTGTCGCGGCCCAGGCTATCAGCGGCCGCGTACTCAAACCGCGGTTCGCTCACTACGGGCCGTTCTTCGATGCGCAGCAGCAGGTGCTTGATGAAGGGCTCGCCTTGTATTTTCCAGGGCCCAACTCATTTACCGGTGAGGATGTGTTGGAGTTGCAGGGGCACGGCGGCCCAGTCGTCCTGGACATGCTGCTCAAGCGTTGCCTTGAACTGGGTTGCCGCCTGGCGCGACCGGGGGAGTTCAGCGAACGGGCGTTTCTGAATGACAAACTCGATTTGGCCCAAGCTGAGGCGATTGCCGATTTGATTGAAGCGAGCTCTGCGCAAGCGGCACGTAATGCGTTGCGCTCGTTGCAAGGGGCGTTTTCACAGCGTGTGCATAACCTCACGGAGCAACTGATCGGCCTGCGCATCTACGTCGAGGCAGCAATCGATTTCCCGGAAGAGGAAATCGACTTCCTCGCCGATGGCCACGTATTGAGCATGCTCGATAAGGTGCGCGAGGAGTTATCCACAGTATTGCGCGAAGCAGGGCAGGGCGCATTGTTGCGCGATGGGATGACCGTGGTGATTGCCGGCAGGCCGAATGCCGGCAAATCCAGCCTGCTTAACGCGCTGGCCGGGCGCGAGGCAGCGATCGTCACGGAAATCGCCGGCACTACTCGCGACATCCTGCGTGAACATATCCACATCGACGGCATGCCGCTGCACGTTGTGGACACCGCCGGTTTGCGCGACACCGAGGACCAGGTGGAAAAAATCGGCGTCGAGCGCGCTCTCAAGGCCATCAGCGAAGCCGACCGAGTGTTGCTGGTGGTGGATGCCACCGCGCCGGAAGAGGACGATCCCTTTGCCTTGTGGCCGGAATTCCTCGAGGTCCGCCCGGATCCGGCGAAAGTCACTCTGATTCGCAACAAGGCCGACCTGACCGGGGAAGCGATTGCCCTGGATGTCAGCGACGACGGCCACGTGACCATCAGCCTGAGCGCAAGGTCGGCGGGCGAGGGGCTGGAATTGCTGCGTGAGCATCTCAAGGCCTGCATGGGTTATGAACAGACTTCGGAGAGCAGCTTCAGCGCCCGCCGCAGGCACCTTGAGGCATTACGCCACGCCAGCGCGGCCCTGGAACACGGTCGTGCACAGTTGACCTTGGCGGGGGCCGGAGAACTGCTGGCCGAAGATCTTCGCCAAGCTCAGCATTTCCTCGGCGAAATTACCGGCGCCTTCAGCTCTGATGATTTGCTGGGACGGATCTTCTCCAGCTTCTGCATCGGTAAATAACCCCACCGGACTGACGACGAACCCGTGGCGAGGGAGCTTGTGCTCCCGCTCGGCTGCGAAGCAGTCGTAAACCGGCGGGTGCGGTGTGTCAGGTACTCCGCATTCGGCGGGTTTTGGGGCCGCTTCGCGACCCAGCGGGAGCAAGCTCCCTCGCCACAGGCCTATCGAGCGCAACACAAACCCGCTACCTCCTCTCTTTTTTGAACGGATTGCCCAAATGGTGGCGTGCCTGCGGGCGCTTCGGCGACCCCTTGTCGGCTGTTTCTGTGGATTAAGCTCTGTGAATAACTGCCATTGAGGTCGGTTGATAAACCACCTTCAAATCTGAAGATAACTGCCTCTGTGGATAACCACCTCATTAATCCACAGGCTTACACCGGTTATCCAAGCCCCTCAATGGCACATGACCACAAGGTTTTGAATCTCTGTACACATTGAAAATAAAGGCCTTCGGAACGTTATCCACAGATAAGGTGCTCAGTAAGAATAAACATAAAAACAAAGATTTTATAAATTTCTTTCTTTTTTATTTTTTTAACCGCGAGTTCTCCACAGCTGGTTAAATTTTGTGCAAAGGGTTCTTTAGAAAGGGCGAAGTCCCTATACTTGCCGACCTGGCTCAAAAAACACCCAGGACCAGACTCAAAACCTATTTCCGAATTACCTGAATAAAGCAGGCACGAGGTGCGTGGTGGATTTCCCTTCCCGTTTTGAAGTGATCGTCATCGGCGGCGGTCATGCCGGTACCGAGGCAGCACTTGCATCAGCACGTATGGGGGCCAACACCCTGTTGCTGACGCATAACGTGGAAACCCTCGGTGCCATGAGCTGCAACCCTGCCATTGGTGGGATCGGCAAAAGCCATCTGGTCAAGGAAATCGATGCCCTTGGCGGTGCGATGGCCATGGCCACGGATAAAGGCGGCATCCAGTTTCGTGTGTTGAACAGCCGCAAAGGTCCGGCCGTGCGCGCTACCCGCGCACAGGCTGACCGAGTGCTGTACAAGGCCGCGGTCCGCGAGATCCTGGAAAACCAACCGAACCTGTGGATATTTCAACAGGCGGCCGATGACCTGATCGTCGAACAGGACCAGGTGCGCGGTGTGGTCACGCAAATGGGCCTGCGTTTCTTCGCCGATTCCGTGGTGTTGACCACAGGGACCTTCCTCGGTGGACTTATCCACATCGGTTTGCAGAATTTTTCCGGCGGGCGCGCCGGGGATCCGCCGTCGATTGCTCTCGCTCACCGTCTGCGTGAGTTGCCATTGCGTGTCGGGCGCCTGAAAACCGGTACGCCACCTCGCATCGACGGCAAGTCCGTGGATTTCTCGGTGATGACCGAGCAGCCTGGCGATACTCCGATCCCGGTGATGTCGTTCATGGGCAACAAGGAACAGCATCCACGGCAAGTCAGTTGCTGGATCACCCATACCAACGCACGCACCCACGAAATCATCGCGGCGAACCTCGATCGTTCGCCGATGTATTCCGCTGCCGGTGAAATCGAAGGTGTCGGCCCGCGCTATTGCCCGTCGATCGAAGACAAGATCCATCGTTTTGCCGACAAGGAAAGCCATCAGGTGTTTATCGAACCGGAAGGTTTGACCACCCATGAGCTTTATCCGAACGGGATATCCACAAGCCTGCCGTTCGATGTGCAACTGCAAATCGTGCAGTCGATCCGTGGCATGGAGAACGCGCACATCATGCGTCCGGGTTACGCGATCGAGTACGACTACTTCGATCCGCGAGATCTGAAGTACAGCCTGGAAACCAAGGCCATTGGCGGCCTGTTCTTCGCCGGGCAGATCAACGGCACCACCGGTTACGAAGAAGCCGGCGCCCAAGGCCTGTTGGCCGGTGCCAACGCGGCACTGCGTGCCCAGGGCAAAGACAGCTGGTGTCCGCGTCGCGATGAGGCGTACATCGGTGTGTTGGTGGATGATCTGATTACCCTGGGTACCCAGGAACCGTATCGGATGTTCACGTCCCGTGCCGAATACCGCCTGATCCTGCGTGAAGACAACGCCGACTTGCGCCTGACCGAGAAAGGTCGCGAGTTGGGTCTGGTGGATGACGTGCGCTGGGCTGCGTTCTGCAAGAAACGCGAAAATATCGAACTGGAAGAGCAACGCCTGAAAAGCACCTGGGTTCGTCCGGGTACCGAGCAGGGCGATGCCATTGCGGCGAAATTCGGCACGCCGCTGACCCACGAATATAACCTGCTCAACCTGTTGAGCCGGCCGGAAATCGATTACGTCGGGCTGGTGGAAGTGACCGGCCAGGGAGCGGAAGATCCGCAAGTGGCCGAACAGGTCGAGATCAAGACCAAATACGCCGGTTACATCGACCGCCAGCAGGATGAAATCGCCCGCCTGCGTGCCAGCGAAGACACCAAGCTGCCTGTGGATATCGATTACACCGGCATTTCCGGGTTGTCGAAAGAAATCCAGAGCAAGCTCGGCGCAACGCGTCCAGAAACCCTGGGCCAGGCATCGCGCATCCCCGGTGTAACCCCGGCAGCGATTTCGCTGTTGATGATTCATTTGAAAAAACGCGGCGCGGGCCGCCAGTTGGAGCAAAGCGCTTGAGTTCGATGGTCACCTCGCAACACGCTGAAGAGTTATCCACAGGTGCCCGTCAGCTCGGCGTCAGCCTGAGCGAAGCCCAGCATGCTCAATTGCTGGGTTACCTGGCGCTGTTGATCAAGTGGAACAAGGCCTACAACCTGACCGCGGTGCGTGATCCGGATGAAATGGTTTCGCGGCATTTGCTCGACAGCCTCAGCGTGATGTCCTTCATCGAGAACGGACGTTGGCTGGACGTCGGCAGTGGCGGCGGCATGCCCGGTATCCCGTTGGCGATCCTGTTTCCCGACTCAAAAGTGACCTGTCTGGACAGCAACGGCAAGAAGACCCGCTTCCTGACCCAGGTCAAACTCGAACTCAAACTGGATAACCTGCAAGTTATCCACAGCCGCGTCGAAGCGTTCCAGCCGGCTGAGCCATTCAACGGAATCATCTCCCGGGCGTTCAGCAGCATGGAGAACTTCAGCAATTGGACTCGCCACTTGGGCGATGCCAATACGCGGTGGCTGGCAATGAAGGGCGTTCATCCGGCCGATGAGCTGGTAGCATTGCCGGCAGACTTCCACCTCGATAGCGAACACGCCTTGACCGTACCCGGTTGCCAAGGCCAACGCCATCTGCTGATACTGCGCCGCACGGCATGATTGGGAACACAAGCAAGAATGGCTAAGGTATTCGCGATAGCGAACCAGAAGGGTGGTGTGGGCAAGACCACCACCTGTATCAACCTCGCAGCATCCCTGGTCGCGACCAAGCGTCGGGTGCTGTTGATCGATCTCGATCCACAGGGCAACGCCACCATGGGTAGCGGTGTGGATAAACATGGCTTGGAAAACTCCATATACGATGTCCTGATCGGCGAGTGCGATCTGGGCCAGGCCATGCATTTCTCCGAGCATGGCGGTTATCAACTGCTGCCGGCCAACCGCGACCTGACGGCGGCCGAAGTGGTGCTGCTGGAAATGCAGATGAAGGAAAGCCGCCTGCGCAGCGCGCTGGCGCCGGTTCGCGAGAATTACGACTACATCCTGATCGACTGCCCGCCGTCGTTGTCGATGCTGACGCTCAACGCCTTGGTGGCCGCCGATGGGGTGATTATCCCCATGCAGTGCGAGTACTTTGCCCTCGAAGGGCTGAGCGACCTTGTGGATAACATCAAGCGCATTGCCGAGTTGTTGAACCCGGAGCTGAAAGTCGAAGGGTTGCTGCGGACCATGTATGACCCGCGCCTCAGCCTGATGAACGACGTATCGGCTCAGCTCAAGGAACATTTCGGCGAGCAGCTCTACGACACGGTCATTCCGCGGAACATTCGCCTGGCCGAAGCGCCGAGCTACGGCATGCCGGCGTTGGCCTACGATAAACAATCCCGTGGTGCGCTGGCCTACCTGGCCCTGGCGGGCGAGATGGTTCGCCGTCAGCGCCGCCAACCACGCATCGCTGCAGCCCAGCCAACTTAAGGAAACCCCATGGCCGTCAAGAAACGAGGTCTCGGACGTGGACTGGATGCGCTGCTCAGCGGTCCGACCGTCAGTTCACTGGAAGAGCAGGCCGTGCAGACGGATCAGCGCGAATTGCAACATTTGCCGCTGGACCTGATTCAGCGTGGCAAGTACCAGCCACGTCGGGACATGGACCCGCAAGCTTTGGAAGAACTGGCACAGTCGATCAAGAGCCAGGGCGTGATGCAGCCGATCGTGGTCCGGCCGATCGCCAATGGCCGCTTCGAGATCATCGCCGGCGAACGCCGCTGGCGCGCCAGCCAGCAGGCCGGCCAGGAAACCATCCCGGCGATGGTCCGCGATGTGCCGGACGAAGCGGCCATCGCCATGGCGCTGATCGAAAACATCCAGCGCGAGGACCTCAACCCGGTCGAAGAGGCCGTGGCCCTGCAGCGCTTGCAGCAGGAATTCCAACTGACCCAGCAGCAAGTGGCCGAAGCGGTGGGCAAGTCCCGGGTGACGGTGGCCAACCTGTTGCGGTTGATTGCCTTGCCTGAAGTCATCAAGACCATGCTGTCCCACGGCGACCTGGAGATGGGTCATGCCCGGGCATTGCTCGGTTTGCCGGAAAATCAACAAGTTGAAGGGGCGCGACATGTTGTCGCACGCGGTCTGACCGTGCGCCAAACCGAGGCACTGGTCCGTCAGTGGTTGAGTGGTAAACCGACCCCTGTCGAGGCGCCAAAACCTGACCCGGATATCGCTCGCCTGGAACAGCGCCTGGCCGAGCGCCTAGGCTCTGCGGTGCAGATTCGCCACGGAAAGAAGGGCAAGGGGCAGTTGGTGATCGGCTATAACTCTCTCGACGAGCTGCAAGGTGTCCTTGCACACATTCGCTGAAACAATTGCCCTTGTAGCGCGCAGTCGGAAATCACTACCTGAAGGTTGAATAGGGGCAGAACCGCCCCTATACTCTGCGCGCATTTTGTCGGCACAAATTATGCCAAGTTAGTGAATTCAGGCAGCCGACCATTGGAGAGCAAAAGCGATGGAAACACGCACGCCAAACCGCTTGCCGTTCCATCGTCTGGCAGTTTTCCCGGTTTTGATGGCCCAGTTTGTCGTTGTACTGATCGCCACGTTGGCGCTCTGGCAATGGAAAGGAGTCGTCGCCGGATACTCGGGTCTTTGCGGAGGCCTGATAGCCTTGCTTCCCAATATTTACTTTGCTCACAGGGCCTTTCGGTTTTCCGGCGCCCGAGCAGCCCAAGCCATCGTCCGGTCTTTTTATGCTGGCGAGGCGGGGAAATTGATTTTGACGGCAGTGCTGTTTGCACTGACGTTCGCAGGTGTGAAGCCACTGGCGCCGCTGGCGGTATTCGGCGTGTTCCTGCTGACCCAGATGGTCAGCTGGTTCGCTCCCCTGCTAATGAGAACAAGACTTTCGAGACCTTAGGGCGTTTGAGGCAACCATGGCAGAAACAACCGCTTCGGGCTATATCCAGCACCACTTGCAGAACCTGACCTTCGGGCAGCTACCTAACGGCAGCTGGGGTTTTGCCCACTCCGCAGCAGAAGCCAAGGAAATGGGCTTCTGGGCTTTCCACGTCGATACCCTCGGCTGGTCGGTCGCACTGGGCCTGATCTTCGTTTTCCTTTTCCGCATGGCGGCGAAGAAAGCGACCTCCGGTCAGCCAGGTGCACTGCAGAACTTCGTTGAAGTCCTGGTCGAATTCGTCGATGGCAGCGTGAAAGACAGCTTCCACGGCCGCAGCCCGGTGATTGCACCGTTGGCACTGACCATCTTCGTCTGGGTGTTCCTGATGAACGCCGTCGACCTGGTACCGGTCGACTGGATTCCTCAGCTGGCCATCCTGATCTCCGGCGACCACCATATCCCGTTCCGCGCCGTGTCGACCACCGACCCGAACGCGACCCTGGGCATGGCGTTCTCGGTTTTCGCACTGATCATTTTCTATAGCATCAAGGTCAAGGGCATCGGCGGTTTCATCGGCGAACTGACCCTGCACCCGTTCGGCAGCAAGAACATCCTGGTTCAGGCCCTGCTGATCCCGGTGAACTTCCTGTTGGAATTCGTGACCCTGATCGCCAAGCCAATCTCTCTGGCACTGCGTCTGTTCGGCAACATGTATGCCGGCGAGCTGGTGTTCATCCTGATCGCTGTGATGTTCGGCAGCGGCCTGCTCTGGCTCAGCGGCCTGGGTGTGGTGCTGCAATGGGCGTGGGCTGTGTTCCACATCCTGATCATCACCTTGCAGGCGTTCATCTTCATGATGCTGACCATCGTCTACCTGTCGATGGCGCACGAAGAAAACCATTAAGGCCAGTCTCGACTAGTCTGATGTCCTTCCCGGTCACACGGGAAGGAGCCCGGTACGGGCTGGGAAACGATTTGTTTTACCGCTTTAAAATCTAAAAAACCTAAACCATACGACGTAAAAGTCGGGAGGAAAGATGGAAACTGTAGTTGGTCTAACCGCTATCGCTGTTGCACTGTTGATCGGCCTGGGCGCACTGGGTACCGCAATTGGTTTCGGCCTGCTGGGCGGCAAGTTCCTGGAAGGCGCAGCGCGTCAGCCAGAAATGGTCCCAATGCTGCAAGTCAAGATGTTCATCGTTGCCGGTCTGCTCGACGCCGTAACCATGATCGGTGTTGGTATCGCTCTGTTCTTCACCTTTGCGAACCCGTTCGTTGGTCAAATCGCTGGCTAATTACTCGGATGTCTCGAGTAGATTGGTGTGATGGACAACGTAACTGCGAGGTGTTGGCGTGAACATTAATGCGACCCTGATTGGCCAGTCCGTTGCGTTCCTGATTTTTGTACTGTTCTGCATGAAGTTCGTATGGCCTCCGGTCATTGCGGCATTGCACGAACGTCAAAAGAAGATCGCTGATGGTCTGGACGCTGCCAGCCGTGCAGCTCGCGACCTGGAGTTGGCCCATGAGAAAGTGGGTCAGCAACTGCGCGAAGCGAAAGCTCAGGCAGCTGAAATCATCGAGCAAGCCAAGAAACGCGGTACCCAGATTGTCGACGAAGCCCGTGAACAGGCTCGCGTCGAAGCTGACCGTGTGAAGGCTCAGGCTCAAGCCGAGATCGAACAGGAACTCAACAGTGTCAAAGACGCGCTGCGTGCCCAAGTGGGTAGCCTGGCCGTTGGCGGTGCTTCGAAGATCCTGGGTGCCACAATCGATCAAAACGCGCACGCAGAGCTGGTAAACCAACTGGCTGCTGAAATCTAAGCGAGGGCGATCATGGCAGAACTGACCACGTTGGCCCGACCTTACGCTAAGGCGGCCTTCGAGCACGCTCAGGCCCACCAGCAACTGGCCAATTGGTCAGCCATGCTCGGCCTGGCAGCAGCGGTGTCGCAAGACGACACCATGCAGCGCGTGCTCAAGGCCCCGCGACTGACGAGCGCAGAAAAGGCCGCCACGTTCATTGACGTGTGCGGCGACAAGTTCGATGCCAAGGCACAGAATTTCATTCACGTCGTTGCCGAAAACGACCGTCTCCCGCTTCTGCCGGAGATTGCCGCTCTGTTCGACCTGTACAAGGCCGAGCAAGAGAAGTCGGTAGACGTGGAAGTGACCAGTGCTTTTGCATTGAACCAAGAACAGCAAGACAAACTCGCCAAGGTTCTCAGTGCACGACTCAACCGGGAAGTGCGCCTGCAAGTCGAGGAAGACAAGTCCCTCATAGGGGGCGTTGTAATCCGCGCCGGCGACCTGGTTATCGATGGCTCGATTCGCGGCAAAATCGCGAAACTTGCCGAAGCATTGAAATCTTGAGTTTGAAGGGGCAGCAGAGCAATGCAGCAACTCAATCCTTCCGAAATAAGTGAAATTATCAAGGGCCGCATCGAAAAGCTCGATGTGACCTCCCAAGCCCGTAACGAAGGCACTGTCGTCAGCGTATCTGACGGCATCGTGCGGATTCACGGTCTGGCCGACGTCATGTACGGCGAGATGATCGAGTTTCCGGGCGGTGTCTACGGTATGGCCCTCAACCTGGAGCAAGACTCTGTAGGTGCCGTGGTATTGGGCGCGTACACGACTCTGGCTGAAGGCATGAGCGCCAAGTGCACCGGCCGCATCCTCGAAGTTCCAGTCGGTAAGGAACTGCTGGGTCGCGTAGTCGACGCACTGGGTAACCCAGTTGACGGCAAAGGTCCGCTGAACAACACCGAGACCGATGCGGTCGAGAAAGTTGCTCCTGGCGTGATCTGGCGTAAGTCGGTAGACCAGCCTGTACAGACTGGCTACAAGGCTGTCGATGCCATGATCCCTGTCGGCCGTGGCCAGCGTGAGCTGATCATCGGTGACCGTCAGATCGGTAAGACCGCTCTGGCGATCGACGCGATCATCAACCAGAAGAACAGCGGTATCTTCTGCGTCTACGTGGCAATCGGTCAGAAGCAATCGACCATCGCCAACGTGGTTCGCAAGCTGGAAGAAAACGGTGCACTGGCCAACACCATCATCGTTGCCGCCAGCGCCTCCGAATCGGCTGCCCTGCAGTTCCTGGCACCGTACTCCGGTTGCACCATGGGCGAATACTTCCGCGACCGCGGTGAAGACGCGCTGATCGTTTATGACGATCTGTCCAAGCAAGCAGTGGCCTACCGCCAGATTTCCCTGCTGCTGCGCCGTCCACCAGGCCGTGAAGCCTACCCAGGCGACGTGTTCTATCTCCACTCCCGTCTGCTGGAGCGCGCATCCCGCGTTTCGGAAGAGTACGTAGAGAAGTTCACCAACGGCGCCGTGACTGGCAAGACCGGTTCCCTGACCGCCCTGCCGATCATCGAAACCCAGGCTGGCGACGTTTCCGCGTTCGTTCCGACCAACGTGATTTCCATCACCGACGGTCAGATCTTCCTGGAATCGGCCATGTTCAACTCGGGCATCCGCCCTGCAGTTAACGCCGGTGTTTCGGTATCCCGTGTGGGTGGTGCCGCTCAGACCAAGATCATCAAGAAGCTGTCCGGTGGTATCCGTACCGCCCTGGCCCAGTACCGTGAACTGGCGGCATTCGCCCAGTTCGCTTCTGACCTGGACGAAGCGACCCGTAAGCAACTTGAGCATGGTCAGCGCGTTACCGAGCTGATGAAGCAGAAGCAATACGCACCGATGTCGATCGCTGACATGGCGCTGTCGCTGTATGCCGCTGAGCGTGGGTTCCTGACTGACATTGAAATCGCCAAGATCGGCAGCTTCGAACAAGCGCTGATTGCTTTCTTCAACCGCGATCACGCCGATTTGATGGCGAAGATCAACGTTAAAGGTGACTTCAATGACGAAATCGACGCTGGCCTCAAAGCCGGTATCGAGAAGTTCAAGGCCACCCAAACCTGGTAAGCCGCAGCGGGAGCCGCAAGGCTCCCGCTTGCTAACCTGATAGGTGTTACATGGCAGGCGCAAAAGAGATTCGCAGTAAGATTGCGAGCATCAAAAGCACGCAAAAGATTACCAGCGCCATGGAAAAAGTGGCGGTCAGCAAAATGCGCAAGGCACAAATGCGCATGGCTGCTAGCCGTCCTTATGCGGAGCGCATCCGCCAGGTGATTGGTCATCTGGCCAACGCCAACCCGGAATACCGCCACCCTTTCATGATCGACCGCGCCGTCAAGCGCGTCGGTTACGTTGTGGTGAGCAGTGACCGTGGTCTGTGCGGTGGCTTGAACACCAACCTGTTCAAGGCCCTGGTCAAGGACATGGCGGTAAACCGCGAACAAGGCGTCGAGATCGATCTGTGCGTGGTCGGTAGCAAGGGTGCGGCTTTCTTCCGCAACTTCGGCGGTAACGTCGTCGCTGCTATCAGCCACCTGGGTGAAGAGCCGTCGATCAATGATCTGATCGGCAGCGTCAAGGTGATGCTGGATGCTTACCTGGAAGGCCGGATCGACCGCCTGTCCGTGGTATCCAACAAGTTCATCAACACCATGACGCAACAGCCGACCGTGGAGCAGTTGATTCCACTGGTGGCGACCCCGGAACAGGAACTCAAGCACCACTGGGACTATCTCTACGAACCGGATGCCAAGGAGCTGCTCGACGGCTTGATGGTCCGTTACGTGGAGTCGCAGGTCTACCAGGCGGTGGTCGAGAACAACGCAGCTGAACAAGCGGCGCGGATGATCGCGATGAAGAACGCTACCGACAACGCCGGTGATTTGATCAGCGATTTGCAGCTGATCTACAACAAGGCGCGTCAGGCTGCGATCACCCAAGAGATCTCGGAAATCGTCGGCGGCGCTGCCGCGGTTTAACGGTTCAAATATTCAGAGGATCCAGCTATGAGTAGCGGACGTATCGTTCAAATCATCGGCGCCGTTATCGACGTGGAATTCCCACGCGACAGCGTACCGAGCATCTACGACGCCTTGAAGGTTCAAGGCGCCGAAACCACCCTGGAGGTTCAGCAGCAGCTGGGCGACGGCGTGGTTCGTACCATTGCGATGGGCTCCACCGAAGGCTTGAAGCGCGGTCTGGACGTCAACAACACTGGCGCAGCCATCTCCGTACCGGTCGGTAAAGCGACCCTGGGCCGGATCATGGACGTACTGGGCAACCCGATCGACGAAGCTGGCCCGATCGACACCGAAGAGCGCTGGGGCATTCACCGTCCTGCGCCAACCTTCGCTGAACAGGCCGGTGGCAACGAGCTGCTGGAAACTGGCATCAAGGTTATCGACCTGGTTTGCCCGTTCGCCAAGGGCGGTAAAGTCGGTCTGTTCGGTGGTGCCGGTGTTGGCAAGACCGTAAACATGATGGAACTGATCCGTAACATCGCCATCGAGCACAGCGGTTATTCCGTGTTCGCCGGTGTGGGTGAGCGTACTCGTGAGGGTAACGACTTCTACCACGAGATGAAGGATTCCAACGTTCTGGACAAAGTGGCACTGGTCTACGGCCAGATGAACGAGCCGCCGGGAAACCGTCTGCGCGTAGCCCTGACCGGCCTGACCATGGCCGAGAAGTTCCGTGACGAAGGTAACGACGTTCTGCTGTTCGTCGACAACATCTACCGTTACACCCTGGCCGGTACCGAAGTATCCGCACTGCTGGGCCGTATGCCTTCGGCAGTAGGTTACCAGCCGACCCTGGCTGAAGAGATGGGCGTGCTGCAAGAGCGCATCACTTCGACCAAGCAAGGCTCGATCACTTCGATCCAAGCGGTATACGTACCAGCGGACGACTTGACCGACCCGTCGCCAGCGACCACCTTCGCCCACTTGGACGCCACCGTCGTTCTGTCCCGTGACATCGCTTCCCTGGGTATCTACCCAGCGGTAGACCCACTGGACTCGACTTCGCGCCAGCTGGACCCGAACGTGATCGGCCAGGAGCACTACGACACCGCTCGCGGCGTCCAGTACGTGCTGCAGCGCTACAAAGAGCTGAAGGACATCATCGCGATCCTGGGTATGGACGAGCTGTCGGAAGCCGACAAGCAGTTGGTAAACCGTGCTCGTAAGATCCAGCGCTTCTTGTCGCAGCCGTTCTTCGTGGCTGAAGTCTTCACCGGTGCCTCGGGTAAATACGTTTCCCTGAAAGACACCATTGCTGGCTTCAAAGGCATCCTCAACGGTGACTACGACCACCTGCCAGAACAAGCGTTCTACATGGTCGGCGGCATCGAAGAAGCGATCGAGAAAGCCAAGAAACTGTAATCCCGGCGCCCGGCAACGGGCGCTAATTTAGGTTGAGGCAATCAGATGGCTATGACAGTCCATTGCGATATCGTCAGTGCGGAAGGGGAAATCTTCTCCGGTCTGGTCGAGTTTGTGGTTGCGCACGGTGAGCTGGGTGATCTTGGTATCGCCCTGGGTCACGCACCGCTGATCACCAGCTTGAAGCCAGGTCCGATTACTCTGACCAAGCAGGGCGGGGACAGGGAGGTGTTCTACATCTCCGGTGGTTTCCTCGAGGTTCAGCCGAACATGGTCAAGGTTCTTGCCGACACCGTGCAGCGTGCTGCCGACCTGGACGAAGCCTCTGCTCAGGAGGCCGTCAAGGCCGCCGAGAAGGCTCTGCATGAAAAAGGCGCGGACTTCGATTACGGTTCTGCTGCCGCACGTCTGGCCGAGGCCGCAGCCCAGCTGCGTACCGTCCAGCAGATCCGCAAGAAGTTCGGCGGCTAAGCCGTCTGCTTTCTGTGCGATTGATTAAAAAGGGTAGCCTCGGCTACCCTTTTTCTTTTTCCGATACTCATCATCTGGTCGCAGCCGCTGACCACCCAGGATTGGTAGCCAGTCATGTCTCTCGAAATCGTTATTCTCGCGGCCGGTCAGGGCACCCGCATGCGTTCGGCGCTGCCCAAGGTGTTGCATCCGGTCGCCGGCAATTCCATGCTCGGTCATGTTATCCACAGCGCGCGGCAACTTGATCCACAGCGCATCCATGTGGTGATCGGCCATGGTGCCGATGCGGTGCGTGAGCGCCTGGCGGCGGATGACCTGAATTTTGTGCTGCAAGACAAGCAACTAGGCACCGGCCATGCGGTGGCCCAGGCTGTACCGTTCATAACGGCTGACACGGTATTGATTCTCTACGGTGACGTGCCGCTGATCGAGGTCGAAACGTTGCAGCGCTTGCTCAAGCATGTCGCGCCACGGCAGCTAGGTCTGTTGACGGTCGAGCTGGTTGATCCGACTGGCTACGGCCGCATCGTGCGCAACGCAGAAGGCCAGGTCACGGCGATCGTCGAGCAGAAGGACGCCAACGAAGCCCAGCGCGCCATCACCGAAGGCAACACCGGGATTCTCGCCGTGCCGGCTGAGCGGCTGGGTGACTGGATGAGTCGCCTGTCGAACAACAATGCCCAAGGCGAGTACTACCTGACCGATGTGATCGCCATGGCCGTTGCCGATGGACTGGTGGTCGCCACCGAGCAGCCGCTCGATGCCATGGAAGTACAAGGCGCCAATGACCGCCGGCAACTGGCCGAGCTGGAGCGCCACTATCAATTGCGTGCTGCCCGTCGACTGATGGCCCAAGGTGTGACCCTGCGCGATCCGTCCCGTTTTGACGTACGTGGTGAAGTCAGCGCGGGACGCGACGTGGTCATCGACATCAATGTCATTCTCGAAGGCAAGGTCGTCATCGAAGACGACGTGGTCATCGGCCCGAACTGCGTCATCAAGGACAGCACCCTGCGCAAAGGCGTGGTGGTCAAGGCCAACAGCCACCTTGACGGCGCGGTCATGGGAGAGGGCAGCGATGCTGGTCCGTTTGCCCGCCTGCGTCCCGGTACCGTGCTGGAAGCCCGGGCGCATGTGGGTAACTTCGTCGAGCTGAAGAATGCGCACCTGGGCGAAGGCGCCAAGGCCGGCCACCTGACCTACCTGGGTGACGCGGAAGTCGGCGCCCGCACCAACATTGGCGCGGGGACCATCACTTGCAATTACGACGGCGCCAACAAGTGGAAAACCGTTTTGGGTGAAGATGTGTTCATTGGTTCCAACAACTCCCTGGTGGCGCCTGTGGATATCTCCAGCGGTGCAACCACGGCAGCCGGTTCGACCTTGACCCAAAATGTGGATAAAGGCCAATTGGCAGTCGGACGCGCCCGTCAGCGCAACATCGACGGCTGGAAGCGCCCGGAAAAGATCAAGAAACCCTAAACTTATCCACAACCTCCTGTGGGAGCGAGCTTGCTCGCGATAGCGGTGTATCAGGTAAAGCAGCTTTGCCTGACCTGGCCCCTTCGCGAGCAAGCTCGCTCCCACAGTGCTGAGAGGATTTCTGAATTTTTCTCCGGGCGCCTTGACGATATCGCTTCAATAGGTTTTGATTGCTTACGTTATCTTTCGAATCGAAACTTAAGCCGCCATGTCAAAGCGCAACACACCACAGCGTCGCCACAACATCCTCGCCTTGCTTCAGGAGCAGGGCGAAGTCAGCGTGGATGAACTGGCCAAGCGCTTCGAAACCTCCGAAGTTACGATTCGCAAGGATCTAGCCGCGCTGGAAACCAACGGCCTGCTGCTGCGTCGCTACGGTGGCGCGGTGCCGATGCCCCAGGAGTTGGTGGCCGATAGCGCCCAGACCGTGTCCAAATACAAACAAGCCATCGCCCGGGCCGCGGTCAAGCGGATCCGCGAGCATGCGCGCATCATCATCGACAGTGGCAGCACCACTGCCGCCATGATCCCTCAGCTTGGCAATCAGCCGGGGCTGGTGGTGATGACCAATTCCCTGCATGTCGCCAACGCCTTGAGCGAACTGGAGCACGAGCCGGTGCTGTTGATGACAGGTGGCACCTGGGATCCGCATTCGGAATCGTTCCAAGGCCAAGTCGCTGAGCAAGTGCTGCGCTCCTATGACTTCGACCAGTTGTTCATCGGTGCCGACGGCATCGATCTGGCGCGTGGCACAACCACCTTCAACGAACTGCTGGGCCTGAGCCGTGTAATGGCTGAGGTCGCGCGCGAAGTGATCGTGATGGTGGAGGCCGACAAGATCGGCCGCAAGATCCCCAATCTGGAACTGCCGTGGAGCAGCGTCCATACCTTAATTACCGATGATCGCCTGCCCGTGGAGGCACGCGATCAGATCCAGGCCCGCGGCATCAATGTCATCTGCGCGTCTGTCAGCCAGGAGAAATAGCATGTGTGGAATTGTCGGCGCCGTTGCTGAACGCAACATCACGGCCATCCTGCTTGAAGGCCTCAAGCGTCTCGAATATCGCGGCTACGACAGTGCCGGCGTGGCGGTGTTCACCAATGATGAGACGCTCGAACGTGTGCGTCGTCCGGGCAAGGTGAGTGAGCTGGAACGAGCGTTGGATGCCGAGCCGTTGATCGGTCGCCTGGGCATCGCCCACACGCGCTGGGCCACCCATGGCGCGCCGTGCGAGCGTAACGCCCATCCGCATTTTTCCGGCGACCTGGCGGTGGTGCACAACGGCATCATCGAGAATTATGAAGCCTTGCGCGAACAGCTCAAGGCGCTCGGCTATGTGTTCACCTCGGACACCGACACCGAAGTCATCGCCCATTTGCTTACCCACAAGCTCAAGGATCTGGCGGACCTGACCGTGGCGCTCAAGGCCACGGTCAAGGAACTCCATGGCGCCTATGGCCTGGCGGTGATCAGCGCCAGACAACCGGATCGCCTGGTCGCGGCCCGCAGCGGCAGCCCGCTAGTCATCGGCCTGGGCCTTGGCGAAAACTTCCTGGCCTCCGACCAACTGGCGCTGCGCCAGGTCACTGACCGCTTCATGTACCTGGAAGAAGGCGATATCGCCGAGATTCGCCGCGACAGCGTGCAGATCTGGGACCTGAATGGCAAAAACGTCGAGCGTGAAACCGTCCAGTACCGCGACGGCGCCGAAGCCGCCGACAAGGGCGAGTTCCGCCATTACATGCTCAAGGAAATCCATGAGCAGCCGGCCGTTGTGCAGCGCACCCTCGAAGGTCGCCTGAGCCAGGATCAAGTGCTGGTCCAGGCCTTCGGCCCGCAGGCTGCCGAGCTGTTCGCCAAGGTCCGCAACGTGCAGATCGTTGCCTGCGGCACCAGCTATCACGCCGGCATGGTCGCGCGTTACTGGCTCGAAGAACTGGCGGGTATCCCGTGCCAGGTCGAAGTCGCCAGTGAGTTCCGCTACCGCAAGGTGGTGGTGCAGCCCGATACCCTGTTCGTGACCATTTCCCAGTCCGGCGAAACCGCCGACACCCTGGCTGCCCTGCGCAACGCCAAGGAATTGGGTTTCCTCGCCAGCCTCGCAATCTGCAACGTCGGTATCAGCTCGCTGGTGCGTGAGTCCGACCTGACGCTGCTGACCCAGGCCGGTCGTGAGATTGGCGTGGCGTCGACCAAGGCGTTCACCACGCAATTGGTGGGCCTGCTGTTGCTGACCCTGTCCCTGGGCCAGGTACGCGGCACGCTGGCGGAGGGCGTCGAGGCCAAGCTGGTAGAAGAATTGCGCCGCTTGCCGGCTCGCCTGGGCGAAGCCTTGGCGATGGACAGCACCGTGGAGAAAATCGCCGAGCTGTTCGCCGAGAAGAATCACACCCTGTTCCTGGGCCGTGGCGCGCAATTCCCAGTGGCGATGGAAGGGGCGTTGAAGCTCAAGGAAATCTCCTACATTCACGCCGAGGCCTACCCGGCGGGTGAACTCAAGCACGGCCCGCTCGCGCTTGTGGATAACGACATGCCGGTCGTCACCGTGGCGCCGAACAACGAGCTGTTGGAAAAGCTCAAGTCCAACCTGCAGGAAGTGCGCGCCCGTGGTGGCCAATTGGTGGTTTTCGCGGACGAGAAGGCGGGCATGACCAATGGCGAGGGAACCCATGTGGTGCACATGCCACATATCCACGACATCCTCTCGCCGATTCTTTACACGATCCCGCTGCAGTTGTTGTCCTACTACGTGGCTGTGCTCAAGGGCACCGACGTGGACCAGCCGCGTAACCTGGCAAAATCGGTAACGGTTGAATAACGGCGTCGCGCGCGGGCACAGACGCTCAACCTGACGGTTGGCGCCTGGCCCACTGACTGAACTAACCCCCTGAATTCAGGGGGTTTTTTATGGTCGCGACAAAATGGGTTTCGCAGTTTGGATCAGCAAGGAAATCCGAATTCGAGCTTTTTACTCAACCCTGTTCGTCGTATTCACGGTGAGTCGCGGAATAACTGCGTTGACAACATGGGGTAGAGGTGATGAGTCTCCTGCATTTGCCACCCAGAGAGTATGCAGTCCTCCGGCCCCACGCTTTGACGCCGTGCGCCGAGTACCTTCTTTCTCATCCAAAGAGTCCCGAGCGGGCTCGCAGCTACTACCTAACGCTTCGCTCCCCACGCCCATGCACTTTCGCCTGTCCCATCAGGCGTTACCACCGGGCGTGTCCGTTTCTCGTTCAGCTTCAATCCCCCAATGAATGGCAGCACCCGGAGAACAATAATGAAGAAAACACTCTGCGCCTCTTGATCGCCTCGTTTCTGAGCCTCACCGCCGGCACCGCAATGGCCGCCGACGCCAGCAACTGGCCAAGCCGTCCGGTGCAAGTGGTGGTGATCGCCAACGCCGGCGGTGACACCGATTTCAACGCACGGATGATGGCCAAGTACTTCACCAAGGTCACCGGCAAGACCATGGTCGTCACCAATATGGCCGGTGGGGGCGGGACGATTGCCGCCGATGCGGTCAAGAGCGCGGCGCCGGACGGCAATACCATTCTGTTTACTCACACCGGCCAATTGATCGTCAACGAGGTCGCGGGGCTGTCCGAAGACCGTTTCGATGCGTTCGATATCTCCTGCATCGCTGGCGTCGACAAAGGCGCGGTGTTCGTCTCGGCGAAAAGCTCGGGCATCGACACCCTCGACCAGTTGATCGAGAAGGCCAAGGCCAAGCCCGGCACCATCACCTACGGCACCGAGATGGGCAACTTCTCGCACCTGCAAGGCTTGATGTTCGAGAAGCTCGCCGGGGTGAAACTGAAAATGGTCGACAGCGGCACCGTGTCCGAAAAAATCGTCGCCTTGCTGGGCAAGCGCATCGATCTGGGCGCCATCAGCTACGGCTCGGTCCAGGACTACATTTCCAGCGGCAAGATGAGCGCCCTGGGCCAGCCCAACGCCGAACGCAACGCGCTGCTGGGCGACGTCAAGACCTTCAAGGAGCAAGGCGTCGACCTGGTCCTGGACAAGCCTTACGTCGTCGCTTTCCCGAAAGGCACCGACCCGGCCATCGTCAAGAAAATGGCCGACACCATGAAGAAAATCACCGAAGAACCGGAATACGCCGAAGAGCTGAAGAAGTCGTTCAAGCAGCCGGTCAGCTTCCAGGGCACCGAAGAAGCCATCGCCACGTTGAACAAAACCCGCGACAACTTCATGCAGTTCAAGGACGAGATGCGTAAAGCCAAATAATTTTGCGTAACGGTTCGGACGCGTGCCGCGCTGGCAAGCGTTCGACAACCTGTCCTTACCCGTAACAGGAGCCTGTATGGATTCCTACAAGAGAAACGAGCTGATCGCCGGCCTGGCCATGCTCGGCGCCGGCGTGGCGTATCTGGTCCTGACCATGAACCTGCCGCGTCGTGGAACGATCGATGCCGCGTTTGTGCCTTGGGTGCTCGCCGTCTCGTTGTGCCTGTTGGGCGCATTGCAATTGTGGATGTGGCGAAAGCTGCCGGATAAACGCGCCGAACCCGCAGAAAAGCCAGAGGCGATTGATTACCCAACCGTGTTCAAAACCCTGGCATTGGTGCTGCTTTACACGGCGCTGATGGAGCCGGTGGGTTTCCTGATCACGACCGCGCTCTATCTGTATGTCCAGTTCATCGTGTTGACCCCTGCGGAACAGAAGGTCAAGCACCTGCGCTACGCGTTGATCGCTGTCGTCTCGGCGGTCCTGATTTTCTACATCTTTCGCCATGGCTTCGACTTGCTCCTGCCTGTCGGTTTATTGGATTTCTAGGGGACGGCCATGATTGAACTCATGCAAACAGGCTTCGCAGCCGTACTGACACCCTACGTCTTTCTCCTGATTACCCTCGGCGTTGCGGTGGGGATCGTTTTCGGTGCGGTGCCCGGGCTCTCGGCCACCATGGCGATCGCGTTGTGCTTGCCACTGACGTATTCGATGGGACCCGGCCCTGGCCTGGCGTTGCTGGTGGCGTTGTTCGTTGGCGCCACCTCGGGAGGGCTGATATCGGCGATATTGCTCAACATACCGGGTACGCCGGCCTCCATCGCGACGACGTTCGATGGCTGGCCGTTGATGAAGCAAGGCCATGGCGTCAAGGCCCTTGGCATTGGCGTGGTGTTCTCGTTTCTCGGCACGATCTTCAGTATCGCGGCGCTGATGTTCATCGCCCCGATTCTGGCGGAACTGGCCCTGAGCTTTGGCCCGCACGAATACTTCTCCATCGCGATTTTCTCGCTGACATTGATCGCCACGCTGTCCACCGGCTCGCTGGTCAAAGGCCTGTTTGCCGGTGCCCTGGGTTTTGCCTTCTCCACCGTGGGTATCGCCCCGGTCGAAGCGATCCGTCGTTTTACCTTTGACCTGCCGAGCCTCAACGGCGGCTTCGCCATGCTGACCGTGATGATCGGTATGTTCGCGGTTGCCGAAGTGCTGAAGTTCGCCGAGAGCGCGCGCCTGAGCCACCGGGCCAAACCCCAGCACGTCAGCATGAAAGGCGTGAAAGGTTTTGGTTTCTCGATGAAAGAGTTTGTCGGCCAGTTGCCCAATGCCACCCGTTCTTCGTTGATCGGCCTGGGCATTGGCATCTTGCCCGGCATCGGTGCCGGTACGTCGAATATCGTCTCTTACATCGTGGCGAAGAAACGCTCCAAGACACCCGAGGAGTTCGGCAAAGGCAAGATCGACGGCGTGGTCGCCAGCGAGACGGCAAACAACGCTGGCATCGGCGGCGCGATGATTCCTTTGCTGACGCTCCGCATTCCCGGCGATACCACCACGGCGGTCATGCTCGGTGGCTTCATGATCCACGGCATCCAGCCCGGCCCCCTGCTGTTCATCAGCCAGGCGCCACTGGTCTACACGATCTTCGCCGCGCTGATCCTCGCTTCCGTGCTGATGCTGGTGCTGGAGTTCTACGGCCTGCGCATGTTCATCAAGTTGCTCGCGGTGCCCAAGCACATCTTGCTGCCAATTATCCTGGTGCTTTGCGTGGTCGGCGCCTTTGGCCTGAACAGCCGGATCTTCGATGTCTGGGCGGTGCTGCTGTTTGGCTTGCTGGGGTATGGGTTCGTCAAAAGCGGTCTGCCGATCGCACCGTTCATCATCGGTTTCATTCTCGGCCCGATGGCTGAAACCAACTTGCGCCGAGGCCTGATGCTGTCCGATGGCAACTTCGGCGGCTTCCTGACCAACCCCATCTCGGCGGGCTTCCTCATCCTGGCCGCCGCGTCCATTTCCTGGCATCTGGTGACGGTCATTCGCAACCGCAAGAGTGCTGCGATTGAACTGATGCGCAGCTAGCCCACCGCATTGGCTGCTGCAACGCGCGCCCGTGTTGCAGCCTTGGCCTTGGGCTGTCAGTGAGCGAGCTGGACGCCCGGCCAGCCAGGGTTCGGGCGGCTTCTGTAACGGTTGAGGAGAGAGGGATGTCTTCGTTGAACGATGAAGTGTTCCAGCGCATCGAGCGGGTGGTCGGGCAGGCAGGATGGGTGCGCGACCCCCAGCTGATGCAAGGCTATCTGACGGACTGGCGTAACGCCTATCAAGGCCAGGCCGCCTTGGTGGTGCGCCCGGCCACCACCGAAGAAGTGGCCGAGGTTGTTCGGATCTGCCACGACGCCCAGATTGCCTTGGTACCGCAGGGCGGCAACACCGGGCTATGTGGCGGCTCGATCCCCGATGCCTCTGGCAACCAAGTGGTGTTGTCCTTGACCCGGATGAAGCGCATCCGCGACATCGACCTGGCCAATGAAACCATTACGGTAGAGGCGGGGGTGATCCTGCGGCAGCTACAGGACGCCGCCAGCCAGGCCGGACGTTTGTTTCCGCTGTCGTTGGGGGCGGAGGGCAGTTGCACGGTGGGCGGCAATCTGGCGACCAACGCCGGCGGCACGGCTGTGCTGCGTTACGGCAACATGCGTGAGCTGACCCTAGGCCTGGAAGTGGTGCTGCCGGACGGTCGCGTCTGGAACGGTTTGCGGGGCTTGCGCAAAGACAACACCGGCTACGATCTCAAGCATTTGTTCATTGGCTCGGAGGGCACGCTGGGTATCATCACCGCTGCGGTATTGAAATTGTTCCCGGCGACCCACAGCACGGCGACCGCCTGGGTCGCGCTGCCTTCGCCTCAAGCGGCGGTGGACTTGATCGGCCATGTGCGCAGCCTGTGCGCTGATCGCCTGACAGGCTTCGAGATGATGTCGCGCCAGAGCCTGGATTTCGTCCTGGACCATGTGGCCGGCTGCACTGACCCTCTGGAAGCGAAACATCCTTGGTACGCCTTGATTGAACTGCGCGACACGGTCCCCGACGCCTCCTTGGCTCCGTTGCTGGAAAATGGCCTGGCCCATGCTTTCGAGCTTGGTTGGGTCATCGACGCGGTATTGGCCGGCAGCCAGGCACAGGCCGCGGCGCTGTGGGCGCTGCGCGAAGGCATTTCCGAAGCACAGAACCATGAAGGCCCCAGCCTCAAGCATGACATCAGCGTGCCCGTGAGCCGCATACCGGAGTTCATCGAGCGCACCGACCGCGCGCTGCAACAGGACTTTCCGGGCGTGCGCATCGTTTCTTATGGCCACATGGGCGACGGCAATCTGCACTACAACATCAGCAAGCCGATCGGCGACGCGGACGCCTCGTTCAAGGCGCGGGAACAGGCGATCATGCAGGTCATCTACCGGATGACGAGTACCTTCAACGGCAGCATCAGCGCCGAGCATGGCCTTGGGCAAGCCAAGCCTGAGGCGGCGGTTCGCTTCAAGGACCCGCTGGAGATCGAGTTGATGCGTGCTATCAAGCGCACGCTGGACCCGGCGGGGCTGATGAATCCGGGTAAGGTCTTTACTGCCGGGCTGGAGTGACTGAAGGTATTTCTCGATTATTCCCGCAATTATTAAAAAATAGTTTCATATGCTGCTGTGGATCAGCAGCAACGCAAACCACGAAGAAACTGGCGCAGTATTCACGCTTGCGCGCTAAGCGCTACTCCAGAAAACACCGATCAAAAAGGTAAACGCTGGCCGGCTTGAGATTCTCCACCGTGCGTTGCGGGCGGCCGCCTTCGCCGGCTTTTTTGCGGCCGGTTTCCTGCAGATAACCCGCCTCGGTCATTTTCAGCAGACGCTGGCGCATGCTGGTCTTGAGCACCGGACGACCGAGCACCACGGAGAAGATATCCACCGCTTCCGGCGCGCTGAATTCCGGGCCCAGGAACATCAACGGCAGGCTGCTGTAGAGGGCTTTGGACAGCAACCGTTCCTGGACCGCCGCCACCAGGCTGTTGTGGTCGAAAGGGAGTTTGATCGAGGCGTCTGCGACATCCTTGAGGGGAAAGAATCCCTGGTGTTCGGCGAGCTGGACCGTGTCGCTGAGAATCGCCAGGTAGAACGTCGAGGACGACCAGCAGCGCGGATCGCGGAACGCGTCGCCGACGGTGCCGACCTGTTCGATCCAGGCCAGCGGCATGCCGACCTTGCTTGAATTGCGCAGGCGCTCCACAGCGTCGTTCAGCGTGAGATCTTCGACGTCCCCATTGACCACGATCCCGGGCAACGCCCAATGGCCGGCGAACGGCTCGGCTTCCCGTCGGTTCAGGAGGATTTCCAGCGCCTGGGTCTCCCGGCAGAAGCGCAGCACACAAAGGTCGATGGTGTGCAGATAACCGCGCGCGGCGGCTGGGCTAGTGGGCATGTCGATTTCCGTGGGTAGCGTAAAGGTCATAGTTTAACGGGTTCATGCCCGGAGCCATCCAGTGGGTGGGCAGCGGCTTGCCCAAGGCCAGTCGTTCGCGAACCACCGTGCTGCGCACGTGGATCTTTTCCTCCACGCAAAGAATGGAAAAACGCTCCAGCAATTCCTCACCTCGATAGAACGTCGGCAGCAAATCGGCGACATCCTGGCCCACCACCAACGCGATCCGCTTGCCGTCCAGAGCCAGGCTGTCGGCGAGGTGGGCGAGCAGGGTGTAGCTGTAGATGGCGCCTTCAACGCCACGGGCCACGACCTGTTCCACCCGGCTTGCGCGCACTTCGGCGCGGCACAGTGGTTGCACCTTTTCGACGATCGACTCCAGCCAGTTCAGGCGAACCTCGTAGTTGACCATTTGCTTGCCGTGGGGATGCCGGAAGCTGGGGACCACCAGCACGCGTCTGGCAAAGCGTGAGGCCTCGATCATTACTTGAGCGTGGCCGGCATGAGGGGGATTGAAGGCGCCGCCATACAGGGCAATCTCGAACATGGCTTATCCTCGATTGGTACATGACATGTACTCTATAGGCAAAATCCTTTTTATGTAAACCTGATTCTTCTAGTTGCTTTGCTTAAGCATGGAAGCTTGGCCAAAAATATTTTTCGTGCCTGGCTTGTCATGAAAGTACATCACATATACTCTCGTGACCATGAAGAGGAGAAACCCAGCATGAACAGCCTGATCCGGAAAACCGCTTCCTTCGATGTCGATGCGCAAAAGAGCTTCACACCGCTGTGCCCTGACGAGCTTCCGGTGCCGGGCGGTGACCAGATTGCCGGTGAGCTGAATTTCATCGCGTCCCTGGCCAGCCTCCGCGTCGGCAGCAAGGACGCCCATTCGCCCCTGGCCCCATGGGTGGTCGCCGATCACGCACAGATGTTCGTGCCAACCGGGCTCGAGCACGCCGACATCACTTGGGTCAGCCACTGCGTTCCCGGTACTGAGGGTTTCGCCCTGCTGGATCAACTGCCGACGCCATATGACTACGACTATTTCGTCTGGAAGGGGGTAGAGCCGGATTTGCACCCGTACGGCGCCTGCTACCACGACCTGCACGGCAAGTTGTCCACCGGGGTGATCGAGTACCTCAAGGCCCAGCGTGTGGAGCAAGTCATAGTCGGCGGGCTGGCGCTGGATTTCTGCGTCAAGACCACCGCCCTGCAACTGGCCGCCGCTGGCTTCAAGGTGATCGTTCACCTCCCGGCCTGCCGGGCCATCAGTGAGGAGGGCGCCATTCAAGCCATCCAGGACATGCATCAAGCAGGCATCGCGGTGGCCGCGACGCGCGAAGAAACCCTCCGCCAGGCAAACGCATAAGGAAGAGACATGGACAGTGCATTCGATACAACCAGCGGCACCATCCAGAGTCTTCTGGACACCGACTACTACACCTTCACCATGATGCAGGCGGTCTTGCACCAGCACCCGAATGTCGAGGTGGAATACCAGTTCATCGTCCGCTCCAAGGAGCGGCTCGGTCACCTGATCCCGGATATTCGTGTCGAACTGGAGAAACTCGCCGGGTTGCAACTGCGCGAGGGGGAGCAGCGGTTTCTGTTCAACAAGCGTTTCCGTGAGTACCTGACACCGGACTTCGAACAGTTTCTCGGGCTGTTTCGCTTCAATCTGCGCTACATCCACGTTTCGGAGGTCGACGGCCAACTGCACATCCGCGTCCGTGGTCCGATGCTGCACTGCATCATGTTCGAGCAGCCGGTATTGGCGATGGTCAGCGAACTGCGCAATCGTGAGAAGTATCCCGAAGTCGAGTTGGCCGACGTCACCCGCAAGCTGTACCAGAAATTCGAATGGCTGGAGAAAAATGCCAGCCGTGAAGAACTCGCCGAGTTTCGCGTTTCAGACTTTTCCACCCGTCGTCGGCTGTCGTTCCGGGCCCAGCGGGAAGTGGTAAATGTCATGCGCAGCGATTTTCCTGGGGTCTTTGTCGGCACCAGTAACGCGCACTTGGCTTACGAATTCGATCTGCCCCTGATCGGCACCATGGCTCACCAGTGGCTGATGGTGCACCAGCAACTCGGACGCTTGCGCGAGAGCCAGAACGCGGCGTTGGAAAACTGGGTGCACGAGTATCGCGGCCGCCTCGGTATCGCCCTGACGGACTGCATCAGCACCGACTTTTTCCTCAAGGATTTCGACCTGTATTTTGCCAAGCTCTATGACGGCCTGCGCCAGGATTCCGGTGACCCGATCGTCTGGGCTGACAAGGTGCTGGGGCGTTACCAGGAACTGGGTATCGACCCGCGAACCAAGGACCTGATGTTTTCCGATGGCCTCAATTTCGAAAAATGCCTGCCGATCCTGCGTCACGTTCGCGGCAAGGCCAAGTTCGGTTTTGGCATGGGCACCAGCCTGGCCTGCGATGTCGACGGTGTCGAACCGCTGAGCATCGTCATGAAGCTGGTGCGGGTCCACGGCGAGCCGGTGGTGAAGTTCTCCGATGATCCGATCAAGAACGTCTGCGAGGATGCCTCGTTTCTGCGGTACGCCGCCCAAGTGTTCAACGTTGCCCTGATCAATCCACAGTTGGGAGCTTGATATGACATCGTTTCTGCAAGAACGCATTGCCCAGGAACTGGGCATCGACCGTCAACTCACTCAGGGCGGCGAAGCCAGCGAGATCGCCCGCCGCGTCGAGTTCATCAAGCAGGTCCTGCGAGAATCCGGTTGCCAGTCCCTGGTCCTGGGGATCAGTGGCGGCGTCGACTCGCTCACCGCCGGCCGCCTATGCCAATTGGCGGTGGAGCAACTGCGCAATGAAGACTACGCGGCGCGATTCATCGCCGTCCGGCTACCGTACAAGGCCCAGGCTGACGAGCAGGACGCCCAGGCGTCCCTGGACTTCATCCGGCCGGACTTGATCACCATCAGCAATATTGCCGCGTGCGTTGACAGCTTGATGGGCAGCATTGCCATCGATGGCTTGCAGCCTTCGGCCGAACTCACCGACTTTGCCAAAGGCAACGCCAAGGCCCGCGCCCGGATGCTGGCGCAATACGCCATTGCCAATCTGAGCACCGGATTGGTGGTCGGCACCGATCATGGGGCGGAGGCGGTGATGGGCTTTTTTACCAAGTTTGGCGACGGCGCATGCGACCTGGCACCGCTGTCCGGGCTGACCAAGACCCAGGTGAGACTGCTGGCCGACGCGATGGGCGCCCCGGCGCACCTGGTGCGCAAGGCGCCGACCGCTGATTTGGAAGACCTGGCGCCCGGTAAGTTGGATGAAGTGGCGTATGGCTGCAGCTACGAGGAAATCGATGCGTACCTGATGGGCGAAGAGGTGTCGCCCAAAGCGCGACAAATCATTGAACGCGCTTACCTCAAGACAGCCCACAAGCGAGCACTGCCTCGCGTTCCGGTATCGTTGTAATAGGTTTAAATAGGGGCTTTGGTCTCGAACGGAGTGGAAAATGACCCAGGCAAGCAGCATCAAGGACCGCGTACGTATCAAGCAGGTCGAGGTCCTCTCGGACAATTGGTACATCCTGCGCAAGACCACTTATGACTACCTCGGCCGCAACGGCCAATGGCGCGAGCTGACCCGCGAGACCTATGACCGCGGCAACGGCGCCACCATCCTGCTTTACAGCAAAGCCAAGCAGACCGTGGTGTTGACCCGGCAATTCCGCTTCCCGGCGTTCGTCAACGGGCACGACGGCCTGTTGATCGAAACCTGCGCCGGCCTGCTGGACAACGATGATCCGCAGACCTGCATCCGCAAGGAAACCCAGGAAGAAACCGGCTATGTCGTCCAAGACGTGCGCAAGGTATTCGAGGCGTTCATGAGCCCGGGCTCGGTGACCGAGCGGATCCATTTTTTTGTCGGTGAATACTTCGACGAAGACAAGCAGCACGAAGGTGGCGGGCTTGAGGCCGAAGGGGAAGAGATCGAAGTGCTGGAGATGCCGCTCGACCAGGCCCTGGGCATGATCGAGACCGGCGAAATCTGTGACGGCAAGACCATCATGTTGTTGCAGTACGCCAAGTTGCATCGGTTGCTGGATTAGCAGTTGGCTGCCCAGGCCGCTTGCTTGCTGATTTCATCGCTGCCAAATCTCTCACGGTAGGCCGAGGGAGCCAGGCCCACCGCGTTGCGAAAGGCTGCGCGGAAACTTTCCACTGACCGATACCCACAGGCGTGTGCGATACCGGCGGTGTTTTGATCGGTGCTTTCCAGCAGCTCGCGAGCGCGGTTCAGTCGTTCCTGCTGAAGCCAGGCCTTGGGCGACAGTCCCGTGGTTTCAATGAAACGCCTCAAAAAGGTTCGTTCGCTCATGGCCACGCGAGCCGCCATGTCAGCCACGCTCAACGGTTGGTCCAGGTGCTCGCGGATCCATTGCAACACGCGCGTCAGCTCGTTGCGTGGTGACTTGCACACCGGGGCGACGATGAATTGCGACTGGCCGCCGGTTCTCTGTGGCGCCATTACCAAGCGTCGGGCCACCGAGTTGGCGATGTGCGTGCCGAAATCACGAGCGATCAAATGCAGGCAGGCGTCGATACCGGCGGCACTTCCGGCTGAGGTGATCACCTGGCCGGAATCGACGTAGAGCACATTAGGGTCAACCTTGATGTTGGGGAATCGTTCGGCCAGCTCCTTGGAAAATTGCCAATGCGTGGTAGCGGTTTCTCCATCGAGCAGCCCTGTGGCGGCGAGCACGAACACCCCCGAGCAGATGGACAGCAGGCGTGCGCCGCGGGCATGAGCTCTTGCAAGGGCTTGCAATAGCGCTTCGGGGGGCCGCTCATAACGGTTGCGCCAACCGGGGACGATGATGGTCTGTGCGGTTTCAAGCTCTTCCAGACCCGCGTCGACGGAGATTTGCAATCCTCCCAGCGCACGCATCGGCCCCTCGTCGACGGCAACGATGCGGTGGGTATACCAAGGGACGTCCAGTTCTGGGCGGGGTAGCCCGAAGATCTCGAGGGCGATGCCGAATTCGAATACGCAAAGGCCCTCATAGACGAGGATGGCCACTGTTCCAGGAAGAGCATTCATTTGGCGTAAATTCACCGTTTATTGTCGTCTGCTGCACTGTAGCGGACAGTCCCCTGCCCCTACAATCGCTGCCAGGCAATCAGGAAAACCAAGACGGCTGCACCCCACAAAGGTGATCGCCGCATTACCGGTACCCCACCCCATCGCACCGGTAGAGGATTGTCACTTCCAGATTTATTCCTGCTTCAACAGAATTCGATTCGTACGGATAGGCCAAGTGTGCGCATCTTATTGGGTTCTGTTACGGACGCTGTTAACGGATAACGGCGTTGAAGGAGTTGTGAGTTGTAACCGGATTAACCTGGACGTTGTAAGGGAAAGGACTATGTTGCTGATCCAGATAGTGTTTGTCATGTTGTCAGCAAAACTCCTGGGTGCTGCGTTCAATCGCTTGGGGCAGCCACAGGTTGTTGGAGAAATGATTGCCGGTTTCATGTTGGGCCCCGTTGTACTGGGCCAGTTGTTTCCCGCCTTCCATCAGCAACTATTCGATAGCAGCGCTATCACCCAGCTCAAAGTCCTGAGCGAGTTGGGCATATTGTTGTTCATGTTCGTCATTGGTGCCGAGTTTCGTTTCCCATTGAAACAGAGCAAGACCGGCTTCCATGCCATGGTCATCGGCGCCTTCAGCATTGTCATCCCTTTTTCCCTCGGCGCCGCGATAGCTCCCTGGCTGTACGAACATTTCGCCAGCACCGGGACGTCTCGGTTGGCCTTTGTCTTGTTCATAGGCACCGTGTTTTCCGTCACCGCTTTTCCGGTACTGGCGCGGATCCTCAAGGAACGCGGCATGCTCGGTACGCAGACCGGTGCGATCGCCTTGCTGGCCGCCGCCATGAGCGATGTGGTCGCCTGGATGTTGATTGCCGCTGTCGCGATGGTGAACGGTCAGGACAGTGACTGGATGGCCCTGGTCGTCCGGGGTGGTTGCCTGTTACTGCTGGTGGCCTTTTCGTTCCTGGTGCTCAAGCCCCTCTTGAACCGTTGGCTCGCCGCCGAAGGAAAGCTTGCGCAACCGATGGTGCTCGTGGCGTTGCTGGCCGGTGTGATGATCTATGGCAGCCTGACCCACGCGCTGCAAGTGCACGCCGTATTTGGTGCCTTCCTGTTCGGCCTGTGCTTGCCGCGTGACCAGCGTTTGCTGGACATGATCATCGAACGGCTGGAGCACGTATCGCTGATCATACTGATGCCCTGTTTCTTTGCCCTGGCCGGCTTGAGCACCACCTCGTCGGCGTTCACCGGGCTTGGGGCCTGGGTGCTGCTGGTGATCCTGCTCGTGGCTGTCACTGCGAAGATATTCGGCAGCGCGCTGGGCGCTCGGCTTGTGGGTTGCTCCTGGTCGACGTCGCTGAGCATCGGTGCACTGATGAACACCCGCGGCCTGATGGAACTGGTCGTGCTCAAGATCGGCCTGGACATGGGCATCATCGGCAGCGAGCTGTTTACCGCCCTGGTGGTCATGACCATCGTCACGACGCTGATGACCGGTCCGCTGATGAATCTGCAAGAAAAGAAAATCTTTCCGGTACGCAACTCGTCGACTCCGAGTGCGTTGCCTCCCGTGGATTTGTAACACCGACCGATAACAATGGAATGGAGCGATAAATGAGCGAACAAACGTCCAGCTTGGTTATTGAAGTAATGGAGCAGCAACTGGCCAAGCATTTCCAGGCTCTTTTGCAGGATGAAAACCGGATGAAGCAGATTCGTAATGAATTTCGCCGCGACGGTTACTTCAACTTCAAAAACTTTTCCTTTCTGCCGAAAAGGATTTTGGAAAATGTTCATGCCGAAGTTCATGCGTTATTGGACGAGTATTCGGTGCGCCGCGATGTGACGGTTCCATCCACCGGTAATACCTACCGCAAAATGTATAACGTCAACCAACCGGAGATCGCCGAGGGCGGGACGTTCATTCCCGCGCTTTATCAATCCGAGTCGCTGCGTAAGTTCTTGGGCAATATTGCCGGCGACGACTTGGCGTCCTGCTGGGAGCAGGAGCAATACCTGATCACCAAACTGAGCCACCCGGGCGATACCCATGGCTGGCATTGGGGTGATTACCCGTACACCATGATCTGGATCATCGAGGCGCCCGAGGACCCGGCGATCGGTGGCGTGCTCCAGTGCGTGCCGCACAGCGAGTGGGACAAGCAGAACCCGCAGATCTGGCAGTACATCCTCAACAACCCGATCAAGTCGTATCACCACCTCAAGGGTGATGTGTATTTCCTCAAGTCGGATACCACGTTGCACCACGTGGTACCGATCCAGCAGGAAACCACTCGGATCATTCTCAACACATGCTGGGCCAGTGCCCATGACCGACGAACCGATGTCGCCCACGAAAGTATCGAAGTGATCTGGGATACCAAGGCCAGGACCACCGAAGAGGCCTGACGGCGAGCGGCCGGGCGGATGGGTGTCCGCCCGGTTTCATATTTGGAAAATCAACGTTGCCCCCGGGGCTCAAGGAAGCAGGCCATGTCCATCACTCAAGAAACGTTTCAATCCGAAACCGCCTATGTCGTACGCAACGAAGGCGTCGATCTGGAGCTCAAGTTGTTCATGGATGAGCAGATCGAATACATCCTCAAGCATCGCGCGACCGAGCACCCATTTCTGAACGCCTATGCCGAGCACGGTCTGCCGCCGGAGCAAAGCCAGGTGCTGTACCTGGAAACCCTGCACTACTTCAAATACCTGCCGTTCTATGTTTGTGGGATTTCCACCATCACCCGTGACGAGGCAGTCCTTCGCACCATCGCCTTCAACGCTCGCGATGAACTGGGGGAAACCCATTCCCATTCCGACTTGTACCGCAAGTTCCTGCACGACAAGGGCATCAGCGAGGAGCAGATCGAGGCCTACAAGTGCCTGCCCAGCACTCAGGCGTTGAACGACGGCATTTGCGCGCTCTACAGCAAACCGCCATTGCAAAAGGCACTGGGTGGCTTGTTCGCCGACGAGGCGATGTCCGCATCGATGGTTTCCAAATACAACGATGGCTTGATCAAGGAAGGCGTCAGCGAACGCGGCCGGTTCTTCTGGACGCTGCACATGGAAGTCGAAGTCGGCCACTCCAACGCAGTGTTCAACGTCATGGAAAAACACCTGCAGACGCCGCAAGAGCGTCGTCTGTTCGCCGAAGGCATTGAACAGTACCTGCACCTGATGGAAGTGTACTGGGATGGCATCGAGCGCAAACTCAACGCTGGAGGACGCCAATGACTGCCCAGAACGAATCCGGACAAGGCGTCGCCTTCGGGCTCGGCGCCACGCTGCTCTGGGGCTCGTACCCGCTCTGGTACAAGCCGTTGGCCGGGCTCGATGCCTATCATCTGCTGTCCTGGCGGGTGGTGTTCGCCGAGTTGTTTCTCCTGGCACTGGTGTTGCTGACCGCGCGGGTCGGGACGTTGCGCTCTACGCTCAAGACCGTTCGCCCGGCCAATGTGCTCACGGTGTCCGCGGTGTTGGGGCTTTGGTGGCTGATGTACATCTACGGGATCATGACCGGGCGCGTACTGGAGGTGGCCTTCGGCTATTTCCTCAGCCCGATCATGAGCATGGTGGTGTCGCGGGTGATCTTCAAGGAGCGTCTCACGGCCCTGCAAACCTGGGCGATCTTCCTCGCCGTCACAGGCGTGACATTGATGGCGTTCGAGCTGCTGAACCTGCATTCATTCCCATGGATCGCGCTGGTGATCGGTTTCTGCTATTCGTTCTACGGCATCTTCAAGAAAAAGGTACCGGGTGATCCGGTGGTCATCCAGACGCTGGAAATTGCCGTGCTGCTGCCGTTCGCGGCGCTGTTCCTGGTGTGGGCTCAGGCCCAGGGCCAAGGGCACCAGTTCCTGCAGTCGGGTACTCGCGATCTGCTGTTGGTCGCGACGGGTCTGATCACGGTGTTGCCTTTGTGGTGGTACAGTCTGGCGGCCAAGCAGCTGTCGATGATCACGCTGGGCTTCTTGCAGTTCGTCCCGCCAATTTGCAACTTCCTGTTGGCGGCATTCGTTTATGGTGAACCGGTCTCGTCGTTGAAACTGGCGGCGTTCTCGTTCATCTGGCTGGCGCTTGCGTTGTTTACCTTGAACTCCATCCGGGTCCAGCGTGCAGCGGCGGCCGCCAGGTTGTCCGTGCAAATGCGTACGGCATGACATACCCGCCTGCGCCGTCTCGAGGCGGCGCGGGTTTTTTCAGGATAAGGGAATCGAAATGAAGAAAGTCGCCGTGGTGGGTTGCACCGGTGCAGTGGGCATGACCATGCTGCAATTGCTTGAAGATACCGACTACGAGGTGGTCTGCATGGCCTCTGAACGTTCGGCCGGCAAGCGCTTGAAGGCTGGTAGCACCGAGCACCTGATCGAGCCTTTTTCGGTCGAAGGCTGCGCCTCGTGCGATATCGTCTTCCTGTGTGTTTCCGGGGCGTTTGCCCTGGAATATGGTGAGCGACTGGCTGAAAATTCCTACGTTATCGATAACTCCTCGGCTTTTCGCTATCACCCGAATATCCCGCTGCTTGTACCGCCGATCAACGGTCAACGCTACAAGGGCGAAAAACTGATTGCCAATCCCAACTGTTCTTCGGCCATCGCACTCATGGTGCTGGGACCGCTGCACGACGCATACGAGCTTGAAAGCGCGATCATTTCCACTTACCAGGCCGCCAGCGGTGCGGGCCAACCGGCCATGCTGGAGCTGCGTGAAAAGGCCAAGGCGTTCAGCGACTATGGCGATCAGGACGGCAGCGAAAACTTCGCCCACAACCTGGCGTTCAACGTGATCCCTCAAGTCGATTCGTTTGAAGACAACGGTTATACCCGCGAAGAGATGAAAGTGGTCTGGGAACTGCGCAAGGTCCTGGACGAGCCGGAGCTGGCCATCAGCACGACGGCGGTTCGGGTACCGACCCTGCGTTCCCACGCCGAGAGCCTGAGCCTGCGCTTCAGGAAGCCGGTGCAATCACTGGCCCAGGTGCGTGAACTCCTGGCGGCTGCGCCAGGTGTCGAGGTGGTGGATGAACCCAAGCAAGGCGTTTATCCGATGCCCATGACCTCGACCTATAAGCACGCCGTGGAAGTAGGACGGATTCGCTACAATCTGATCTACGGCGATCACGGGCTGGATCTGTTTATCAGCGGCGACCAGTTGCTGCGAGGCGCGGCACTGAACGCGTTCGAAATCATGCAATTGGTCAATGACTGATCACCAAGGGGTTGAATGATAAACGCGCAACCGCTTTACAGCGGCTGCGCGTTTTTTCATTCAGCTGGACTGAGGCTCGCTGTCGTCCTGCAAATCGTCCAGGTATTCCGGTTGGTCCAGCTGTTCCGGCAGTTCAGTCACGACACTGAAGTCGCTGATCTCGATGGCGCCCGTCCCGTGGCCGAGCAAGTGGAAGGAGAACGCCTTGCGCGGCTGCGGGTTATCGAAATGGATATCCATCACCAGCGGCTGATCGGTGGTCACCGCGACGTCGGTGGGCAAATCCATCGGCACGTCCTGTTCGAACTCCTTGGCCTTGAGGGATATGTACGCGGCGTGGTCCGCGTCCACGGCTCGGATGCTCAAGCTGACGCGCGTGCGGGTGCCCTTGGGCATTTCCAGGTACTGGGCGCCGATCAGATTGTCGGTCCAGTCGTTGGACACCTGGGCCGGCAGCGGGATCTTTTCCGCGCTACCGAATTGGTAGTGTTGGTTCAAGGGCGTGGTGAACAACGTCTGGTCCAGTGCCGTGGCTCGGGCACTGACTTGTCTTGCGCGTTGGCCGCTGTATTGCCCCAGGTAGGTGGCGCTGTCGGCGATGAAGCCTTCGCTCTTGTAGTCGAGGCAATGTTGCTGGAAATCGCATTCGGTGAAGGTGCCCTTGCCATCGTGGTAGCGCAGCTTGCCGTTGGTGAACGACATGATTTCCCGGCCCGTCGCATAGTCCCTGAACATCGAGCGACCGGACAGCGAAGTCGGCACTTTGAAACCGAAGTAGTCGAGTACCGAAGCGGTCAGGTCGACATGGCCATGAACCCCTTGCTTGAGGCGCGGCAATGGCTCGGGCGCCAACATGAGGTTGAAGCCCCAGGACGAGGCCAGGCGCACATCGTCGATGCCGTGGGATTCATCCGAAGTGATGATCACCAGGGTATTGTCCAGGATGCCCTGGCGTTCCAGGCCGGCGAGGAAGCTGTCCAGCGCATCGTCCAGGTAACCCACGGCGGCCTGCTTGGCGGTGTCGTAGCGCTCCAGGTAATCCTCTGGCGCTGAATAGGGTTGGTGTGTGCCCACTGTCAGCAGTGTGAGCATCCAGGGTTTATCCGCCTGTTGCAGGTGCCCGACGTAATCCAGCGCGCCTTCGAAGAAAGTCTTGTCATCCTTGCCCCAGGGAAACTCCAGATAGGCGGGTCGGGTGAACCACTCCATGCCCAGGGTCGTGTCGAAGCCGATGTGCGGCATGATCCGGTCCTTGGCCATGAACCGCAGGCCGGCGCCTTGCAGGAAGTGGGTCGAGAACCCGTTCTGGCGCAATTGGGCAGGCAAGCAGGCCTGGTTGCGCTGGCTCTGGTTGAGCATTTCGACGCCCTTGGGCGTGCCATTGTCGAGCTTGTCGTAGTCGCCGCACAGCATGGCGTACAGGCCACGAATGGTCTGGTGGCTGTGCAACACGTAGTCAGGTGTGTTCATTCCGCGCTCGGCCCAGGCGCTGAGGCGCGGCATGAGGTTTTCCTGATAACTGCTTTTCAAGGCCTGGCGATTGGTTTCCAGGTAGGCGCCGGGAATGCCTTCCAGGGCGATGATCAGGACGTTGCGCGCGCGGCCCGGCGCGGCGAGCAGCTTTTTCCCTTCGAGATCCAGTCGGGTCAGCCCTTCCATGGGGGGAAGCGGTTCCTCGGTATCCCCGGCGACCCACTCTTGAATGTGCACCTGGCCGGCGGCGAGGCCTGCCGTCATGAGCTGGTGGGGCAGGTTGAACAGGTTCCACTGGTCCGCTTCGCTGGGCCGCCAGGTTTGCACCGTGCCGTGAACCAGCAAAAGCGCCGCCGGTAGCGCCCAGGCATGGCGCGGCAAGCCGGGCGCCCGGCGGCTCCGATTGATCCAGTGGACCGCCAGCCAGAGCGCCAAGGCGACCAGCTGGAAGGCGGCGAGCCAGGGATGAGCGAAGCCGCCGCTGGTGGAGTTCTCGACGAATTGCGGGTCGGTCAGATACTGGATGTCCGACGGCGTTGGCATCCGTCCGACCGCACTGACCAGTTCGCTGCTGGCCAACATCAGCGTGGTCCAGGCCAGCAATACCGGTAACGCCAGCCACCCGGGGCGTCGATGCAGCAACACGATCAATAAGCTGCCGATGGCGAAGTCGGACAGATAGCCCAGCAGGTCGGACCAGCCAAGAACCAGGCGCAGCCCCATCGGGACGAAGAGCACGCATCCGGCCAGCGCGAGAAGGCTCGCGAGTGGATGAGTCAGCGCTCGATAAAAAACATTCACGGAAACGGGCCTTTTGTTCAAACCAATCCAGCAAACACACAACCCTGTAGGATTCTGCATTTGGTCATTAAACAGTCACAAGACTGTGCAGGATGGTACCAAGCGCAGCAGCCATTTTTGGTCCACAACCTCGCGGCTGGCTGCGGTTCGCGGGTCAATCCCTCTACAATGGCGACACGGCGTGGCTTTCAGACGTGTTTAATCTTGTTTCAAGATTTCTCATCGGAGGATGGATGGACAGGTTCCAGGAGATGCAGGTGTTTGTCGCCGTGGCCCAGGATTCTGGATTTTCGGCCGCCGCGCGACGCTTGGGCCTGTCGGCCGCCAGCGTGACGCGGGCAGTGGCGGCGCTGGAACAACGCATCGGTACGCCGCTGCTGGTGCGGACCACGCGCAACGTCTACCTGAGCGAAGCCGGCCAACGCTTTCTCGATGACTGTCGGCGGATCCTCGGCGATCTGCAGGAAGCCGAGGACTCGGCGGCCGGCAGTCACGCCCAGCCTCGGGGACAACTGACCATCACCGCGCCGGTGCTGTTCGGGCAATTGTTCGTCACGCCAGTACTGGTGGATTACCTGGGGCGTTTTTCCGAGGTTTGCGTCAACGCCTTGCTGCTGGATCGCACCGTCAGCATGGTGGAAGAGGGCATCGACGTTGCCGTGCGCATCGGTGAGTTGCCCGATAGCAGCCTGCACGCCGTCCGTGTCGGCGAGGTGCGGCGGGTGGTGTGTGGCTCCCCCGGGTTCTTCGCCCGCCATGGCCGGCCTGAACACCCGCAGGACCTGGAGCGGATGCCCGTGGTGTCGTCCTCGGCCATTGGCCAGGTCAGGAACTGGACCTTTGTCGAGGCGGGCCAGCCGCTCTCGGTCCGGCCTGCGCCTCGGCTGGTGGTGACGGCCAACCAGGCTGCCATCGGCGCGGCGTGCCAGGGGTTGGGGATGACGCGGGTCCTGTCCTATCAGGTGGCGAGCTGCATTGCCGCCGGCGAGTTGGAAATCGTCCTGGCCGACTTCGAGCTGCCGCCCCTGCCGATCCATGTGGTGTACCAGGGCGGGCGCAATGCGCCGGCGCGGGTTCGCAGTTTTGTGGACTTCATGGTGAATGCGCTGCGGGAACACCCGGCCCTGTAGCGCTGAGGCATTGTTTCGCTGATAGAAATAAAGGATTGCGTTTGCAGGTGATTCTATAGCTCCAGGCATGAGCAGAAGATGACCCCATCGACGCCGCATAACGAGGGCGTCATTTCCCAGCGGAGTCGACCATGAACCCAATCAAGCTCTATCACTTCCCACTGTCCGGCCACGCACACCGTGTCCAATTGATGCTTTCGTTGCTCGAACTGCCGGTCGAGATTATTTTCGTCGACTTGGCCAAGGGGGCGCACAAACAGCCGGAATTCCTCGCGATCAACTCGTTCGGCCAGGTGCCGGTCCTGGACGATAACGGCGTGGTGCTGGCGGATTCCAACGCCATCCTGGTGTACCTGGCAAGCAAATACGGCCACGGTCACTGGCTGCCGACGGACCCGGTCGGCGCCGCTCGCGTCCAGCGCTGGTTGTCGGTCGCCGCCGGTCCTTTGCATGCCGGTCCGGCCACGGCGCGCTTGATCACGGTATTCGGTGCGTCGCACAACGCCGAGGATGTGATTGCCCGGTCCCATACTCTGCTCAAAGTCATCGACCAGGAATTGAGCAACAGCACCTATCTGGCGGGTGACGCGCCGACCATTGCCGACATCTCGGGCTACACCTATATCGCCCATGCGCCCGAGGGCAATGTTTCGCTGCAGGACTACGCCAACGTACGTGCATGGCTGGCGCGAATCGAGGCCTTGCCAGGGTTCGTGGGCATGCCACGTACCGCGGTGGGCTTGCAGAAAGACGCTTGAGCATCGGCCCGGTTGCGGCGAGGGTGCAATCGTCCTCGCCGCTGGTTTCTGTAAGACCACGGAAGCGTTAATCTGCCAGCCTTTCCCGGGGTGGCTACGATTCATGACTTTTATCCACAGGCTCTCGCTGGCGCTGGCCGCGTTGTTTTTGAGCGGCTGTGACCAGCCCGCGCCAACCGTCCTCGATCAACAACTCTATGTCTGGCAACGCCAATGGACACCGGCCCATGAAGACGCGTTGCGGCAGAGCCGTGGCGATTTTTCCAGCTTGCGGGTGCTGGCGTTGCAGGCGTTTCCCGGCGCCGGCTGGAGTCGCGCGCGTATCGATGCGGCGCTGCTCAAGGCTGACGGTCGACCGCTCATTGCGGTGATTCGCCTGGACGGCCAGCTCAAATCCCTCGGCCAGGACGATGTGATCGCGCAGATCCAGCAATTGTTGGGCGATTGGCAAGCCCAGGGCCTGGCGCCGGTGGGGATTGAAATCGACCACGACGCCGGCAACGCACGGCTGCCAGCCTATCGGACCTTCCTCGCCCGACTCCGGCAAACCTTGCCGGCAACCTTGCAATTGAGCATCACGGCGTTGCCGGCCTGGCTCAGCAGCCCCGAACTGCCCGAACTGCTGAAAACCGTGGACAGCAGCGTCCTGCAGGTGCATGCGGTCAGCGACCCGCGCCAAGGCTTGTTCGACGCTGAACAGGCCAGGCGCTGGGCTGAGCGCTGGGGCGAGGTCACTGCGCGGCCGTTCTACCTGGCGCTGCCAGCCTACGGTGTGGCGCTGCTGACCCAGGAAAGCGGTGCGCCGATGGTGGAGAGTGAAGTGCCCATCGACCGGGGCGGCGAGCGTCGGGAGTTGCTGGCCGATCCGCAGCAAGTGGCCGGGCTTGTGATGAAGCTTCGCGCCGAACCGCCCAGGCATTTGAGCGGGTTGATCTGGTTTCGCCTGCCGCTGGTGGGGGACCGGCGCGTCTGGAGCCTGAAGACCCTTGGTGCGGTGGCCCGTGGCGAAAGCCTGGAAAGCCGCCTGGTTGTGCAAATGGAAGAGCGGGACGGCCTCAACGATATCCGCCTGGTCAACCAGGGCAACCTCGACCTGCCTTGGCCCCAGCGCCTGACGCTGGCGGTGAGCGCGTGTGACGGGGTCGATGCCCTGGCCGGTTATACGTTGCAACAAACCCCCGGACTGCTTACCTTCACCCGCATTCAGGAAGGCCGCTTGGCTGCCGGTGCCCAGCGGGCGATCGGCTGGGCGCGCTGTACGAAAATTGACCAAGGAGGATTCAATGTCTACCCGTAAGTGGCCTCGTCGCCTGCTGTGCCTGAGCCTCAGTTTGCCGCTGGCTCACGCGTGGGCCTGCGGACCGGATTTCCCATTGCGCCTGCTGGATAACCGCGCCCAATCCCTGGCGGAGTTGCCCGAAGGCAGCTTTCGTTTCGAGATCAGCCGTCTCGGCCAGGCCATTGCCGGGTTGAAGCCGACGACGGAGGCGACGCGCAATCCTGATTACAGCTACGACGACGTTTCCTCCTATGTGGAACAGCGCACCAAGGCTGAACAGCTTGGCCTGACGCCGCCGCAACAAGCCGTGGTGGAGCGTTTGCGAGCGCTGGGCGATGTCGAACAGGTCGCCACCGAAGCGGCGAACCTGCCCGCCGAGCTGCGCTTGTACGCGGTTGGCGCGGCGGCCTTCAACGTCGGCGACCATCAGCGTGCGGTCGAGGCGTTCCAGCAATTGCTGGCATTACCGGCCGACGAGCGTCGCCTGCGCAGCACCTGGGCGGCGTATTCCTTGGGCCGTGCGTTGTTTGCCATGAGTGCCGAGGCCGGCAGCGGTGAACCCGCCGTGTTGCTGGATCAGTCGCGGCAAGCGTTTCGCCAGGTCCGCGAGCTGAGCATTGCCGGCTTCAGCGATCCGCTGGAATTGGGCGTCGCCAGCCTCGGCGAGGAAGCCAGGGTGGCCTATACCGCCGATGACTGGGACAGCGCCATCGGGCTGTACGCGACACAAAATCTGCAAGGCTCGCCGGTGGGCTACAGCTCATTGCTGCAGTTGGCGGGTGGCTTGAGCGTCGAGCCGGAAGAACGCCTGCGCACGTTGCTCAAGGCCAAGGCGGTCCAGCGCCTGGTGACGGCTTATCTGCTCAGTCGCGTTGGCTGGTGGGACGGTGAAGAGCCGTCCGGGGAGAAAACCCTCGTCAAGCTGTTGCAAGCCAGTGCCCAAGGCAACCTGGAGGATGCCGACCGCTTGGCCGCCGTGAGTTATCAACACGGTGACTACACCAGCGCCAAAGCCTTCGTGGACAAGGCCGCCGACACCGGGCTGGCCTGGTGGGTACGGGCCAAGCTGGCGCTGCGCGACGGTGACAAGGCCGGCGCGGCGGCGGCTTATGCCAACGCCGCCCAGGCATTCCCCAAAGACGAATCGTGGGGCGGCCGACGCACGCCGGACTGGGACTACGAGACAGTACAACCCAAGTGCCGGGTCGATGGCGAAAGCGCGATCCTGGCGCTGCAACGGGGCGACTACCTGCAAGCTTTCGATCAGCTCTATCGCGGCCAGTACAATTACTGGTATGACGCGGCGACCGTCGCCGAGCGTGTGCTGACCGTCGATGAGCTCAAGCAATATGTCGATGCCCAGGTCCCCGCACCACCGCCGTTGAGCCAGCAAGATCGAGACAACTATGTACCGTTGTCGGTGGCGGCGAATCTGCGCAACCTCTTGGGTCGTCGTTTGCTGCGCGAAGGTCGCTACGATGAAGCCCCGGACTATTTCGACAATCCCGAGCTGCAGGCCAAGGCCCGCGCCTACGGACAACTGCGTGAGGATGCCGAGTCCAAATGGTTGCCGACCAGCCGAGCCGAGGCGTATTTCAATGCGTCCGTCATCGCGCGCCGGTCCGGCATGCAGCTGCTGGGCTACGAAATGGCGCCGGATTACGCCAGCCTGGAAGGCAACTACAGTTTTGAACCGGTGGAGCTCAAGGTCGGTCCGCTGGTGGCGGAAGGCGAAGTGCAACGGCAACAGGCCAGCGCCGCCCAACCGGACGTGCGCTACCACTACCGTTTCGTCGCCACGGCGCTGGCGAGCCAGGCCGCCGATCACTTGCCGCATACCAGCCAGGCGTTCGCGGCGGTGTTGTGCAGGGCGGTGGGCTATAACTCCAGCCTCGAAGAACAAAGCGCGTTGTACCAGCGTTATGTGAAGGAGGGGCCTTACGTGGAGTGGGCGTGGGATTTCGGCCACCAATGCCCGGAACCGGCGTTCGACCAGGCCAACAAGCGCTACGTGACCCAGGCCCTGGCGCCTGTTCGCTCGGCGTTGCGGCCATTCAAGACCTGGTTGGAAGTGGGCGGCGCGGTGCTGGTGGTCGCCGTTGCGCTGGCACTGATCAGCCGGCGCAAGCGCAAGGCTCGGATGGCGGGGTAACGCCGCTCATTGAAGTAAAAACGCAGGACATGTGGCGAGGGAGCAAGCTGCCTCGCCACGGGATTGTTGCCTGCTAAATCTGCGTCGCCATCCCCTCTACGTTCATCGCCGCCTGGCGCAACGCCTCCGAGCGAGTGGGGTGGGGATGGCAGATCAGCGCGATGTCTTCGGCCGAGGCGCCGAATTCCATGGCCACGCAGTACTCGCCGATCATTTCGCTGACACTCGGGCCGACCAGGTGCACACCGAGAATTTCGTCGGTGTGTTCATCGGCCAGGACCTTGGCGAACCCCTCGGTCTCATGGTTGATCTTCGCCCGGCTGTTGGCCGTGAACGGGAATTTCCCGACCTTGTAGGCTCGGCCTTCGGCCTTGAGCTGCTCTTCGGTCCTGCCGACGCTGGCCAGTTCCGGACGGGTGTAGATGACGCTAGGGATCAGGTCGTAATTGACCTCATCGGCCTTGCCGACGATCTGTTCGAGGCAGGCCATGGCCTCATCCTCGGCCTTGTGGGCCAGCATCGGCCCGGAAGTCACGTCCCCGATGACCCAAACGCCAGGGGCTTCGGTGCGGTGGCGCTGGTTGGCGAGCATGCCGCGTTTATCCGTCGCCAGGCCGACGCTTTCCAGGCCCAGCCCTTGGGTGTAAGGCCGACGACCGATGGCGACCAGCACGTAGTCGGCATCCAGGGTCTGTGCCTCGCCGCCTGACGCCGGTTCGACCTGCAATTGCACGTCCTTTTCGGAAGACTCCGCGCGGGTGACCTTGGTGCTCAACTTGAACGCGATTCCCTGTTTGGCCAAGGCCCGTTGTAGGGTCTTGGCGGTCTCGCCATCCGCCCCCGGGCAGATGCGATCAAGGTACTCCACCACGGTCACTTGGGCCCCCAGGCGTCGCCAGACCGAACCCAGCTCAAGGCCGATGACGCCTGCGCCAATCACCACCAGATGCCGGGGCACCTCGCCCAAGGACAGCGCGCCGGTGGAATCCAGGATGCGCCGGTTATCGATGTCCACGCCGGGCAGGGGCGTCGGTTCCGAGCCGGTGGCGATGATGATGTCCTTGGCGCTCAGTCCAACCTGGGTGCCGTCTTCGCCGGTGACGGTCACTTTGCCGGGCCCATCGATATGGCCCCAGCCCTTTATCCAGTCGACCTTGTTCTTGCGAAACAGAAACTCGATGCCCTTGGTCAGGCCCGCGACGCTTTCGTTCTTCTGCTTCATCATCTGCGCGAGGTCGAGGGTAGGGCTGACGTTGATGCCCAGGTGGGCGAATTCCGAGCCTTTGGCCGCTTCGTAGAGTTCAGACGCGTGAAGCAGCGCCTTGGAGGGCATGCAGCCGACGTTCAGGCAGGTGCCGCCCAGGGTGGCGCGGCCTTCGACGCAGGCGGCTTTCAACCCAAGTTGTCCGGCTCGAATGGCTGCGTTATAGCCGCCGGGTCCACCGCCCAGAATGATCACGTCGTAATTGCTCATCACCGATCTCCCGCATGGCTGAAAAAATTATGCTCATAATATGAGCGCGTCGAACGATCACGGTCAAGGCTCAAGGCCTATCGTGAAGAATTCAAAACAGAAATTTCACAGCAATAGTTATAAGGTAACGACACGTAACGGAACGGCAGTGGCGTAGACCACAAGTCCGGATTTTGATCGCCACGAGCTGGGGTGGTATGCAAGTCGATCTTGAGGTTGAAGACGCACAGGTGGCCGAATGGCCGCGCTTCCAGCAGGCCGCCTTCCAAGGGCGCCGCTTGAAGCGGATGGCGGTTGCGTTGGGCGGTCTGGCGGGTTTCGGACTGGTGCTGGCGTTTTTCATCGGCGTGTTCTCACCACAATCGGTGTGGCCGGCCTTGTTGGTCGGTCAAACCGCCGGCCTATGGGTACTGGTGGCGGGTCTGCAATCGGCGTGGTGGGTGACGCAGTGGCGCCGCACGACGTTGCAGCCGGCTGTGGATATCTCGCCTATATCCCGCGAGCCTGTAGATAACCTGGGCGCTTACGAGCGACTGCTTGAGCGAATCAGCACGCGGTGGAACGGTTTGTTGAAGCAAATCGGGGCGCCTGTCTTATGGCTTGCCGGATGGGCGCTACTGATCTTGCTGAGTCTGGAGCAAGTCTGGAACCTGGCTTTACCGGCGGCTTCCCTCGGTATGGCGGCCAGTATTGGCGCGGTGGTGTCGTTGTCACTGGCGTTTGGCTTGTTGGTGTTTGAACGGCACTTGGCGCAACAACCCGCGATCGAGTGGCCAGAAGCACGGTCGCTGGCGCAACTGACGCGCGTGGCGATCATCGTCCTCGTGCTTGGCGCCTTCTGCCTGCTCTTTGCCGGAGACACGTCGGTCTGGTCGGCGCGCCTTGCGGTGTTGATCGGCGTATTGCCGGGGCTGGTGGCGGTGGAGTTGTTGCTTCGTGCAGTGCTGGCGTTGTTCAGCCCGCGGCGCGAGACGTTGGAGCCAACACTGTTGGGGCGAAGTGTGCTCGCCGACCTGCTGCGCTGGCCACCGCAGCCGCTGTTGGCCCTGCAACATGAGTTACACAATCGCTTTGGCATCGACCTGCGCCAGATCTGGGCGTTCAGCTACATGCGCCGGGCGTTCTGGCCGGTAGTGGCGGTGGTGTCGCTGGTGGGTTGGTTGCTGACGGGCGTGCACGAAGTACCGCTGCAAGCGCGCGGCATTTATGAGCGCTTCGGCGAACCGGCGCAGGTTTTCGGCCCGGGTCTGCACGTCGGATTGCCTTGGCCGTGGGGCAGGGTGCTGAGCGTCGAAAACGGCGTCGTGCATGAGCTGGCAACCAGTGTCGGCGACGCTCGCGTCCCTGCCGAGGCCGAACCGGCGGAAGGACCGGCTCCCGCCATGGCCAATCGGTTATGGGACGCCAGTCACGTCAATGACAAGTCCCAGGTCATTGCCAGCCAGCGCGCCGATCAACAGAGCTTCCAGATCGTCAACATGGACGTGCGTTTCGTCTACCGCATAGGCCTGACGGATGCAGCGGCGTTGGCGGCGACTTACAACAGCACGGATGTGCCTTCGCTGATCCGCAGCACCGCCAGCCGCATCCTGGTCCACGAATTTGCGTCGCGCACATTGGACGGATTGTTGGGTGCCGATCGGGTCAGCCTGGCCGAGGAAATCGGCAAGGCCGTGCAGGCTGACTTGCAGTCACTCGACAGTGGTGTGGAAATCCTGGCAACCGTGGTCGAGGCGATTCATCCCCCGGCCGGCGCGGCCAATGCCTACCACGGGGTACAAGCTGCGCAGATCGGTGCCCAGGCACTGATCGCCCGGGAGCGTGGCGCCGCTGCGGAGCAAACCAACCAGGCGCAACTGCAGGCCAGCAATGCGCACGACCAGGCCGAGGCTTCGGCCCGGGAAATCAACGCCACCGCGCAGGCCGCGAACTTGCGCTTTGAAGCCGAACGCAAAGCCTATGCGACAGCCGGCCACGCCTTTGTGCTGGAACAATACCTCGGGCAACTGAGCCAAGGGCTGGGCAAGGCCAACCTGCTGATCCTCGACCACCGCCTCGGCGATAGCGGCAGCCTACCTACCATTGATCTGCGAACTTTCATCTTGCCGACAGACCCCGTATCGCCACGTAACTCTGTCCAGCCAGGAGCTGCCCATTGAGCCAGTCTTCTTCACACGGCCATCACGACCATACCGATCATGCCCATGCCGGCCATCATCACGGCCACCACCACGGGCATCATCACCCTCATCATGGCGATCCGCAGCCCGCCGGGCCATTTCCTTGGCGGCGGATGGGTTGGGCGGGGCTGCTGGTGGCGTTTGCCATCGCGGCGGCGAGCCTGGTGCAAGTGCGCTCGGGCGAGGCCACGGTCATTACGCGTTTCGGCAACCCGGCGCGGGTGTTGCTGCAACCGGGCCTGGGCTGGCGCTGGCCGGCACCGTTCGAGGCAGCGATCCCGGTGGATTTGCGGCTGCGTACCACCTCCAGCGGCTTGCAGGATGTCGGCACGCGGGACGGTCTTCGGATCATCATCCAGGCCTATGTGACGTGGCAGGTACAGGGCGACCCTGACAATGTGCAGCGTTTCATGCGTGCGGTGCAGAATCAGCCGGATGAAGCCGCGCGGCAGATACGTACGTTTGTCGGCTCGGCCCTGGAAACCACGGCTGCCAGTTTTGATTTGGCGAACCTGGTCAATACCGATGCGGCCAACGTCCGCATAGCCGATTTCGAAACCCAATTGCGCCAGCAGATCGAGCAGCAACTCCTCAAGACCTACGGCGTGCGGGTGTTGCAGGTAGGCATCGAACGCCTGACCTTGCCCTCGGTGACGCTCAACGCGACGGTGGACCGTATGCGCGCCGAGCGTGAGACCATCGCTACGGAGCGCACGGCCATCGGCAAGCGCGAAGCGGCGCAGATTCGCTCGGCGGCTGAACGTGACGCGCGGGTCCTGCAGGCCGATGCCACGGTCAAGGCCGCAGCCATCGAAGCGCAATCGCGAGTGGAAGCTGCCGAAATCTACGGCAAGGCCTACGCGGGTTCTCCGCAGCTATACAACCTGCTGCGCTCATTGGACACCTTGGGCACGATCGTCAGCCCGAGTAGCAAGTTGATCCTGCGCACCGACGCGGCGCCATTCCGCGTCCTGGTGGACGGTCCTCCCACCGAGGAACGTAAAGACGGTAAGCGCCCATGAGTTTGGTTCCACGTGGAACAAATGAATTGTCGAGTCCATGGATTCAGGCGGGGCGCCTGGCTTATCTGGCGCTTTATGCCGTCACGGTGCTGGCCGCGTTGGCCTGGGTCTTTTCGAATGTTCGGCAAATCGACCCGCAGGATCGTGCGGTGGTCCTGCATTTCGGTGCGCTCGATCGAATCCAGAATGCGGGGCTCTTACTGGCCTGGCCGCGTCCCGTGGAACAGGTGATCTTGCTCCCCGCGGCGGATCGAGTCCTGGAACGCAGGGTGGAGAATTTGCTGCGTTCGGATGCGGCGCTGCAAGCGGATCGTGTGGCCAATTTTGCCTCTCCGGTCAGCGATGCCCTGGCAGGTTCCGGTTATTTGTTGACCGGCGACTCGGGCGTGGTGCAACTGGATGTACGGGTGTTCTACAAGGTTGCCGACCCTTACGCCTTCGTTCTGCAAGGCGAGCATGTCTTGCCGACACTCGACCGCCTGGCAACTCGCAGTGCCGTGGCGCTTGCCGCTGCTCGGGACCTGGACACGATCTTGGTGGCTCGCCCCGAGCTGATGGGCAGCGACAGCCAGGCCGCCGAACGTCGTGAACGCTTGCGTGGTGATTTGGTACAAGGCATCAACCGACGGTTGGCTGAACTCGCCGCGACAGGGCAGGGCCTGGGCATCGAAGTGGTACGGGTCGATGTGCAATCGAGCCTGCCGGGGCCGGCGGTCAATGCCTTCAACGCCGTGCTCACCGCCAGTCAGCAGGCCGACAAGGTGGTCGCCAATGCCCGCACCGAAGCCGAGAAGCAAAGCCAGGCAGCCCGCCAAGAGGCCGATCGTGCGGTGCAAGTCGCCCACGCCCAGGCCAGCGAACGGCTCGCCAAGGCGTCGGCCGATACAGCCTCGGTGTCCGGATTGGCGAAGGCCAAAGGCAGCGATCCGCAAATGCTCCTGCGCCTGTACCGTGAACGCATGCCGGGCATTCTTCGTCAGGCCGGTTCAGTAACCACGGTCGATCCAAAGGACGATTCCCGTCTGATCATCCAGGGAGCCGGACAATGACCGCTCAAGCTGCTGCTTCACCCATGTTGTCTTCCGCCGAGCAGCGTTCAGCCGCTCGGCAACTGACCCTGGCGATGCTCGCCCTTGGTTTGCTTGCATTGGGCCTGGCATGGCGTGGCTGGTCGCCGCAGCAGAGCGGCGTCAGTCAGTTGCTGTTGGGAGCCGCCTCGCTGTTGGTGGCAGTGCCGGTGATGCGGTCCGCCTGGTACAGCCTGCGTTATCCGAGCCTGCATGGCATCACCGATCAGTTGATCGCCCTGGCGATGCTCGGTGCCTGGGCCACCGGCGATCTGCTGACGGCTGCGTTGTTGCCGATCATCATGATCTTCGGCCATGTGTTGGAGGAGCGCAGCGTCATCGGCTCCCAGGAAGCGATTCACGCCCTCGGCCAACTGACCCGCAGCCAAGGCCGCAAAGTGCAGGCGGACGGCTCGATCATCGAAGTCGATAACGGCACGTTGCGGCCCGGCGATGTGGTGGAAGTGCGCGCCGGTGATCGAGTGCCTGCGGACGGTCGAGTCTTGTCCGGCCAGGCGAGCCTCGACACTGCGCCCATCACCGGCGAGTCGGTGCCCCTGGAGGCGGGTGTCGGGGTCGAGGTCTTTGGTGGCGCGATCAATCTCGACGGTGTGTTGCGCCTGGAGGTTACTCGCATCGGTGATGAGTCGACGCTGGGCAAGGTCATCGCGCTGATGCAAAACGCGGAACGCTCGAAGCCGCCGATCACTCGCCTGCTGGAGCGCTACGCCGGCAGTTATCTGGTGCTGGTGTTGTTATTGGCGGCGGTGACGTGGTTTGTCACCAACGATGCCCAGGCGATGCTCGCGGTTCTGGTGGCGGCGTGCCCCTGCGCCTTGGTGCTGTCGGCGCCGGCCACGGCGATCGCCGGCATCGCGGTTGCAGCGCGTCATGGAATTCTGATCCGCAGCTCGGCGTTCCTTGAAGAGTTGGCGGACCTGACATCGCTGGTGATTGATAAGACCGGCACGCTGACTTATGGCGCGTTGCGCCTCCAATCGATCGAAGGCACCCAAGATGACCGGGAGGCATGGTTGCCCTTGGCCGCCAGCCTGGGATCGGCCAGCAGCCATCCGGTCAGCCGCGCGCTGGCCGGCCTGGTGGAGCAACATCAATATTTGCCGCTCACCGATATTCATGAACGCCAGGGTCTGGGCGTGGTCGCCATGACCGGGGAGGGCGAAGCTGCGCTCGGCCGTCCTGAGTTGTTCGCCCGACTGGGCATCCAGACCACGGCCGTACCCAACCATGACGGCCCGATTGCTGGCTTGGCCCTCGATGGACAATTCCTCGCTTGGCTGTTGCTGGCCGATAGCGTCAAGCCGGAAGCGCGGCTGGCGATGACTGAATTGCGCACGCTTGGCCTCGGACGCCAATTGCTGTTGACGGGGGATCGCCAGAGCGTGGCCAACGCCTTGGCCCAGGAGGTCGGTATTCATGAGTTGCAGGCGCAGGCCTTGCCGGAAGATAAACTCCAACGGGTCATGGCCGAGATCGACCACGGCTTCCGGCCCATGGTGGTGGGGGACGGCATCAACGACTCACTGGCCCTCAAGGCTGGCGTGGTCGGCGTGGCGATGGGCGCGGGTGGCGCGGATATCGCGCTGGCGTCGGCGGACATCGTGTTGATCGGCAGCGACCTCCGGCGCCTCGGGACTTGCATACGACTGAGCCGGCAGTGCCGGCGCACGCTGCAAGTCAACGTGATCATCGGTCTGGGCTGGACGCTGGCCATCGTCGCGTTCGCCGCATTCGGCTGGCTTGGCGCGGCGGGGGCGATGATCGCGGCATTGCTGCATAACTTGAGTACGCTGTTGGTACTGGGCAATGCCGGAAGACTGCTACGCTTCCAGGAGCCGCTGCCAAAGATCTAGGCCGTCCGTGAACGAACTGTTGAAGGCGCGCGTAGTCAGTTACGAGAGGTAGCACCACTTCAGGCAGTTACTGCTCAAAACAGTAGATTTAGAAGAACGATAGAAAAAGGCTATAAATTCGATAGCCAGCTATTTTTCTACGATGGGCTACCCTCATTTCAGACGTCTGAAACAAGGGGGATTTTTCATGCTCGCTCAACTTCCACCGGCCTTGCAGAATCTGCACCTACCGCTTCGTCTGCGGCTCTGGGATGGCCATGAATTCGCGCTGGGTGACGATCCCAGCGTGACGATTGTGGTCAAGGACCCACAAATGGTTGCGCAATTTACCCATCCCAGCCTGGATGCATTGGGTGCGGCGTTCGTTGAAGGCAAACTCGAACTCGAAGGCTCGATCCATGAAGTCATTCGAGTCTGTGACGAGCTGAGCCAGGCCCTGGTGGACGAAGACGACGATAACCTGCCGGTGCGCACGGTCCACGACAAGGAAACCGACGCCAAGGCGATCTCCTACCATTACGACTTATCCAACGCGTTCTACCAGCTCTGGCTCGACAGCGACATGGCGTACTCATGCGCTTATTTCGAGACCGGCAGCGAAACCCTTGAACAGGCGCAGCAGGCCAAGTTTCGCCATCTCTGTCGCAAGCTGCGCCTGCAACCCGGCGACTACCTGCTGGACGTTGGTTGCGGGTGGGGTGGGTTGGCGCGTTACGCGGCGCGAGAGTTCGGTGCGAAAGTGTTCGGCATTACCCTGAGCCAGGCTCAGCTGGACCTGGCTCGCGAGCGAGTCAAGGCTGAAGGCCTGGAAAACCAGGTTGAGCTTCAGCTGTTGGATTACCGGGATTTGCCCCAGGACGGTCGATTCGACAAAGTCGTCAGCGTCGGGATGTTCGAACACGTGGGGCACGCCAACCTGACGCAGTACTGCAAGACGCTGTTCGGGGCCGTGCGCGAAGGTGGCTTGGTGATGAACCACGGGATTACCGCCAAGCACACCGATGGCCGCCCGGTAGGCCGCGGCGCTGGCGACTTCATCGAGAAATATGTCTTCCCCAACGGCGAGCTGCCGCACCTGTCGATGATCTCTGCCGAGATCAGTGAAGCAGGGCTGGAGATCGTTGATGTGGAAAGTCTGCGCATGCATTACGCACGGACCCTCGATCATTGGAGCGAGCGCCTGGAAGACAACCTCGAAGCCGCTTCCAAGGAAGTACCGGAACAGGCCCTGCGGATCTGGCGGCTTTATCTGGCCGGTTGTGCGTACGCCTTTGCCAAGGGCTGGATAAACCTGCACCAGATCCTCGCGGTCAAGGCCCATGCCGACGGTAGCCATGATTTGCCTTGGACCCGTGACGATATCTACACGCCTTAAAGAATCGGCGAAATAAGCCGGGCGATCCGCATGCCTATCTTCTGCAGGCGGTGGGTCTCCCGGCTTTCTTGCTTGGCGACTTCGTGGGCCTGGGCGAAATCCTGCTCGAGCATCTGCTGCACTTCGCTGGCAAAGCCGATGTCGACGGTCAGTAACATCACTTCGAAATTCAATCGGAACGAGCGGTTATCCAGGTTCGCGCTTCCGATGGCGCTGATCTCCTGGTCGATCAGCACGACTTTCTGGTGCAGGAATCCCGGCTCATAACGAAACACCCGCACGCCGGCCCGAACGGCTTCGAACGCATAAAGGCTCGACGCTGCGTAGACAATCTTGTGATCGGGTCGTGACGGCAACAGGATGCGCACATCCACTCCGCGCAGCACGGCCAGGCGCAGCGCTGCGAATACCGCCTCATCGGGAATGAAGTACGGTGAGGTGATCCAGATTCGTTCGTTGGCCGCGTGGATGGCCTCGACGAAAAACAGCGAGCAGGTTTCGTAGGCGTCGGCGGGGCCGCTGGCAAGCAGCTGGCAGAGCACGCCACCGTCCGGGTAGGTGTCGGGCAGGATCAGGGGTGGCAGTGAACGGGCGGCCCAGAACCAGTCTTCGGCGAACGATTCCTGCATGCTTGCCACTACCGGACCGCGTACTTCGACATGGGTATCGCGCCAAGGAGCCAAGGGCGGTTGTTCACCCAGATATTCATCGCCCACGTTGTGGCCGCCAACGAATCCCAGCACGCCGTCCACGGCGACGATCTTGCGATGGTTGCGAAAGTTGACTTGGAAGCGGTTGAGCCAGCCGCTGCGGGTGGCGAAAGCCTTGACGTGGACGCCGCCGTCGCGCAGTGCCTGGACATAACGGTGGGGCAGGGTATGACTGCCGATACGGTCATAGAGCAGATACACCGCCACGCCTTCGGCGGCCTTCTTCAGGAGCAACGCTTGCAAGCGCTGCCCGAGTCGGTCGTCGTGAACGATAAAGAACTGCACCAGGACCGCTTCACGAGCGTTATCGATGGCCTGGAAAATCGCCTCGAACGTGGCTTGCCCATTCACCAGCAGGCGCACCTGATTGTTCGCCAGGCACGGTGCTCGCCCCAGTTTTGGCATGGCCCTGAGTGACGCGTAGGCCTGGGAGGCGCGCGCGGTGAGCGCCTCTTCAACCCATGGCCGCCAGTTCATTTCGGAGATTGCCTTGCGCATTTCTTCGTTGGCCTGCCGACGTGCCTTGATGTAGCCGTCGAAGGTGCTGCGGCCAAATACCAGGTACGGAATCAGTGTCAGGTAGGGAATGAACACCAGCGAAAGGGCCCAGGCGATCGAGCCTTGGGCGGTTCGCACCGTCAGCACCGCGTGAACGGCGGCGATGGAACCCAGGGTGTGAAGCAGCGCGATCAGGTAACCGAAAACATGCGGGCCGAAATAATCCATGGGGCTGCCGTGCTCCTGAAGTTTCAATGCTTAACAGACCATGTTCCACGACGAATGTCGCTATTTAATTCGCTCGCCCCAGGCCTGAACCGAAGCCTGCGGGCGGCGTCTAACGGCCACTTGTCCTCTGGAGTGTTTGCAATGAATGTTCGTCTGCTGGGTTTGGCCTTGGCGGTTGGCTTGTCGGTTCCTCTGGCGGCTCAGGCGCAGATGCTTCAACCGGGACTCTGGGAACTGACCACCAGCAATATGAAAGTCGATAACCAGAACCTGCCGGATCTGCAATTGATCCTCGGGCAGCTACAAACCCAGATGACCCCGGAGCAACGGGCGATGCTCGAGAAGCAGGGCATTACCATGGGCGGAAAAGGCATTCGGGTCTGCCTGACACCTGCGCAAGTGCAGACTAATGATATTCCGCTGCAGGATCCGCAATCAGGATGCAAGCAACAGATCACCGAGCGCACCGGCAATCAATGGAAGTTTCGCTTCAGCTGTCCGAAGGCCCAGGGCAATGGTATTGCCACCTTCCAGAGCGATCGGGAATTCACCACCAAGGTCAACGGCACGTTCAACGCTACGGGCATCCAGCAGAACGGTAGCCTGGACACCCGCGCCGTTTGGCTGGGGCAGGATTGCGGGACGGTCAAGCCGAGGGCCTGACCTGGGCTGGACGTGATGGATTCGTGACGAGAGAGCTTGCTTCCCCCGCTGGGCCAGCATCAGAAGTTGCGAGCTATCACGGCCGGCTCAACGCCTCGTAGAGCGTGTTGAGGTTGTACTCGAACAGCCCGGTAAATGTGCTGGCGGGGCCGCTCGCGGCCAGGGCGTCCGAGTACAACGTGCCGCCGATGTGCGCGCCGCTTTCATCGGCGATCTGTTTGAGCAGGCGCGCATCCTTGATGTTCTCCATGAATACTGCTTTGACTTTCGCTTGGCGGATCTGGGTAATCAGCGCGGCGACTTCTGCCGCCGAGGGCTCACGCTCGGTGGACAGACCCTGCGGCGCCATGAACTCGATGCCATAGGCCTGGCCCAGGTAACCGAACGCATCGTGGGACGTAACGATCTTGCGATTACCTGGCGGCAGCGCGCCGAACTTGGCCTTGGCTTCGGCAAGCAGCGCGTAGATCGTTTTCAGGTACGCCTGGCTGTTACGTTCGTAGTCGGCCTTGTTGTCCGGATCCGCCGCTTCGAGCGCCTTGGTGATATTGCTGACGTACAGTTGCGCGTTGGCGAGGTTATGCCAGGCGTGCGGATCGGGGACCGTCTCGCCATCTTCATTCAGCGATCGCGGAATCACGCCTCGACTGGCGCTGATCACCGCTGCCTGGGTTTCCGTGCTGGTCACCAGGCGATCTAGCCACGGCTCGAAGCCCAGCCCGTTCTTGATAATCAACCTGGCCCCGAGCAGCGCCTTGGCGTCGTCCGGCGTGGGTTCGTAGGTGTGCGCGTCGGCGTCCGGTCCAACCATGTTAATGATCTGGACGTGTTCTCCGCCGACTTGTTGGGTCATGTCGGCAAGGATGCTGAAGCTGGTCACTACCTTGAGCTTTTCGGCGGCGGACAGGGACACGGACAGCATCAAGCTGAAGATCAGGAGCAGGGCGCGCATCAAGAAATACCTCATGGGGATGTGAGCAAGGGCGGGCGGCGCAGGAGACCGTGCACCGGACCGAATACCACGGACAACAGATAGGACGCGCCCGCCACCAGGACGATGGCCGGCCCGCTGGGAAGCGAGAAATTGAACGACAACAGCAACCCCAGCCACACCGAGATGCAACCGAGCAGTGCCGCGATCATCATCAGAATGGGCAGGCGTCGACTCCAGAACCGTGAAGCGGCCGCCGGTAGCATCATCAGGCCGACCACCATCAGCGCGCCGATGGCCTGGAAACCGATCACCAGGTTCAACACCACCAAGGTCAGAAACACACCATGGGCCAACGGACCCAGGCGACTGACTGTTTGCAGGAACAGGGGATCCAGGGTGTCGAGCAGCAGCGGTCGATAAATCAAGGCCATCGCTACAAGACTGATTCCACAGACCCACAGCATGCCGCTCAGGGTCGGGCCGTCCACCGCCAATGCAGAACCGAACAACAAGTGCAGCAGGTCCAGGCGTTTACCGGCCAAGCCAAGAATCAACACGCCGGCGGCCAGGGAAATCGGATAAATCGCTGCAAGGCTGGCGTCCTCCCGCAGACCCGTACGGCGAGTAATCCAAGCGGCGAGCCCTGCCATGCTCAAACCCGCGCCCAAGCCCCCTAACGTCAAGGCCGGCAGGCTGAGCCCTGCTATCCAGAAACCCAGCGCGGCGCCGGGCAAAATGCCGTGGGCCACCGCGTCACCGATCAGACTCATGCGCCGCAGAATCAGGAATACGCCCAGCGGCGCTGTACTGCATGCCAACACCAGGCCGCCAAGCAGGGCCCGGCGCATGAAGACAAATTCCTGGAACGGTTGCCAAAAATGGGTCGCCGCAAGCATCAGGCCACCCAGGCGCGGGGCTGCTGCGCAATCAGGTCGATACTTCGGCCCAGGATGCAGCCCGAATGACTCACCAGCAGGGTATGCGGAATATGTTCGCGCACGGCGCCCAGGTCATGACACACCACCACGACGGTTTTGCCCTCGGCATGCCAACGGTGAAGGTGTTTCCACAGCAGCACTTGGCCCTGTTCGTCGAGGGCGGCGTGAGGTTCATCCAGCAACAGCAGCGGTGCGTCAGCCAGACTCAATCGGGCGAGCAGGGCGCGCTGCAATTCGCCTCCAGACAATGCCATCAAGGGGCGTTGCTCGAGTCCGCTCAGGGCCCAGTCCTCCAGCACCGTCTTCAACCGAAGACGCCGCATCGCCGGTGTGTATGAACTCCTCCAAGCACCAGCGGCAACCAACTCCTGCAGGCTGATGGGGAATTGACGATCCAGGTGTTGCTGTTGCGGCAGGAATGAAATGCCGCCGCGCTTGGGTACGTTGACGGTGGCTTTGCCGGCCAGAGGTTTTTGCAGGCCTGCGAATACCTTCAAGAGACTGGTTTTGCCTGAACCGTTTGCCCCGATGATGGCTGTGAGACTTCCTGCTGGCCGCTCCATCGTGAGTGGCGGTGTCAGCGGTTGTCCGGGAGCGCCCCAGCGCAGGGCGTGGCAGTTGATCATGATGCGCCTCGCGTCCAGCTGCTTTCGGCCACCGCGTCATGGGCGTGCAGGCTTTCGGCGTGAACGACCCTGACACTCAGCGCGTTGATGAGAGAGGGTTTTGCCAAGGCTGTGGTCAGCCGCCTTGCAGCGTCTTCGCAGAACATCAGGTTTTGGCCGTTGGCCAGCGCAAATGCCTGTTCGTCCGCGCGCTTGACGGCGGTTTGCACCGCGGTACCGAGGGCTTCTTCAGCAGCATCGATGAATGATTGGAACGGTAAGTCCTCAATCTCTTTGTTCAACCGCAGGGTCAGCATTGCCGTGCTGCGCTGGCTATGGGGGGTGGCGACGATGCCATTTGGCGAGCCCAGCCAGGCGAGGATCTCGGCGTGCTCCAGCGTCTTGTTCGCAAAGTCGTTGACGAATTGTTGCTGGATCAATTGTCGAGCGAGTGCTGCGGAGCAAGGGCAGGTGGAGGAATAGGGAATCTGAATTCGAAGTTCCACGTGGAACATCGCGTTTTTCAGGCTGGCTTCGATGCTTACCGGATAGCGCTTCCAACCGGCCAAGGGGCTGATGAGTGCCGGGCGCTTTAGCAGCAGATCGGTATGGACAGTCAATGAAGCCGCATGAGACGAGCCTTCATGACTATCAAGAAACTGCCGCAAAATACGATGCAATGATGTTGGTGAGAGCTCCGTCGTTTCAAGCGTTTCCAACGCCAGATACAAGCGTGACATATGGATCCCACGGGCCTCATGGTCATCCAGGCTGACGCCTGCATCGGCCATCGCCTGGAGACGATGGCCGCCGATCAGCACGGGTAAGGCGATTCCACACATGCCGACCCAGTCGAGGGGAAGCGCTTGGCGTGAAATTTGCGCAGCGACGTCGGGCAGCGTTAACGCATTCATGAGAGGTCCGCAAAGAATCCAAAATTAGACGTTATAGTATAACGTCATGCTTGTGAATAGCGCTCCCATGAAAGGAGTTTTACTTATCCGTCGGGCTGTTCCACGTGAAACGTCAGCGGGGCGAGTCCTGACAGCCATTGAGGCGACTACATATGAACCCACCCCTGCTCCCGCCAGAGCTTGAAAAACGATTGATCGTTGTCCAGCCAACTCGTCGGTTATACCCAACCCAACTTTCTCCATCCGATGCCAGGCCCGTAAAAAATGTGAGCAGGCCATAACGGCTGGTCGTTTGCGCCCAATAGCGGTGGCTCACAGCCTCGAACCCGCGGGTATAGATGACATTTCCACTCGTCTGAACGCTGTAGGCATTGCCGTATCCATCGACACACGCCAGCAAATTCGCACTGCGGGTGCAATTCGCCAAGAGCGGGTTTTGAGCTGACGCGTAGACCGTCCAAAGCAATAGCGCCCCCGCCGTCATTAATTTCACAGAGCTGCGCATGGATCGTTCTCGGCAATAAGGTTTGCAGATGGTGACGAAATTATTGTTATAGTATAACGTAAATTAGCCTGCCTATACATATCGAGCCGGAACGGCCACCGATGAGGATATACCTGATGCCCGATCGCCTTCCCGTAACCGTCCTTTCCGGCTTCCTCGGTGCCGGTAAGAGCACGTTGCTCAACCACATCCTGCGCAATCGAGAAAACCTGCGTGTCGCGGTGATCGTCAACGATATGAGTGAGATCAACATCGATGGCACCGAAGTCCAGCGAGATGTCTCCCTGAATCGTGCCGAAGAGAAACTGGTGGAAATGAGCAACGGCTGCATCTGTTGCACGTTGCGCGAGGACTTGCTTGAAGAAGTCGGGCAACTTGCCAGGGAAGGGCGTTTTGATTATTTGTTGATCGAATCCACAGGCATATCCGAGCCGCTGCCCGTGGCGGAAACCTTCACGTTTCGCGATGAGGAAGGCCGGAGTCTTGCCGATGTCGCGCGCCTCGACACGATGGTGACAGTGGTCGACGGCGTAAATTTTCTGTTGGATTATCACGCGGCCGAGAGCCTTGCGTCCCGGGGCGAAACCTTGGGTGAGGAAGACGAGCGCTCAATCACTGAGCTGCTGATTGAGCAGATCGAATTTGCCGACGTCATACTGATCAGCAAGATCGACTTGATCAGCCAACGGGAGCGAGAGGAGCTCATCGCGATCCTGGAGCGTCTCAACACCCACGCGCGGATTGTTCCCATGGTCATGGGCCAGGTGCCGCTGGCCAGCATTCTCGACACCGGCCTTTTCGATTTTCAACGCGCCGCCCAAGCACCTGGTTGGCTGCAAGCTTTGCGAGGCGAGCCTGTACCGGAGACCGAGGAGTATGGCATCGCCTCGACGGCCTACCGGGCACGTCGGCCGTTTCATCCCGAGCGCTTTTTTACGTTCATCGACCGTCCTTGGCCCAATGGCAGGCTCCTGCGTTCGAAGGGTTTTTTCTGGTTGGCTAGCAAGCCTGAAGAAGCAGGAAGCTGGTCCCAGGCCGGCGGATTGATGCGTTATGGGTTCGCCGGACGTTGGTGGCGGTTCGTGCCGAAACACCAATGGCCGCAGGATGAGGACAGTAGCGCCACGATCATGAAAAACTGGCTGGCGGAGACAGGCGATTGCCGTCAGGAGCTGGTGTTCATCGGCCAGAACATGGATTTCGATCAACTCACCGAAGAACTGAACGCCTGCCTGTTGACCGACGCGGAGATGGCCCTGGGCATGGAAGCCTGGCGGCTGTTACCGGACCCGTTCGGCCCGTGGCATGACGAGGTCGCGGCTTGATTCGTCGCTTCCCTGGGCGCGCTCCCAGGGGAACATCAAGTGTCGTCAGATTGGATCGCTTGGCTCAAGGCTTGAGCCAGGTGCCCTGGCTTTTCCCTTCGCAAAACGGCTTGAGATAAGCCGCGTCGGTCGCCACGCCGTAATAGTGAATATCCTGGTGATAAGGCATATTGGCGACTTGGGCGTTGCTGCAGATGCCAAACGCGCCGCCAGGGCACTGATCCACGTATTGCACGTCGACTTTTTGCCCGGGCAGGCTCGGCTGGCAGAAACCGTCGGCAAACAGCTTTTGCGGAATGTTGCGGTTCTGCTGGCAGACCTTGACGTCGAGTCGTTCCGCCTGGCTGTGTACGATACAGGCCTGGGCCATGGCCTGGCTCGAAGTCAAAGCCAGTAACAGCCAACCGATCATTCGCATCTTCACCTCCACTCAAAGCCATTGATCTATGTTGCAGGACATCCCCACCCATGTCATCGCCGGTCCATTGGGTGCCGGCAAGACCAGCCTGATCAGGCACCTGATGGCCCAGCGCCCTGCGGACGAACGCTGGGCGGTGCTGATCAATGAGTTCGGTCAGGTCGGCCTGGATGCCGCGCTGCTGACCCAGGCCGCCGATGGTATCGCATTGGGCGAAGTGGCCGGTGGCTGCCTATGTTGCGTCAACGGCGCGCCGTTTCAGATAGGTCTGGGTCGCTTGTTGCGAAAGGCTCGGCCCCACAGGCTGTTCATCGAACCTTCCGGGCTGGGCCATCCGGCGCAACTGCTGCGTCAATTGAGCGCGGCGCCTTGGCTCGGCGTGCTGGCGGTCCAGCCTTGCGTGATGGTGTTGGATGCCCGAGCGATGGCGGACGGCAAGCCATTGCCCGATACACAACGACAGGCGTTGGTTGATGCCGGATTGCTGGTGCTGAACAAATCCGAAGGCCTCACCGACAATGATCGGGCGCGCGTAATTGCCCAATTGCCTGCGCTGGGCGTGTATTGGACGCAACAGGCTGAGTTGCCGATGAGTCGATTGCCGGGCATTTCGGCTCGGGGCGATGGCGCTGTGGATAACCTGAGCCTACCTGTAGGGCTGGGGCAAATCCCGGCTATCTGGACCGATCCAATGGCGCCGATGTGCCTGTACCAGCAGCAGGGGGAAGGCTGGAGCATTGGTTGGCGGTGGCATCCGTCCCAGCGTTTTGATGCGGCCGCGGTGACGCGTTGGCTCGACGGTGCGCATTGGAAACGGGCGAAGATGGTTATCCACAGCGCTGACGGTTGGGTCTCGGCCAATGCGTTGGAGAGTGCGTCGTTGCAGTGGCAGGCCAGCGAGTGGCGACAGGATTCACGGATCGAACTGATCTTCGCCGAACCGCAGGACGTGGTTGCGCTGCAAACGAGCCTGGCAAATTGTCGATGTCCATGAATCAGTCGCGCTTCACGGCTTCCACTTGTTGTGCTCCTGGCGCCATTGGCTGAGCTCGATGACCTCAGCCCTGGGCCGGGTCTGGACCGATTCAATCGGCGCAGGCGGGGTTTCTTCGAACGGCATCGGGTAAGGCGCCAGTTCGATGTGGGCGCTGTGGGCACCAAACTGAGTGATCGTACCCGAATGACGGGTCTCGCCCGTCACCGTGAATTCGAAGTTATACACACGCGCCAGGCGCCGTCGTCCGCTGGCGTCCTTTACGAATCCGATCTTGCGCAGCGCGACATTGCCGTCCAGCAACTCGATCTTGAGGTTGGCGCAATGTTGCATGACCCTCGCCAAGGCGCGCTCGCGCAAGCCATGGTTGTGCCACAGCCAGGCGCCACCGGTAGCCAGCAGCATCAGCACGAAAATATTTCCAAGGGTCAGCATGAACGGAAAGCTCCAACAAGTTGCCGTCAGCTTAACTGTGTCTCCGGCCTGTCGTACAGGCTGCGTTTAGTCGCATACTGCGCGGCTTGAATTTCATTCGTTTTACGGAAACTTCCCGCATGAAACGTACGCCTCATCTGCTTGCCATCCAGTCCCATGTGATATTTGGCCATGCCGGCAACAGCGCTGCCGTGTTTCCAATGCAGCGGGTCGGCGTAAACGTATGGCCGCTCAATACCGTGCAGTTTTCCAATCATACCCAGTACGGACAATGGGCCGGTGAAGTGCTCGCGCCCGCCCAGATACCGCTGTTGGTGGAAGGCATCGCCGCCATCGGCGAGCTGGGCAATTGCGACGCGGTGCTCTCCGGTTATCTGGGTAGCGCGGCCCAGGGGCAAGCCATTCTGGCGGGTGTGGCGCGGATCAAGGCTTGCAACCCAAAGGCGCTGTACCTGTGTGACCCGGTCATGGGGCACCCGGAGAAGGGTTGTATCGTGGCGCCCGAGGTCAGCGAATTCCTGCTGGAGGAAGCCGCTGCCGTGGCCGATATCATGTGCCCGAACCAACTGGAGCTGGACAGTTTTTCGGGGCGCAAGGCGCAATCATTGTTTGACTGTCTGGCCATGGCCCGTGCGCTGCTGGCCCGCGGTCCGAAGGTCGTGCTGGTCAAACACCTGGCTTACCCCGGCAAGCCCGAAGACAGTTTCGAGATGCTGCTGGTCACGGCTGATGGCAGTTGGCATTTGCGCCGTCCGCTGCTGGCGTTTCCGCGTCAACCAGTGGGGGTGGGCGACCTCACGTCGGGGTTGTTCCTGGCGCGGATATTGTTGGGGGATAGCCTGGTGGCGGCATTTGAATTCACCGCTGCGGCCGTGCATGAGGTGCTGTTGGAAACCCAAGCGTGCGCAAGTTACGAGCTGCAGTTGATCCGCTCCCAAGACCGTATCGCCCATCCGCGCGTGCGGTTCGAGGCAGTGCCGATCAGCCTCTGATCGATGCTAGCCATTGTGGGAGCGAGCTTGCTCGCGATGAGGGCCTCACGTCCAACATAGAGTTGGCTGTGACATCGTCATCGCGAGCAAGCTCGCTCCCACATTATTGATTTCTGCGGCTGGTTAAGGCCCGTCCGCCTTGATTTCCTGATAGCGTCTCTCCAGCTCCTGGCGAATCTGCCGGCGTTGCTGGGCTTGTTCATAGCGCCGTTTTTCTTCGCTGTTCTGCGGTTGCAACGGCGGGACGGGGGCCGGCTTGCGCAAGTCATCCACCGCTACCATGGTGAAGAAGCAGCTATTGGTGTGGCGCACCGAGCGTTCGCGGATGTTCTCGGTCACGACTTTGATGCCCACTTCCATCGACGTGTTGCCGGTGTAGTTCACCGAAGCCAGGAAAGTCACCAACTCACCGACATGAATCGGCTCGCGGAAAATCACCTGGTCGACCGACAGCGTCACCACGTAGCGGCCGGCGTAACGGCTGGCACAAGCGTAGGCCACTTCATCAAGGTATTTGAGCAAGGTGCCGCCATGGACATTGCCAGAGAAGTTGGCCATGTCGGGGGTCATCAACACCGTCATCGACAGCTGGGCGTTTCCGGGTTCCATAACGTTCTCACGGTTCAAGGCAGCATTTCAGGATGGGCGCCTCTGCGGGCGTTGGGTTGTGGTTATACCTACAAACCACTCATATCGGGACGCTGCGGCAATGCATGCCGTCACGCCTCGGTGGATCTGTTTCCGCATATTGCACCGTCTTTTTGCCAGAAGTTCCGGTGTTAACCTGCAAAAGCCCTTCATCTGGGTATTTCCTACAAGAGAAACGGACCTATCCGACTCCGCAGCATCGAGTCATGTTCAGCAAGGAGCCCCCACTATGCATGCCATCAGTTTCATACAAGACCTGGCGATCATCATGCTGGCGGCGGGGTTGGTTACTGTACTGTTTCATCGCTTCAAGCAACCGGTGGTGCTTGGCTACATTGTCGCCGGCTTCGTCATCGGCCCGCATACACCGCCGTTCGGCTTTATCCATGACGAAGAAACCATCAAGACCCTGGCCGAGCTCGGGGTGATCTTTCTCATGTTCTGCCTGGGCCTGGAATTCAGCCTGCGCAAATTGTTCAAGGTGGGGGCCACAGCGTTCATCGCGGCGTTCCTGGAAATCGTCTTGATGATCTGGATCGGCTATGAGATCGGGCGCTGGTTCGGCTGGAATGCCATGGACTCGCTGTTTCTCGGCGCCATCCTCGCCATCTCGTCGACCACTATTATCGTCAAGGCCCTGAATGACCTGAAGATGAAGAACGAGCGCTTTGCGCAGTTGATTTTCGGGGTGTTGATTGTCGAGGACATCCTTGGCATCGGCATCATCGCCTTGCTTTCGAGCATCGCGGTCAGCGGTGCGGTGAGTTCCGGCGAAGTGCTATCGACCGTCGGCAAGCTGTCGTTGTTCATGATCGTAGCGCTGGTGATTGGCATCCTGCTGGTGCCCAGATTGCTGGCCTATGTGGCGAAGTTCGACAGTAACGAGATGCTGTTGATTACAGTACTGGGGCTCTGCTTCGGCTTTTGCCTGTTGGTGGTGAAGCTGGAATACAGCATGGTGCTCGGGGCATTTCTGATCGGCGCGATCATGGCCGAGTCCCAACAGCTGTTGAAAATCGAGCGGCTGGTAGAACCGGTGCGCGATCTGTTCAGCGCAATCTTTTTCGTGGCCATCGGGCTGATGCTCGACCCGGCCATAGTGCTCCAGTACGCGTGGCCGATCGCCGTGATCACCTGTGCAGTGGTGCTGGGTAAAGTGCTTTCGTGTGGTCTCGGTGCCTTTATCGCAGGCAATGACGGACGCACCTCACTGCGCGTTGGAATGGGCCTTTCACAGATTGGCGAGTTTTCTTTCATCATCGCGTCGCTGGGGATGACCTTGCAGGTCACCAGTGATTTCCTTTATCCGGTGGCGGTGGCTGTCTCGGTGCTCACCACGCTGCTGACGCCCTATTTGATCCGGGCCGCTGATCCGTTGTCCGTCAGGCTGGCATCGGCGATACCGCGACGATTGGCGCGCGTGCTGGGCATGTATGGCGAGTGGTTGCGCAGTATCCAGCCCCAGGGTGAAGGAGCCATGCTGGCCTCCATGATCAGGCGAATTCTGCTGCAAGTCGGCGTCAACCTGGCGTTGGTCATTGCCATTTTTGTTTCCGGAGGGTATTTCGCCGAGCGGATGGCTGCTTATCTAGAGGTGTGGATCAGCGATCCGAGCTGGCAAAAGGCACTGATCTGGGGCGCAGCGTTGCTGCTGTCGCTGCCGTTCCTGATCGCGGCGTACCGCAAGCTCAAGGCATTGTCGATGCTGCTGGCGGAGATGGGCGTAAAGCCGGAGATGGCCGGCCGCCATACCCAGCGCGTGCGTCGGGTGATCGCCGAAGTGATCCCGATCCTGTCGCTGCTGGTGATCTTCCTGCTGTTGGCAGCCTTGTCGGCCAGTATCTTGCCGACCAACAAGTTGCTGTTGCTGATTGCCGTGGTGGCGACTGTCGTGGCGGCGCTGCTCTGGCGCTGGTTTGTCCGCCTGCACACGCGGATGCAGGTGGCTTTGCTCGATACGCTGGACAACCACAAGGAATCGTCCGGGCATTGACCAGCGCCGGGCCCTGGCGGATCAGCTTTCCAACCAGACGTCCCGTGCCCAATGCCAGACCGACTCCCAGGTTTCCTCGGCGATCAGTTCTTCGTCTGCTTGCCACAGCACCACGGTGCCGTCTTCTTCGACGCAATAATAATCGTCGCCGTCCTGGCAAATCGGAATCAGGCTCCGGTCGACGCCAGCGTCCCAGGCGTTGGCTGCCACATCGGGCAGGTAGGTATGAGATTGTGGATCGGTAACCGTTACCGGTTCCAGGCTGCCATAGACGACGTCACTGACGGTCAGCAAAAATTCCCTGAATACGAAGGGGATATCGATGAACAACTGTTCTTCGATTTCTACCAGCAGATCTTCATCAGGTAACTCCAGCGGAACCGGCACGGGTTCGTTGGCTTCGCGTAATTGTTCGATGATTTCTTCCACGTCCGGGATCCTCTTTCTCGATGGCGCGGTTTTATATGGGCGGTTTATACAGTAGCCCGCCATAGATGCAACTGCGAAATAGAAAACCCCGGCAAGTGCCGGGGTTCTTTTATTTCAACATGCGAAACGCGAAAAGGTTCAACCGTTCTGGCGGATACCAGCCACCAGCCAAGGCTGGTTCTCGCCTTGGGCGCGTTCCATGTTCCAACTTTCGCTGAACGCTTCACCCTGGTCGAAGCGGGAGTCTTTCGACACGCCGATAAAGGTCAGGGTGGCGATGGTCTTGTCGGCGCGATCGTCGACGCCGTCCAGTTGCACCTGCAGGTTATCGATGTAGGTGGACTGGTAGCCGTCACCCAGCTCGGCCCGCTCGCGCTTGAGGAACTCAAGCAGTTGTGGGGTTACGAACTCGGCGATCTTGTCCATTTCGTTCGCGTCCCAGTGCTGCTGCAAGGACATGAAGTGGCTGCGCGCCGCTTCGATGAAGCGCTGTTCGTTGAACCAGGCGGGCGCATTGATCACTGGACGCGCCACTGGAGCGGCCGCGCCACCAAAGATCGAACCGCCGGCAGGCTGCTGGTTGAACACTTCACGCTGCATCGGCGCATGGCCGGCCGGAGCGAGCTGCTCCTGCTGCTTGCGACGACGGGCTGCGATGAAACGGAAGACCAGGAAGGCGATGACCGCCATGATCAGGATGTCGAAGATCTGCATGCCCTGGAAACCGTCGCCCATGAACATGGAAGCGAGTAGGCCGCCAGCCGCGATGCCGGCCAGGGGGCCGAGCCAGCGGGAAGCGCCGCTGGCCTTGGTAGCGGCGCCAGCAGCACCGGCCGCGCCTGCGGTGGCGGCAGTGGACCCGGCGGCAGAGGACGGCGCCATCTGGCTGGTCTGGTGAGTCGGGGCTGCGCCCGAACTTTTACCACCGCCAAAACGCTTGGCGGCATTGGCGTCGATGGCCATCGTCAGGCCGATGCACAACGCCATGGCGATGCTAAGAAAACGTTTCATATAAAGGCATTCCCATTTGTGGATAGCACGCGCGCCATGTTGCACAGCTGAACTGTTGCTGGCTAGCGACAGAGTGTTTCGGGCTTTTGCGTGACAGCTTAGGTTCAGCTTTGGCTATGCAAGCAGGCCTGTTCGCTTTGGGCTGTAGGAAAGGTAAACAAGTTCTATCGGAAATTTTGACGTCTCCGAAACGACTGTGGGAGCGGGCTTGCTCGCGATAGCGGTGTGTCAGTCAGCATGAATATTGACTGATCGGCCGCTATCGCGAGCAAGCTCGCTCCCACAAGGGGACTGCAGAAATTTTTTAGATCGCCTCGAGCTTGGCATACCCCAGCATCAGCCATTTGCTGCCTTCGCTGAAGTTGACCTGGACCCGAGCCTGGGCACCGGCGCCTTCGAAGTTGAGGATCACACCGTCGCCGAACACCGAATGCCGTACCGCCTGGCCAAGGCTGAAGCCGGTTTCCGGGATATCGCTGCCACCGAACAGGCTGCTGCTTTGTTGCTGGCTGCCGCCGAACGGACGGCTGACGCTGTTGGAAAGACGGACTTCCTGAATGAGACCTTTCGGTACTTCGCGTACGAAGCGCGACACCTTGTTGTAGGTTTCGCTGCCATATAAGCGTCGAGTTTCCGCGTAGGTCATCACCAGGTTCTGCATGGCGCGGGTGATGCCAACGTAGGCAAGGCGGCGTTCCTCTTCCAGGCGTCCGGGTTCTTCCAGGCTCATCTTGTGGGGAAACAGCCCTTCCTCCATGCCCACCAGGAACACATACGGGAATTCCAGGCCCTTGGCGCTGTGCAGGGTCATCAGCTGGATGCTGTCTTCATGCTCGTCGGCCTGGGTGTCGCCGGCCTCCAGGGAAGCATGGCCGAGGAAGGCCGACAATGGCGAAAGGTCTTCGTCTTCTTCCGTCGTTTCGAAGTTGCGTGCGGCGCTGACCAGTTCCTCGAGGTTTTCCACCCGGGCCTGGCCTTTCTCGCCTTTTTCCGCTTCGTGATAGGCGATCAGGCCGGATTGCTCGATGACGGTCTGGGTCATCAGGTGCAGTGGCATTTCCCCACACTTGGCAGCCAGGTCTTCTATCAAATCCATGAACGCCTTCAGGGCACCAGCGGCACGGCCGGTCACGCCTTTGTTGTCGACCAGCTGGCGCATGGCTTCCCACATCGACACATGGCTGTGGCGGGCATGCTCGCGAATCGCCTCGACGGTTTTCTCGCCGATGCCCCGCGTCGGCACATTGATCACCCGCTCCAGGGCCGCGTCGTTGCCACGGCCTTCGATCAGGCGCAGATAGGCCATGGCGTTCTTGATTTCGGCGCGCTCGAAGAAGCGCTGGCCGCCATAGATCCGGTAAGGAATCCGTTCGCGCAGCAGGGCTTCTTCCAGCACCCGTGATTGGGCGTTGGAGCGATACAAGATCGCGATGTCGCTGCGGGCCAGGCCGGTCTTCAACGCGCTCTCGATGGTTTCCACAACATAGCGGGCCTCATCGTGTTCGTTGAAGGCGGCGTAGAGATTGATCGCCTCGCCTTCGCTGCCGTCGGTCCACAGTTCCTTGCCCAGGCGCCCGGTATTGTTGGCAATCAGGGCGTTGGCGGCCTTGAGGATGCCGGCGGTGGAGCGGTAGTTCTGTTCCAGGCGAATAACCTCGGCGTCGGGGAAGTCTGCCGAGAACTGGTGGATGTTCTCGATCTTCGCGCCCCGCCAGCCATAGATCGACTGGTCGTCGTCACCCACCACCATCAGGCTGTCGCCGCCCTTGGCAAGCAGGCGCAACCACGCATATTGAACGGCGTTGGTGTCCTGGAATTCGTCCACCAGGACATGCCGGAAGCGTTTCTGGTAATGGGCCAGCAGGCCCGGGTGGTCGCGCCAGAGATCCAGGGCCCGTAGCAGCAGCTCGGAGAAGTCGATGACGCCGGCACGCTGGCACGCCGCCTCGTAGGCTTCATAGATGCTGCGCATGGTCGCCAGGAAAAGGTCGCCGCTGGCCTGGATATGTTGCGGGCGCAGGCCTTCGTCCTTCTGGCCGTTGATGAACCATTGGGCCTGACGGGCCGGCCAGCGTTGTTCATCCAGGCCCAGTTCGCGGATGACCCGCTTGACCAGGCGCTGCTGGTCATCGCTGTCCAGGATCTGGAACGTCTGGCTCAAGCCGGCTTCCTGCCAATGGGCTCGCAGCAGGCGATGGGCCAGGCCGTGGAAGGTGCCGACCCACATGCCGGCCGGGTTGATGCCCATCAGCTGCTCGATGCGATGGCGCATCTCGGCGGCAGCCTTGTTGGTAAAGGTGACCGACAGGATCGAATGGGGCGAGGCGTTCTCGACCTGGATCAACCAGGCGATACGGTGCACCAGCACTCGGGTCTTGCCGGAGCCGGCACCGGCCAGGACCAATTGACGGCCCACGGAGGCAGCAACAGCCTGGCGTTGGGCATCGTTTAGGGAGTTCAGCAGAAGGGAGAGATCATCGCGCATCGGCGCATTCTAGGGTGCGGCGCCACCTCGGGCAAACCGAGCTTTGCATCAACCGACAAAACACCGCTGGGTGACGACCGGTTGGTCAGCCTCTACAGGCATGGGCGGCGCTTGCCTGGCGTCACCAGTGCCCGGTGGAATGGCCATTTTTTTCAGCATTTTTATGAGCGAGAGCAGTGTGGGATGGCCTTTGGCTTGTGTATGCTCGGTTCTCGTTTCGGGTGCACCATGCGCCCCTGAATAAGAACAAGAACATCGACTATGACCTTCAATTCCGATCTGGCGGGCCCTTGTGTTGAGCCGCGGGTCATTTACAAGCAGTACGCCACGGAAATGGCGGTCGAACGCACAAGGCTGTTGTATCAGGGCTCACTGCTGCCCACGCTGTTCATGCTGATCAACGGTCTGGTCTGTGCCGCACTGTTGTGGCAGCCATCGCGCTATTTCCTGGTCAGCGTATGGCTGGTCTGGTTGTTGTCGCTGGTAGCGCTGCGGGTGATCCAGGTGGCAGCGTTCGATTCGGCGATGCCAAGCCGCCAGGCGCACCCGATCTGGTTGCGCATGTTTTTGCTGGGCTCGGCCATGACCGGCCTGACGCTGGCCGGCGCTGGCATTGCGCTGGTTCCGGCGGACAGCTTCCAACAACAGGCCTGGGCGTTTGGCCTGATCGGCGCGGCTACGTTGTCGGCCAGCGTTGCCTACGCCGTCAGCCTTTCGGCATACCTGTCCTTCACCCTGCCGTGCCTGTTGCCGGCAATCGGTTATCTTTTCTGGGGCGGTGATGAGCAGCAGCTCGGTTGGGGCTGGCTTGGGCTGGTCCTGCTGGTTTTCCTGAGTGTAGTGGCCTGGCAGGTCAACCGGCTGATACACAACGGCATGCTGCGACGGTTCCAGAACCAGGCCCTGATCGAGCATTTGCAGCAGGCGCAAGCCCGTGGCGCGCAGCTTAACGAGGCCTTGGCCCGGGAGGTCGAGCAGCGTCGTTCTGCCGAGGCCCGGCTGCGTGCGGCCCAGGTGGGGCTGGAGGAGCGCGTGGCGCAGCGCAGCCTGGAGCTGGATATCGCCAACCAAGCCCTGAGTAAAAGCGAGGCGCGCCTGGCCCTGGCCTTGAAAGCCAGCGAGCTGGGACTCTGGGACTGGAACCTTCAGACCGACGAAGTCCATCACACCCAACTCAAGGAACTGTTCGGCCTGGAGCCCGAATACGTCACGGCCATGCTCAGCCATTTGACCCCGCGGCTGCATCCGCAAGACCTTCCTGCGCTCAAGCGCGCGCTTGTCGAGCACCTGAAGGGCCGTAGCGAGGATTACCAGATCGAATACCGTGTCCGTCACGGCGACGGCCATTGGGTCTGGATCGAAGACCGTGGTCGAGCCGTGGAACGCAGCCCTGGCGGTCGGGTTTTACGCATGGTCGGCACCCGGCGAAACATCAGCGCAAGCAAAGAGCTTGAACAGCAACGGCAACTGGCGGCCACGGTATTCGAGGCCGCCAGCGAAGGCATCGTGATCTTCGACCCAAACTACGCGTTGCTGGCGGCCAACCAGGCGTTCACGCGGGTGACCGGGTTCAATATCGCCGACATGTTGGGGCGCAACGTGGTCGACCTGCCATGCAGCCGCGATGCGCGCCGACACTATCCAATCATTCGCCAGGCCCTCAGGCAGCACGGCACCTGGCAAGGCGAACTGGTGGAGGCTCGCGCCAACGGCGAGCTTTATCCGCAGTGGCTGCAGCTGAACGTGGTCCGCGATCTGCGGGGCAACGTCAGCCATATCGTCGGCTTTTTCGCGGATCTTTCGGCCCGGCGCGAGTCCGAGGAGCGGATGCGCTATCTCACGCATTACGACGAATTGACCGGTCTGGCGAACCGTTCACTGTTTCGCGAGCGCCTGCAAGAAGCCCATCAGCGGGTGCGCCAGGGTGGGCGACGGAGCCTGGCGCTGCTGCATATCAATCTGGATCGTTTCAAGCTGCTCAACGACAGTCTCGGTCATGACATCGCCGACCAACTGCTGCAAAAAATGGCTCGGCGCCTGATCAATGCGCTGCCGGAGGCGGATACCATCGCCCGGCTATCGGGCGATGAGTTTGCGGTGTTGTTCGATGCCTATGGCAACCTTTCGAGCCTGGCGCGGGTGGCGACTCGGCTGGCCGCCAAACTGCGTGTACCACTGACCATAGAAGGCCATGAACTGGTGCTCAGTGCCTCGATCGGCATCAGCTTGTTGCCTGATAACACGCGGGAAGTTGCCATGCTGGTCAGCCAGGCGAACATGGCCATGCAACATGCCAAGCATTTGGGGGGCAACAATTTCCAGTTCTACACCGACAGCCTCCAGGCCAGCACGCTGGAGCGCCTGCAACTGGAGAATCAGCTGCGCAAGGCTTTGGAAGAGCAACAACTGAAGGTCTTTTACCAGCCAAAACTGTGCCTGGCGACCGGTCGCCTGAACGCCGCCGAGGCGTTGGTGCGTTGGGATCATCCGGCCATGGGCCGGGTGCCGCCGGGGGATTTCATCGGCCTGGCCGAAGAGACCGGGTTGATCGGGCCGATTGGCGAATTCGTATTGCGCCAAGCTTGTTGGCAGGCATGCGAATGGCAACGCCAGGGGCTCGCGCCGATCAGGGTGTCCGTCAATTTGTCGGTGCATCAATTGCGCCAGGGCAAGCTGGTCAGCCTGGTGCGGCAGGTACTGGAAGAAACCGGTCTGGCCCCTCAATACCTGGAACTGGAGCTGACCGAGAGCCAGTTGCTCGATAGCGTTGAGCATATTATCGCGACGTTTCAGCAGCTACGGGATTTGGGGGTCAAGCTCGCCATCGATGACTTTGGCACCGGCTATTCTTCCCTGAGCTACCTCAAGCGTATTCCGGTGGACTACGTGAAAATCGACCAGGCCTTCATTCGCGGCCTGGAGGAGGGTGGCGAGGACGCGGCCATTACCCGCGCGATCATTGCGATGGCCCATGGGCTTTCGCTCAAGGTAGTGGCCGAGGGCGTGGAGCGGCAAGGGCAGCTCGACTTCCTGAAAAATGAACAATGCGACGAGGTCCAGGGGTATCTCATCAGTCGGCCGGTCGACGCTGAAGGCTTGGCCCGCTTGTTGGCGACGCAAAAATAGGACCGCCCGCCGGGTTGGATCGAGGAATCGTTTCGAACTTTTTTCTGCTTCCCTCACTGCGACGGCTACATGAAGCGTTCCCCGCCAAAACAAGGGTTGGCGGGGCTAAATCAGTTACGTATTGGGCAGGCATAAAGACAATTCTTGTAGTATAACTACAAGATTGCTACATCCCGGCACCTGCCCATAACAAGAGTCCAGCCCTTTGAACCTGTTGCAACACATCGCCCAGTCACGCCACCTGCTGCGCAAGTCGGAGCTGAAAGTCGCCGATCATGTACTGCTTGATCCTGCGGCCGTGATGCACAGTTCCATGGCCGATCTTGCCCACAGCGTCGGCATCAGCGAACCGACCATCGTGCGTTTTTGCCGGGCCATTGGTTGCTCGGGTTTCCAGGACCTGAAACTCAAGTTGGCGCAAAGCCTGGCGGCCGGTGCGAGCTTCGGCCAGTTTGCGATCCATGAAGACGATTCGGTCGCCGACTACAGCCTGAAAATCTTCGATACGACTTTGCACACGCTGATGGAGGTTCGCGAGAAGCTCGACCCGGTGGCGTTGCAGAAGGCCGTCACGGCCATGTCCCAGGCCCAGCGCGTCGAGTTCTATGGCTTCGGTGCCTCGGGCGCGGTGGCGGCCGATGCCCAGCACAAATTCTTCCGGTTGCTGCTCACGGCGGCGGCCTATTCCGACCCGCACATGCAAGCCATGTCGGCCGTCACGCTGAAGCCAACCGACGTGGCGATCTGCATTTCCCAGTCGGGGCGTTCCAAGGACCTGCTGATCACCGCCAACCTGGTGCGTGAAAGCGGTGCCTCGCTGATTACCTTGTGCCCGAGCCAGACGCCGTTGGCGGAGCTTTCCACGGTAAACCTGGCCATTGACGTACATGAAGACACCGAGATCTACACGCCGCTGACCTCGCGCATCGCCCATCTGGTGGTGATCGACGTCCTGGCGATGGGCGTCGCCATGGCGCGTGGCCCGAGCCTGGTCAACCACCTCAAGAGCGTGAAGCGCAGCCTTCGCAGCCTGCGGTTGTCGCCCAAGTCGGTGAAGGCGCTGGACGACTGAGCGCTGATTCTGAAAGTTAGGGGCTCTTGTGGCGAGGGAGCAAGCTCCCTCGCCACGGTTCATTCGCCCGAATTCATCGTTCTGTAATGCACGCGCAGCCAAACCGTCATCCCCCGCCGTCATCGTAAAGCTCCCGTATACGTCTTGGGAGTCTCGACATGACCCAGTCCTACGAAGAACGCAGCGCCGCCAAAACCCGTCGTCAGCAGGAAGACCAGCGCCGCATGGCGTTCCGTCGTGCGATCGAAGACCGTTTCGAGCAACGCCAGCTCCTGGCGGAAATCAGCGAATTTCCTGACGCGGTTGAATTCAATTACTGGCAGGCAACACCGGCGGCTTCCCGTCGAAGCGCTCAACCAGGCCGATAATCTGCGCGCGCTCACCGCGAACGAAGGCCAGGAAGGCATGAGCCACCGGTGACAGGCGCTTGGCCCTGGCCTGCACCAGGCACCAGCTGCGGTACAGCGGCAGTTCTTCCACCGGCAACTCGATGAGCGCGCCGGATGATAGTTCCCGGCTCACGGCGTGGCGTGTCAAAAGCGCCACGCCCAGCCCGGCCACCACGCATTCACGCTGGGCTTCAGCCGAAGCCACTTCCAACGTCTGGGTGAAGTGCACCCGCTTTTCCTTGAAATATTCTTCGCAGGCCAGCCGTGTACCGGAGCCCGGTTCGCGCAGCAGCAGCGTGTAAGGCTCCAGGTCTTGCAAACGCAGTGGGCCCAGGTGACACAGCGGATGATCGGGTGGCGCCACGGCGACGATCGGATTGTTGAGAAACGGAAGGAATTCCAGGCCCATGTCCTGGGGCACCATGGACATGATCACCACGTCGTCGCGGTTGTCCGAGAGCCGTCGGATGACCTGGCCGCGATTGACCACCGTGAGGTTCAGGTTGACCTCCGGATGCTGGCGCTTGAACGCGGCGAACAGATGCGGGACGAAGTATTTGGCGCTGGATTCCACCGCGAGCTTCAATTGGCCTTGCAGCGAACCCTGCATGTCCGACAGCTGCATGTCGAGGTTCTCCAGGCGTCCAAAGATGTCCCGGCTGGCGCGTTGCAACGCTTCGGCGGCTTCGGTCATGTAGAGTTTCTTGCCAACGTACTCAAACAAAGGCTGGCCAATAAGCTCTTCGAGGGAGCGAATCTGTAGGCTGACGGCCGGTTGCGTAAGCGACATTTCATCGGCAGCGCGACTGTAGGACCGCAGGTCGCACACCTCATTGAAGATTTGCAGTTGACGCAATGTCATACGCATCAATGACTTACGCATTTTTCAAACACTCTGGGTCGAGACAATTACCTCAACTATAAGTCTTTGCTTATGCACGACCCAATAATTATTCATTTTTGTTAATCCCCAGCCGGGACTAGTGTGGACCTGCGACCAATTGTTACATCTGGTCACGCATCGGCCTGAACCCAGGCCGTGGGTATCACCGGCTCAAGGGAACCTCCAATTGATAACAAAGATCCTGATCGCCAACCGTGGTGAGATTGCCGTCCGCATCGTGCGCGCTTGCGCCGAGATGGGCATTCGCTCGGTCGCGGTCTACTCCGACGCGGACCGCCATGCGTTGCATGTCAAGCGTGCGGACGAGGCCCACAGCATCGGCGCCGATCCGCTGGCCGGCTACCTCAACCCGCGCAAACTGGTGAACCTGGCGGTGGAAACCGGCTGCGATGCATTACACCCCGGCTACGGTTTTCTCTCGGAAAACGCCGAACTGGCGGACATCTGCGCTGAGCGCGGCATCAAATTCATTGGCCCGTCGGCGGAAGTCATTCGCCGCATGGGCGACAAGACCGAAGCGCGCCGCAGCATGATCAAGGCCGGCGTACCGGTCACGCCGGGCACCGAAGGCAACGTCTCGGGCATCGAAGAAGCGCTGGCCGAAGGTGACCGGATCGGTTATCCGGTGATGCTCAAGGCCACGTCCGGCGGCGGCGGTCGGGGTATCCGTCGTTGCAACAGCCGCGAGGAGCTCGAACAGGCCTTCCCGCGCGTGATCTCCGAAGCCACCAAGGCGTTTGGGTCGGCGGAAGTGTTCCTGGAAAAATGCATCGTCAATCCCAAGCACATCGAAGCGCAGATCCTGGGCGACAGTTTTGGCAACGTGGTGCACCTGTTCGAGCGGGACTGCTCGATCCAGCGCCGCAACCAGAAGCTGATCGAAATTGCCCCGAGCCCGCAACTGACCCCCGAACAGCGCGCCTACATCGGCGACCTGTCGGTGCGCGCGGCCAAGGCCGTGGGCTACGAGAATGCCGGCACCGTGGAGTTCCTGCTCGCCGAAGGCGAGGTGTACTTCATGGAGATGAACACCCGGGTGCAGGTGGAACACACCATCACCGAAGAAATCACCGGTATCGACATTGTTCGCGAACAGATCCGCATCGCCTCCGGGCTGCCATTGTCGGTCAAGCAGGAAGACATCCAGCACCGTGGCTTTGCGTTGCAGTTCCGCATCAACGCCGAAGACCCGAAAAACAACTTCCTGCCCAGTTTCGGCAAGATCACCCGTTACTACGCTCCGGGCGGCCCGGGTGTTCGCACCGACACGGCGATCTACACCGGCTACACCATTCCGCCGTTCTACGATTCGATGTGCCTGAAACTGGTGGTCTGGGCGCTGACCTGGGAAGAAGCGATGGACCGTGGCCTGCGGGCCCTGGATGACATGCGCCTGCAAGGGGTCAAGACCACCGCCGCCTATTACCAGGAAATCCTGCGCAATCCGGAATTCCGCAGCGGCCAGTTCAATACCAGCTTCGTTGAAAGCCACCCTGAACTGACCAACTACTCGATCAAGCGCAAACCCGAAGAGCTGGCCCTGGCCATCGCCGCCGCCATTGCCGCCCACGCAGGCCTGTAAGGAATCATGACAATGTCCAAGAAGATCCACGTTACCGACACAATCCTGCGCGACGCCCACCAATCGCTGCTCGCCACCCGGATGCGCACCGAAGACATGCTGCCGATTTGCGACAAGCTCGACAAAGTCGGCTATTGGTCGCTGGAAGTCTGGGGCGGCGCCACCTTCGACGCCTGCGTGCGCTTTCTGAAGGAAGATCCGTGGGAGCGCCTGCGCCAACTGCGTGCCGCGTTGCCCAACACTCGTCTGCAAATGCTCCTGCGCGGCCAGAACCTGCTGGGCTATCGCCATTACAGCGATGACGTGGTCAAGGCGTTCGTCGCCAAGGCGGCGGTCAACGGCATCGATGTGTTCCGGATCTTCGATGCGATGAACGACGTGCGTAACCTGCGGGTCGCCATCGAAGCGGTGAAGGCCGCCGGCAAGCACGCCCAAGGCACCATCGCCTACACCACCAGCCCGGTGCACACCATCGACGCATTCGTAGCCCAGGCCAAGCAGATGGAAGCCATGGGTTGCGACTCGGTGGCGATCAAGGACATGGCCGGCCTGCTGACCCCGTACGCCACTGGTGAACTGGTGAAAGCGCTGAAGGCCGAGCAATCGTTGCCGGTGTTCATCCACTCCCACGACACTGCCGGCCTGGCCGCGATGTGCCAACTCAAGGCCGTCGAAAACGGCGCCGATCACATCGATACCGCAATTTCCAGCTTCGCCTGGGGCACCAGCCATCCGGGCACCGAATCGATGGTCGCCGCCCTCAAGGGCAGCGAGTTCGACACCGGCCTGGACCTGGAACTGCTGCAGGAAATCGGCCTGTATTTCTATGCCGTGCGCAAGAAGTACCACCAGTTCGAAAGCGAGTTCACCGCCGTGGACACCCGCGTCCAGGTCAACCAGGTACCGGGCGGGATGATTTCCAACCTTGCCAACCAGTTGAAAGAGCAGGGCGCGCTGAACCGGATGAACGAAGTGCTGGCGGAAATCCCGCGGGTGCGCGAAGACCTCGGCTTCCCACCGCTAGTGACCCCGACCTCGCAGATCGTCGGCACCCAGGCGTTCTTCAACGTGTTGGCTGGTGAGCGCTACAAGACCATCACCAACGAAGTGAAGCTCTACCTTCAGGGCGGCTACGGCAAGGCACCGGGTTTGGTGAACGAGAAGTTGCGTCGCCAGGCTATCGGCAGCGAAGAGGTGATCGACGTGCGTCCGGCCGATTTGCTCAAGCCGGAAATGACCAAGCTGCGTGGCGAAATCGGTGCCCTGGCCAAGTCAGAAGAGGACGTGCTGACCTACGCCATGTTCCCTGACATCGGTCGCAAGTTCCTCGAAGAACGTGAAGCCGGCACCTTGACCCCTGAAGTGCTGCTGCCAATTCCAGAGGCCGGCAGCGTCAGCTCCGCCGGCGGCGAAGGCGTGCCGACCGAGTTCGTCATTGACGTTCACGGCGAAACCTACCGTGTCGACATCACTGGCGTGGGCGTCAAGGCCGAAGGCAAGCGTCACTTCTACCTGTCTATCGATGGCATGCCGGAAGAGGTCGTCTTCGAGCCGCTCAATGAATTCGTCGGCGGCGGCAGCAGCAAGCGCAAGCAAGCCACTGCGCCGGGCCATGTCAGCACCACCATGCCGGGCAACATCGTCGATGTCCTGGTCAAGGAGGGCGACGTGGTCAAGGCCGGCCAGGCGGTATTGATCACCGAAGCCATGAAGATGGAAACCGAAGTGCAGGCGGCCATCGCCGGCAAGGTCACCGCCATTCATGTGGCCAAGGGCGACCGGGTCAACCCGGGCGAGATCCTCGTCGAAATCGAAGGCTGATTCAAACAGCCTCGATGCAACGTTTTACCTCGGGGGAGCAGGTGCTCCCCTTTTTTTTCGCCTTTCAGAACATCATCTTCCACTGGCCCATCAGCGCACCGTTGCGATTGTCCTGGCCAGTCTCGCCGCTGTAGTTCAGTCCCAGGGTATGACGTGGCGATACGGCCAGGTCCAATCCTGCTTGCAAGAGCAGGCTGTCACGGTCCAGCTCGACTCCCTGGATGACGTACGTATTGCCTCCGCTGGCCAGATGTTGATGGGAGTTGCCCCTGATGTCGCCGTACAGGTGCTTCCAGCCGACATCGACGCGCGGCGTCAATCGCATGCCTTGGTCGAATACAAAAGGGCGGGCGAGGCGCAGGCCGAGGTCGCTGCTGAAGTGTTCCTGGGTCTGGTCGTGGTATTGCAGCGCGGCATCGCCACCTTTTTCCGCGTAGGCGTCGCGTTGGTAGCGTTGGTAACCCACCTGGACGTAGGGCTCTATATCGAACTGTCCGACGTCCAGGTGGTAGCCGACCTGTCCGAAGACCTGTTGCGTCGTGGCGTCGTAACGGCCCTTGAGATGATCCTTGAAACCATTGAACGCGACATGGCGCTTGGTGCTGCCGTCATGGCTGCCATAGACGGCACCCAGGCGCAGCGCCACCGGCCCTTCCTGGCGCAAGGCGTAGGCGCCTACGAGCCAACTGTCGAGTGCTCCGTCGAATTGATAGCTGTCCAGTCGTGTTTGGGTCTTGCTGCCAATGACGCCCAATCGCCAATTGGAGCTGACAGCCCAATCGGTTCCCAGCATCAGGCCCTTGGTCGAATGCTTGAGGGCGTAGCTGCCCAATTGCTTGGCGAGGCTGCCGCTGTTGCCAACGGCCTGGACCCAGACCTGGCCGTTACCATGTTCGCCCGACGGGTTATGCCTGCCCATCACGGACAGCATTCCCGTGCTGATCGGTGCGACGCTGCTCAGGGTGGCGTTGCCCAGGTCTGCCGTGTCGTAGCCGCCGAGTTGGTCGATGGCATCGGCGGCTGTGGCCATGTTGGTGCCGAGCAGGGCGTTGATGGCAGTGTTGGGTTTAGCTACAGGCTTGATGGGCTTCGCCTGGACGACGGGCTTGGGTTTGGCTGCGGCGACTACTTTTGGTGGTTCGGTGGGCTTTGCTGCAGGGCTTGTGGTTTTCGGTTTGCTCGCAGGAGATGGTTCAGGCTCTAAAATACCGTTGGTTTCTTGCCGCAGGTCCGGGATAGCGCCTGCAACTGCCAGCCCGTTGGGAGTCGACGCGGCTTTCGTGAGTGGAACGTTGTTGCGTGTGAGGACCAACCCCACTTGTTTACCTGCGACGTAGTCCGGCGTCGCGTTCATGTAAACGAGTTCGTTCAAGACCTTCCCGAATTTGCCATCGATCTTTTTCGCCTCGATCACAACGTGCTTGCCGGCTTCAGTGGATTCGCCGGATACAGCGATGACTTTCAAAGTCGCATCACCCAAGGTGGCTGTACCGCCAACCTGGATCGTGGCGCTGCCTCTTTCTGCGTCGATTCCATAAACCAACGTCGCGCTCTTGGAGAACTTGAGGTCGTTGGTAACCGAAGGCGCGCCAATGTCTGGACCGACCTTCATCAAGCCCGTCACATCCAGCGCATCGACCGTCCCGTTACCGCTGAACGTGGCGTTTTTCCCAACGAACACGGGCCCGGCCACGGTACCTTGATTATCGAATATGCCGAGTGCGTGCACCGCACCCGCAATCTGACCGGTGTTGGTCAACCTGGCCTTCGAGTCGACCAGACTTCCCCCGTTGAAAGCGCCGCCGTTGGACCATTCGCCTTGCTTGAGATGCAGATCCTTAACGTTACTTATTTGATTGATGACGCCTCCCTTGGCGATATCCAATTGCAGGACATTAGTCCCGCCGCCGCCGTCGGTAAGCCCGAAAAGTTCGCCTTGCTTGCTGACAATCACCAGGTCGTTGCTGTCGCCCATCGATAGGGGAGCTTCCTGGGCCTTGATAACCTTTTCGACCTTCGTATCTGGCGCCGCCGCGAATGCCTTGAGGCGGGCCTGCGCCTGGGCAGTTGTTTCAACGGGTTGGGCTTCTTCGGCAACCGACTGGGCCATCGAAAGCTCGGCACAACCAAGCGCCAGCGCTATTGCCAGCGCGAGATGTTGGGGCAGGAATACGTGTTGGGTAGGCATTGAGTGCGACCTGTGATGGAGAAGGTCGCACTGTAAAAATTCAGCCGGGGCGGCGATGCCAGCCATCTTCCCGCCGTGGGCACGATTCAGTGGATGAAGTTTGTAGGCTGGTCGTGTTGCGTTCCCGCTATCGTCGCGATGGCTGGCGGGAACTGTGGCTTTTCCCTACAGCATGTTCATACACAGCCGTCAGCTGCGCTTGAGATAAGCCTTCCCATAATGCCGCTCCATCCGCGCCTGAATCAGCTCCAGTGCAATGGACATCAGCCAATAAATAATCGCCGCTGTCGTCAGCATCTCGATATACCGATAGCTGGAACGACCATAAGACTGCGCCAAGAACATCACTTCCCAGACCCCCATCACCGAGATCAGCGAGGAATCCTTGAGCATGGAAATGAATTGGTTGGTGGTCGGCGGGATGATGGTGCGCATGGCCTGGGGCAGGGTGACGCGCCAGAAGATCACGGTTTCGCTCAGGCCCAGGGCAAGGGACGCTTCGCGTTGGCCATGGGGGACGCCGAGGATGCCGGCGCGGAAGATCTCGCTCAGGTAGGCGCCATAATTCAGCGATAGGGCGATGATTCCGGCGGCGATGGCGCCGGGGACTACGCCCAGTTGCGGCAGGCCCAAGTAGATCAGCAGGATCTGGATCAACAGCGGCGTGCCGCGAAAGAACGACGCGTAGAAACTGGCGATGCCGAACGCCACCGCACTGCTGGAAAGCCGCGCCAGGGCTGTGATGAAGCCCAGCAAGGACGAAGCGACGATCGAACACAGGCACAGGAACAACGTCAGCATCGCACCCTGCAAAAAGCCATTGGGCGCCAGGTGTACGCCCAGCAGGTTCGGCAATTTGTCGAGGATGATCGAGAACTTCAGGTCGAAGCTCAGGAAGAAACTGGCGAACAGCACCAGCATCGCCGCCCAGGTCAGGTACAGTCGGGTACGAAAACCGAAGATTTTTTGCAGGCGTGATTCAGCCACCGAAGGCGGTGGCTGGGGGGGTGGAAAAGAAGTCATTGGGTAATGTCGGCGCCGATCCATTTCTGCGAGAGTCTGCTCAAGGTGCCGTCCTGTTTCAACTGGGCAAAGACTTCACGCACCTTGCTGTCCCACTGCGCATCACCTTTCTCGATGGCCACCGAGTTCGGTTCGGAGTAGAGCGCCGCGCCGGCCAGCTTGAAGCGCTTGTCTTCGGTCAGCCGCGGTTGGGCGGTCACCAGGTTGGTCAGCACCGCGTCCAGGCGTACCCCGGCGCCAAGGCCCAGGTCTTGGAACGCCACGTTGTCGGTGTCGTACGGGGCGATCTGCACGTCTTCGAACGGGTAGCTCAGTTGGGTATCCTCGGCGCCTTCGATCACCAGGTTCTTGTTCAGGTAGCTCTCGTAGCTGGAGGCGCTGGTCAAGCCGACTTTCTTGCCGCTCAAGTCCTTGGCGCCGTGGATACGGTCGTCCTTGGCATTGACCACGATGACCGCGGGCGACGCGTAGTACTGCACCGGGAAATCAAACACTTCGGCGCGGGCCTTGCTCGGCGTCATGGAACAGATGCAGATGTCGTAGCGCCCGCTCCAGTGGCCGGCCGCGATCACGTCCCAGGACGGCGTCTCCAGGCGCAACTTCACGCCCAGTTTCTGCGCCACGGCCTTGGCGACGTCCACGTCAAAACCGTCGAGCTGGTTCTGATCGTTGAGGAACGAGAAGGGCGGATAGCTTTCCATCAGCACGCCGACCAGTTCTTTTTTCTGTTCGACGCGATCCAGCGTGGCGCCGGCGAACACTTGCGAAGAGGCAGCCAGCAGCGTCAGGCCCAGGGCCAGCAATGGTTGTAATTTCATATGAAGGCCCTGTTAGAAAAATAAGTTGTAGTTCTCTGAATGGTGCGTATTAAATAGTTATAAGAACAACTCCGGTAGTGAGTATTTTTCATAAGCTTATGAGTGAATCGCATATGGGCGCAGCAACAGTCATTCTCGATGGCGGCATGGGCCGTGAACTGCAACGCCGTGGCGCGCCGTTCCGACAGCCCGAGTGGTCGGCGCTGGCCTTGAGCGAAGCGCCCCAGGCCGTGGAGGCCGTGCACGCCGCTTATATCGCCAGCGGTGCCGACGTCATCACCAGCAACAGTTACGCCGTGGTGCCGTTCCATATCGGAGAGGCGCGTTTCGCCGCCGAAGGCCAGGCCTTGGCGGCGCTGGCCGGCGAGTTGGCGAAGCGGGCAGTTGAGGCTTCAGGCAAAGCGGTGCGGGTAGCGGGGTCGCTGCCGCCGTTGTTCGGTTCCTATCGGCCGGATCTGTTCGACGCCTCCCGCGCCGCCGAATTACTTGCGCCATTGATCGCCGGCCTGGCGCCTCACGTCGACTTGTGGCTGGCCGAGACCCAGAGCTCCACGGTCGAAGCACGGGCGATTCACGCCGGGTTGCCGAAGGACGGCAAGCCGTTCTGGCTGTCATTTACCCTGAAAGACGAAGACACCGATGAAGTGCCGCGCCTACGTTCTGGCGAGCCGGTGAAGGATGCTGCCGCGGTAGCGGTCGAGCTGGGTGTCGAGACGTTGCTGTTCAACTGCAGCCAGCCGGAAGTGATCGGTGCGGCGATCGACGCGGCGCGAGAAACCTTCGAGCGGTTGGGCGTGAACATCCACATCGGCGCCTATGCCAATGCTTTCCCCCCGCAGCCCAAGGAAGCGACGGCCAATGATGGGCTGGACCCATTGCGCGAAGACCTCGACCCGCCGGGCTATCTGCAGTGGGCGGCTGACTGGCGCAAGCGCGGAGCCAGCCATCTGGGTGGTTGCTGTGGTATCGGGCCGGAACATATTGCGGTGCTGGCGCAGCAGTTGGACTGAGTGAACCGGTCGCCTCGAGTGGAGGACATCTGAGCTTACGGTTTTCGCCAACGCTGCGGCGACGCCTATACATATGTATGTCATTTGCCCGTCAGCGACGGGATAGGGTCCAGGTTCCTCAATTAAACCGGACCCTTGAATGCCTACTTCCTCCGAAGGCCAACCGGGCGTGCCGCCGGATGTTTCCGTCGTCCCCTTCAGACCCATCAGCTTGTTACCTGGCGATGTTGAATTTCAACCGCACAAGTTTGCCGATCAATGGCTACTTGAGAGAGGCTTGGCGGGTGACACTTTCGTCCAGGTTTCTTACTACGAGGTCGAGACAGTCGACTCGACCGCGGAGCCGAAGAACACTTCGGTTCCTTTGCGAGATGCAGTTACCCAGGGCTTTCTGATCGCCCATCAAAGCAAAGTGACCGTCAGCGTTTTGGTGGGCTCACCGCGTGAAGGCTGGGTTTATCCGCATCGAAGTCATCTGTCCTTAAACTTCTCGTCGCTTAGAGTCGACGGGCAGGCGCTCTCACCCAATCTTTTGCGAGAACTGCAGGCGGGCGTTCCGCGCAACTATCAAAGAGCCCAACAAACCCCTGTTATCAACGGGGGCACGTCAGACGATTCGCTCAGTCCCCAAGGAAAAGAACAGGTCAGGCTATTGGGTCTGCTGGACGCCAACCAGGCCAAGCTGGCCCGTTTGTTCGCCGGTGTTCCGACCTTCGATACCGTGCTGAAGCAGCTGCTGGCCGAAACGCTGAAGGCGAAGCTTCCCGAACGCACGTTGCGCGCATCCTGCCTCGAGCCGATCGACCCGGATTATTGTTATGTGAGTCACTTTACTTCAGACGTGAAGGGCGGACGTTCGCTGACAACGTCGGAGAGTTTCACCGATGTCATGTGGAATTGCTTGCTGACGGACAGGCCCGTGACCTACACCGAAGGTGACGTGGGATTTTTCACCCGCCCAGATTCGGTGAAGGAAAACCACAGCCTGTTTGCCGTTCCTGTGGACGCGCAGATCCTACAGGCCATGAAGTCGGTGCTTTATATTGCCGGTCCCACGACGAATGACGGTATCAGACGGCAGTTTCGTGAGGCGTTGACGGGCTTTCGCAATAGTCGATACCGCGAGGATGACCTCGAGGCGCCAACCACGGCTGCGGCCCTCGCGCGTTTGCTTTCCCGGCGATTCCTGCATCTTTGCGAATTGTACAAAGTTGATCGTGTCCCAGCCTCTCAGTTAAGCCGAAGTGAGCGAATCCAGCAGCATGACGAAGATCGTCTGCTGGACATCATCACGACTCATCCCTCCATGGCGGACCGAAGCGGCCTGCTGCTGGCACCCATTCCCCATGTCTACGCAGTGATGCTGGACATGGGCACCGCGGCACCACAGAAATGGCCCGCCGCAATGGTGATCAAGTTTACCGATCGCCTGACCTTGTTCCTTTATTCCCAAGAGGGCGGGATCCAGCGGTTCCGCTCCATCCAGGACCTGACCAGTAAGATACGCCCGACCCACGACGGGCAGGAACGCTCGATAGTGGACATTTCGTCTGAACTGACCGGGCATGTGTTCGACGTGGCGGCAGATGACCTGTTGCAGAGACAAGGCGCTGCCCTGGAATTGGCCCTCAATGCGCCAGGAAACGAAACCGTCCCGTTGCGCACCTTTGCGCAAAATGTGGAAAGTGCGTTGAGCTTGCCCATGCTGTCATTGGCCGCGCCCCTGGCTGTGCGTCAACAAACCCTGAGGGAAAACAACCGCCCCGAATTCTATAAAGCTGCGACGCGTTCCGAGCAAGCCCGCTATCGTCGTCTGGAAGAGCAGGTTTTCCTGGCCGCCTTCAAGCTGGGCAACCGTATCCAGACGCTGACCCAATTCACTCGCCAGAAGATCATTCAGTACCTTCAGCAAACCGTATCTCCAGCGATAGAGCCGGATCCGGACAAAACTATGGTCACGCTATTCCAGGGGAGAAGCTCCACTCCTCAGCATTCCCGTACCTGCAGCTTGACCCAGTTGATGCTCGACAATCTGCGTCCCCATCAATACCCGAATGCAATGCGAGAAGTGCTCATCGTGTACGTTGTCGATCGACATGGCCAACGGGTCAGGCACCGTGCAAACGGTTTTCTAGTCACTTTGAGTGGGAGCGAACTGGCCAGGATGGTGACCCGGATCGATGCCGGTGGCAGTTATGAAATCATGCTTCGCAGGGAAATGAACAAACCTGAGTATAAGGCAGCCTGGAAGGCGGCTTATCTGGCCAACTTGAAATTCAAGGGTTGTGAGGCGTCGCTCAGGGGCGATGAGGCGTTCAAGACTACTGTGCTCGATGGCGCCTTTGATCCACCAAAATCGGAAAAGCTGGTCACCCGCTGGCTGGCCGCTGTTTTGCAATCGCCGACAGCGGCCGGGCGTGCCTGGGTGGGTGGGCGCAAGGTGTGCGTCCATGGTCTCCTGCTGGGGGGCAGCGCAGGGCAGCAGGCCTCGTTGGGCAATGCGGTCAGCATCGACGGCGTGTTGATCTTCTGTGATCAGGACGGGCCGGATATCAACGGCGTCGTCGGCGTTTATTTTCCGGACAGTCCCGATGGTAATGATTTCCATGAATTTGCCGATCTGAGCGATGGCGTTGCCGGGCTTTTGCCTGAAGAGAAATGGCAGGTGTATTTCCGTTCGCGCATCTCGACCGTGGACTCTGGCCAGATAAAACGCTTATTGGGCCGGCAGGGTGGGCGACCACTGATACGTGGTGCGTTGTTCACCGGTGATCTTTTTGAAAGTATTCATCAAGCTTACGTCGAGTTCCAAAGCGCTTATGCGGATCATCACTCCAACAGCAACCGGGATGTCAGTCATCAAACCGCTGCGAAGTTGGCGATGATGTCGGTTGAAATCATCTTTGATTTAGCCGGCCTGCTCCTGGTGCCCGGCTTTCAAATGCTCACTCGTGCCATCAAAACTGGCTTGCTCGTGGTTCGCACGGGGGGGATCCCGATGAACTGGCCAACACTGGCGTTCGTTCACAGAGTAGCTAACTATGCGCCAAAGAAGGGGCTGACCGGCGGCGTGACCGTTCCAGTGCGAGGCCGATCCTCTTTCCTGGCGGTGACGGCTCGTCAAGGCCAGGCTGAAACGGTGGCAGGGCTACCTCTGGAGGAAGCGCTTTATCGCCGTTTTGCCGTGTCGGATGCCTCGCTGATACAAGGCGTGACACCGGATTCCCAAGGCTTCTACAGACCTGCCATTATTGATGGCGTCACGGGCAGGGGGACTCGTCCCGTGTTTGTCAGGCAACCCGACGGGACGGTATTTCGAGTCCACGATCATACGCAGCTGCGAGCCATCGAGGCCAACATTGTCCATCCCTCGACGGGACTGAATATCCGTTCCAGTGGCGTGATGAGGAGTACGGTAGCACGGATGCCCGGTGGAGAATGGCGTGCCGTAGGGTATGGCCTGGGTGGTGGAAAACGCTCCCGAGACGTGTCCCCCCAACCCGGTCCATCAGATCCCAAGAGGCGCGCCACGCGGCCTCGCACCGCTTCCGACCTGGTGCGCATACCAACCGAGTGGGACATAGAAATCATGGACCTTGTCCCGGCGATCATCACTCGTCTGCCCAATTGGCCACAAAACCGCAGCTTGTTGATTATCGAGCAAAGGCCCGAGCGTCAGGATTGGTCCGTACGCTTTACGCCGGGGCAGATAGAAAGGGGGTTTCCGGCCATTGACCATCCGCTTAGATCAGGCGCGGACATTGTTTTGCGGCGAATACGCGAGAACCATTACAACCTGGTGCTGAGTGAAGGCAACGAGATCGAGTTTGCTCCCGACGGTGATTGCTTCTTCAATGCCATCGCCCGAGGGTTGAATGGGGAGCAAGCGCCGCAAAGGTTTTCGATGCAGAGGCTGCGTAATGAAGTTGCCAACTACATCGACCAACACCCCGAGGTGAGTGACTATCTGGTGACGCAACCTTCTGGGGTGCAGCAGCGACTTGCCGATAATTCACAGGCTCTGCAAGAGGTGTTGAGTGAAAGCGCGGTGCGTGACCTGACTCGAATTGTTTACGGCGCCCCTAATCCTCACCGGCTGTTTCAACCCACCGTAAATTATTTGAGCCTGCTGGCGAAGGACGAAGGGCGCAAAGTATTGGATCAAGCGCGACAGGCTGACTTGCCACCTGAGATTCTGCAAATGATCGGGCGTCATTTATCGCCCCGTGCCCCGGGCCGTTTAATGCTGAGTCGCATTCCTTACTACACGCAGAAAGACCAAGCCCTGCGGGTATTTTTCGAGGATGTCCTGTTGCGGCCCATTGAAAGTCAGGCGATCACCGAACTGCTCAACAACGAGCACCTCATGCTCTCTCAGGATGTCGTGCATATCATGTTGGAGTACGGTGTCCGAGCCCGTGATCTGACGGACCACCATCCCCGCAATGAATTGGCTTATGTCAGATATGAAGACGCTGTGCATGGTCATCTTGATAAGGACCAGCTCGAACAGCTACTGGAGGGTGCGCTTCTGGTGGACCGAGACGACTTGAATCGGGTGAAACAGAGGTATGAGCGAGAAACGGGCGACATCATCGATGACGATTCGGAGCTGATGGACCGATTCATCTATTACGACAGGGTCGAAGACCTGACGGAGCTGCTCACCGTGTCCCTCCAGCGGTTCCCCGCCTTGTCCAGACGGGTCAATCTTCTACTGCAATCCCCGGTTATTTCTTCAAACCTGGGCGGCCTGTTTCCAGTGAGCGCGTTGGCAGCCTGGATACGCAATCCGGCGCTGTCTGATGAGCGGCTTCATACGATTGCCGGGTATACCGGCGGCCGTTATCAAGAGCTGGCGAGAAGGGGTAGCATTGATATCGACTGGATGCAGCCTTTCGATGACAGCAATCTGCGCAATCTTGTTTACCACCAGGACGCATTGGTCAGCTTTTGGGACTTTCTTCAGGGCTTGCGGCATATCGACCGCAGCAATATGACGAGTGCCACGGGTTTGTTTAACGTATCAGGGCAGACAATCCCCAATAGCAGGGTTGCGATCTTGTTCGAGACCCCGAACCTGTGGCGATCGATCCAAGACATGCCGGGTATCTCACCGCGCAGTGCGCGGCGAATTTGGGATGACCTGGTGGGGCCTCAGTTCAGCGATGAGAGCATCCGACGGACATTGCTCCAGCGTGATTCGCTGAATTCCGAGTCGGCGTTTACCAGCGCTCTGATCGACAGCCTTACCCTGGAAGAGACTCGGGCGCATCAGCTTATCCTCGGCGCTTATGGCGTCACCCCAAGGCAGGTCATGGGTTTTCTGCACCGTTTTGATTTTCCAGGGACTTTGGCAGAGCATAGCCGCCTGACGCTTGCGCTTTACCTGAGCGACCACGGGTCGATACCGCAATGGGCCTGGCAGTACGCCCGACCGGGTGTAACGCCTCAATCGCTCCGTTCATTTCTGGCAACACGCAAGACGTCGGAACCGGAGTGATTGCTTCACGGCGACGGGTTTAGGGCTGCAGCGAAGCGTTCGTTTCGCTGGGGCCCTCGCCACAGGGCAGGGCGCTGGTCTACAACCGGCATTCCATCAAGCTGCGCACTTGCCCATCCTCGCGCTGGTTCTCTTCGCTCAGCCAGCGCTCGAATCCCGCGCCGATGGCTGGCCATTCCGAATCCAGCATCGAATACCAGGCCGTGTCGCGGTTCTGCCCCTTGACCACCATGTGCTGGCGGAACACGCCCTCGAACGTGAACCCCAGCCGCTCGGCGGCGTATCTGGAACGGGCGTTGGCGTTGTTGCACTTCCATTCCAGGCGACGATAACCCAGAGCGAAAGATTCCTTGGCCAGCAGATAAACCGCCTCGGTGCTTTTCGGCGAGCGCTGCATCGGCGCGCCGAAGGTCACATGGCCGATCTCGATGCGCCCTTGGGCGGGCACGATGGACATCAGGCTGAGAATGCCCTGCACCTCGCCGCTGGCACGGTCAATCACACTGAAGAAATACGGGTCGACGTTGGCCGCATGGTTGTTCAGCCAGGCATCGAACGCGCCGCGATCCTGGAACGGGCCATAGGGTAAATAATCCCAGAGTTTCGGGTCGGCTCCGGGGCCTTCCAAGGCTTGCCACAGGCCATCGGCATGGCGCGCCGGATCGAGTTTTTCCAGGCGGATGAAACGCCCTTCGAGCAACTGCGCGGACGGCGACGGGACACCTTTCCAATCAGCGAGTGAAGACATCGGGCGCTCCTTAAAGGGCTTTGCGAAATTGAATGTAGCCAGGGCGTTCGGCGATGCGTTCGTACAGCTGGATCGCCGTGGCGTTGGTTTCGTGGGTCAACCAGTGCACCTTGCAGCAGCCGTCGGCCTTGGCGGTGCTGTAGACGAACTCGATGAGCTGGCGACCCACACCGGTGCCACGGGTTTGTTCCGCTACCAGCAGGTCTTGCAGGTAGCAGGAATTCTCGATGCTCCAGTTCGAACGATGGTAGATGAAGTGCACCAGGCCCACCGCCGTGTCGCCATTCCAGGCCAGGGCAGCATGGGTCGGTTCGCTGTCATCGAGCAAGCGTTGCCAGGTGCTTTGGGTCACCCTGTCCGGCAATTGTGTGTTGTAGAAGCGCAGGTAGGCTTGCCACAACGGCAGCCAGGCAGCGTGATCGTCGGCGCTGACGCGGCGGATGTCGAGTTGGCTCATGGTCACTCCTTGGACAATTGTTCAGGTATCAGGTGGGCGAGGGCCCGGTCCTGGGGATCAGGGCTGGCAGCGAGCCCGTTGCGTACCCCGGCGACATCTACCGGGCTGCGGTTCTGACTGAGCTTGCGCTTGCCCTCCAGACGCTGGATCGGCAGGGCAAAACCGACGATTGCCTTGAGCATGCTGTCGATGTATTCGGCCGGAGCATCGTCGATTTTCCAGGGCTGGGCCCGGCCGATCTCGTGGCGGTCGGTGAGCGCGCCCACCAGGTTGCGCAGGCGATCAGCGTCGCTGAACACCTCGGCGGTGCCGTAGGCGTGCACGGCCAGGTAGTTCCAGGTCGGCACGACCTTGCCGTGTTCGATTTTGCTGGGGTAGAAACTCGGGCTGACGTAGGCATCGGCGCCGGGGAAAATCACCAGGGCGTTGGCGCCCGCTTCCAGGTCGCGCCATTGCGGATTGGCCCGAGCCATGTGCCCATAAAGGCTCCCGTTCGGGCCGTGTCGTGGGTCCAACAGTAGCGGTAGATGACTGGCCTGCAAGCCCTGCTCGCCCTGAGTGATCATTATCGCCAGGCGGCAATCACCCATCATCTGGTGCAGTTGAGGCAGATCTTCGACAGCAAAGCCCTTGGGGTTGTACATGATAAGTTTTCCTTGGCGAATGCGAGCATCCTAGGCAGGCTATTGGTCTGTGTTAAGAGCCACTTACAGCCAATTTCATAGGTCCATTCGTCACGGGATATGAAAAGCGGATGGGGTCCCCGCTTATCTTCCTCGCTGTCTGCTGTGGGAATATTTACATAGGCCGATCCACTTACAATTTCTAAAACTCAATCCGCCTGAATATATATATGTATGCGCTGACGGGTTTAACGACACCGTAGGGTTCTGGTTCGTCAATCAACGCCGGACCTTTTTATGCCTACGTTCCCCAAAGATGGATCAACCGCGTCGCCGCAACCCGAACTTCCTCCCCTCAGCCCCCTCAATGGGCTGCCCGATGGCAATCCATTCAAGCCCCATGACTTTGTGGACCCGTGGTTACTTGCGTTGGGATTGCAGGGTGATGCGCAGGTTCGAGTGTTTTATCAAGAGATCAAAGCGGCCGGCAGAGCTGTTGAAGACAGCGCCGCGTGGGTTCCCTTGCGCGCCGCTGTCACACAAGGTTTTCTTGAGGCCTATCAAAGCAAGCCGATTCCCAGCCCCACCACCTTTGCCCGATGCGAGAGTTGGGTGATTTATCCCTACAGAAACCGCATGAGCCTGGACTTTTCTCTGCTTCGAGTGGATGGGCTAAGGCTTTCGCACAGCGTGCTAACGAAACTGCAAACAGGCGTTCCCCCGCAATACAGCGGGCAAAATCAGGTCGTCGATACTGAGGTGGGGAGCCAAGAGAGCCCGGGCAGTCTCCGTGAGGAAGTTCAACGCAAACAATTGAAGCGCCTCTATGCCCATAAGGCCGATCTGGCGCGTCTTTTCGCCGGCCTGCCCACGTTCGACTCGGTGCTCAGCCATGTGGTGGTGGGGTTGATGCTGGAGACAATTGATCCCGGCAAGTTCCGAGGGCCAGTGCTGCAGGACGTCGATCCCGGTCATTGGTATGTAAATCGTTTCTCCACGGACTCACGGGGACACCGCTCGCTTGTGTCGTCCAGCACCTTCAGCGAAGTGCTCTGGGAGAGTTTGTTAGATCACGAGCCTCCCGACTTTGCCGTGGAGAACGTCGGCTTTTTTACCAGGCCCGATACGGTGCAAGAAATCGATAGCGTGTTCGTCGACCCGATAGATGAAAGCATCGTGCAAGCCATGGCATCAGCATTTGATATCGCCAATCCTACGACCCACGATCGTGTCGCGCGCCAGTTCCTCGATGATTTCGTCGGCTTTCGTTTTAAAGAAATTCAAGGAGCGCTTGATCGTCCAGACGTTTTTACAACAGAAGAAGAACTCGCCCTCAGGCTTTCCCAACGATTCTCATATCTGTTCGATTTATACAAAGCTGACCGCGACCCCTCTGTCCGACTCAGTGATGCTGCTCGGATTTTGCAGCATGCCGAAGATCGTCTGCTTGAAATCATCATCACCCACCCCTCCAAAGCGGGTCGGGAACGGTTGATGAACAAGCAGGGCGTGCCGCGGGTGTACAAGGTCATGCTGGATATCAAGGACCAGGCAGCCCAAAAGTGGCCTGCTGCGATGGTGATTAAGCGGACCGATACAGAGGCTATGTTTCTTTATTCCATGGAGGGTGGAATACAGAAATTCGACGATTTTCAAGAACTGGTGGACACGGTCAATCCTTTCCACGAAGGGCAAGAGCGGAAAATAGCTCATATCGACTTCGAGCTCATCGCGCCGGTTTTCGAAGATGCGGCAAAAGAGTTGCTACGGCTTCAATACACCGCGTTGGAATCGGTTCTGAAGGCTCCGGAAAAAGCGCGTTTTGATTTGAAAGTGTTCGCTGCAGCTACCGAAGCCGCGCTGCAATTGCCGATGTTGGAACTCGATGGTCCCTTGCTGGCCCGTATCAACACCTTGTTCAGGAATAGTCGACCCGAGGCCTACACCGTCGCATCGGTTGCGCAGAAAAGAACCTATCGGCATCTGGAGAGTGAAGCGTCGGAGGCTGATGAGAAAGCTGCCGGCAAGCGCATCCAGTCGCTCATGGAATTCACCCGCGAAAAAATAAATGCTTACCTTCGAACGCTCTTGCATGTGGACATCGATCCCGACCCAGATCGAACATTGATCACGCTGTTCCAAGGGGCAGCCTGTAATGTGAAGGATTCCCGTGTCGCCAGTTTGACGCAACTGATGCTGGACAACATTCGCCCCAGCGCCTACCCGAATGCGATGAGGGAAATATGTCCTGTTCAACTTGCCGATGAAGAAGGGCGACCTGTCTTTCACCCCGTGACCGGTCGTCTCATCGTCTTGAGCGGACCTGAGCTTGCCCAAATGGCCACGAGCCTGGATATCGGCGAAAACTATGACGCGTACCTCAGGGGAAAGTTGAGGGCACCTGACTATCAGGAAGCCTGGTGGTCTGCTTACAAAGCCAACATGAGTTTCAAGGGGTATGAAGCTACGCTCAACGGTGACCAAGTATTCAAGTCCATGGTTATCGTTCAGGGCACCAAGTCCGCAAAACTCGAGAAGGTAATTCCGCTTTGGTTGAACGCCGTCCTGTCATCATCGACTGCACAGGAGCGTGGGCAGGTCCAAGGACGAAAAGTCCATGTCCACGGTCTGTTGCTCGGTGGTACCACTGCCATGGGAAATCATCCTGGCAGGATGAGCAATTCAACCAGCATTGACGGAGTGTTGATCTTCTCAGACCAGGAGGGTGCGGATATTCAAGGACCTGTTGGCGTTTATTTTCCGGACAGTCCTGGAGAGCATGATTTTTACGAATTCCCCGACCTTGGCGACGGCATCGCACAACTCCTGAAACTTGAAATTTGGCAGGACTATTTTTCTTCTCGCATCGCGACAAACAATCCTGATGAGCTGAGGCGAACGTTGGGGCTGCAAGGGGGCCGACCCTTGATCCGCGGTTCGTTAATCGACGGAAATCTTCCCGAAGCGCTTTATGCCGCTCATATCAGATTCCTGAATGCCTATGCGAACCATCGCTCCAACAGCAACCGGGAAATACGCTATCAAACCATCGTCACGCTTACGATGGCGGCGTTGGAAGCAGTCATCGACATCGCGTCGACCTTTGCTTTTTTCCTCGGTTTTTTAAGATTGTTCCTGGTGGTGAGCAAGACCGGTCGTATTCCTCTGCATTGGGGTATTGTCAGATACCTGACTGCGGTCGGTGTTGCACGGCGCCCTGTCGGCGGCATGGTGGGGCTGTCACGAAATCGATCATTTCTCAAGGACGTGCTTTCCCGCCTGAGGTCGCCTGGAAAAACAGGCGGGCTGCTTTTGGAGCGAGCCATATATAGCCGTTTCTTCGCGAATGACGGATCGGTAATAAGAGGAGTCGTGCCGGATGCCGGAGGGTTTTATCGCCCAACCGTACAAAATGTAAGCACGGGTATCGTGACTGCTCGCCCCGTGTATGTGCGGCAGCCGGACGGGACGGTGCTACGGGTCCACGACAATACGAAGTTGAATGCAACCGAGGCCACCCTAGTCGACCCCGAAACCGGCTTGAGCATACGTTCCAGTGGCGTAATGCGAAGCACCATTGCGCGAATGCCTGATGGCGAATGGCGCGCCGTGGGATTTGGCTTGGGGGGAGGCGGCGGGAAACGCTTGAGGAGCCCATCTCCCCAACCGGGCTCCTCACAAGCCGGGTCTTCCTCACTGTCGTTTTTGGACCCGGATGCGCTTCCTCGATCCGTTGAGGATATGGTTGCTTTGGTAGAGCGATCTGGCGAATGGAATAACGTGATGATGGATATGGTTCCGGAGCTCATGCCCAATCTGCCAAGTTGGCCTCGGAACCGGGGCTTGGTAATTATTGATGAACGGCCGGGCGGGCAGACCGCTACGATGCGGTTCGCATCGGGAACGGCTCCGATTTACCAGGTAGCCAGCGCTCCGGACTTGGCTTCGGATGTGGTCTTGAGGCGCAGGGGCGGCAACCATTACGAACTGCTCCAGGCCAACCGCGCGGAACCCATCCAAGTGCCCAGGGATGGCGATTGTTTTTTCAATGTCGTGGCCCAAGGGTTGAATGCACTTGAGGGCGGAAATGATTTCTCGGTGCGGGGGCTGCGTGTCGCATCAGCCAGGTATCTTCGCCAGAACAGGCAGTTATTGAGCTTCCTGGAAGCTCCGCAGCCATTGGTTCAACTGGAATCAGCGCTTGAGGGAATGCTGGGCGACGGGAGGCCAGTTGTTCAGAACACAGCCCCGATGCCTGTTGAGTCTTTACTCAGGGGGCTACTGGGCTGGGAGTCGCTGGACTTCCTGAGAGGTATCATGTCCGAGGTGCCTTGGCCGGAGGAGCTGTTTCACCCGCTTCGATTGTATTTGGGGCAGTCAGGGCTTTCGTTACCTCCTACCGCCACGCAGTACGTTCTATTGAAGGACATTGCGGCAATGATTCCCAGTCGGCCTCGCTCTGGGTTGGCACCGTTGCATATCCCTTATACCCCTGGGCAAATAAAATCCATTCAGTACTTTCTTTATAATATTCTAAAGGTCAAGGGGAGTTCTGAGACGTTAAGAACGATACTGAAAGATCCGTTTTTCGAATTGAATTCGGATTTGATGCATGTGCTGTTTGAGTACGGCGTTGATATTGACGATTTGCGCAAGTTCTATCCTCGGAACCCGGAGGGCTATATATTTTATGATGAGACTGTCCACGGGGATATCAGCGTCTCTGATTTCAAGGCAAGTAATGGCGGTGCGGAGCCCGTGTATTTATATCATCTGCAGGCGGTTGCAAACCGGTGGAGAGAAGATACAGGCGTGATTGTTTCTGATATTCCTCGATTGATGAGAGTTTACCGGTATGAAGAGCAGGTCAGGCGGACGGTTGGCTTGCTTCGGGCCACGTTTCGCAAACGATTGTTATTGGAGTTCGTCGAAACCCTTCTAACGTCCTCGGTTATTTCAAGTCATTTGGGAGGCCGCTTGCCTGTACCCGTGTTTGCCCGATGGGTGAGTCATCCTTCGCTCAACAAGCGCAAACTCCGTGCTATTGCCAAATATTCCATGACGCGCGTAACTGAGCTGTTCGCGTCTGGAACCATTGATATCAAATGGATCCATCAATTTGACCAAACGAACGCGGCGAAGGTCGTTAATAACCTGGACATGCTCGTGAGTTTCTACAAGTTTCTGGTACCGTCTTCAACCGAGACGGGAATGCCAGCGGCCGTCAGTTTATTCAGTGCTGCCGGCGCGCCTCCGGTGAACTCCAGGGTTAAATTGCTGCTCGACATTCCGGACCTGTTCGATCGCCTCAGGAATAACTTTACCCCTGAGCAAGCGCAGAGTGTCTGGCGGGAGCTGATCAGCCCGAACTATAGCGGTGGCAATATCAACAGTACACTTGCTCAAGAGGGTTCGTTGAATTCCGAGGCGGAATTTACATCCGCATTGATCAACAGTCTTGTGCTCGACGCTCGCCGTGCGGATGGTATCGCTACGAGCATTCTTGCCGATCATTCAACATCCGAACGGTTGAGGAATTCGTTGTACCAATTCGACTTGTCAAACAATCGTGTGGAGTATAACTGGTTGAGTTTCGTCACGTACGTAAGGCGTCACGGACACATACCGTCTTGGGCTTGGCTGTATAAAAAGACCAACGGCTGACGGAACATCGTTATCACGACGGTCGTGGTAGCGATGCCGTTCATATGGCGGTTTGCATGGGTTGTACTTATGATCGTCGTGGGTCCACCCACGAGATTGTCATGAGGAACGCAACGCCGCCATTGTCCTTCAACCCTGCCGGGATCGAACTGGACCGCCGCCAAGGGCTCAGCCGTCAGCTTTACCAGGCGTTACGTGCCCGTGTGCTGGACGGGCGCCTGGCGAGCGGCACGCGGCTGCCGGCCAGCCGTGATTTGGCTGCGGCTTTGTCGATCTCGCGCAACAGTGTGGTGCGGGCATACGACCAGCTCTACGCCGAGGGTTTCATTGACGGACGCATCGGCGACGGTACTTACGTGGCACAACTGTCTTCAGCCATGCTGCCGCTGAAAAACATATCCACAAAACTATCCACAGAGATTCCCACAGGGTTATCCCCAAGCTTATCCACAGATTGGCTCGATTTACCTGTGGGTTCATCCAGTAAAATCGCCCGTAGCAATGCACTGAACCGTGTCGAAGAGCATTATCTGGCGCAGCCATCCGGTGGGCCGCCGCGGGCGTTTCGGGTCGGTGTGCCGGCCTTCGATCTGTTTCCATTCGACGTCTGGGCCAAGCTGAATGCGGCTTTCTGGCGCAAACCGGATCTGGAACAACTCTGCTATGGCGATTCACAAGGGGACGCACGTCTGCGCGGGCTGATCGCAGCTTACCTGCGTAGCTCTCGGGGTTTGCACTGTACGGCTGAGCAAATTGTGATCACCAGCGGTGCGCAGCAAGGCATTAGCCTTTGTGCACAGCTATTGGTGGATCCAGGGGACATCGTCGCGGTGGAAAATCCGGGTTATCGCGCGGCAGGGCATGCGTTTTCGGTAGCGGGTGCCGATGTGAAGGGCGTTCCGGTAGATAGCGAGGGTTTGGACTGCACGGTGCTCGGTACGTTGGCGCATTGTCGGCTCGCTTACGTGACACCGTCCCATCAATATCCAACCGGGGTTGTCATGAGCCTGGCAAGGCGACTGGAACTCCTGGCCTGGGCTGAACGCAACGATGGCTGGATCGTCGAAGACGACTATGACGGTGAATACCGTTACAGCGGCGCGCCGTTGGCGCCCTTGGCTGCGCTCGATAGCCAGGGCCGGGTGCTCTACGTCGGTACGTTCGGCAAGGTCGCCTTTCCGGCGTTGCGACTGGGGTACCTGGTGTTGCCGCCTGGCTTGGTCAATGCATTCGCCCGCCGGCGCGCCGTGGACGTGCGTCACTCGGAAGTCAGTACCCAGGCAGTCATGGCGCAGTTCATGGCTGCCGGCCATTTCCAGCGGCACATCCGACGCATGCGCAGGGCCGCCCTGGCTCGGCGAGATGCGTTGCTCGCGGGTTGGCCAAAGGCTGTGGCGGGTGTCGGCACCCTGCCCACGGTCGTCGCAGGGTTGCACGTCACAGTGCCTGTGGACACTGTCGAACGTGAACACGAGCTGATCGCTCAAGCGGCAAGCGTAGGGGTCGAGATCAATGGCCTGAGCGATTATTGGCTACCCGCCACACCTTCACCCGTGCGAGCCGGCCTGGTGCTGGGGTTTGCCGCGGTCCCGCCTGCGGCGATCGGCACCGCGTTGGCGAGCCTGGCAAAGGTCTGGAAAGCCTGAGGGCCTGCCGCACGGTGCCGACCGCAGGCCCGGCTATGAGCGTACTTTTGGAAAGAACACCTGCTGGGCCTGGTCCACGGCGATTTCGCTGCGGTAGTGATCAATCAATTGCCGTTGGCTGAATCCTGTCGTAGAGACTTCGATGGCTCCTGAATTGACCTGCTCCGCCGTTCTCAGGCGCGCTGAGAGAAATGCCCGATCAGACACCCAATACTGTGAATAATGAAAGTCCGCGAACCAGAGCGTTTTACCGGTTCCCTTTTCCTTGATTTCGTATCGGTCGAGGTAGCCCTTGAACGGGGTTCTGATGCGTTCTCGGTTAGTCCGCTTGCTGATTCGAATCCGGTTTCGGTCGTTGAGCCAGACAACGCCACTCATGGTGGGCGGGCTCTGTTTGATTATGCTCAGTACGGTTTCGAATTCCTCCGCGTACAGTGTCTTCGATTCCTTTTTGAGCTGTAATCGCAAGGCTTCAGCCGTACGCTGCTCTTCCTGTGGAAGTTCTACCGTTTCGTTCGTGACGACACTTTCTGCCAGGTCCAATGCCTTTCTGATCGCCACGCCGACGGTTTCCATTCGGCTTGCATGCGCATTCATGAGCATGGCGATACCGGCAGGCGTGCGGTGGGGGTCTTGTGTATAGGTTTTGATTTGCTTCTTGAAGGCAGCCAGTCCGTCGATCAGGGCTTTACCTTTTTGAACGCTCGCTGCCAACGCAGGGATTGTCGCAGGAATAGAGGGCAGCACGTGGGGCACCCACTCACCGTTTTCCTTGTGATGAAAGGTAGCGATGATTTCATCCGAGAACGGATTTCTCACGTCGAGCCAGCCTGTTTCTTCGCGCGAGCTGGATAGGCGAGGCTCTCCGCTGACAAAGCCCCAGAAGCGCGTCCTGATGAATTTTTTCCTGGAGCGTGGACGCTGCTCATAAGGACGGCCAGATCGTCTCTGGCTGCTTCGCTCATCGAGAGCCTGTGCCAAGTTACGTAGCGCCAGTTTTTTTGAATCGCTTATCCGTCGTCGCAGTCGCGTGAGTTGCAGGGGAACACTGCTGTCTTGATACTCGCGTTGCATGTAGTCGAGGTGTTCCTGGATGGCCGCGAATTGTTCCGTCAGGCTGCCCAGTGCGTCGACTTTTTCATCCAGACGAATCGCGCTTCGCTCATCGATCGCGTCACGCAGGCTTTGGAAGGCCACTGTAGCGTTGTCGACCAAGCGGTTTATTTCTACCCAACCTTCGGGCATCGTCGCGACGCTTTCAACGGAAAGGCAGAGGTGCCGATACATATCCAGTTGGATAAGCCGTAGGTCGTCGCTGGTATAAACGGGCAGCTTTTTACGGTGCTCACGGACCAATTCAAAGCCACCGAAGCCCAGTTGCTTGAGCCGGGTAAATCGAGTCTCGAGGTAATCCAGGCGCTCGATCATCTGGTCGCCGATGCTGATCATGCTATTGGCAGCGTCGATGTGTTGCTGCTCCGACGTCCTGACCAAAGACGTGATCATGCCCTGTGCCTTGGCCATGACGGGGGTAAAACGCTCTTTCAGCAGGTCGATCTCTGCGAAGGTGAAATTTATCTGCGCCCCCAGGTAGCCAATGCTGATCTGAGGGTAATCGGGTCTTGACTGGAAGACTCGCCATTCAACTAACGCCTTCAGTGCTTTTTCATAGTTTTCTCGCTGCTCTCGCAGAGTCGCCAGGTAGGTATTGGCCTGGGTTTCTCTGTCGGCGGGCGAGGTCAGCGCCATGGCTTTAGCCTCCATCGTCAGCATTCGCTCGTTCAACGGTTTCTGTTGTTCAAACGTCCTGAGTTCAGCCAGCAACTGAATGCTGCGGCGTTGTGCGTTGACAACGACTTTTTGCCTGGCGCCTTTGGAACCACTGCCACGTAAACGCAGGCGGCTGTCGACGTGCCATTGGCCGTGCGCATTCCGGGTCAGGGGAGGCCCGGTGCGTTCTCCCTCGATGATGTTGACTTGTTCGCCCGCTATGCTGACCTCGAACCATTTGTCGGCGATGTTCGCGTACCACTTCTCTTCTTTCTGATAGAGCCCCTTGAGTGGTCCTTCGCGCTCGGGCTGGGTAACGTCGGGAGCATTGACACTGAAGCTGCCAAGAAGCGTGGCGTCCTTCCCGGCTTTACCCATCAGGGCGCCGCTGGTATGGACATCGTCGTAGTGCTCTTGTGGCAGCTCAGTTTGGATGAGCGGCGTGAGCGCCTTGATGACCGGTTCGGGTTTGGGCCCTGGCTGGGTTTTCGCCGGGACGACTTCCGGAGCATCGGTCGGACGGCTACGTCTGCTTGTCTTGGTGCGATCTATGGCTATGTTGATGACGCCCAATGCCACGTTGAGCAACACGTCGACGAAGGTTTCCCATTTGGCCTGGCCTTGGGTTGCCCCGTCGTTTTGCGTGAGTTGTTCCAGGTCGTTCAATATCTGCCAGAGCCAGATCGTGGTGTTCGCCGTCGTGCCAAGGTAGGGCAACGCCAGGTTGAAAATCAGCCAGCCCGCTTGCTTGAATGACTCCCAGCGGCTTTCGCTGTTGGAGACGGACTGACGGTCGGCGAGTGTGACCAGCGCGTTAGCGTTGGCCTTGAACAACAGCGACATGAAATCGTCTCCCAGGGCGTCGTCGCTGAGTGTCACGGGGCCGCTGTTGGCCAGAGACATCAGTGGATTCGCCACAAAATCAACAACGGCCCAGGGCGAGGGCATGGTGTTGGGGAAAACGTATCGGCTGTAGTTATCCCGTACCCCATCAGGCAGCCACGCCAGTACCGATTGGCGCAAGTCAGCGTTTTGCTTGATGGCGTACAGCAGGTTGCTGAACGAGGGAAACTGGAGCAGTTGCGGTTCGAGCAAGGGGCGATAAAGCAGGCAAGGTCCGGCACTCGCTGTTTGCGTGCCGATCACGAACATATTGGCAACGATGTCCTCTGATACACCCAGTTGCAGCTCGGGTACAAAGGCTAATTTGCGCAGCACGATAGGTTGTCCATCAACCTTGCGATCGGTCTCCAAAGGCTCCATCAGCGCCGCGACATAACGACAACCGCGATCATCTATATCGCCTTGCCCACGAAGCTTGCCTTCCAGCGCGATCATGGGCAGCTGGATGCGTAGCTGTGAAATGTACAAGCTCTCGCGCAGGGTCGACTCTGCCGGATCATCGAGCAATTTGTGCTTGATCAGCTCGGGATAGACGCGACCGATATCGATTTTGGTGATGAGATTTTCAACGTAGGCCACCGTCATCCAACTCGGCAACTCCGTACCGTCGATGGCGCGAATGGTTTTATTGCCCGATGGGACGGCAATCAGGTTCTGCAAGGCCAACTCGACGAGATTGAACCGCGTGGTATCCAGCTGAAAGGGCACAACGAAGGAGCCCCATACCACGGGACTTTTTATTTCGATCTCAATATTTTCAGGGACCCATGTCGAGGCGTCGGCGTGCTCGGCTTGCATCTGCGTCTTGAGTGCATTCGACGCATAGTTCTTGATAGGCGCAATTCCGTCCAGGTAGGTTTTACCGGCGTGGGAGTTACTCAGCGCCGACAGGCTCTTCATGTACTGAGCGAACAGAACCTGGTCGGCTACCTGCGCGACTTGCAGCCATTCGGGTATCTGTTGGCGGAACCAGTCCTCGCCAGGCCCGTGGGTCAGGCCTGCGGCGGGAGATTCGTTCTCTGCGAGGATCTGTTCTTGCTCGATATTGAGGAGGCCGAGAACCTTGACCTGTGTGGTGATGATTCCGCAGGCCTTGCTGTCAAAGACGTTGCCACTGGGTTCGTAAAGCCGCCATTGCAATACGGTAGGGCGTAACAAGCTGCTCAGATCGGCCAAAAGCGACTTCCCCAACGCCTCGCGAGATTCGTACTTCTGGTAGCCGCTGAGCAGCGAGTGGGCAAGGATGACCTCTTTTTTATCAATTGTGCCAATCAGCACCACCAGCGAGTTATCGCTCACGTGGCTTTTCTGGTTATCGGCGATCGCGTCGATTTCGATCAGATAGGCGTGGCTGTCGTACGCATCCTTTCGGTCCTGTCGATCGGGGTGAAGGTAAAGTTGCCTGGCCATGTCGCATTCAGCCACTGTCCAGCCGTCGACCTGCTTGACGTCCCAGAGTTTGCGCAACGTCAGGGAGAGTTGGTGCCAGCGTGGACCGTAATTGCCAAACGGAATGTTCCAGTACGCCAGTTGTTGTTCCTGGCGGGCTGGCACCATCGCGGGCGCCAATTCATTTATCAATCGTCCAACCTGGTCAATACGCACCGGCAAATGCACTTCGGGCGTGGTGATGGGCAGTTGCGTCAGGAAATGCAGCCCTTCGATCAACAAGGTCGGCTGGCCCTGTTCCTGGTCCATTTGCGCGGCCAGCATATCGCTGAGCGACTCATAAAGAGTGGGGCGCGCAATGATCTCGCTGCCGACAATCTCCCAGGCCGGCTCGCCGACGACGGTTGTGTAGGGGTCGAGATCCAAGTCCGGATAAAGTTGTTTGAGAGCGTCCCGCAGGAGTACGGCGGCCACTTCCGCTGAGGTGGGGCCCGCGAGCAATTGGTTGAACAGCGCGCCCCTGAGGCTTGCTTCGGACGCAGATTCTGTATCGGTAGAGTCGGGTGTCATTTGAATGTCCTCTCTAGCATGAAAAAACCGAAGCCGAACGCTTCGGTTTTTTCATGCTAGAGAGGCAGGGAGCGGGGAAGGTGGTAACTATGTATAGGTTGTCGCGCCACATTGCAGCCCGTCCGAGGCCATCGCCTGCGTGATCACTGGCCGGACTTGATTCGCGTCCAGGCCCGTGTGCGTGCGCGCTCGGCATCCCTGGGCAACGGTTGCAGCGTGTACAGCGAGGCCATGGCGGCTTCAGTTGGATAAAGGTTGGGGTTGGCGCGGATCGCCGGGTCGACCATTTCCGTGGCGTCCTTGTTCGGGTTCGGGTAGCCGACGAAATCGCTGACTGGCGCGATCACCTGCGGTTGCAACAGGTAATTGATGAAGGTGTAGGCATCGTCCGGGTTCTTCGCACCCTTGGGAATCGCGAGCATGTCAAACCAGATCGGTGCGCCTTCCTTGGGCAGTCGCATGTCCACCGTCACGCCATTCTTGGCTTCCTTGGCGCGGTTGGCCGCCTGGGAAAAGCTGCCGGAATAACCGACGGCCACGCAGATGTCGCCATTGGCGATGTCGGCCATGTATTTGGACGAGTGGAAATAGGTGATGTAGGGCCGGATCTTCAGCAGCAGCGCTTCGGCCTTGGCGTAGTCCGCCGGCTTCTTGCTGTTGGGGTCCAGGCCGAGGTGCTGCAAGGCCAGGGGCAGGATCTCCGACGGTGAATCGAGCAAGGCCACGCCGCACTGCTTGAGCTTGCTGATGTTCTCTTCCTTGAAGATCAGGTCCCAACTGTCCACCGGCGCGTTGCCGCCCAGGGCAGCCTTGACCTTGTCCGGGTTGAAGCCGATCAGGATGGTGCCGTACATGTAGGGCACGGCGAATTTATTGCCGGGGTCGTTGGCTTCGATCAGCTTCATCAGCTTGGGATCGAGGTGGTTCCAGTTCGGCAGCTTGCTGCGATCCAGGGGCTGGAACACTCCGGCTTCGATCTGCTTGGCCAGGAACACGTTGGACGGTACCACCACGTCATAGCCGGCGTTGCCCGTCAGCAGCTTGGCCTCCAGTGCCTCGTTGGTGTCGAAGATGTCGTAGATCAGCTTGACCTGGCTGTTCTGCGCCTTGAAATCGTCCAGGGCCTTGGGCGTGATGTAGTCGAACCAGTTGTAGACGCGCAACGTGCGCTCCTCGGCCTGGACAGCGCCGCAAAGCAGCGCGGCGCACAGGGCCGGGGCCATCAGATGCTTGAGTCTGTTCATGCTGTTGTTCCTCATTGGGCGCTTTGGAAACCTTCAAGGACGTTCACGGCATTGATGCCGATTTCTGCCACCGCGTAGCCGCCTTCCATCACGAACAGCGTCGGCTTGCCGAGGGCGGCGATGCGCTTGCCCATCGCCACGTAGTCCGGGCTGTCGAGCTTGAATTGCGAAATCGGATCGTCCTTGAACGTGTCCACGCCCAGGGAGACGACGATGACGTCGGCGTCGTAGCGTTGGACTTCGCCGCAGGCTTGCTCCAGGGCGGCGCTCCAGGTGTCCCAACCTGCGCCGGCCGGCAAAGGGTAGTTGAAGTTGAAACCCGCGCCGGCGCCTTCGCCGCGCTCATCTTCATAGCCCAGGAAGAATGGAAACTCCGCCTCCGGATGGCCGTGGATCGAGGCGAACAGCACGTCGCCGCGGTCGTAGAAAATCGATTGGGTGCCATTGCCGTGGTGGTAATCCACGTCGAGGATGGCGACCTTCTCATGGCCTTGATCGAGGAAAGCCTGGGCAGCGATGGCGGCGTTGTTGAGGTAGCAATAACCGCCCATCAAGTCCCCGGCGGCGTGGTGCCCCGGCGGGCGGCACAGCGCAAAGGCACTTCGCGCACCGCGTTGGATCTCGGCCTGGGCGGTGAGGGCAACCTGGGCTGCGCTATACGCCGCTTGCCAAGTGCCGGCGGTGATCGGCGCACCGCCGTCGAAGCTGTAATAGCCGAGTTGGCCGTGCAGGCTGGTCGGGATCACCGTGCGCAGGGTTCGGGCCGGCCAGGTGTAGGGCAGCAGGTCGCCGTCGCGGTTGAACTCGGTCCAGCGCGCCCACGCGCCTTTGAAGAAGTCCAGGTACGCCGCGCTGTGGATACGCTGGATCGGCGCCAGGCCAAAATCCTTCGGCGCCTCCACCGGCCCCAACGCCCGAGCCTTGACCCACTCCAGCACATGGTCGGCCCGGGACGGCATTTCGAAGCAGGGCATCAACTGCCCGTCCATCAATTCGCAGCGTCCATGGTGCAGGTGGTGATCGTCCGAGTAGATCGTCAGCATTCTTGTTCTCCGCAGGGCTGATTCGTTGGAACACAGTCTTGCGGCGCGCAGGGTTTAGGAGAACGGCAGGAAAGGCCAAAAGGGGATCGAAATGGCCAAAAGGTTTGACCGTAAATCGCCCCTTGTTGGCGCGGGTGTGCGCTGGTTCGGGGCGTAAGTCTACGGCTCCCAAAAATCCCGTGGCGAGGGGATTTATCCCCGCTGGGCTGCGCAGCAGCCCCTAACCAGCCAACCCAATCTGCCTGACCCACCGCGTCGTCTGCATTTTAGGGCCGCTTCGCGCCCCAGCGGGGATAAATCCCCTCACCACAGGTGATGCCGCGGTTATCGAGGATCGACGTTATCCAACACCCGGTTCGCCAGCAGCGAGCTCAGCTCGATCAGTTGTTGGATGCCGAGGAGGACGTGGCGGTTGGAGCCTTCCAGATCGAACGCCAGTTCGTTGACCATCGCATCGGCTGAAGCCAGGGTTTCGCTGAGGTTGGCCAGCAGGCATTCGTTGTCGAGATCTTTTACGACGGTGAATAGCTGGCCGGGCTTGATGGTTTCTTTGGGTTTTGTTGGTTTGGGCTTTAGATAAAAGTCCAATGCGCGGGTAGCGGCTTCTTCGAGTTTTTTGGCGTTTAGGCCGTCCAGGTAAGGAGAGTTGGGATCTGCTTCTGGAGGGTTTGGTGTGATCTTGAACATAGTGAAGCTCCTTTCATATGAGGAACCGTCACCGGCTGCCGCCAAGCAGTTGGGGTGACGGATTACGCAAGGTTGGCGGCCCGGAACGAAAGGAACCCGGTATCCCCGAGGGGATCCTTGCGCAACCCGTCATAACGAATGCCAATGCCAGAAGCATCGCAATAACGCTGAGGGGTATTGTTGCGCCTTTCGAAACCAGGCCGCCAAGCCTATTCGCTGGTGTCAGCGACAGGGAAACGATAGAGCCCGGGTGCAAGGCGCACAAGCCGGCGGATTCTGGCGTAGTTGTAGGCAAAGGCGCAAGGATGCGTGGCTTGGCGGAAGGGGCTGAGCAATCTGTCAGACGCGCCTCACAACTGTGGTGAGGGGATTTATCCCCGCTGGGGCGCGAAGCGGCCCCAAAACAGGACAACCTGGTGTGTCGGGCCGATAGAGTGGCTACTTTAGGGGCTGCTGCGCAGCCCAGCGGGGATAAATCCCCTCGCCACAGGGGCGATGTCGCACAAGCGGCAGGCGGTTCACGCCCTGAACCGACTCGGTGCCACGCCGCTCCAGCGTACGAAGGCATGGCGAAAGCTCGCCGTTTCACTGAAGCCAAGCATTTCGGCAATCCGATAGATCGGCAGTTGATCCTCGCAGAGCATTTGCTTGGCCCGCTCGAAGCGCAGTTCATCGAGCAGTTCCTGGTAGCTGCAACCCAGATCCTTCAAATGCCGGCGCAGGGTGCGTGCCGAGCAGTTCATTTGTTCGGCCAGGCCTTCCAGCCCCGGCGCAGCGTCCAGTTGCGCGACGAGCAGTTGGCGGATGCGTCCCAGCCAGGCCTGGCGGCCGGTGAATTCGGTGTTCTGCCGGCGGCAGCGTTCGGCCATGGCGTGATGGGTGATGGGGTCGGCCAGTGGCAAAGGTTGTTCCAGCCAATGGCGGTCGAAGGCGAAGGCGTTGTCGATGCTGTCGAAGCGCACCGGGCAGTTGAACAGGTTGGCGTAGTGCGCCTGGTAATCCGGTGCCGAATGTTCGAACCGCGCTGCACGCAAGGGCAGCGGGTGACCGAGTAGGTCGTTGCAGATCACCTTCAGCGAGACCATGCAGAACTCGGCGTTGAATACCGCCAGGGCCGGGTTTTCCCGATAGTCGCTGGCGCTGAGCCAGATGTGCTCGCCGTCATCGTCCAAGGCCAGTTCGAAGAGTGTTCCCAACAGCGCCGGATAGCGCAGCGCCAGGCGCAAAGCGTCACCTAAGGTGGCACTGGTGAGCAGGGCATAGCCGAGCATGCCGTAGGACGAAACGTGCATGTTGCGCCCCAGTTCCAGGCCGATATCCCGCTTGAGGGCGACGGCGTTGGCACAGACCTGCATTTCCTGGTTGGTGGTGATGCGCGTGTCGGCCCGGCTCAGATCCGCCGTGCTGATGCCGCTGCCGGCCAGCAATGCATCACGGGGCAGGCCGTCGTGCTTGAAGGCGTCGAGCACCAGGGAGACGGCGTTGAGCGTGGTGAGGTGGGAGTGCAGCATGGTCCGTTTCCAGCCTGGGGAGACGGGAGATGGAGCAAGTTATATGCCGGCCCAGTTTCGCGACGCGAACGCTGGACCCTAGTGGGAGCGAGCTTGCTCGCGATGACGGTGTGTCAGTCGAAGTAGATGTCAACTGTGCCGCCGCTATCGCGAGCAAGCTCGCTCCCACAGGGTTTGGCAGGGTGTCAGATCAACTCACCACACAGATCCAACTCAACCAACCGCCGAACCTCACCCACCGGCAACCCGGCACCAATCAACGCCTGCAACTTGCCGAACGCCGCTTCGCGGGTCATGCCGCCGCCGGACAACACACCAACGCCGCGCAAGCGGCTGCCGGCTTCGTACACGTCCAGCTCGACGCCGCCTTCGTGGCACTGAGTGACCGCGACCACCACCACGCCGCTGTCCCGCGCCCGCTCCAGGCTGGCGAGGAACGCCGGATTGTCGCTCGGCCCGGTGCCGCTGCCGTAGCACTCCAGCACCAGGCCCTGAATGCCACTGCCCAGCAGGCCGTCGAGGATTTCGGCACCGATGCCGGGGAACAGCGGCAGCGCGGCGACGTTCGCCAGGTGTTTCGGCTGGTTGCAATTCAACTGGGTTGGCAGAGAAGCGGCCTTGACGCCACCGCCCTGGCGTTCCAGGCGCTTGAACGGGTGACGACCGAAGCTGCGCACTTTCGCGCAACGGGTCGGCGCCAGCAGTTCACCGTGGAAATAAAGGTGCACGCCCGGCGCCAGGCCTTGGCCGAGGGCGACCAGCGCGCCGCTGAGGTTTTCCCAGGCGTCGCTGTCAGTTACGCCGGCGGGCAGCATCGAACCGGTGAAGCAGACCCGCGCGTGCAGGCCCAGTAACTGGAAGCTCATGGCGGCGGCGCTGTAGGCCAGGGTGTCGGTGCCATGCAGGATCAGCACGCTGTCGCAGCCTTGCACGTCCACGGCGTCGACCACCGCTTCGCGCAGTTGCTGCCAGTAGGCCGGGGTCATGTTGGCGCTGTCGATCAGCGGCGACATCTCCCGGAAGCGCCACTGCGGTACTACCAGCTCAGGCTGGCTGTGCAGGTAGTCGCGCATCCGCGCTTCGAAGCCGGAGGCCGGGGCCAGGCCGCTGGCGCTGGCTTGCATGCCGATGGTGCCGCCGGTGTAGAGCACCATGACGTGCTGGGCGGCAGGGTAGGTCGAGGAATTCATGGATTGTTCTCCGAGGATGAAAACGGCCGCTTGGGTTAGCCGTCACAACATGAGGCCGAGCATGACGCCGACCTCGTGCTGTGTCACGCCGGGCGCAGGGGATGCGCCCGGTTTTTTACGATCAGCCTGCCGCTCAGCGTTGCGCTGCGGCCGCGCCCGCCTGGGCGTTTTCAGGCTTGGCAACCGGTGCCGACGGGGTGGCCGGCCAGGCGTTGCGGTCCAGGTCCAGGTCCGGGAACTTGCTCGAGTCAAAGACCGGAACCTTGATACCGGCCGCACGCTGGTCGTCGTAATCGCGCAGGATGCGCATGCCGACCTTGAACAGCAGGAACAGCGCGATCAGGTTCACGAACGCCAGCAGGGTCATGGTGATGTCGGCGAACGCGAACACGGTACCCAGGTTCTCGATGGCGCCCCAGAAAATCAGCGCCAGGACCAGGGTGCGATACGCCATCAGCGCCTTGCGGTTTTCGCCGAGCATGAAGCGCAGGTTGTTCTCACCCAGATAGTAGTTGTAGAGGATCGAGGTGAACACGAACAACGACAAGGCTACGGAGATGAACACCCGGCCCCAGTCACCGACCACGGCCGCCAGGGAGTTCTGGGTCAGGGCAATGCCGTCGCCTTCGAAGCCCGGGGTGTAGAAGCCCGACAGCAGGATCAGCAACGCGGTGCAGGTGCAGATCACGAAGGTGTCCAGGAACACGCTGAACGCCTGGACCACACCTTGTGCCACCGGGTGCTCGACCGACGCGACAGCGGCGACGTTAGGCGCGCTGCCCAGGCCGGCTTCGTTGGCGAATACGCCACGCTTGACGCCCATGACGATGGCGCTGCCGATCAGGCCACCAAAAGCCTGGTCCAGGCCAAAGGCGCTCTTGACGATGGTCGCCAGCATGCCCGGTACGTGTTCGAACTGCAGCACGATCACGTAGAGGGTCACGCCGATGTACGCCAGGGTCTTGACCGGTACCAGCAGGTCGGCAACCTTGGCGATACGCTTGATCCCGCCAATGAACACCAGGCCCAGCAACACCGCCAGGCCCAGGCCGGTGTAAGTGGTGTCGAGGCCGAAGGCGTTGTTCAGGGAGTGGGTCACGGCGTGGGCTTGCAGGCCGTTGAAGGCGAAGCCGAAGGTGATCAGCAGCAGGAACGCCATGATCATGCCCAACCAGCGTTTCTGCAGGCCGTGCTGGATGTAATAGGACGGGCCGCCACGGAACTGGCCTTCGGAGTCGCAGCGCTTGTAGAGCTGGCCGAGGGAGCATTCGAAGAAGCTGCTGGACATGCCGACCAGCGCGGTCACCCACATCCAGAACACCGCACCCGGACCGCCGAGGGTCACGGCAATGCCGACACCGGCAATGTTGCCCGCGCCGACACGGCCGGCCAGGCTGAGCATCAGGGCCTGGAACGAGCTGAGCTGGTCAGTGCTGCTTTTCAGGCTGTCACGGAATACCGTGAACATGTGGAAGAAATGACGGAACTGGACGAAACGCGAGCGGATCGTGAAGTAGCCACCGAGCCCGACAATGAGCGCGATCAGCACTTTCCCTGAGAGGAAGTCGTTGATGACTTCGAGCATGAGTATTCCTCGCTGTTTTTTGTTTAAGCAATGATGGCCATTTGGAAACATCGTGTTACATCGGTCGGCGCGCGGCTCGACAGATTGGGGATGCTTCGTCCCGGTCCACTTCGCGGGTTTGTTATTAGTTCGGTTTTCGCATGTTGTTGAGGCCTCGTTGACGACGACCACTCATGCGAAGAGGGGCGGCACTATACCTATCAGTGCGACGCCCGTCTGCACAGTTGTGGTGCATGCGACGAAACGAACCCTTGTATCTCCTGGCCTTTCGGTCAGGTTCTTGCGGGAGAGAGCTGGCTCGCGATGGCGAGCGACGCGGGGTACAACGGCAGCGCGGCGCTGTTTATTGCCAGTCGGCTCGGTCCTACAGGTTCTGTCTTGCTTGCATCCTTCTGTCAAAAAAAAGGGCTTGGGGAACGAGTCCCCAAGCCCTCAAAAGGTGAGAGGTGTCTAGTCCCTCGACCTGGTGAGCGGTGGTCGCGTCGATCAAGCCTTCAGTGGGACCAGACGCGGGGCAATCATGTTTTCCGGGCGCAGGATGTCGTCGAGCATGGCGTCGTCGAGCAAGCCTTCTTCGCGCACCAGCTCCAGCACGCCGCGGCCGCTTTCCAGGGCAACACGGGCAATACGGGTGGCGTTTTCATAGCCGATGTACGGGTTCAGGGCGGTGACCAGGCCGATCGAGTGTTCGACCAACTCGCGGCAACGTGCTTCGTTGGCGGTGATGCCGACGATGCAGTGCTCGCGCAGCATGTCCATGGCGCGTTGCAGCAGGCGGATCGAGTCGAAGATCTTGAAGGCGATCAGCGGCTCCATCACGTTCAGTTGCAGTTGGCCGCCTTCGGCCGCCATGGTCAGGGCCAGGTCGTTGCCGATGATCTGGAACGCTACTTGGTTGACCGCTTCCGGGATCACCGGGTTGACCTTGCCAGGCATGATCGAGCTGCCTGGCTGGCGGGCCGGCAGGTTGATTTCGTTGATGCCGGTGCGTGGGCCGCTGGACAGCAGGCGCAGGTCGTTGCAAATCTTCGACAGCTTGACCGCGGTGCGCTTGAGCATGCCGGAGAACAGCACGAAGGCGCCCATGTCGGAGGTGGCTTCGATCAGGTCGGCGGCGGGGACCAGCGGCTGGCCGCTGATGGTCGCCAGGCGCTGCACGGCCAAGGCCTGGTAGCGCGGGTCGGCGTTGATGCCGGTGCCGATGGCGGTGCCGCCCAGGTTCACTTCGGTGAGCAGCTCAGGCGCCAGGGTTTTCAGGCGTGCCAGGTCTTCGCTCAGGGTGGTGGCGAAGGCGCGGAATTCCTGGCCGAGAGTCATCGGCACGGCGTCTTGCAGTTGGGTGCGGCCCATTTTCAGGACGTGGCTGAATTCTTCGCCCTTGGCGGCGAACGCCTGGATCAGGCTGTCGAGGCTGGCCAGCAACGCGTCGTGACCCAGCAGCAGACCCAGGCGGATCGCGGTCGGATAGGCGTCGTTGGTGGACTGCGCCATGTTCACGTCGTTGTTGGGATGCAGGTACTGGTATTCGCCCTTCTGGTGACCCATGGCCTCCAGCGCGATGTTGGCGATGACTTCGTTGGCATTCATGTTGGTCGACGTGCCGGCGCCGCCCTGGATCATGTCTACCACGAATTCTTCGTGGAAATCGCCGCGGATCAATCGTGCACAGGCTTCGCTGATCGCGGCATGCTTGGCTTCGCTGAGCTGGCCAAGTTCGCGGTTGGCGTCAGCGGCGGCTTGCTTGACCATTGCCAGACCGACCACCAGCTTGGGGTAATGCGAGATCGGGACACCGGAGAGACGAAAGTTGTTGATCGCTCGCAGGGTCTGGATGCCGTAATACGCTTGCGCCGGTACTTCGAGTACGCCAAGCAGGTCTTTTTCTGTGCGGAATGATGCAGCGGAGGACATGATGGAAATCATCTCAATAAGGACCCGGTCTAGGCCGGAACGCTGTGAATCCTAGGCTTTCAGAAAAATTTGGGCCAATGCTGTTAAACACTGGGCTATGCATATTCGGCATAATGCCCGTGTGACGCCGACGACACGGCGAACGTGTGACCTGTTTTGGTGCGTCCTTCGGGAGGACGGTGATGAATCTAGAAAGCAAATGGCTCGAGGACTTCAGTGCCCTGGCCGCGACGCGCAGTTTTTCCCAGGCGGCCGAACGACGCTTTGTGACACAGCCCGCCTTCAGCCGGCGGATCCGTAGTCTGGAGGCGGCCCTCGGTCTAACGCTGGTCAATCGCTCGCGCACGCCGATCGAGCTGACCGCCGCAGGGCAACTGTTCCTGGTGACGGCGCGCACGGTGGTCGAGCAGTTGGGCGAGGTGCTGCGGCATCTGCATCATCTGGAGGGCGGGCAGGGCGAAGTCATCCAGGTGGCAGCCGCGCATTCACTGGCGCTGGGGTTCTTCCCGCGCTGGATCGCCCAGTTGCGCAACGACGGCATGAACATCGCCACGCGGCTGGTGGCGACCAACGTGGGCGATGCGGTACATGCCCTGCGCGAAGGCGGCTGCGACCTGATGCTGGCTTTCTATGATCCGGATTCGGCGATGCAGATGGACCCGGAGATTTTCCCGTCCTTGCATTTGGGCCAGACCGAAATGCTTCCGGTCTGTGCCGCCGACGCACAGGGCCGGCCATTGTTCGATCTGGAAGGCGAGGCCAGCGTGCCGCTGTTGGCCTACAGCGCCGGGGCCTTCCTCGGGCGTTCGGTCAATCAGTTGCTGCGCCAGCGCGCGCTGCGTTTTACCACGGTCTACGAGACCGCGATGGCCGACAGCCTGAAAAGCATGGCCCTGGAAGGCTTGGGCATCGCCTGGGTCCCTCACCTGAGTGTGCGCAACGAACTGGCCCGGGGCGAATTGGTGATCTGCGGCGGGGCGCAATGGCATGTCCCGCTGGAGATCCGCCTGTACCGCTGCGCCCTGGTGCGCAAGGCCAACGTGCGGTTGCTGTGGCGCAAGCTTGAGGGTGGCGTGGCGCAGGGTGTGGCCGGTTCTTGAAACCCATGCAGCCCCTTGTGGGAGCGAGCTTGCTCGCGATAGCGGTGTGTCAGCCAGTGTTGATTTGACTGACCTACCGCTATCGCGAGCAAGCTCGCTCCCACAGGGATCTGAGGCGTTTTTCTGCTGACCTGCGAGTCAATAAAACCGCCGCTTCGACGCAAATGACAGATGGTCGGCGAAAGTGCGTTTAATTTACCTTTTTCGGTATACTGCCCGGCCTTCGGTCGGTTAACCCGGCCATCATTCGTACAACAAGCCACGCCGGTTTCCCGCGTGGCTTGTTGTTTTTTGACGCGCCCGAGGGCGCCCAGAGAGAAGAGGCACGACGATGAGTGCACTGGTTGGCGTGATCATGGGCTCCAAGTCCGATTGGTCCACCCTTAGCCACACCGCCGATATGCTGGAAAAGCTCGGCATCCCTTACGAGGTGAAAGTGGTGTCCGCCCACCGTACCCCGGACCTGCTGTTCCAGTACGCCGAAGAAGCCGAGGCACGCGGCATCGAAGTGATCATCGCCGGTGCCGGCGGCGCGGCCCACTTGCCAGGCATGTGTGCGGCCAAGACCCACCTGCCAGTGCTGGGCGTGCCGGTGCAATCCTCGATGCTCTCGGGTGTCGATTCGCTGCTGTCGATCGTGCAGATGCCAGCCGGCATCCCGGTCGCGACCCTGGCCATCGGCAAGGCCGGCGCGATCAACGCGGCCTTGCTGTCGGCGAGTATCCTGGGCGCCAAGCACCCACAGTTTCATACCGTGCTGAAAAAATTCCGCGCTGAGCAGACAGACAGCGTCCTGGACAATCCAGACCCACGCATTGCCTGAGGTTGTTGACGAATGAAGATCGGTGTAATCGGTGGCGGCCAGTTGGGTCGCATGTTGGCCCTGGCGGGAACCCCGCTGGGGATGAACTTCGCTTTCCTGGACCCGGCGCCGGACGCCTGTGCCGCTGCCCTGGGTGAACACCTTCGGGCCGACTACGGCGACCAGGATCACCTGCGCCAGTTGGCCGATGAAGTCGATCTGGTGACCTTCGAATTCGAAAGCGTCCCGGCCGAAACCGTTGCCTTCCTGTCCCAGTTCGTCCCGGTCTACCCGAGCGCCGAAGCCCTGCGCATCGCCCGCGACCGCTGGTTCGAAAAGAACATGTTCAAAGACCTGGGCATCCCGACGCCGGCCTTCGCCGACATCCAATCCCAGGCTGACCTTGACGCCGCTGTCGCGGCCATCGGCCTGCCGGCCGTGCTCAAGACCCGCACCCTGGGTTACGACGGCAAGGGCCAGAAGGTCTTGCGCAACCCTGAAGACGTCGCCGGCACCTTTGCCGAGCTGGGCAGCGTCGGTTGCCTGCTGGAGGGTTTCGTACCGTTCACCGGTGAAGTCTCGCTGATCGCCGTGCGCGCCCGCGACGGTGAAATCCGCTTCTACCCGCTGGTGCACAACACCCACAAGGACGGCATTCTCAAGCTGTCCGTCGCCAGTACCGACCATCCGCTGCAAGCCCTGGCCGAAGACTACTCCAGCCGGGTGCTCAAGCAGCTCGATTACGTCGGCGTCATGGCGTTCGAGTTCTTCGAAGTGGACGGCGGCCTCAAGGCCAACGAAATCGCCCCGCGCGTCCATAACTCCGGACACTGGACCACCGAAGGCGCCGAGTGCAGCCAGTTCGAAAACCACCTGCGGGCGGTGGCCGGGCTGCCGCTGGGTTCGACCGCCAAGGTCGGTGAAAGCGCGATGCTGAACTTCATCGGCAAAGTGCCGCACACCGAGAAAGTCCTGGCGATTGCCGACTGCCACCTGCACCACTATGGCAAGGCGTTCAAAGCCGGGCGCAAGGTTGGTCACGCCAACCTGCGTTGCGCCGATCGGGACACCCTGGCCCAGCAGATCATCAAGGTCGAGACGCTGATCGCCGAACAATAGTCTGCAACACCGGTGGAACCATTCATCGGCTAACCTCTCTCATGGCTAAGTGCCAAAACCTGATCAGGTTTTGGCTTTGCGTCTAATCAGAGGGGAATGCCATGGGAATCATCGGAACCATTTTTATCGGCTTGATCGTTGGCCTGCTCGCGCGCTTCCTGAAGCCTGGCGATGACAGCATGGGCTGGATCATGACCATCCTGCTCGGTATTGGCGGTTCGTTGGCAGCCACTTATGGCGGCCAGGCCCTGGGCATCTACCAGGCCGGTCAAGGCGCGGGTTTCATCGGTGCCCTGGTGGGCGCGATTGTGCTGCTGGTGATCTACGGCCTGATCAAGAGAAACTGATTAAACTTGATTCATCCCTCTCTGCGCGGCGCACAGAGAGGGCTAAACTGCCCGGCGTTTCATTACCCACTCATTGCCGAGCTCTTTCATGCGCCGTCTAGTGTTGACCCTTCTTCTGCTGGGCAGCGGCCTGGCCCACGCCGCCGAACTGCCGGAAACCGACTGGCTCGAACTGATGCCCAAGTCGGACCAGAAAGCCCTCGAGGCCATGCCCGAGATCGATCACAACTCCCCCGAAGCCAACGGCACCTTCACTGAAAAGGGTGGCTTGAAGCAAAGCAAAGGCTTGCCGGCGGTGATGTATTCGACCAAGACCGTGGCGTCGATGAACGACAAGCACATCCGCATCGGTGGCTATCCGGTCCCCCTGGAAAGCGATGCCAAGGGCCGCAGCACGCTGTTTTTCCTGGTGCCTTACCCGGGTGCCTGCATCCACGTCCCGCCACCGCCGCCTAATCAATTGGTGCTGGTGCGCTATCCCAAGGGGCTGAAGCTGGACGACATCTACACGCCGCTGTGGGTGACGGGCACGTTGAAGATCGAGAAGGTCGATAACGACCTGGCGAGCGCAGCGTATGCGCTGGAGGCGGAGAAGGTGAGGGTGGTGCAGGAGGCGGATTTGTAACCAGCTGATTGGCCTGACATAAATCCCAATGTGGGAGCGCGCTTGCTCGCGATGGCGGTGTGTCAGTCGACGCTGAGGGTGACTGTCAGTCCGCTATCGCGAGCAAGCTCGCTCCCACAATGGTTTTTGCGGTGTCAGAGCGGCTTGCTGCAGATGCTCACGCCCAGGGTATGGCTGGCGTCGGGCAACAGCGTCACCACGTCATCCATCACATTCGCCGTCTCGATGCACAACATGCGCTGCCAGCCGTCGTCGGCCATGTCGCTGAAGGCCTTGGCCCGTTCGGTCCAGGGATTCCAGATCACCGCCGAGCGTGAGCCGGTGCTGGTCAGTTGGATTCGGCGTTGCCAGTGCGGGTCAACGATGCTCAGTGTCGGCGGGGTATTGAGGTAGATGCGGTCGGTTTCGCCGGCAAAATGCAGGTCACCGGCCTGGGCGTGGGTCTTCCAATCGTCCAGGGTCTCGATGTAGCTCAAGCCATCCACCCCTTCGACCTGCACGTTGCGCACATCGCTGACAGCGAAATAGCTGTGCAACGCCTGGCTGAGGCTGACGGTTTCACTGCCACGGTTATGGCTGGTGAGGTGGATATGCAGTTGCTCGTTCATCACGATGGTCAACGTCAGGTCGACCTGATGGGGCCAACCCGACAGGCCGTTTTCAGGGTAGGGCAGGACGAATTCGATTTTCAGGCTTTCACCTTCGGCCTCGATGCCCCTCAATTCCCAATCCATCGCCCGCACCAGGCCGTGGGCCGTTGCAGGCTCGTTGCTGACGCGCATGGCCTGGACGCTGTCGGGGTTGCGGGTCAGGTTGCCGAACCACGGCCAGCACACCGGCACACCGGCGCGGATGCTCTTGCCGGCCTTGAAGGTGGCCTGGTCATTGAGCCAGATCAGCGGCGGCTGGCCGTCCACCTGATAACTGAGGATATGCGCGCCTTGCTGGGCCACCAGCAACTCGGCCTGACCGTGGCGGATGCGCCAACCGTTCAGTTCATCCAGTTTGACGGCTTCGACGTTGGGCGTAGGCATGTTGCAAATCTCGTTCAGGAACATGGACTGCAATGGACCGCAAAACGGTTGCCGCGTTTAACGGGCCCGTGGTGGAACCGAACGGGTACGACCGCTACCGTCGATGGCGACGAACACGAACACCGCTTCGGTGACCTTGCGCCATTCACTGGACAGCGGGTCGTCGCTCCACACCTCGACCATCATCTGGATCGAGCTGCGGCCGATTTCCAGCGCCTGGGTATAGAAGGACAACTGTGCGCCCACGGCCACCGGCACCAGGAACGCCATGCGATCAATCGCTACGGTCGCCACGCGCCCACCCGCCACCTTGCTGGCCATCGCGGTGCCGGCGAGGTCCATCTGGGACACCAGCCAGCCGCCGAAAATGTCGCCGAAGCCGTTGGTGTCACGGGGAAGTGCGGTGATTTGCAGGGCCAGGTCGCCTTGCGGAATTGGATCTTCTTGTTCGAGCTCTATCATGCCGGGGGTGCCTCTGACCCGTAACTCTGTCGTGTACTTCAGGTGAATAGCCGTCTTTGAAAAAAACGATTCAGCCCGAACATGCCTCGTTCGTCACGTTTTTCATAAAGGCGTGCCAAAGGGAAACTCTGCGAAACCGGCTGATTTGTACTACATCACCAACGACGTTTTCGCACAGCAACCCCTTACAGAGTGTCGCAAGGTTGCGAGTATATCGGGCGATAGACGTCGATACGACCATCGGGTTCTGATTTTGACTGTCAATTACGCGCCTCTATGTGCTTTTTCGAACAATTTGCTATCGTGCCGAACCGGCCCGGGCTCCCATCCGGTGTTGTCGGGCCGAGAACTGACTATAAGAGAAGCCCTTGCCATGACCACTGCGCCTTCGAGCACGGCGACGCCCGCACAACCCGCCCGTCCGCTGACCCGTAACGACTACAAGACCTTGTCGCTTTCTGCCCTCGGCGGCGCGCTGGAGTTCTACGATTTCATCATTTTCGTGTTCTTTGCCACCGTGGTCGGCAAACTGTTTTTCCCCGCCGAAATGCCTGAATGGCTGCGCCTGATGCAAACGTTTGGCATTTTTGCCGCCGGTTACCTGGCTCGCCCGTTGGGCGGAATCATCATGGCTCACTTCGGCGACCTGCTGGGGCGCAAGAAAATGTTCACCCTGAGCATTTTCATGATGGCCGTGCCGACGCTGATCATGGGCTTGCTGCCGACCTATGCACAGATCGGCATGTGGGCGCCGATCCTGCTGTTGCTGATGCGCGTGATCCAAGGCGCCGCGATTGGCGGCGAAGTACCGGGGGCTTGGGTATTCGTTTCCGAGCACGTTCCGGCGCGGCACATCGGCTACGCCTGCGGCACCCTGACCTGCGGCCTGACGGCGGGGATCCTGTTGGGTTCGTTGGTCGCTACCGCCATCAACAGCATTTATACGCCAGTGGAAGTGGCGGATTACGCCTGGCGGATTCCGTTCCTGCTGGGTGGTGTGTTCGGCCTGTTCTCGGTGTATCTGCGCCGCTGGTTGCACGAAACCCCGGTGTTCGCCGAGCTGCAACAGCGCAAGGCCCTGGCCGAAGAAGTGCCGCTGCGCGCCGTGCTGCGCGACCATCGTGGCGCCATCGCCATTTCGATGCTGCTGACCTGGCTGCTGTCGGCCGGCGTCATCGTGGTGATCCTGATGACGCCAACGGTGCTGCAGACCGTCTACCACTTCAGCCCGACCACGGCGTTGCAGGCCAATAGCCTGGCGATTGTGTTCCTGAGTCTTGGTTGTATCGGCGCCGGTGTATTGGCCGACCGCTTCGGCGCTGGCCGGGTGTTCGTCTTCGGCAGCGGCCTGCTGCTGATCACCTTCTGGACCTTCTACCACAGCCTGTTCGCCCACCCCGAGTGGCTGTTCCCGCTCTACGCCTTGAGTGGCTTGCTGGTGGGTACGATCGGCGCGGTGCCCTACGTCATGGTCAACGCCTTCCCGGCCGTGGTGCGCTTCAGTGGCTTGTCGTTTTCCTACAACCTGGCCTACGCAATCTTCGGTGGCTTGACCCCGATGGTGGTGACGTTGCTGTTGAAGGAGAGCCCGATGGGGCCGGCGTATTACGTGGCGATCATCTGCGGGATCGGGATGGTGATTGGTGGGTATCTCTGGAAGAAAGGGCGCTAAGCAGCGCAGAACAGCCTCTGTGGCGAGGGGATTTATCCCCGCTGGGTCGCGAAGCGGCCCCAACACTGCCAACTCAATCTATCTACCACATCGAGTTATCAGGTTTAAGGGGCTGCTGCGCAGCCCAGCGGGGATAAATCCCCTCGCCACAAGAATCATCTTGCAAAACTCAATACTGGCCTTTCATCCAATTGTCATATTTCAGCCATAGAGTGTTCACACGGCTTACCGATACTTGGCCGACTTAACACACCCTATCTGCTAGGAGTAAGGCATGAAACTGAAGCGTTTGATGGCGGCAATGACCTTTGTCGCTGCTGGCGTTGCGACTGCCAACGCGGTTGCCGCTGTTGACCCTGCGATCCCGAGCTACACCAAGACCACTGGTGTGTCGGGCAACCTCTCCAGCGTCGGCTCCGATACCCTGGCCAACCTGATGACCTTGTGGGCCGAGAACTACAAGAAAGAATACCCGAACGTAAACATCCAGATTCAGGCCGCCGGTTCCTCCACCGCGCCACCCGCACTCACCGAAGGCACCGCCAACCTGGGCCCGATGAGCCGCAAGATGAAGGATAACGAACTGCAGGCCTTCGAACAGAAGTACGGCTACAAGCCAACCGCTATCCCGGTTGCCGTGGACGCCCTGGCCGTGTTTGTGCACAAGGACAACCCGATCCAGCACCTGACTATGGAACAGGTTGACGCGATCTTCTCGTCCACTCGCCTGTGCGGCGCCAAGGCCGACGTGAAGACCTGGGGCGACCTGGGTGTGACCGGCGACCTGGCCAACAAGCCAGTGCAACTGTTTGGTCGTAACTCGGTGTCCGGCACCTACGGCTACTTCAAGGAAGAAGCCCTGTGCAAAGGTGACTACAAGCCAAACGTCAACGAACAACCAGGCTCGGCTTCGGTCGTGCAGTCGATCAGCTCTTCGCTGAACGGTATCGGTTACTCGGGCATCGGCTACAAGACCGCCAGCGTGAAGACCGTGGCCCTGGCCAAGAAAGGCAGCACCGAGTTCATCGAAGACAGCGAAGAGAACGCCCTGAACGGCAAATACCCGCTGTCGCGCTTCCTCTACGTGTACGTCAACAAGGCCCCGAACAAGCCTCTGGCGCCGCTGGAAGCCGAGTTCGTGAAGCTGATCCTGTCCAAGCAAGGCCAGGAAGTCGTGGTCAAGGACGGCTACATCCCGGTTCCAGCCAAAGTCGCCGCCAAGGCACTGGCTGACCTGGGTCTGCAAGAAGGCGGCAACGTCGCCAAGAAGTAACACCTGAACCCGGGCCGACGCCCGGGTTTCCTGTGGGAGTGATGCCTGCTCCCACAGCCCCAATTCCTGTCCGCTGCCGCTCACCGCTGGCGGCGGATTTGTTGCGTCACTGCATTGTCATCTTTCTGTCATACAGGATCGCTAGGGTGTGCGCATGAATGATCTGGCCAACTCCACAATGACTACGACTTCCCCTCCCAAGCGCATTGACTTCAATACGCCTGAGCTGCAACGCAAGCGCCGCATCCGCGCGCTCAAGGATCGCCTGACCCGTTGGTACGTGTTGGTCGGCGGCCTCGCCGTTCTCGCGGCCATTACCCTGATTTTCTTCTTCCTGGCCTATGTGGTGCTGCCGCTGTTCAAGGGCGCGGACCTGACCGCCAAGGATTCGATCACGCCTGCCTGGATGCAAGATGCCGGCAAACCGCTGATGATCTCCATCGAAGAGCAGAACCAGGTGGCCATGCGGGTTTCCGACAAGGGCCAGGCGCTGTTTTTCGACATCACCAGTGGCGCCGAACTGCGCCGCGTCGACCTGCCGATCCCGGCCGGCGCGAGCGTGACGTCCATTGGCGAAGACCAGCCCGGCAGCCCGCTCGTGGCGATCGGCCTGTCCAACGGCCAGGCCTTGGTGTTCCGTCACACCTATAAGGTGTCCTACCCGGACGGCAAGAAAACCATCTCGCCTGCCGTCGAATACCCTTATGGCGAGACGCCGATCGCGTTGAACGAGCAGGGCGCTGCGCTGGAACATGTCAGCCTCAACGCGACTGATTCGACCTTGTTGCTGGCCGGTTCCAGCGGTGCTCAACTGCAAGTGCTGTCGCTGACCAGCGAAGAAAACATGATGACCGGTGAAGTCACCAGCGAGCAGACGCGTATCGATCTGCCGCAAATGACCGAGCCGGTGAAGAACATCTTCGTCGATCCGCGCCAGCAATGGCTGTACGTGGTCAATGGGCGTGCCCAGGCCGATGTGTTCAGCCTGCGGGACAAGAGTCTCAACGGTCGCTACAAGCTGCTCGAGAACGCCGAGGCCCAAGTCACCGCCGCCACCCAGTTGGTGGGCGGGATCTCGCTGATCATTGGCGACTCCAAGGGCGGCCTGGCCCAGTGGTTCATGGCCCGCGACCCGGACGGCGAGCTGCGCTTCAAACAGATCCGTACCTTCCAGATGGGCAACACGCCCATCGTTGAAATCACCGCCGAGGAGCGTCGCAAAGGTTTCGTAGCCCTCGACGCCGCCGGCAAGCTCGGCGTGTTCCACAGCACCGCCCACCGCACCTTGCTGGTGGACCAGGTGGTCGATGGCCAGGGCCTGTTCGGCATGTCGCCACGGGCCAACCGCCTGATCGTGGAGCAGGGCGGCAAGCTGCAACCGCTGACGCTGGAAAACCCGCACCCGGAAGTCTCGTGGAGCGCGCTGTGGAGCAAGGTCTGGTACGAAAACTACGACGAGCCCAAGTACGTCTGGCAATCGACGGCCGCCAACACTGACTTCGAACCCAAGCTGAGCCTGTCGCCGCTGACCTTCGGCACCCTGAAAGCCGCGTTCTACGCGATGCTGCTGGCCGCGCCGCTGGCGGTTGCCGCTGCAATCTACACCGCGTACTTCATGGCACCGGGCATGCGCCGCAAGGTCAAGCCGGTCATCGAGCTGATGGAAGCCATGCCGACGGTGATCCTCGGTTTCTTCGCCGGCCTGTTCCTGGCGCCCTACGTTGAAGGGCACCTGCCGGGTATCTTCAGCCTGCTGATGCTGCTACCGATCGGCATCCTGGTCGCCGGTTTCGTCTTCAGCCGCCTGCCGGAATCCATTCGCCTGAAGGTGCCGGACGGTTGGGAAAGTGCCTTGCTGATCCCAGTGATCCTGTTCGTGGGCTGGCTCTCGCTGTACATGAGCCCGTACATGGAAGCCTGGTTCTTCGGCGGCGATATGCGCATGTGGATCTCCCATGACCTGGGCATCACCTACGACCAGCGCAACGCCCTGGTGGTGGGCCTGGCGATGGGCTTCGCGGTGATCCCGAACATCTACTCCATTGCCGAAGACGCCGTGTTCAGCGTGCCGCGCGGCTTGACCCTGGGTTCGTTGGCCCTCGGTGCCACGCCGTGGCAGACCATGACTCGCGTGGTGATCCTCACCGCCAGCCCGGGCATCTTCTCGGCGCTGATGATCGGCATGGGCCGCGCGGTGGGCGAGACGATGATCGTGCTGATGGCCACCGGCAACACCCCGGTCATGGAAATGAACCTGTTCGAAGGCCTGCGCACCCTGGCGGCCAACGTGGCGGTGGAAATGCCTGAGTCGGAGGTCGGCGGCAGCCATTACCGCGTGCTGTTCCTGTCGGCCCTGGTGCTGTTGCTGTTCACCTTCGTCATGAACACCCTCGCCGAGCTGATCCGTCAGCGTCTGCGCAAGAAATATTCGTCGCTTTAAGAAAGGTAGAAGTCTGTGAAACAGAACTCCCTGAAAGGATGGTTCAAGAGCGGCGCCCCCGGCGTCTGGATCAGCGGCGGCGCGGTGTCCATCGCGGTCATCATGACCATTGGCCTGCTGGCGGTGATTGCCGTGCGCGGCCTGGGCCACTTCTGGCCGGCGGACCTGATCCACGCCAGCTACACCGTGCCGGGCATGCCTGCGCAATTGGTCGTCGGCGAAGTCGTGCAGAAAGAAGAAGTGCCTCGCGAGCGCCTGAAAAGCGCCGGCCTGCCGGTGCCGGACGAAGGCCCGGAGTTCATGACCCGCGAACTGGTCAAGGTCGGCAACCGTGACCTCAACGGCACCGACTTCACTTGGATCGTCGGTGACTGGCTGAAAAACCAGACCACGCCGCCCGAGCTGATGGCCATCGAGCGTCGCGAATGGGGCAATTTCTACGGCTACCTGGTCAACGTCAAGGAAGAAGGCAAGGTCGTAGCCGAAGGCGAAGCAGCCTGGCCGCAATTGCAGGCGCGTATCGAGCGCGTCAACAAGCTCGCCGACGAGCTCAAGACCCTGGAGAAGGTCGACATCGGTGCGATCAACGCCGGTCTCGAACGCATCCGCCTGCACGGCCGCAAGCTGGAACTGGACGGCAAGCTCGACGCCGCCGCCCAGGCCGACCTGGAAAGTGAACGCGCTGAACTCAATGCCCGCTACAAGGACATCGAAGCGCGCCTGGCCGACCTGCATGCGCAGTTCAACCGCGACAGCCTGACGGCCCGTGATGCCAACGGCAAAGAAGTGGAAATCGAAATCGGCAAAGTGGTGCACGCCTACCAGCCAAACGGCATGGGCACGTTCACCAAGATGGGTTTCTATTTCAGCAAGGTCTGGGAATTCCTCAGCGACGACCCCCGTGAAGCCAACACCGAAGGTGGCATCTTCCCGGCGATTTTCGGCACGGTGATGATGACCTTGATCATGGCGATGATCGTGACGCCGTTCGGTGTGCTGGCGGCGGTCTACCTCCGTGAATATGCCCGCCAAGGCCCGATGACCCGACTGATCCGCATCGCGGTGAACAACCTCGCGGGCGTTCCGGCGATTGTCTACGGCGTGTTCGGCCTGGGCTTCTTCGTCTACGTGCTGGGCGGCTCGGTTGACCGGCTGTTCTTCCCCGAAGCCTTGCCGGCGCCGACCTTCGGTACGCCGGGCCTGCTTTGGGCGTCCCTGACCCTGGCGTTGCTGGCGGTGCCAGTGGTGATCGTCGCCACCGAGGAAGGCCTGGCGCGGATTCCTCGGACCGTACGCGAAGGCTCCCTGGCCCTTGGCGCGACCAAGGCCGAGACCCTGTGGAAAATCGTCCTGCCGATGGCGAGCCCGGCGATGATGACCGGCATGATCCTCGCCGTGGCTCGTGCCGCGGGTGAAGTGGCGCCGTTGATGCTGGTGGGCGTGGTGAAACTGGCGCCGTCGCTGCCGCTGGATGGCAACTATCCGTACCTGCACCTGGACCAGAAAATCATGCACCTGGGCTTCCACATCTACGACGTCGGCTTCCAGAGCCCGAACGTCGAGGCAGCCCGGCCGCTGGTCTACGCCACGGCGCTGCTGCTGGTGCTGGTGATCGCGACCTTGAACCTGTCGGCGGTGTGGATCCGTAACCACCTGCGCGAGAAATACAAAGCACTGGATAGTTGATGATCGACGCGGACCTTGTGGGAGCGAGCTTGCTCGCGAAGCTTCTGGCGGCCTCGATGGCCCCATCGCGAGCAAGCTCGCTCCCACACTGATCGGCGTTCACTGGAATTTCATTGGGCCGCCAGAAAAGGCGTTCCGAACCGAATTTGTTAGCACAGGGAGCCTCCCATGCAACACGAAGCACACACTCACGGCATCAACATGTCGGCCCTGGGCCGCGACAAGCAGAGCCTGGACCTGGCCCAGGAAACCGTCGCCATCGAAGTGCCCGGCCTGAACCTGTTCTACGGTCAGAAGCAGGCGCTGTACGACGTCAGCCTGAACATCCCGAAACAACGCGTCACCGCGTTCATCGGCCCGTCGGGCTGCGGCAAGTCGACCTTGCTGCGCACCTTCAACCGCATGAACGACCTGGTGGACGGCTGCCGCGTCGAAGGTGAAATCAACCTCTACGGCAACAACATCTACCGCAAGGGCGAAGACGTCGCCGAGCTGCGTCGCCGCGTGGGCATGGTGTTCCAGAAGCCCAACCCGTTCCCGAAGACCATCTACGAAAACGTGGTCTACGGCCTGCGCATCCAGGGTATCAACAAGAAGCGCATCCTCGATGAAGCCGTGGAATGGGCCCTCAAGGGCGCGGCGCTGTGGGACGAGGTCAAGGATCGTCTGCACGACTCGGCGCTGGGCTTGTCCGGCGGCCAGCAGCAACGCCTGGTCATCGCCCGCACCATCGCCGTGGAGCCGGAAGTCCTGTTGCTCGACGAACCCTGCTCGGCCCTCGACCCGATCTCGACGCTGAAGGTTGAAGAACTGATCTACGAGCTCAAGTCCAAGTTCACCATCGTCATCGTGACCCACAACATGCAGCAGGCGGCGCGGGTGTCCGACTACACCGCGTTCATGTACATGGGCAAACTGGTGGAGTTCGGCGACACCGATACCCTGTTCACCAATCCGGCAATGAAGCAGACCGAAGACTACATCACCGGTCGTTACGGCTAGGAAGCCGTTGTTGCTCATTGTGAATCTACGCTGCGGTCCGCCGCACCTTACCGGACGCTCCAAGGACGCCAAAGATGATTAGTAAAGAAGGCCTTACCCACCACATTTCCGCACAGTTCAACGCCGAGCTGGAAGAAGTGCGCAGTCACTTGCTGGCCATGGGCGGGCTGGTGGAAAAGCAGGTCAACGACGCGGTAACCGCGCTGATCGAGGCCGACTCCGGCCTGGCCCAGCAAGTGCGCGAGATCGACGACCAGATCAACCAGATGGAACGCAACATCGACGAAGAGTGCCTGCGCATCCTGGCCCGTCGCCAGCCGGCCGCTTCCGACCTGCGCCTGATCATCAGCATCTCCAAGTCGGTGATCGACCTGGAGCGGATCGGCGACGAAGCCACCAAGATCGCCCGTCGCGCCATCCAATTGTGCGAAGAAGGCGAAGCGCCGCGCGGTTACGTCGAGGTTCGCCACATTGGTGACCAGGTGCGCAACATGGTTCGTGACGCACTGGACGCCTTTGCCCGTTTCGACGCCGACCTGGCGCTGTCGGTGGCCCAGTACGACAAGATCATCGACCGGGAGTACAAGACTGCCCTGCGTGAGCTGGCGACCTACATGATGGAAGATCCACGCTCCATCTCGCGGGTGTTGAGCATTATCTGGGTGCTGCGTTCCCTGGAGCGCATCGGCGATCATGCACGCAACATCTCGGAACTGGTGATCTACTTGGTGCGTGGTACCGACGTGCGGCACATGGGCCTCAAGCGGATGAAGGAAGAAGTGGAGGGCACCCCGTCCGAAACCGCTAATGTTCCCGGTGAAACTGACGATAAGTAAGATTGCCAAGAAAAGCGCCCGGCCTTCTGGTCGGGCTTTTTTTTGCGGTTTTTTTAATCGAAAGCAGCACCCCGTGAACGAAAAGTCCCGGCGTGACTGAAGGTTTTTGGCAATGTGCCATCAGTAAAGCGGTATGCTTGCCGGGATTTTTTAGAGGTGTATCTGGATGAGTAAGGTCAGTGTGTTGGTCGTGGACGATGCTTCGTTCATTCGTGACTTGGTGAAGAAGTGCCTGCGCAACTACTTCCCAGGCATCCGCATCGAAGACGCGGTGAACGGCAAGAAAGCCCAGGCCCTGCTGGCCCGTGAAGCGTTCGACCTGGTGCTGTGCGACTGGGAAATGCCAGAGATGTCGGGCCTGGAACTGTTGACCTGGTGTCGCCAGCAGGACAACCTCAAGGGCATGCCGTTCGTCATGGTCACCAGCCGTGGTGACAAGGAAAACGTGGTCCAGGCGATCCAGGCCGGCGTTTCCGGCTACGTCAGCAAACCGTTCACCAACGAACAATTGCTGACCAAGGTCAAGCAGGCCCTGAACAAGGTCGGCAAGCTCGACACGCTGATGAACAGCGCCCCGACCAAGATGAACTCGGCATTTGGCAACGATTCGCTCAGTGCCCTGACCGGCGGCAAGGCCGCTCCGGCCGCCGCCGCAGCGCCAGCCGCGAACCCGTTTGCCAAGCCCGCCGCCCCAGCCGCCGCGCCTGCACCGGCTGCCGCCCGTGGTCTGCTCAACAGCCCGCCCGTCAAGGCACCCGCCGCCTCCGCGCCGACCAGCAATCGCGGGCAAGGCCAATTGCGCCTGTCCAGCGGCACCCAGCAATGCGTGATCAAGGCCCTGAGCCTCAAGGAAGCGCTGCTGGTGGTCAAGCGCACCGACACCCTGCCACAAGTACTGGAAAGCTCGGTGCTGGACATGGAGCAGGGCGACAACGCCGAGACCGCTCGTCTGAACGGCTACCTGCACGCCATCGTCGCCCACGAGCAGACGCCGGACAGCGAATGGCTGCAACTGACCTTCCGCTTCGTCGACAAGGATCCGCAGAAACTCGACTACATCTCGCGCCTGATCGCCCGCGGCACCGCGCAGAAACACTTCGTACCGGGTGCCTGATTCGGCGGCGCCCTTGAGTCCGCTATCGCGAGCAAGCTCGCTCCCACAGTTGATCCAGTGAGCGCTGAAGATCCTTGTGGGGGCGCGCTTGCTCCGGGCGGCGATCCGACGATGGGGCCATCAGCTCCAACACCGACCGCTGATCCAATTTTGAAACATCTGCCGACTACGCTGGTCCATCCCAGCTGCTAGGCTGCTTTGCAGGCCTTCATTTCGACAGAATTCTTGCCCATGCTCGTGCCGTTGCTGTTCGCCTGTGGTCTCGTCCTGGCCGCCACCCCGGCCCTGGCCATGACCATCTACAAATCCACCGATGCCAATGGTGTGGTCTCCTATAGCGACCGCCCCAGCAAGGGTTCGCAGGTGTTCGTGTTCCGTGATCGCATGGTCGAGCGCCTCGAGCGCCAGGTGTTCCTCGACATCCAGAAACAGAAGGGCGCGGACGCGGTGTACGTGCGCAACGACCTGTACGCCCCTGTGGAGATCGAGCTGAGTTTTGCCGGGCTGCGTAACGTGAGCGGGGCGCCGAGCCGGCCGATTCGTCGGGTGCTGCCGGCGCGCAGCAACCTGCGCCTGGCGCTGCTGACGGCGACGCGACCGGGAAGGCCGCTGGCGTATACCCCAAGGTTCGAATACTCCCTGGGCGACCCGGCAGACGCCGCGCAGGCCTATCAATATCCGTTGCCGTGGCGTGGCGGGCCGTTTCGGCTGAGCCAGGGCGCCAACGGTCAATACAGCCACTACGGTCCGAAGAACCGCTACGCCATGGACATCGCCATGCCCGAAGGCACGCCGATCATCGCGGCGCGGGGTGGCGTGGTGGTCAAGACCGAGAACGAGCAGACCGGGCGTGGCACCGATCCCTCCGGCAACTTCGTGCGCGTGCTGCACGATGACGGGACCATGGGCGTCTATCTGCACCTGCAGAAGGGCTCGGTGAGCGTCAGGGAAGGGCAACGGGTCATGGTGGGCACGCCGTTGGCGCTGTCGGGCAACACCGGCAACAGCTCCGGCCCGCACCTGCACTTCGTGGTGCAGCGCAACACCGGGCTGGGTTTGGTGTCGATTCCCTACCAGTTCAACCAACCGGTGGGCGAGTTGCCCAACTTTGCGTTGGGCAAGCAGTAGCACTGGATATTCGAGGGGCTTTTTGTGGCGAGGGGATTTATCCCCGCTGGGCTGCGAAGCGGCCCCAAAATCTGCCACCTCGGTGTGTCGGGAGGATTGTGCTCGATCTTATTGGGGCCGCTTCGCGACCCAGCGGGGATAAATCCCCTCGCCACAGGAGAGTGTCGCCGGAAAGCAGGTCGACCCTCAATCGAGCATCAACACCTTCGCCAGGATGATCTTCGGCCCTTTCATCTTCTTGATGATGATCCGCAGGCCTTCGACTTCCAGCACTTCTTCCTCTTCCGGCACCCGCTTGAGGGTTTCATAGACCAACCCGGCCAGGGTTTCCGCCTCGATGTGATCCAGGTCGATCCCCAGCAGGCGCTCGACCTTGAACAGCGGCGTATCACCGCGTACCAGCAGCTTGCCCGGCTGGTAGGCCAGGATGCCGCGTTCGGCCTTGCGGTGTTCGTCCTGGATATCGCCCACCAGCACTTCCAGCACGTCTTCCATGGTCAGGTAGCCGATGATGTTGCCGTCGGCTTCCTCGACCACAGCGAAGTGCGAGCCGCCCTTGCGGAACTGCTCCAGCAATTGCGACAACGGCATGTGCCGCGACACCCGTTCCAGCGGCCGGGTCAGTTCAGCCAGGTTGAACGATTCGGGAATGTGATCCAGGGCGGCCAGTTCCAGCAGCAGGTCCTTGATGTGCAGCAGGCCGACGAACTCCTGTCGCTCGCTGTCGTACACCGGGTAACGGCTGAACTTGTGGCGGCGGAACATCGCCAGGATTTCCTTGAGCGGCGCGTTGAACTCCAGCGTCACCAGGTCTTCCCGGGAGTTGGCCCAGTCCACCACTTCCAACTCGCCCATCTCCACCGCGGAGGCCAGCACGCGCATGCCTTGGTCGCTAGGGTCCTGGCCACGGCTGGAGTGCAGGATCAGCTTCAGTTCCTCGCGGCTGTAGTGGTGTTCATGATGCGGGCCGGGCTCGCCTTGGCCGGCAATACGCAAGATGGCGTTGGCGCTGGCGTTGAGCAGGTAGATCGCCGGGTACATCGCCCAGTAGAACAGGTACAGCGGCACGGCGGTCCACAGCGACAGCAGCTCGGGTTTGCGGATGGCCCAGGACTTGGGCGCCAGCTCACCGACCACGATGTGCAGGTACGAAATGATGAAGAACGCGGTGAAGAACGACACGCCCTTGATCACTTCCGGCGACTGGACGCCGACCGCGCCGAGCAACGGTTCGAGGATGTGGGCGAACGCCGGCTCACCGACCCAGCCCAGGCCCAGGGAAGCCAGGGTGATACCCAGTTGGCAGGCTGACAGGTAGGCGTCGAGCTGGCTGTGGACGGTGCGCAGGATATGTCCGCGCCAGCCGTTCTGCTCGGCGATGGCCTCGACCCGGGTCGAGCGCAGCTTGACCATGGCGAATTCCGCTGCAACGAAAAAACCGTTGAGCAGGACCAGGATCAGAGCAAAGAGAATCATGCCGAATTCGGCGAAGAGTGTAACGAGGGACAAGCCAGGGGAAGGGTCCATGATGGGGTTTTGCGGGTTCCGTATGTTCGTAGGGTTGGAAATCGGCGCCTGAAAAGGCAGGCACAAGTCAGCCAATGTAGCGGCTGACCGGTCGATTGCCTAGAGGGGACGGCCGGTCGGCATCACTCGTCGCGGCTTGAGCGTCGTCCGTGAACCACCTGGGCCGGGGCGAAATGGCAGATAAACGTACTGCCGTGGCCGGGCACGCTGCTGATTTCCATGCGCCCGCGATGGCGTAGCAGAACGTGCTTGACGATGGCCAATCCCAAGCCGGTTCCGCCGGTGTTGGAGTTGCGGCTGGAGTCGACCCGGTAGAACCGTTCGGTCAAGCGCGGCAAATGCTTGCTGTCGATGCCGATGCCGGAATCGCGCACGCTCAGGTGCGCGCCTTGCTCATCGCCCCACCAGCGAACATGGATCCGCCCTTGCTCCGGCGTGTACTTGACCGCGTTGAACACCAAATTGGAAAACGCGCTGCGCAGTTCCGCCTCGCTGCCCTTGAGTTGCACGGCAGGGTCGGCTTCAAGCGTGATCGCCTGCTGCTTGGGGCCGGACAGCTCCTGCGCATCTTCGGCGATGGTCTGCAGCAGCTCCTCGATGGGCACCGGCTGGTTGTCCGATGGGTAATCGGTGGCTTCCAGCTTGGCCAGCAACAGCAGGTCGTTGAGCAGGGTCTGCATGCGTCCGCTCTGCTGATGCATCTGCTGCAAGGCCCGGCTCCAACGGGGATTCACCTCCTCGACGTTGTCGAGCAGGGTTTCCAGATAGCCGCAGATCACCGTCAACGGCGTGCGCAGTTCATGGGAAACGTTGGCGATGAAATCCTTGCGCATCTGTTCCAACTGATGGATGCGCGTCACGTCGCGCACCAGCATCAAGTGTTCATTGTTGCCGTAGCGCGTGATGTAGAGCTGGATGCGCAGCCGATCGTTGGTCGGCGAGGGGATTTCCAGGGGCTCGGCGTAATTGTCCTGCTCGAAATATTCCTTGAAGCGCGGGTGGCGCACCAGGTTGGTCACCGGTTGGCCGCTGTCCTGGGGCGTCTTGAGGCCCAGCAGGGTTTCGGCGGCGCGGTTCCACCATTCCAGGTTGCCTTCGCTGTCGAGCATGATCACCGCGTCTTTCAGCGCGGCGGTGGACTCCTGGACGCGGTCGATCACCGCTTGCAGGCGGCCCCGGACGCGCTGGTCGCGCCGTTGCAGGTGATAGATGCTGTCGAACACCTCGCCCCACAGGCCATAGCCGTCGGGCGGGGCTTCGTCGGGTTGGTGCAGGCGCAGCCACTCGTGCAGGCGCAGCAACTGCTTGAGGGTCCAGGCCAGGTAGAGCCCCAGGCCCGCGGCCAGGCTCCAGCCGTAATACCCGGTGATCAGGCCGATCAACAGGCAACCGGTAACCAGCAACAACATGTGGCGAATCAGGGTGCCATGCCAGTTTTGATTCACGGAAAATCCTTGGGAGAAAAGCAGCTCCAAGCTTCAAGCGGCAAGCTAAGGGCTACGCGGCTTTAACTTGCCGCTTGTAGCTGAAAGCTCGCCGCTGCTCTCAAGCCTTTGTCGAAAAACGATAACCGGTGCCGCGCACGGTTTGTACCAGATTCTCGTAGGCATCGCCGAGGGCTTTGCGCAGGCGGCGGATGTGTACGTCCACGGTGCGCTCCTCGACATACACATTGCCGCCCCAGACCTGGTCCAGCAGCTGCCCACGGGTGTAGGCGCGCTCCTGGTGGGTCATGAAAAACTGCAGCAGGCGGTATTCGGTCGGGCCCATCTCGGCAGGCTTGCCGTCGATGGTCACGCGGTGGCTGATCGGGTCGAGCAGCAGGCCGCCGACTTCGATGGGCGCTTCGCCATCGGTCGGCCCGGCGCGACGCAGCACGGCCTTCAGGCGCGCCACCAGTTCTCGTGGGGAAAACGGCTTGGTGATGTAGTCGTCGGCGCCGACTTCCAGACCCTGGATCTTGTTGTCCTCTTCGCCCTTGGCGGTGAGCATGATGATCGGGATATCACCGGTCAGCTCATCGCGCTTGAGGCGCCGCGCCAGCTCGATGCCGGACGTGCCGGGCAGCATCCAGTCCAGCAGGATCAGGTCGGGCTTGCGGTCGACGATGATGGCGTGGGCCTGTTGGGAGTTCTCTGCTTCCATGCAGTCATAGCCGGCCATCTCCAACGCAACGGCGATCATCTCGCGGATGGGCGCCTCGTCGTCGACGATCAGAATGCTCCTGCCAACCATGGGGTAATCCTCTTGTCATTTAACTGTCTTGCGCCGCATTAGATAACGGAATTATTGCAGTCGTGTGACAGAAATTTCTGTGCGAGGCGGCAAAGGGGATCCTGGACTACGCTTTTCAGTCCGAATCCTGACAACTACAAAGGAAGGTTTCCTATGACGCGCATGACTGTTTCTTTGAAAACCCTGCTGATATCTGCTGCCCTGGCCCTGCCTGGATTTGCGATGGCTGCCGATCCTGCGATGGAGAAGGACGGCATGTTCACCGACCACAAGGGCATGACCCTTTACACCTTCGCCAAGGACTCCGCCGGCAAGTCGATGTGCAACGACAAGTGTGCGGCTAATTGGCCACCGTTGATGGCCAAGGCAGGTGCTAAATCCATGGGTGACTGGACCGTGATCAAGCGCGATGACGGCTCGATGCAGTGGGCCTATGAGGGCATGCCCCTGTACACCTTCGTGATGGACAAGAAGGCCGGAGACATGACCGGCGACGGCAAGATGGACGGTGCCTGGAAAGTTGCCAAGCCCGACTGACAGTTTTTCGCCAAAGTAGCGACAGATCATCTGTGGCGAGGGGATTTATCCCCGCTGGGTCGCGAAGCGGCCCCGGATCTGTCGCCTTGGTGTGTCAGGCGAAACTCATTGACTGTTTTGGGGTCGCTACGCAACCCAGCGGGGATAAATCCCCTCGCCACGGGGCCGCGTGGGGACTCAGCGCAATCCGTAATCCAACACAATCCCCACAAAAATCGCCAACCCGGCCCAGTGGTTGTGCAGGAACGCCTTGAAGCAGCGCATCCGATCCCGGTCGCGGGTATACCAGAACTCCCAGGCGAAGCACGCCGCAGCGACCACCAGGCCGAGGTGGAACCAGCCGCCCAGTTTGAACTGCGCGCCAGCCAGCAACAGGCAACCCAGGGCCAGGCCTTGCAACGTCAGGATGATCACCCGGTCAGCATCGCCGAACAGGATCGCCGTGGATTTCACGCCAATTCTCAGGTCATCGTCCCGGTCGGTCATCGCGTAGTACGTGTCATAGCCCACCGTCCACAGCAGGTTGGCGATGTACAGCAACCACGCAGCGGCCGGCAGATGGCCGGTCTCGGCCGTGAACGCCATGGGCATGCCCCAGGAAAACGCCGCGCCCAGCACCACTTGCGGGTAATACGTATAGCGCTTCATGAACGGGTAACTGCACGCCAGCGCCAGGCCGCCGAGGGACAGCAGGATCGTCGGCGCGTTGGTGCACAGCACCAGCAGGAAACTTACGCTCATCAACACCGCGAAGAACACCAGCGCCTCTTTCGAGCTGATCTTGCCACTGACCAAGGGGCGTTGCTCGGTGCGTTTGACATGACCGTCGACCTTGCGGTCGGCCCAGTCGTTGATCACGCAACCGCCGGCTCGGGTCAGCACCACGCCGAGCACGAAGATCACGATGTTGGTCACGGATGGCGAACCTTCCCCGGCAATCCACAGCGCCCATAACGTCGGCCACAGCAGTAGATAAATACCGATGGGCTTGTCCATGCGCGTCAGTTGCACGAAGTCCCAGGCCCGTGGATTGAGGCGGTTCAAGGATTTGAGCAGTTGCGTGTACATCAGCAATTCTCCGAATAGGCGCGGGCGACCGTCCACAGGCGTGGCAGGAACACCTCCGCCACCAGCACGCTCAATGCGCCGCGATCGAAACGCGAACGACGACCCCACAGCGCATTGGCGCGAATCTCTGACGGCAACCATTCGCTCGGGTAGTGACAGACCTCGATCGCCCGGCGCTGGAACGCCTGGTCACAAAACAGCAGCTCGCCCAGGGAGCGGCTGCCCAGTTCGTCCATGTGCAAGCCGTCGCCCTGCAACGCGCTGCGCGCTGCCACACTACGGGCGAATACCCAAGGCTCGCCGTGGCCGCGCAAGTACACTTCGCGCACCCAACCCTCGCTGCCCTCGGCCAGGTCCAGCGCGGCACACTCATCGGCGCGCAACGGCTGCCAGCCTTCGAACAGCGGCGTCACGCTGAAGTGATCGTTCGACAGGCCTGTCAGGCGCCGGGTCAGGGAACCTTCGTCAAACAGCCAGTCCATGACACACGCATCCGGGCGGGGCGACAGCAGGTGTTGGGGCAGCCATTGAAGTGTAGGAAATATCGAATTTGTCGGCGGCACAGGGGTCTTGAATGGCAGCAAATGAGGTCGCGAGCTTACCATGCCGGTCGGCGATTTTGGCCGAGCCAACCCGCCGTCACGCCGATGCCGCTTGCATCTGTCGCGACCGATCAGTACAAAACGGCCCTGAGCCGGAAAATACCGGCCAAGCCTGACATCTCGAGGAAGTAGTGGAATGAAGAAGTGGCAATGTATCGTCTGTGGCCTGATCTACAACGAAGCTGATGGCTGGCCGGACGATGGCATCGCGCCCGGCACCCGTTGGGAAGATGTACCCGAAGACTGGCTGTGCCCGGACTGCGGCGTCGGCAAGATGGATTTCGAAATGATCGAAATCAACTGATCGTTTCATAAACGGAGAGCAACATGAGCGCACCTGTCGTTATCGTCGGTACGGGCCTGGCCGGCTACAACCTGGCCCGGGAATTTCGCAAGCTCGACAGCGAAACCCCGTTGCTGCTGATTACCGCGGACGATGGCCGCTCCTACTCCAAGCCGATGCTCTCCACGGGCTTTGGCAAGAACAAGGACGCCGATGGCCTGAGCATGGCCGAACCCGGCGCCATGGCCGAGCAACTGAACGCCGAGGTGCGCACCCACACGCGCATCAGCGGCATCGACCCGGGCCACAAGCGCCTGTGGATCGGCGAAGAGGCGGTGAGCTATCGCGACCTGATCCTGGCCTGGGGCGCTGAAACCGTACGTGTGCCGGTGCAGGGCGACGGGGCGGACCTGATCTTCCCCATTAATGACCTCGAAGACTACGCGCGCTTTCGTGCCGCCGCCGCTGGCAAGCGCCGGGTGCTGCTGCTCGGCGCCGGCCTGATCGGTTGCGAGTTCGCCAACGATCTGATCCTCGGCGGCTACGAGGTAGAACTGGTGGCCCCGTGCGAACAGGTCATGCCGACGCTGTTGCACCCGGCTGCCGCCGCCGCGGTACAGGCGGGGCTGGAAAGCCTCGGCGCACGTTTCCACCTGGGGCCGGTGCTCAATCGCCTGCAACGGGTGGCCGACGGCTTGGAAGCGCACCTGTCGGACGGCCAAGTGATCGCCTGCGACCTGGTGGTCTCGGCCATCGGTCTGCGCCCGCGCATTGACCTGGCCGCCGCGGCTGGCCTGGTGGTCAATCGCGGCGTGGTGGTCGATCGTCACCTGAAGACTTCTCACGCCAATATCTACGCCTTGGGCGACTGCGCCGAGGTCGATGGCTTGAACCTGCTCTACGTCATGCCGCTGATGAGCTGCGCCCGCGCCCTGGCGCAAACCCTGGCCGGCAACCCGACTGCGGTCAGCTACGGCGCCATGCCGATCACCGTAAAAACCCCGGTGTGTCCACTGGTGGTTTCACCACCGCCACGGGGCAGCGAAGGCGTGTGGAGCGTCGAAGGGCAGGGCGCCGACATCAAGGCTCTGTGTCGCGATGCCCAAGGCAACCTGCTGGGCTATGCCCTGACCGGCGCCGCGGTGATGGAGAAACTGGCGCTGAACAAGCAGCTTCCAGCGCTGCTGGCGTAAATACCGGTCGTTCTGTCGTAAATACCCTGCTTTTGACCCCACAAACACCCGCCGGCCACTGGCGCCGGTTGCGGCCCCGTGCCATCCTCACTCCCGTCTGCCGCAGAGTAGAGCCTGCGGCGCCTTAGGGGTTGTTCCGAAGAGAACAGCACGGACATAACAACAAAAAAACCGTCAAAGGGGCTTCATTCATGCGTAAACCAGAACTCGCCGCCGCCATCGCGGAAAAAGCAGACCTCACCAAAGAACAAGCCAACCGCGTCCTCAACGCCGTCCTCGAAGAAATCACCGGCGCCCTGCACCGCAAGGACAGTGTCACCCTGGTCGGCTTCGGCACCTTCCTGCAACGCCACCGCGGCGCCCGCACCGGCAAGAACCCACAGACCGGCGAGCCGGTGAAGATCAAGGCCAGCAACACCGTTGCATTCAAACCGGGCAAATCCTTGAAGGACAGCGTCAACCCGTAATTGCAGCGAGTACCTCGGTCGAGGGAAGGAAGCGGCAACAAAAAAGGCATACCGAGGGTGATCGGCATGCCTTTTTTTGTGGCTGTTAGATAGCAACCATCTGTTAATCCACCACAGTGGGTTGCGGTGTGGCGGCTAGCGGGGATCGACGTTATCCAGCGCCCGATTCGCCAGCAACGAACCCAGCTCGATCAATTGCTGGATCCCGAGGAGGACGTGGCGGTTGGAGCCCTCCATATCGAAAGCCAGTTCATTGACCATCGCATCGGCTGAGGCCAGGGTTTCGCTGAGGTTGGCCAGCAGGCATTCGTTGTCGAGGTCTTTCACGACGGTGAATAGCTGGCCGGGCTTGATGGTTTCTTTAGGTCTTGTTGGTTTGGGCTTTAGATAAAAGTCCAATGCGCGGGTAGCGGCTTCTTCGAGTTGCTTGGCGTTCAGGCCGTCCAGATAAGGAGAGTTGGGGTCTGCTTCTGGAGGGTTTGGCGTTATTTTGAACATTTACTAAGTCCTTAAGTGAAGCTGTAACCCTCTAGCTACTAAACAGAAGGGTGGCAGCTGTACGCAGGTTAGTAGACCGGGGACTTAGCAAGCCGGCGCGCCCGAAGGCGCCCTGCGCACAACCGCCATCAAATACAGGCATGAAAACGCCTGATTGATAGGAGCCATACACCTTGCTAAATACACCGAGCTACTAAACCCGACCACTGATGGGCAGTGGCAGGCAAACGATAGAGCCCGGGGGCAAGGCGCACAAGCCGGCGGATTCTGGCGTAGTTGTAGGCAAAGGCGCAAGGATGTGTGGCTTGGTGGAAAGCTAAGGGACAGCGAATAAACACCCCCCCGAACTCACCCAAAAACCCGTGGCGAGGGAGCTTGCTCCCGCTCGGTTGCGCAGCGACCGCAATCGGTTGACGCGATATTTCTGTAGGACCGCGTCGGGCCTTTCAGGGCGACTGCCGAGTTCTTCTACCCCTCGACTAGGGCATGCTCATCAGCGCCATTCTCAGGCGCTTGATCAGTTTCGGCGACTTGAGGCAATCGGCCGGGCGTTTGTCGCCCAGGGCGGGCACGGACCGTTCCAGCCACTGTAGCGCTCTCTCGCGTCCCATTTTCCCGCAGAGCACGACGGCCATGTCCAGATGGTCATCCATGGCCTTGGCCAGTTCCCGGGCGTCATCGTTGAGGTAATCCTCTTCGTACACTTGCACGAAATTCTGCCAATCGGCATCACCGACGTATTCGTCTTCCAAGCCCATTCTAAAAACCTTCGAAAGAGATCAAGTTGCTGCCGGTCGGGTTTCGGGCCGACGGCGCCAGGGATCCCATCATAGCCGTTGGCCTTGGCCCAGGCGCCGATCTGATGGGTCTGGGTGTATTTGTTGCCGGTGATGCTTTTGAGGGATACACCCAGTTGCTTGCGCACATCGGCCCGGGTCAGGTCCAGGACGTTATTGAGTTGCACTTTTTTGCGCACTAGCACCCGCGTGGACAGGTCGACGCCCCCGTGGGCGGGAAAAGAGCATTGCCAATGCCCTCGCATATATTGCTCAACCCCTTGTCAGCCCCGGTCTTGCTCATGGCGAGGCCGACCACGGCGCCCACCACCGCGCCGAGCAGGAAGCAACCCAAGCCGCCGGTTGCAACAGTAATACCCGTGGCCGCCACCACGGCAGCCGTCGCCACCGCGGTGATCGCTATGTTCGCGGCCACTTCCAGGACGCCGCCGAGGATATCGGCCATCATCGAGGTGTGGTTCAGCGCGTCGCCTAGCCGGGCGGCCCAGAGTGCATCAGACATGCAATGTGCTCATCAAGCCGGGACGTCGAATACCAGCGAGCCCTTGATCGTCGCCCAATGCGCCGCTTCGGCATCGCCCAGTTTCTCGGCTTTGACGTAACTCAGGGCAAGCATCTTGCGCGTGCCCGGCAATACCAGCGCCAGTTGATACTGGAAGACTTTTTCGTTGCCCTTGTTGAACTGGCTGCGCAATTCAATGGCTTCGACTTCCTGGTTGGCGCCCACGCGCAGGGTGGCGCCCGGTTGGCAGCGCAAGTCCTGGACTTGTTTTTCCAGGCGCTTGAGCTGGTCGTCGAGGTTGCTTTGCAGGGTTTCGCCCTCGGCCAGCAGGCTGCGGCTGACGATCAGGGAGGTGCCCAGCTCGGGAAACTTGAGGATGTTGATCGAGGCGTCGAGCAACTCGCTGGGCGGCAGTTGAAGCTGGAATTCGTTGAGGCGGTAAGTCATGGCGCATAAATCTCGAAATTAGCCCTTGGGGAACGCGGCGCTGATGTTGGCGTCGATACTGCCCTTGACGCCTTGGCCGTCCGGCGTGGCACCGGGGCCGCCGCCATTGTTCAGGTGCAGCACGCCGCCGGTGTTGAACTCGGCGTCGCCGCTGGCATAGAAGCTGATCTGCACGCCGGTCAGGTTGATCTGGCCGCTGGCGTTGAGCTCCAGAATGCTTTCACCGCACACCAGGCGCAGGTTCTCGCCCACTTCGATGACGTAGCTCTGGCTGATGCTGTCAGTCTTGCGCTGGCCCACCGAGAGGATGTCCTCCTGCTTGACGATGCGCAGGCGGTTGTTGCCGATGGTCACGGTTTCGTTGTGGCCGATGCTCTTGTTGCGGTCGTGGCCCACCGAATGGCTCTCGTCCACCTCGACCACGATGTCCTGGTTGCGCTCGGCATGGATGTAAAGTTGCTCGGCGCCTTTTTTGTCTTCCATGCGGATTTCGTTGAAGTTCGCCGGCGTGCCGCCCTTGCTCGAACGGCTTTTCATGCCGCTCTGGGTGGCGTTCTCGGGCAGATCATAGGGCACGGTCTGCTCGGCGTTGTACACGCGACCGGTGATGATCGGCCTATCGGGATCACCTTCAAGGAAGCTGACAATCACTTCCTGGCCGATGCGCGGAATCTGCATCGAGCCCCAGTTCTTGCCGGCCCAGGATTGCGACACCCGAATCCAGCACGAGCTGTTCTCGTTGGATTGGTCGTGACGGTCCCAATAGAAATGCACCTTCACCCGGCCGAACTGGTCGGTCCAGATTTCCTCGCCCTTGGGCCCGACCACCAATGCGGTTTGCGGGCCCTTGACGATGGGGCGGTGGGTGATCGCCATCGGGCGAAAGCTCTGCTGGGCGTCGATGCAGGTCAGGCTGCTTTCGAATTGCGCCGAAGGCGCGCCGACGCCGCTTTCACCGCTTTCCTGGGAGAGGTAATAACGCGCGCCGACAATCAGGTATTCGCGGTTCTGGTCCTGGCGCGTGAAGCCAGTGAGGCTGAACAGATGCCCCGAGCCCAGGCCCCGGGCGTTGCCCGCCAGCTCGACTTGCTCATGCAGGGTCTGCAAGGCTTCGATGCGGGTGCGGGCGTAGTGTTCGCCGTCTTCGCTCTGCACGTAGGTGCCCGGGTAGTCGAACAGCGGATAGTCGCCAGCGGCGTGCGGCCGGGGCATGGCCGAGCGCACGTCGATGCGTGCGCTGGGGCGCTGGAAATCATAGTCGTTAAGTTCCAGCGAACCCGGCTGGACTTCCTGCGCCAGGTGCCAGTCGTGGATGTGGTCGCGTTCGCGCTGCTGCTCGTTCTTCGGGTAATAAGGCACCGATCCGTAGCCGGGCGCGGTGGTGTGGGCGCCATAGGCGTCGGCCAGGACCAGCACATGGCGACCCTGTTCATGGCGGAAGAAATAATAGATGCCTTCCTGTTCCATCAAGCGACTGACGAAATCGAAGCTGGTCTCGCGATACTGGACGCAATATTCCCACTCGCGATACGGACGGCTGAGGGCATCTTCGAAATCGGAAAAACCCAGGTCGCGGAACACCTGCTTGATGATCTGCGGGATGGTCAGGTTCTGGAAAATCCGGCAATCAGAGGTGCGCGTCAGCAGCCACAGCCAAGGCCGCAGCGTGGCCTGGTAACTGGCGAATTGGCCCTGGTCGACGTTCTGGCTGAAGCGCGCAACGATGCCATGAAAATGTCGCTCGCCACCGCCGTCCAGCTGAACGCTTACGCACATCGGCTTGCCGAGTACCTGGTTGAGGTCGATGGCATTGTCCAGCGAGTGCAGCTGCAACTCGTAGTTGAACAGCCGCCCCAGCTCTTCGCCGCCGCCCATATCCTTGAGCAACAGCACCTCGGGACCCAGGGGGCTGGTGATCTTGGCCAGGCGGGAGGCTTGATTCAATAGCATGGGTCGTCCTTATCGCTGCCGCAGTCCTTTGGATGCTGCGCAAGATTGCCGGCTTTCGAGGCTGAAGATCAAGCGATCGCGCCCTTCGACAGCCCGTGCACAGGCAGGTAATCACCGGAGAAGTGACGCTGATCGCATAATGTAGTTTGTTACGCGGGGCAGAGGAACCCGGTTCTTGATTGTTGCCAGGCATTACTTGAATATCTGCTCCTTCGCGCGTCACCTCACGTCCATGGAAAGCGATTACTGTGACTTCCTACCGCATTCAAGAAGCCGATCTCGACATCCCCGATGCCTGGCAAGACCAGAGCATCAATATTTTCAAGCTGCCGGCTATCGGTCCTGCCAAAGAAGCCAGTTTTGTGATCAGCCGCGACGCCAGCCAGGGCGACGCGCCCTTTGCCGAGTACGTGGATCGCCAACTCAAGAGCGCGGAGCAGCAATTGCCGGGTTTCAAGCTGGTCCAGCGCTGGGACACGGTGTTGCAGGGGCTCACGACCACGTTGCTCGATTACACCTGGCAACGCGAGGGGCGCGACCTGATGCTGCGCCAGGTGTTCATCGAGCGTAAGCCGGCGGTGCTGATCACCACCTTGACCACGACCCCGAACGACTTCCCTTATCACGAGCCGGCCTGGAAGCTTGCGATGCATTCGTTCAAGCCACAGCCTCCGATTGCTTGAGCATCGATACGACCCACTGAGCACTCAGTCACATCAGTAAGGTAGTTGCGCGCAATGGATGCACAGGCAGCAGCACGTCTGGGAGATGAAATCGCCCACGGGTTCGGGTTGGCCGCGATGGTCGCCGGCGCCGTGGCCGGCGCCTTGATCGGCGCGGCGGTCGTTGCCGCGACGGTCGCCACCGGCGGCGTGGCCCTGGCGATCATGGCCGGCTCGATTGCCGCCGGCGGCTTGTCGATGTTCCAGATCGTCAAGGGCCTCTCCACCATCTTCAACCTGCCCGAACCCACCACGGGGGCGTTGATCATGGGCAGCTTCAACGTCTACATCAACGACCGCAATGCCATGCGGGCGGGCGAAGACGTTTCGTCGTCCTGCACCGGGCTGCCGATGAACCATCCGATCTGGCCCTTTCCGGTGCTGATCGCCGAAGGCAGCGCCACGGTGTTCATCAACGGTAAACCGGCGGCGCGCCTGCACAGCAAAATGGTCTGCGGTGCCCACATCAAGACGGGTAGTCCGAACACCTTTATCGGCGGGCCGACGGTGTCGGTGGCGTTTGTGCTGGACCTTGAAGGGTGGATGCATTCCGGGTTGGAAGTGTTGGGGTTGGCGGCGGCGGGCGGAGCCTTGTTGCTCGCGGCTTTTGCCGGCGCTGCCGCTTTCTTCGGCGCCCTCGCCGTCGGTGGTGCGTTGTATGTCGGCATGGAGCTGCTAGGTGATTTGGGCGACCGTCTCGGCCCCGGCTATCGGGACTTGTTCCAAGGCGTGGCAGGCATGGCCCTGCTCGGTGCTGGTCCGAAGCTGGCACGTAAGCCCATGACGGCGGCCGAGCGAACGATCCTGGCTCGTCAGCGACAGGAGCAGATGCTCAAGGACAATCGAGGATTCAACATTAGCCCGACGGCATGGGATACATACCCTACGATTGGCCGGGCCGGTACTTTTGTTTCTGACAAAAAAGGCATCACCGACGTTATCGGGAATTTTGCGGGTCGTTCCAAGATCACCATCAGTGGTAAAAAAGCTGCAGAACTGGAGCGCGCCTTTGGTTTGGAAAAAGATGCGCTTAAAGGCGGATTCAAGATCAGGCAGGTCGATGATGTCGTGGGGCGCATGCCCAGAAGTCCGATGGAGGGGAACCAATATTTCCTGGGACCAGGCAAACACTTGCCAGGTGGAGCTCCAGAAATGGTTGTCGAATCGATTCCAACCAAGGATGCGGACGGTATTACCACTTTAACCGAGGTATTTGTCAGTGATTAATGATGTGTTGAAGGCGTACGTGGAAAAAGCGGACGGTGACGTGATTCATGTTCAAGTCATCGATAACGCCTTGGATTCGCCTTTGCGGACCATTGGTTTTTCGAATGCGGCAGAGAAAGATAGCTACGTTCTGCAGGTCGCGGACAACAAGCAAAAGGCCAAGGTGTTCGATGAACTCCGTTCATTAGGCGTGGCCTTTTCTGCGGGCAAGGAATGGTGCCCGTCCGAAGTGTTCGAATACCTTCGCGATGAGCAATTGCTGAGCGGCAAGTACCTGCGAGTCGCATGGACGCAGCCCGGTCAGTACCGGCTTACGAACGAGTGAAATTTGCGTCCTTGGACAACGTATTACTGCTGGCCCTGGCCAATGACGAGTTGGATAAATTCCTCGTCGGCGAGCCGTTCTATTTTCAAGAAGCCAAGAATGACAATGCTGAACCGCAGAACGTCGTCGCGGCTTTCGATCAACTTGTGCTGCGTTATTGGCAACAAACTCACGACAGTCAGTTTCCCGGGCGCTTCGTGGCGGCTTTGCTCAAGATTCTCGCGACCTACCCTGACCGCAATCGGGCGATTTATGTCGCTGCGGTGTGGGTCTGGTACTACCAGTTTTGCCTGAGCAAAAAGCAGGCACGACCCGAGGGGCTTTATGCCGACCTCTTCGAGATCGACATGGGCGCCGTGGCGCTGGCCCTTCAGAGGCAGCTTGAGCTCAACAAGGCTGAGTTGGTCCAGGATACGCGTTGGACCGGTGCCAGTTGGAACAGCCAGAACGGTTTGTGGGGGCCACTGATGCGCACAGCCCTGGTCGTCCGGGACAAGCTGGGCGGCCCTGATTTTGTGCCGGCCAATCTCTGAGCGATTGATTCTGTATTCGGGGCTATCGGTGAATCCGTGGCGAGGGAGCTTGCTCCCGTTTAACCGGGCTGGCGCTCCAGTGCGAAGCGCTCACAAAAGGGGCTGCTACGCAGCCCAGCGGGAGCAAGCTCCCTCGCCACGGTGAACCTCAGGGCTTAGCCTTCGCCGGGAACAGCGCCTTCACCGCCGCGTCGATAACGCCCTTGATGCCCTTGCCCTTGGGATCCACTTCGCTGGCGCCACCGGAGTTGAGGTCCAGGCGCCCGCCGGTGTCGATGTTGCCGTTGCCACTGGCGTAGATGTTGAACGCGGTGCCCGAGATGTTGATCTCGCCACTGGCGTTGAACTCCAGCACGCTCTTGCCACACACCAGTCGAATCTGCGAGCCCGCCTCCACGAGGTATTGGGTGCTGATGCTGTCGCTCTTGGTTCCGCCGACGAGCAGGGCATCGTTGCACTGCACGGCCCGCAGTCGGTCTTCGCCAATCCGCACGGTTTCATTGCGGTCGATGTTCTTGCGCCGGTCGCGGCCCACCCAGTGGCTTTCATCCACTTCCACGGCAATGTCCTGGTTGCGCTCGGCGTGGATGTACAGCTGCTCGGCGCCTTTCTTGTCTTCCATGCGGATTTCGTTGAAGTTCGCCGGCGTGCCGCCCTTGCTTGAACGGCTTTTGGTGCCGCTCTGCGTAGCATTGGCGGGCAGCGCATAAGGTACGGTTTGCTCGGCGTTGTACACCCGACCGGTGATGATCGGCCGATCGGGGTCGCCTTCGAGAAAGCTGACGATCACTTCCTGGCCAATGCGCGGGATCTGTACCGAGCCCCAATTTTTCCCGGCCCAAGCCTGCGACACTCGAATCCAGCAAGAGCTGTTCTCGTTGGATTGGTCGTGACGGTCCCAGTAGAAATGCACCTTCACCCGGCCGAACTGGTCGGTCCAGATTTCCTCGCCCTTGGGGCCGACCACCAATGCGGTTTGCGGGCCCTTGACGATGGGGCGGTGGGTGATCGCCATCGGGCGAAAGCTCTGCTGGGCGTCGATGCAGGTCAGGCTGCTTTCGAACTGTGCCGACGGCGCGCCGACGCCGCTCTCGCCGCTTTCCTGGGACAGGTAATAACGCGCGCCGACGATCAGGTATTCGCGGTTCTGGTCCTTGCGACTGAAGCCAGTGAGGCTGAACAGATGCCCCGACCCCAGGCCCCGGGCATTACCCGACAACTCGATCTGCTCATGCAATGTCTGCAGGGCTTCGATGCGGGTGCGGGCGTAGTGCTCGCCATCCGAGCTTTGCACATAGGTGCCGGGATAGTCATACAGCGGATAGTCGCCAGCGGCGTGCGGGCGGGGCATGGCCGAGCGCACGTCGATGCGGGCGCTGGGCCGCTGGAAGTCGTAGTCGTTGAGCTCCAGCGAACCCGGCTGGACTTCCTGGGCCAGATGCCAATCGTGGATGTGATCGCGCTCGCGCTGTTGCTCGTTCTTCGGATAGTAGGGCACCGATGCATAGCCGGGCGCACGGGTGTGGGCGCCATAGGCGTCGGCCATCACCAGCACATGGCGACCCTGCTCATGACGGAAAAAGTAGTAGATGCCTTCCTGTTCCATCAGGCGACTGACGAAGTCGAAACTCGTCTCGCGGTACTGCACGCAGTATTCCCACTCGCGATAGGGATGACTCAAGGCATCTTCGAAATCGGAAAAGCCCAGGTCGCGGAACACCTGCTTGATGATCTGCGGGATGGTCAGGTTCTGGAAAATCCGGCAATCGGAGGTACGAGTCAGCAGCCACAGCCAAGGGCGCAGTGTGACTTGGTAACTGGCGAACTGGCCCTGGTCGACGTTCTGGCTGCAACGGGCGACGATGCCATGGAAATGCCGTTCGCCGCCGCCGTCCAACTGCAGGCTGACGCACATGGGTTTGCCGAGCAGTTGGTTGAGATCGATGGCGTTGTCCAGCGAGTGCAGCTGCAACTCGTAGTTGAACAGCCGCCCCAGCTCTTCGCCGCCGCCCATGTCCTTGAGCAGCAGTACCTCAGGTCCGAGGGGGCTGGTGATCTTGGCCAGGCGGGAGGCTTGGTTGAATAACATCGAGGTTCTCATGCTGATTAGTAACTGAAGGAGCGCAATCTAATGTGGGAGCGGGCTTGCTCGCGAAGGCGGTGTGTCAGGCAACATCAATGGCACTGACAGATTGCATTCGCGAGCAAGCCCGCTCCCACAGGGGTTATGCGGTGTTCCTTCGGGTCAGGCCGCGTCGCTGAAATCGTACTTCAGTTCGTTGTCCACGGCACTGATCCGCACACCGGCCAGGGCCTTGCCTTCGAGCATGCGAGTCAGGAACTCGCGGCTCATGTCCGGCAGCAGGCTGTTGGTCAGGATGGTGTCGATCATGCGCCCACCGCTTTCGGTTTCGGTGCAACGCGAGACAATCAGGTCGATCACCGCGTCGTCGTAGTCGAAGGCCACTTTGTGTGTGCTCTCCACGCGCTTCTTGATGCGGTTGAGTTGCAGGCGGGTGATGGCCTTGAGCATCTCGTCGCTGAGCGGGTAGTACGGGATCGTCACCAGGCGACCGAGCAGCGCCGGCGGGAAGATCTCCAGCAACGGCTGGCGCAGGGCCTTGGCAATTTCTTCCGGCTCTGGGACGTTTTGCGGGTCCTTGCAGACCTGGGCGATCAGCTCGGTGCCGGCGTTGGTGGTCAGCAGGATCAGGGTGTTCTTGAAGTCGATCACCCGGCCTTCGCCGTCCTCCATCACGCCTTTGTCGAAGACCTGGAAGAAAATCTCATGCACGTCCGGGTGGGCTTTTTCCACCTCGTCCAGCAGCACCACGCTGTACGGTTTGCGCCGCACGGCTTCGGTCAGCACGCCGCCTTCGCCGTAGCCGATGTAGCCCGGTGGCGCGCCCTTGAGGGTGGACACGGTGTGGGCTTCCTGGAACTCGCTCATGTTGATGGTGATGACGTTCTGCTCGCCGCCGTACATGGCTTCGGCCAGGGCCAGGGCGGTTTCGGTCTTGCCCACGCCGGAGGTGCCGGCGAGCATGAACACGCCAATCGGCTTGCTCGGGTTATCGAGGCCGGCGCGGGAGGTCTGGATGCGCTTGGCGATCATCTGCAAGGCATGGTCCTGGCCGATGATGCGTTTCTTCAGGTGCTGGTCGAGGTTGAGCACGGTTTCCAGTTCGTTGCGGGCCATGCGGCCCACCGGGATACCGGTCCAGTCGGCGACCACCGAGGCCACGGCCTGGTAATCAACGGTTGGCAGGATAAGCGGGTTCTCTCCTTGCAGGGCGGTCAGGCGCTGTTGCAGGTCCACCAGTTTCTCGCGCAGTTCGTGACTTTCGTTGTCGCAAGCGTCGCTGCTGTCTTCGCTGTCCACCACGCCAACGCGTTCGCGCAGGGTGGCGCGGGTTTCCAGCAATTCGTCCACCAGGGTTTTCTCTTCGGCCCAGCGGCTTTCCAGTTCGGCCAGGCGTTCGCGCTCAGCGCTCAGCAGGCTTTCGCTGTGGGTCTGGCGAGTGCCGATGACCACGCCAATCGCGTGTTCGCGGGCGATGATCTGCAGCTCGGTTTCCAGTGCTTCGATGCGCCGGCGGCTGTCGTCCACTTCGGCCGGCACGGCGTGCAGGCTGATGGCGACGCGGGCGCAGGCGGTGTCCAGCAGGCTCACGGATTTGTCCGGCAGCTGGCGTGCGGGAATGTAGCGGTGGGACAGCTTGACCGAGGCTTCCAGGGCTTCGTCGAGGATCTGCACCTGATGGTGTTTTTCCATGGTCGAGGCCACGCCGCGCATCATCAGCAGGGCTTTGTCTTCCGACGGCTCGGCCACTTGCACCACTTGGAAACGACGGGTCAGGGCCGGGTCTTTTTCGATGTGCTTCTTGTACTCGGCCCAGGTCGTGGCGGCCACGGTACGCAAGGTGCCGCGGGCCAGCGCCGGCTTGAGCAGGTTGGCCGCGTCGCCCGTGCCGGCGGCGCCACCGGCACCCACCAGGGTGTGGGCTTCGTCGATGAACAGGATGATCGGCTTCGGCGAGGCCTGGACGTCTTCGATGACCTGGCGCAGGCGCTGTTCGAATTCACCTTTCATGCTCGCGCCGGCCTGCAACAGGCCTACATCGAGGCTGCGCAGTTCCACGTCCTTGAGGGACGGCGGCACGTCGCCGGCGACGATGCGCAGGGCGAAGCCTTCGACCACGGCGGTCTTGCCCACGCCGGCCTCACCGGTGAGGATCGGGTTGTTCTGCCGGCGGCGCATGAGAATGTCCACCAGTTGGCGGATCTCTTCGTCACGGCCAACTATGGGGTCGAGCTTGCCGCTGCGGGCCTGCTCGGTGAGGTCGACGGTAAAGCGCTTGAGGGCTTCCTGTTTGCCCATCGCACTGGGGGCCATGGCGCCGCTGGCTTCGCCCGGCACGCTGCCCGCGTTGAAACCGTCGCTGGCGGTCAAGGCGTTTTCCGGCGAGTCGCCGACGTATTCGTCAAAGCGTTCGCTCAGGGCTTCGACCTTGACCTTGTCGAACTCCGACGACAGGCCCAGCAGCGCATGGCGCAGGCTCGGCGTCTTGAGGATGCCGAGCACCAGGTAACCGGTGCGCACCTGGCTTTCGCCGAACATCAGGCTACCGTAGACCCAGCCGCGTTCCACGGCTTCTTCGACATGGGAGGACAGGTCGGTGATCGACGTCGAACCCCGTGGCAAACGGTCCAGGGCCTCGGTCAGGTCACGGGCCAGGCGCGCCGGCTCGATGTTGAACTGGCGGATGATGCGGTGCAGGTCCGAGTCCTGCAATTGCAGCAACTGATGAAACCAGTGGGCCAGTTCCACGTAAGGGTTACCGCGCAACTTGCAGAATACGGTGGCGGCTTCGATGGCTTTGTAGGCCACGCTGTTGAGTTTGCCGAACAACGCGGCGCGACTGATTTCACCCATGCTCATGGCTCCTTGAGGTCTGTGAGGTGTTGGCCTGTTCGGCGTAATGCCTGGCCAGTATTAGATCGTTGGCATCTTTTTCAGGACGTCCCAGCCAGGTGTTGAAGCCCAGGCGGAAACGGCCATTGAGTTGTAGTGCGGGCACTTCGGGCTGTTCCAGGACCAGGTTGAGGTCCCAGTCCAGCTCGTGGCCCAGGTATTCGGCGACCCAGGCCACCAGCTCGTTGAACGGTTGGCTGCCGGGCAGCATGCCCATGTAGTCGACGAGCTTGAGCGGCCCCAGGCGAATGCGGAATTTGTGCTGGCGATCCCAGACGAACCGGCCCAGGCAGAAGTCCACGCCCAGTTGAGCGTTGACGCCCACGCGGCTGCGTTCCGGTAGTTCCAGCCATTGACCGACGTATTCTTCGATCTCCACCGGCAGGCCGAAGTACTCGCTGAGGATCGCCTTCAAACCGTCCGGGTAGCGGGTTTGTGCCGACAGGTGGCCGCTGTAGTGCAGCTTCGCCGTGTCAGGGATCAGCCCCTGGTTGAGCAGGCTCGGCATGCCCCGGCCGCTGAGTGCCGCCAGGCGCGCCGACCAATAGTCATCGTCCGGGCGGTCGTGGCTGACCGTTGGCCGTGCTTCGGCCCAGGCCCGGTAGAACAGGCTGAGCAGGCGATGGTGGAACACGTCGAGGAAGCGCTTGCTGGTGCTGTCGCCGTTGTTGCGCTGGCGCTCGCGTACGTACTCGGTGATGTGCAGCGGCATCGGGCCGTTGGGGCCGCCGAGGCCGAAGAAGAACTGCTCCAGGCGCGCGGGCGTACCGTCGCCGCCCGGTTGCACCGAGGCAAGGGTGGCCGGGGCGAAGGTGCAGTCGGCTTGTTGCCCGAGGCGCAACGGGTCATCGGCCAGGCGCAGGGAATGGCCCAGGCGCGGCAGCTCGGGGGTTTCGCATTCGATGCGCCGCAACGCCTGGAAGAAGTCGTATTCCCAGGGTTCCTGGTGCATCGCTTCCAGGGTACTCACAGGGTCGGACGACGTCCGGGCTTGGCTTTCCATCGCATGATCTCGCCGCGTTCGGTGGTACGGATCACCGTCTCGGTAAAACTGTTGATCGACACGTAGCGTGCCAGGAAGCGTTCCAACACCGCGCCGAGCAGGAACACCCCGGTGCCGCGAAACGCGTTTTCATCGAATTCCAGGGTGATCTCCAGGCCTCGTCCGAAGACGATCGGGCCAGGCATCGGCAGGCGTCGGGTGCAGGGCTTGCTGCTGACCTCGCGCAAGCCTTCGATCTGCAATTGCAGCGCCGCGTCGTTGCTGTCGCCATACAGGCGCAGCAGTTCGCGCAGGGCGGCGGCGCCTTGGCCTTGTTCGCTCAACGACAAGTAGTTCAGCGACAACTGGCTGATCAGCCGCCAGGCCTTGGCGTCGTGGGCGTGGCTGGCCCGCGGCCGACTGGGCCCGGCGACGCAGCGCACCGCGCCCACCGGGGCACTGTCGGCGAGGGTGAAGTCGGTCTTGCCGTTGCCCACGCTCATGAACAGCGGCAGGTCGCGGTTGGTGCACAACGCGGTCACGCCCAGCTGGCGCAGGTCGTGGCGGTAGGGCGCTTGCTGGCTGTCCACCAGGCTGACAAAGGTCTCGCTGCCGACATAGGTCGAGCGCGGCCCGTTGCGGCGCTGGTCGCTGGACAGCACGCGGGGTTCGCGCCGTACGGTGTAATAGGCCTTGTCGCGCCCATAGCGGGACGGATCGCGCACGGCATAGAACGGCAGGAACGGTTGCTCTGGCCCGGTGCCGTGGCCGGTCAGCCCGGTCAGCGAATGCACTTCGAAATCCATCGGCCGGGTGCGGTCGGCAATCACGTGGTGTTCGTTGACCCGGTCCGACAAGTGAATGCGGTCCAGGCGCTTGGGAAACAGGTTGATCGCCGGGGTGCAGAACGGCAGGAACTGCGAGGCGCCGACGCTGCCTTCCAGGCTCGGATCGTGACGGTCGAACAGCACGATCAACTCCAGTTCCTGGCCGTCGCAGCGCTTGACTGCGCGACTCAACTGGGTGAAGTCGACAAACAGGAAACGGTGGGGCAGGGCGAAGTATTCCTGCAACAGGCGATAGCCCTGGAACGCCCGCGACACCACTGGCAGGGCGGCTTCGGCGTCATCGAAACCCTGGGAGCGCAACGCATCCTGCGGCAGCCGCTCGACCCAATTGCCGCCCGGCTGGCGCGCAAACACCGCGCAGGCGTTACCCAGCAGTTGCTCGTAAAGGCGGAAAGGTTGCTCGTCTGCACCGCTGAGGTACAGCGGCAGGTTGTCCAGGGCCAGGCTGTTGAACGGCAGCTCGGCGCCGGTGCGCAGGGTCAGGCGCAGGCCAGCCTTGGCTTTCGGTTCGCTGGCGGCCAGGCGTCCAAGCACGGCGGACGGGTTGCCGAAATACTCGGCCTGGCTGACCTGCAGCGGCCACAACGTCACCGCGTGGGCAGTGCGGTACTCGCAGCAGGTCTGGGATTCGCGACCCAGGGCGGCGCGCATGATGGTGTCGCGGGGCAGCGGGAAACCACTGCTCAGGGAGCCTTCGTCCGGGTCGGCCTGCATCTGCACCACGGTCATCGACGGTGTCGGCGCCAGGTAGTGCGGGTAGGCGATCTCCAGCAGGTTGTGAGTGAACGTCGGGTATTCGGCGTCGAGCTTGAGTTGCACCCGCGCCGTCAAATAGGCGAAGCCTTCCAGCAGGCGCTCGACGTACGGGTCGGCGCAATCCATGCCGGCCAGGGTCAGCCGACTGGCGATCTTGGGGTATTCCTTGGCGAACTCCGCGGCGCTTTCGCGCACGTGGTGCAGTTCCTGGTTGTACAGCTCCAGCAGGCGCGGGTTCATGGGCGTCTCCGCTGGTCGGCGTTGACCACGCGCACGTGGCCGGTTTCCAGGTCCAGGTCGGTTTGCAGCATCAGGCGCAACGGCACCGGCTGCGCCCAGAGGTCGCCTTCGATCTCGAAGCTCAGGGCGTTGTGGTTCATCTCGGCCGTCGCCCGGGCCCGCACGCGCAAGGTGTGGCGCAGGATGCGCGGCTCGAACGTGGCGATGGCCTGGTGGATCAGGGTTTCCAACGCGGGGACGTCAACGTTCGAAGCACTGTTGCCCGCCAGCGCCGGCAGCCCGAAATTCACCACTGAGGTACCCGCCGGGGTATGCAGCGTGGCATCGGCGTCGAGCAGCGAGGTGGTGTTGAGCAGCCATGCCAGGTCACGCAGCACCGAGGCTTTCAACTGGGTCAGGGAGAGCACGCGCTTGTCGGCGCTTTCCTTGGGGTTGGTCGGATCGTCGTCGGTCAACCGGTCCAGCAGGGACGGTTGCAGGCGATCGCGGGTGGCGATTTCGGTTACCACGTGAAAAGGCCCGTGTAATCCTTCTGGTCACCTGTGCCAGTCATGCAGCTGGCAGTACGAGCGATTATCGAGGGTTCGAGTTGTCCATTGATCTGGCGTATGGCGCGATACTCGGAGCGACACTCCTGATTGTTATGGGGGCCAGCAGATACATGGACAACGATGACAATAGGCACCTCGCCGAAGGTCTCGACGTGGGGTTTGCCTTGTCGATCGACCCTGAACTGGCAGGGCCAGGCCAAGTCGAGTGGCATCAGGGTCTGGTCGGGTTTGCGCAGCGCGCAGCGCGCCTGGTCGTTCGCCAGCTTCAGCGTTTGCCCGCCCATCGAGACGATCTGCTCCACCGCTAGGGAGGGCGTTGCCGAGGGGGATTGCTCCTGGGCACAGGCGGTCAGGCTGGTCAACAGGCAGCCGACCCATATCGCGCAATGGGCCTTGATCATACGAGCTCCCAGAACCAGATCGCTCGGGCTCGATAGGCCGGATCGTCATAACCTAGGGTCAGGCCACGGTTCCAGAGGTCGATATGATCTCCGGTGCGACCTTCCGAGGCTTCTCCCACTTGCTGGAAACAATCCTTGAAGAAAATCAGGCCAGTCTTGTCTTGCAGCTTGCGCCGGTCCGCGGCCGTTCCGCCAAGGATCAACGGGCGGCCCAGATGATGTTTCCACAGCCAATTTGCCAATGACTCGGCCCCACGTGCATGCCCATGGGCGCATTTGGGTTCGGTGTAGGTGGACTTGTTGACCTTGATGGTCAGTTCAGTATTGAGCGTGATGCTCATGCGAATCGCGCACTGGTTTGCCCAATGGCCGTCGCAAGGTTTCGCGTCGGGATAGGTCACCAGCAAATCGGAATACGCTTTCCACAAATTGATAAACGAAGGCTTGGCCATGACTCAGACACCGGACAGAAAGGGATGGGATGCGAGCAAGCACCAAACACCCCCGGCGCGAGGCACCGGGGGTGTGTTCGATTACACCTTGACGTTCTGACGGATGTTCCAGCCGAACTTGACCGGGCCGCCTTCCTTGGTGCCGTCGGCTTTCTGCGGCTGGTAGTCGACCAGCACCTTGGCGAAGTTCAGGGTGATGTTTTCAGTCAGGCGATCATCGCTGCCCGAGCCACCGGTGCTCAGGGAAGTGATCAGCACTTCTTCCAGGTTGATGATCATGTACTCGACCTGGCTTTCACCACCGGCCTTGCGCACGGTCAGCTTGACCTTGTCGACGTGCTTGCCGCTGGCGCAGTGCATCATCAGGTTCGGCGAAGCCTTGTCGACGTACTTGGTCAGCGACAGGTCCTGGATGTTGACCTTGCCCGCGCCACCGCCGCTGCCGACGTGCATGTTGCCGGACTGGGACATGCCCCAGCTCCAATTCAGGACGTCGATCTCGTCCTTGTGGGCCTTGTCCATGGACTCGCCCTTGATGTCGCCAATCTTGATGAAAATATCAACAGCCATGTTTTCTCCCTGTGTGGTCTCTACCACATTGTTTGGTTGACGCTGACCTTGCGAAATTACTGCTGTTGAACGTTACGCAGGCGATCTCCAATCCACTGAAGATCCCCTGTGGGAGCGAGCTTGCTCGCGATAGCGGAGTGTCAAGTTCAGGCATGACAACTGATCCACCGCCATCGCGAGCAAGCTCGCTCCCACATTGGCCCTTGTTCCGTTCAGTAAAGCTTTACGCGCCCTTGGCCGAAGGCAGTTTCGATACCAGGCGCAGCGACACGGTCAGCCCTTCGAGCTGGTAGTGCGGGCGCAGGTAGAACTTGGAGTTGTAGTACCCCGGGTTGCCTTCGACTTCTTCGACGATCACTTCGGCGGCAGCCAGTGGATGCTGGGCCTTGGTGGTCTCGGTGGAGTGCGCCGGATCACCGTCGACGTAGTTGAGGATCCAGTCCTGCAACCAGCGCTGCATCTCGTCCTTCTCTTTGAAGGAACCGATCTTGTCGCGCACGATGCACTTCAGGTAATGGGCGAAACGGCAGGTGGCGAACAGGTACGGCAGGCGCGCGGCCAGGTTGGCGTTGGCGGTGGCGTCCGGGTCGTCGTATTCGGCCGGTTTCTGCAGCGACTGGGCGCCGATGAACGCGGCGAAGTCGGTGTTTTTCTTGTGCAGCAGCGGCATGAAACCGTTCTTCGCCAGTTCCGCTTCACGGCGGTCCGAAATGGCGATCTCCGTCGGGCACTTCATGTCCACGCCGCCGTCGTCGGTCGGGAACGTGTGGGCCGGCAGGTTTTCCACTTCACCGCCCGATTCCACGCCACGGATGCGCGAGCACCAGCCGAAGTGTTTGAACGAACGGTTGATGTTCACCGCCATCGCGTACGCAGCGTTGGCCCAGGTGTACTTGGAGCTGTCGGCGCCGTCGGTGTTTTCTTCGAAGGCGAAGGCTTCCACCGGGTCGGTCTTGGCGCCGTACGGCAGGCGCGCCAGGAAGCGCGGCATGGTCAGGCCGATGTAGCGCGAGTCTTCCGATTCACGCAGCGAACGCCAGCCGGCGTATTCCGGAGTGGTGAAGATCTTGGTCAGGTCGCGAGGGTTCGACAGTTCCTGCCAGGAACCCATGCCCATCACGGTGGGCGAAGCAGCGGCGATGAACGGTGCGTGCATCGCGGCGCAGACTTTCGACAGTTCGCCCAGCAGTTCCACGTCCGGTGGCGACTGGTCGAAGTAGTAGTCACCCACCAGGCAGCCGTAAGGCTCGCCGCCGAACTGGCCGTATTCTTCTTCGTACATCTTCTTGAAGATCGGGCTCTGGTCCCACGCGGTGCCCTTGAATTTCTTCAGGGTCTTGTGCAGGTCAGGCTTGGAGATGTTGAGCACGCGGATCTTGAGCTGCTCATCGGTCTCGGTGTTGTTGACCAGGTAGTGCAGGCCACGCCAGGCGCTTTCCAACTGCTGGAAATCCGGGTGATGGATGACCTGGTTGACCTGGGCGGTGAGCTTGGCGTCGATGGCGGCGATGATCGACTCGATCGACTTGATGGCATCGTTGGACACCAGGTCGGTCTGCGCCAGGGCCTGTTCGGCCAAGGTGCGCACGGCGGTCTCGACGGCTTCGCGGGCGCGTTCGGTCTTGGGTTTGAATTCTTGCAGCAACAGCGAGGCGAACTCGCTGGTTTCTTCGGTGGCGCCCAGGTTCTGGGGCTGATTGTCGCGTACCAAATCGTTCATGATCGTTAGTCCTTAAGCCTTGGGCTCTGCGTCGGCGGGCTTCGGCGCGCTCGCCAGGGCCTGCAACAGCGCTGGGTCCTTGATCGCCTTCATGATGATTTCCTCGGCGCCGGTCTTGCCGTCCATGTAGGTCAGCAGGTTGGCCAACTGAGTGCGCGCTTCGAGCAGCTTGTTCAGCGAATCGACCTTGCGCGCCACGGCTGCCGGGCTGAAGTCGTCCATGCTTTCGAAGGTCAGGTCCAGGCTCAGGTTGCCTTCGCCGGTCAGTTCGTTAGGCACATGGAACGCCACGCGCGGCTGCATGGCCTTGAGGCGCGAGTCGAAATTGTCGACATCGATCTCGAGGAACTTGCGATCGGCCACCGGTGCCAGAGGCTCGGCGGGCTTGCCGGCGAGGTCGGCCATGACGCCCATGACGAAGGGCAACTGGACCTTTTTCTCGGCGCCGTAGAGCTCGACGTCGTACTCGATCTGCACTCGAGGCGCGCGGTTGCGCGCGATGAATTTCTGAGAACTTTGCTTCGCCACGTTGCTGCTCCTGGTCGCTTGAGCGACGGTGTTGGCGTCATCGGGGGTACCTATGACGTGACTGCGTGATCCGCTCGCTTTTTATTCGCTTTCCGGGCCGCGCAGGTTTTCAAATTGACTCATGCCGTCGGGAATCAGATTGCGCACGATCGCCGCAAAGTCGGCGTGCACCAGATTCTTCGCCCGGTTCAACAGCACCGGCAGCGGGCTGGAGGGCTCGTGGCGGGTGTAGTACGCCAGGATCCGGTCCAGGCTGCGCAGCACGTCGTCACGGTTGTTGATTTCCCCCGGGACGGTACTGCCGCGCGGCGCGCTCGGTGCGCTGGGGTGTTCAGCCGGCGCGGTGTGGTCGGGTTCGACGGGATCGGCGAGGTCGCTGTCGCCGCTCTGTGGGGCGAACTGACCGAGAATCTGCAGGGCCATCTTCAGCGGTTGTTTCAACGGGCCGAGGTCCACGCCCTGGGCGGAACCGACCTGGTCGCTGACTTGCTGTTCGATGGTTTCGGCGGCGCTGCGGGCTTCCAGCAAGGCGGCACGGATGGTTTCCAACTGCTCGGGATCGCTGTCGAGCAGGGCCCCGGCAAGCTGTTCGGCACCGAGGCTTTCATCGGCAAAACTCTGCAAGCCGCTGGCATTGGCGGCGGCGCGCAGGCTGACGGCACCGAATGTCCGTGAGCGGGCCAGGATGCTTTCACGCAGCAAGCGAATGGTGACGTCCGAGGTCAGGCCGGCGAGGGCGTTGATGCGCACGGTGGGGTCATTGTCGTCATCGGCGTCCAGGCGCGGATGCAGATCAGCCCAATACTGCTTGAGCAGTTCGCTGATCAGCGTCAGTACGCGGGCGAGGCCGGGAATGCCTTCCAGGGCCAGGGAGCTTTGCAGCAGGAAATGGGTGATGCGCAGGTCTTTGCTGCGTTGCAGCAGGTCCAGGCTCTGCTGCTGGATGCTGCGCCACTCGGGAGGTTCGGCAGGCAGGATCGAATCGCCCATGCTGCGCTCGGGTTGGCCCCGAGAGTCGCGTTCCAGGCGCAAGAAATCCGCGTCATATTCCAGGTCTTCACCGCAAGGCGAATTCGCGGAAACGGCGGCGAGCAACAAAGGCACATCCACTTGGATCGATCTCCCTATCACCCGCTGAAGAAGTCGGGCAGTGCACACGCAAGTTTCGGATGAAACTCCACATGTTCCTTGATGATAATGGCGCTATAAGTGCGAGATGATCTTAAAGTGCCATCATGTATATTCAAGAAGTTGTGCATTTTTGGTGTAGTACTTATCCGTTGTCAAGGTAAGCTATTTCGCCGATGTGACAGTTGTGAGGTGCTTAACAACCCGCGCGACCCATGGGTCGAAGCGCGCACCGATGCAGGGTTTTTGTCATGCGGGCCGGTTAAGATCAGCAATCATGCTGGCAAAAAGCCGTTTCGGGTTGTTTGCAAGGTGTGTGGCGCATAGCCGGCGCCGCTCCCAATGTATCGTCGGCGACAAGAAGTATTCAGCAAGGAGGCGAGATGCCGCTGTGTTTGACTATCACTAGTTATCACAAGATTACCCCCGGACAGTGCTCTGAAAAGACCTTGGGCCAGGGGGTGATGGCAATTGGCCGCAATTCCGATAATGACTGGGTATTACCGGATCCGGAGCGCCTGGTCTCGGGCAAACATTGCGTTATCCAATATAAGGATGGGCGCTATTACTTGACCGATAACAGCACTAACGGTGTGGAATTGGTCAAGGCCGGTATTCGCTTGCGCAAAGGCAACAGCGAGCCGTTGCAGGACGGCGAAGTGATCCGCATCGGTGACTACGAGATCCAGGCGCGGGTGGACTTCGACCTGCCGATGACCGACAGCAACCCGTTCGCCGAAGCCCCCAGCAGTTTCGAAGCCTTGATGGGACGCCAGAGTGCCCCCGTGCATACGCCTTCGCCAATGCCCGTGAGTACGCCGGCGCATTTCCAGGGTGTGTCGTCGATGGACACGCTGCCGGACCTGTTCGATTTTCTCGCGCCGACCAGCGTCCCGCCGGCCACCCAGCCGGACCACGTGCCGGCCGAGCAGCATGATTTCCGTCCGCCTACGCCGATTACACGCCCGAGCCCACCACCGGTGGCTGAGCCAGTGTTCGAGCCGGTGGCCGTGACGTCCGCCCCGGTCATCCCGGATGACTGGGACCCGTTCAGCGACAAGTCTGTGGCGGTGGCACCGATGCCCGTCGCGCCGCTGCCTGAGCCGGTTTCCATGCCGTCGCTGCCGGTGCTTGAACCAGTACCCCCGCCGCCGATCCCTGTGGTTGAAGTTGTTGCGCCGATTGAATCCGCGCCACAGCAAGAAGCGCCGGTCAGCCGCGTCGAGCCGACAGCCACCCCGGCGCAAACCTCTCAACCGGACCTGCTGCAAGCCTTCCTGCGTGGCGCCGGGCTGGATCAGCTGCGCCTGGACAAGGCCAACGCCGAAGCCCAGATGGAAAGTATCGGTCGCAGCTATCGGTTGATGGTCGAAGGCCTGATCGATGTACTGCGCGCCCGCAGCAGCCTCAAGGGTGAATTCCGCATCCAGCAGACGATGATCCAGCCGGTGGAAAACAACCCGCTGAAGTTCGCCCCCAATGTCGACGAAGCGCTGCTGTTACTGCTGCGCCATGGCAACCAGGCGTTCATGGCGCCGGATGCGGCGGTGCGCGACAGCTTCGATGATCTGCGTGCCCACCAACTGGCGGTGATGGCCGGCGTGGAAGCGGCGATCAAGCATTTGCTGGCGCGTTTCGAGCCGGCGCAGTTGGAAGAGCGCATGGGCAAGCCCGGTGGGCTGTCGGGCATTTTCAGCGGCTCGCGACAGGCCCAGTACTGGCAGCAATTCACCGAGCTCTACAGCAACATTTCCCGGGAAGCCCAAGAGGATTTCCAGGACCTGTTCGGTCGCGAATTCAGCCGCGCCTACGAAGAACACAGCACACGACAGCGACGCCGTTGAGCGCCGCCGTCTTATAACAATACTGATCAAGTCAACAACGGATAGCTCAAACGTCATTGAGGACGCAGGATGATTCCCAGGTTTTTACTCGCAGTCGCCGCAGCGCTTCTGCTGACGGCGTGTGCCAAGGATGCGGCCCCACCCCAGCCCGAAGAAGCTGAGGCCGACACCGCCGCCATCGAGTTGCATTTCCATGCCATTGCCGGCCTCAACCCCGGCGCCACCGGACAGCCGGCCCCGGTCCGGGTGCGCATTTTCGAACTGAAAAATGCCGCGACCTTTGGCCGTTCGGATTATTTCGCCTTGGCCGAGCGAGCCCAGGCCACCCTCGGCGCCGACCTGATCGACCAGGACGAAGTGCTGATCCAGCCCGGCCAGCAATTGAGCCTGCAACGCGACCTCGACCCTTCAACGCGGCACATCGGAATCCTGGTGGGCTATCGCGAGCTGGACCAGTCGCTGTGGCGCACGGTGATGAATGTCCCGCCGCGCGAATACACCGAATACCAGATCAGCCTCGACGTGCGCGCCGTGCGCAGCGCCGTCGTCGTTACCCCATCCAGCCCTGCCCAATAAGCAATCGGAGCCCCCATGTCCTGGAACAATCGCGTGGTCTGGTCGGAAGGCATGTTCATTGGAACGCAGCACTTCCAACAGCATGACCGTTACCTGGAAAACCTCATCGACGCACGCAGCCGCCCCTTGTCGGCCGGCGCCTGGGGTTTTTCCGAATTGCTGATCGACCAGGGCCTGCTGGCCCAGGGCAAGCTGGCGATCATTTCGGCGCGGGGCCTGTTGCCGGACGGCACGCCGTTCAACATTCCCCAGGATGACCTGGCGCCAACGCCGCTGAACGTCGATGACAACCTGCGCGATGGCCTGGTCTACCTGGCCTTGCCGCTCAAGCGCGCCGGTGCCCGCGACACCGTGGACGAAGGCGAGGACCTCGGCGCTGCACGTTATGTAAGCCAGGTGTGCGAAGTGCGCGACGACAACGCGCCGTTCGAAAACCGCGCGCCGGTGGCCCTCGGCTCGCGGGCCCTGCGGTTGTTGACCGAGCAGGATGGCATCGGCGACTACGCCGCCATCGGCGTGGTGCGCATCAAGGAAAAACGTGCCGACCGTGCGTTGGTGCTCGACGATGTCTACATCCCGCCGCTGCTGGATGTCATCGCCTCCAAGCCATTGGCGGCGTTCCGCAGTGAACTGCTGGGCCTGCTGCATCAACGTGGCGAAGCCCTGGCCGGGCGGGTGGTGGCGTCCGGTGCCGGTGGCGCCTCGGAGATCGCCGATTTCATGCTGCTGCAACTGGTCAACCGCGCCCAGCCGCTGATCCAGCACCTGAGCCAGTTGAGCCCGCTGCACCCCGAGCGTTTCTACAGCGAACTGGTCAGCCTGGCTGGCGAGTTCTCCACCTTCACCGCCTCCGGCCGACGACCGCAGCAATATCCGCCTTACCAGCACGATGACCTGGCGCTCAGCTACGCGCCGGTGATGCAGGCCCTGCGCGAAGCCTTGTCGATGCTGATCGACAGCAAGGCCACGCCGATCCCGATTGTCGAGAAAGCCTACGGCATCCACGTGGCGATGCTGGCCGACAAGACCCTGCTCGACAGCGCCAGCTTCATTCTCGTGGTGCGCGCCGATGTGCCCGCCGAAACCCTGCGCGGCCGCTTCGGCCAGCAGAGCAAGGTCGGTTCGGTGGAGCACATCCGCGACCTGGTCAACCTGCAACTGCCGGGCATCGGCCTGCTGCCGTTGCCGGTGGCGCCACGGCAACTGCCGTACCACGCCGGTTCCACCTATTACGAATTGGACCGGGGCAGCGACCACTGGCAGCAACTCAGCAACTCCGGTGGCTTTGCGTTCCATATCGCCGGCCAGTTCCCAGGGTTGAACCTGGCGTTCTGGGCGATCCGAGGATAAACCGCGATGAGCAACGACGATCGTACCCAGTTCATGCCGACGCCCGGTGGCCGTGGCGCGGATCCGTTCCGTCCGGACCCGGCACGCCAGCAGCCGGCACCCGCACCGGCGCCGTTGTCGATGCCGGCCGCGCCAGTCCTGACCGGCAAGGCCCAAGGCCTCAACCCGCTGGAAAGCGCCGCCGGCCCGCTGCTGGCCCTGCTGACGCGCCTGCGCAACACCATCGCCCACCCGGCGCCGGCCAGTTTGCGCGCGCAACTGTTGGCGTACCTGCGCCAGTTCGAAGAGCGCGCCGAGGCCGCCGGTGTGGTGCGCAACGATGTATTGCTGGCCCGCTACGCCTTGTGCACCGCGCTCGATGAGGCGGTATTGAGCACGCCCTGGGGCGGCACCAGCGACTGGGGCAAGCAAAGCCTGTTGATCACCGTGCACAACGAGGCCTGGGGCGGCGAGAAGGTGTTCCAGCTGCTGGAGCATTGCCTGCAAAGCCCGCGCGAGCGCCTGTATCTGCTGGAGCTGCTGTACCTGTGCATGTGCCTCGGTTTTGAAGGCCGCTATCGGGTGATGAACGACGGTCGCAGCCAACTCGAAGCATTGCGCGAGCGCACCAGCGCGGTGATCCGCAGCGCCCGTGGCGACTATGAACGCGAGCTGTCGCCGCACTGGCGCGGCGTCACCGTGGCCCGCGATCGACTGGCGCAATTCATGCCGCCGTGGATTGCCGTGGCCATCGGTGTGGCTTTGCTGCTGGCGCTGCTGTTCGGCCTGCGCATGAAACTGGCCGCCGATGCCGAGCCGGTGTTCAAGAACATCCATTTCCTCGGTGAAATCCCGGTGCAGACCATTGACCGTCCGGTGGTGCAGCCGAAAGTGATCGAGCGCCCACGCCTGGCCGGTTTCCTTGCCGATGAAATCCGCTCCGGCAAGGTCGCCGTGGAAGACGCCGTCGATCGCTCGGTGGTGACCATCCGTGGCGATGAACTGTTCGCCTCCGGCAGCGCGAGCATCAAGGATGATTTCCAACCGCTGATGCTGCGCATCGCCGATGCCGTGCGCAAGGTCAAGGGCCAGGTGCTGGTGACCGGCCACAGCGACAATCGTCCGATTGCCACGTTGAGGTTCCCGTCCAATTGGGCCTTGTCCGAGGCACGGGCGCGGTCGGTGCTGGACATTCTTTCGGCCAAGACCGGCCAACCCGAGCGCTTCAGCGCCGAGGGCCGCAGCGACACCGAACCGTTGGCGTCCAACGCCACGACCGAGGGACGTGCGCGCAATCGTCGGGTTGAAATCACAGTGTTGGCGGAGGGGGTCGAGTGAAGGCGTTTTTCAGTTTCATGATCCGCTGGGTCATTCCATTGCTGGGGCTGATTGCCCTGAGCCTGATCATCTGGTTCGTTGGCCCGCTGCTCGATTGGCTGGTGCCAGAAGGGCGGCGCTGGACGTTGATCATCCTGGTGTTCGCGGTGTGGATCGCCTACCGGGTGTTCCGCATTATCCAGGCCCGCCGCCAGGCCGCGGAAGTGATGCGCAGCCTGGCCGCGCAGACCCCGCCCGACCCGACCAGCATCGCCACCGCCGAAGAACTCGAGACCCTGCGCCAGCGCATGGACGAAGCCTTGGCCTTGCTCAAGAAAGCCAAGCTCGGCGGCGACGAGCGTCGCAACCTCTACGAACTGCCGTGGTACGTGATCATCGGCCCGCCGGGCTCGGGCAAGACCACTGCGCTGGTCAACTCCGGCCTGCATTTCCCGTTGGCCGCGCAACTCGGTGCCGGTGCCGTGCGCGGTGTCGGCGGCACGCGCAACTGCGACTGGTGGTTCACCGACCAGGCGGTGCTGCTCGACACCGCTGGCCGCTACACCACTCAAGACAGCGACGCGACCGTCGACAAGGCGGCGTGGCTGGGTTTCCTTGGCCTGTTGAAGAAGCAACGGGCGCGTCGGCCGATCGATGGCGCGTTCATCGCCATCAGCCTTTCGGACCTGCTGTTGGGCAGCGACGCCGAACGCGCCGCCCACGCCGCAGCGATTCGCCTGCGGATCCAGGAGTTGTACACCCAGCTAGGCGTGCGTTTCCCGGTCTACCTGATGCTGACCAAGCTCGACTTGGTGCCGGGCTTCATGGAGTACTTCGACAGCCTGAGCAAGGAAGAGCGCGCCCAGGTCTGGGGCATGACCTTCGCCCTGGACGATGGCAAGAGCAACGACAGCCCGTTGGCGCACCTGCAAAGCGAATTCACCTTGCTGGAGCAGCGTCTCAACGACCGCCTGGTGGAACGCCTGCAACAAGAACGCGACCCGGCGCGGCGCGACCTGATCTACGGCTTCCCGCAGCAGTTCGGGGCGTTGAAGGACTGCCTGCAAAGCTTCCTCGACGGCGTGTTCAAACCCAACGCCTTTGAAGAGCGGGTGTTGCTGCGCGGTGTGTATTTCACCAGCGGCACCCAGGAAGGCAGCCCGATCGATCGCCTGATCGGCTCCATGGCCCAGAGCATGAACCTGGACCGCCAGCACCTGGCGCGCCAGACCGGCACCGGGCGCAGTTACTTCATCGAAAAACTCTTCAGCGCCGTGGCGTTTGCCGAGCGCGGACTGGTGGGTGTCGATCCGAAGGTCGAGCGTCGACGCAAATGGATCGCCCGTGGTGTGCTCGCGTCCACCGTCGTGCTGGTGTTGGTGGTCAGCACGTTGTGGTGGGTCAGCTACCGCGCCAACCAGGCCTACATCGCCCAGGTCGATCAGAAAGTCGCGCCGCTGGGCCAGACCGTGCAGAACCTCAGCCCGGCCCAGCGCGACGTCCTTGCGGTGTTGCCACTGCTCAATGCCGTCAAGCATTTGGCCGGCGACGCGCCCGACTGGGCTGAAGGCCTGGGCCTGTATCAGGGCGACATGCTCGAAGCCGAGTCCGGCAGCGTCTACCGCAAGCTGTTGATCGCGGTGTTCGCGCCACGCCTGCTGACGCGCATCGAAGAGCAACTGCACAGCGGCGGCAATTCGGACTTCCTCTACGAAGGCTTGAAGGCTTACCTGATGCTCGCTGATAACGAGCATTACGACGCCGACTTCATCAAGGCCTGGATCGCCCTGGATTGGGACCGCAGCCTGCCACGGGATTTGCCGGCCGAGCAGCGCCTGGCCTTGACCGGGCATTTGCAGGCGCTGTTCGAGCGGCGTCCGCCGACCGCGCGCCTCGACCCGCGCCTGATCGAAGACCTGCGTCGCCAGCTGCAACAACTGCCGGTGGCCCAACGCGTCTACGACCGCATCAAGCGCCAGAAGCTGCCCGAAGGCATCCCGGACTTTCGCATCAACGAAGCCGCCGGGCGTGACGCCGCGTTGGTGTTCAGTCGCAAGAGCGGCAAGCCATTGGGCGAACCGCTGAGCGGGTTCTTCACCGTCAAAGGCTACCGCCAGGGGTTCTTGCTCAGCAGCCTGAGCCAGACCGGCACCCTGGCCGAAGAACAATGGGTACTGGGCCACGAAGAGGCCGATCAGCAGAACGTCGCCAGCCTGGCCGCCGATGTGCGTCGCTTGTACTTCCAGGACTACATGCGCCAATGGGACGCCTTGCTGGCCGACATCGACTTTGTGCCGATCACTAGCGTGGCCCAGGCCGCCGACGTGCTGCGGGTGATTTCCGGCCCGACCTCGCCGTTGAAAAAGCTGCTGGTGGCGGTGGCGAAGGAAACCGACCTGCAACAGGATGAACGCCTGCTGGCCGCACAAGGCGCGCCGGTGGAAGGTGGCGTGGACAAGCTCAAGGAGCGCCTGGGCAGCTTGCTCGGCCAGGAACAGGCGACGTCAAACGCGCCGGCCACCAGCGATGACCCGATCACCGCGCATTTCGCCGAGCTCAACAGCATCGTCAACAAGAACGAAGGCGAACCTGCAGCTATCGACGGCCTGCTGTCCGACATGAACGCGCTGTACGTGCAAGTCAGCGCCATGGTCGGTGCCAGCGGCGATGCCTTGCTTGGCGAGGCCAAGAACCAGGCGTCGGCCGCCGCGACCCGCGTCAGCCTCAATGCCGAACGCCAGCCGCCGCTGGTGCAAGGCCTGGTCAAGTCGGTGGTCAACTCCACCACCAACACCATGATGGGCGGGGTACGCAATCAACTGAACGCCGCCTGGACCAGCGAAGTGGTGAACATCTATCGCCAGTCCCTGGCCGGGCGTTATCCGATGTCGCCGGGCAGCGCGCGGGACGCGACCCTGGATGACTTCGGCCAGTTCTTCGGCGTCGGCGGGGTGATGGACAACTACTTCCGCAAGTACCTGCAACCGTACGTGGACACCTCGACGCAGACTTGGCGCTGGCAGCCGGGCGCGGCGCAGAAGCTCGGGATTTCCCCGGGTGTGCTGCAGACCTTCCAGCGTGCGGCGACCATCCGCGATGCGTTCTTCCGTTCCGGCGGCACGCAGCCGATGGTGCGCTTCGAGCTCAAGCCGGTGGCGATGGATTCGACCATCACCCAATTCCTCCTCGACCTCGACGGCCAGCAGTTGAGCTACGACCACGGCCCGAGCCGGCCGACCGCCATGCAGTGGCCGAACCCAGGCAGCATCGGCGTGGTGCGGATCTCGATCATGCCACCGTCGTCCAGCGGTCGTTCCGGCATCACACTGGACGGGCCGTGGGCCTGGTTCCGCCTGCTGGAGCAATCGGACCTGACCGCCGGCAACTCGCCGGATCGCTTCAACCTGCGGCTGCGGGTCGATGGCGCCAGCGCCTCTTACGAATTGCGCGCCAACAGTGCGTTCAACCCGTTCAAGAGCCGAGTACTCAGCGGTTTCAGCCTGCCGGAGCGTCTATGAGTACGCCGGGCTTCTATGGAAAGTTGGCCAGTCGCGGGGACTTCGTCAGTCGCGGCTTGCCCCAGAGCTTTATCGGGCCGTGGGACTCCTGGCTGGCGGCGGGTTTGCTCGCCAGCCAGACCAGCCTCGGCGAGCGTTGGCTGGACGCCTATCTGGTCAGCCCGCTGTGGCGTTTCATGGTCGCGCCCGGCGTGTGCGGGCCGGACGCTGCCGTTGGCGTGGTGATGCCGAGCATCGACCGGGTCGGGCGCTATTTTCCGCTGACCGTCGCGGTATTGCTGGACCCGGATGCGGACCCGGCCTCGGTGGTCGGTGGCGCGGACGACTGGTTCGAGCGGGTCGAGAACCTTTTGCTGAGCACATTGAGCGTCGAGGCCAGTTTCGAGGCATTCAACGAACAGCTGGAAAACCTGGGTAGCCCGATGTACCTGCCGCGCACCCCGAGCAGCCGCTTCGCCAGCCTGCATCGCTTCGACGCCACCGACCCGCAGCGAAGGATGAACGCCCTCGCCGAGTCGTCCTGCGAAGGCGCGAGCCTGTGGTGGGGCCAGGGTTCGGAGCGCATCGCGCCCGGTTTGATGCGCTGCCAGGGATTGCCGGCGGCGGCTGATTTTGCGCAATTTTTGCTCGGCCAAGAAGGTGTTGTGTAGATGCGTCCAAGTGCCGGAAAAGCAATCAAGTCTGCCAGCAAGAGCCACGTCGGCATGGTCCGCCAGGTCAACGAAGACGCCTGCCTGGACCTGCCGGAAAACGGCCTGTGGGTGGTGGCCGACGGCATGGGCGGGCACGCGGCGGGCGACTACGTCAGCAGCCTGATCGTCGATAGCCTGCGCAGCATCGCGGTAGGCCGTTCCCTGGATGAATACATCGCGGCGCTGCAAAGCGACCTGCTGCGGGTGAACGCCGCCGTGCGCGAAGAAACCGCCAACCGTGGCGTGACCATGATGGGCAGCACCGTGGTGGTGCTGGCCGCCCGCGACCTGCGCGGCATGTGCCTGTGGGCCGGCGACAGCCGCTTGTATCGCTTGCGCGACGGCGTGCTCGAAAGCATTTCCCGGGACCACAGCTACGTCCAGGATTTGCAAGACAGCGGCCTGCTCAGTGAAGCCGAGGCCCGCGTGCATCCGCGCGCCAACATCGTCACCCGCGCCATCGGCGTCGAGGCGCAACTGAACCTGGCGATGACTGAGCTGTTGCTGGTGCCCGGCGACAGCTACCTGTTGTGCAGCGACGGCCTGACCAAGACCGTCGAGGACGAGGAAATCCGTGAAGTCTTGAGCCACGACGAGCCCGGCGAGATCGCCAGCAGCCTGGTGTCCCTGGGCCTGATGCGCGGCGCGCCGGACAACATCACCGTGGTCGTCGTGAAGGTGCCGTCATGAGCTTGACCCTGAACATTGTCATCCCCGGATACGACATCGACGGCGAGATCGGCGAAGGCGCGATGGCCAGCGTGTACCTGGCGACCCAGCGCTCGCTGGAACGCAAGGTGGCGCTGAAAGTCATGGCCGCCGCCCTGGCCGCCGACCCGACGTTTTGCGAACGTTTCCTGCGCGAAGGCAAGACCCTGGCGCGCCTGTCGCACCCGCACACCGTCACCATCCATGACATCGGCAACGTCGGTGAGTTGTATTACATGGCGATGGAATACCTGCCCAACGGCACGCTCAAGGAGCGCATCGCCGCGGGCCTGACGCCGGAGCAGGGCCTGACCTACATCCGCCAGATCGCCTCGGCCCTGGGTTACGCTCACGGCTTGGGCCTGGTCCACCGCGACGTGAAGCCGGCCAACATTCTGTTTCGTGCCGACGGCACGGCGGTGCTCTCGGACTTCGGCATCGCCAAGTCCCTGGACGACCGCACCCAATTCACCCAGGCCGGTTTCGCCGTCGGCACACCGAGCTACATGAGCCCGGAACAGGCCCGAGGCCAAGACATCGATGGCCGCGCCGACCTGTACGCCCTGGGTGTGGTGCTCTACGAAATCCTCGTCGGCAAGCTGCCCTACACCGGCAGTGACGCGCTGTCGACGGCGCTGGCACACCTGACCGAACCCTTGCCGGAACTGCCGGTGCATCACGGCCGTTACCAGGACGTGTTGCGCAAGCTGCTGGCGAAGGATCCGGCGGAGCGCTTCCCGGACGCGGCGGCGTTGCTGCGGGCGTTGGACAATTTGCCCCAGGAATCGTCGGAAGCGACGCTGATCCGGCCGTTGTCGTTTGAACTGCCTGCCGTGCCGCCTCCGGTGGATGACTTGGCGGGATTGACGCCCATGTCCATCGACATTCCCAGCGGGCCCGCGCAACCGCAGTCGCAGCCACAACCCAAGCCTGTTCCGCCGCCGGCCAAGCCGACGCCGCAGTCCACCGTGTCGGAGCAGCGCAAGGGGCCGGTGTTCGCCCTGGCGGCTGTCGCGGTTGCCGTGGCGCTGGCGTTGGGCGGCGCGGGTTATTGGTGGTTGGCTGGCGGCGATGGCAAGGAAGTGAAGACGCCGGTGGCCAAGACAACATCGGTCAAGCCTCCGGAGGTCGCCCCACCGAAAGCCCCCGAGGTACCTGCGGTCAAGCCTCCCGTCGCCCCTCCAGCCCAGCCGCCCGTGGCGACCGAGGCCGACGGCGGCCAGCGTCCGCTGCTGATGGCCGGCAAGAAAACCCTGTTCCAGCGCGTGCTCAGCAAGCCGGGAGCGAAGTTGGCCGCCGAACCGGGCGCCGCGCCGGACAAGGCTTTGCCGGCGTTTTCCGTGTTGTATGTCTACCAGCGCAAAGACGTGGATGGCAGCGGATGGGTGCGCGTCGGCGCGGCCACCGACGGACGCAGCGACGGCTGGTTGCCCGCCGCCCAGGTCAGCGACTGGAAACAGAGCCTGGTGCTCAAGTTCACCGAGCGCTCCGGCCGTGCGCCGGTGATGTTCCTGCGCCAGCCCGGCGAGGTGGAGAAGCTGCTGGCCAATCCGTCGGCGGCCAAGAACGTGTTGCTCAAGGCCCAGCAGAGTCCCCAGGACGACCAGCAAGTGCTGGCCCTGGAACCGGCCGCCAGCGCCGTGCCGCAGAACCAGTTCTACCTCTTGCCGATCTTCGATTCCCGCGAGAGCTTCGACGACAACGGCCAGCCGGTGCAGTTGTTGAACGTGGCCTCTATCGACCCGGGCAACATCCCCAAGGCTTCGGGCAACACACCGATCACCACCGCCAACGCCGACGCGTTCCGCACCGCCGTGGTGCTGGTGGTGGACACCACCGTGTCGATGCAGCCCTACATCGATCAGGTCCGTGACGTGGTGCACCAGCTGCAGACCCGCATCGGCGAACGCGGCGAACTCGACAGCGTCAGTTTCGGCATGGTCGGTTTTCGCAGCAGCATCAAGAAAACCCCGGGCCTGGAGTACACCGCCAAGACCTTGATCACCCTGGAACAGGGCCGCGACCCGCAACGCTTCCTGGAGATGGCGCGGCAGGTCAAGGCCTCCACGGTGTCGAGCCATTCGTTCAACGAAGATGCGTTCGCCGGGGTCATGGAAGCCGTCGAAGGCATGGACTGGTCCGGCTACGGCGGACGCCTGATCCTGCTGGTCACCGATGCCGGTGCGCTGCGCAAGAACGACCCGTTCGCCGCCACGCAAATGAACGAGGCCGAAGTGCGCCAGGCGGCGCTGGGCAAGCAGATCAAGATCTATGCGCTGCACCTGCTCAGCGACGCCGGCAAGAAGACCCACGCCGGCGCCCAGAGCCAATACCGCACGCTGACCGCCGACGCCAACCCGCAGATCGGCGACCTGTACATCCCGGTGCCGGGCGCCGATGTGCGCAAGTTCGGCGAGCGCGTCGACGAGATCGGTTCGGTGTTCGCCGACCTCGTCCATCAAGTGCGCAGCAATAAGCCGCAGAGCGTGCCGTTGCTCAGCGCCGCGCCAAGCCTGACCGACAAATCGGCAGCGGTCGGCTACGCAATGCACATGGATTTCCTGGGGCGCAAATCCGCCAGCCAGGCGCCGCAACTGGTCAGCGCCTGGACCGCCGACCGTGACCTGACCAACCCGGCGCTGCCGGCATTCCAGGTCTGCGTGATGCTGACCAAGCTGCAACTCAACGATCTGCAACAGTCGCTGAAACTGATCGTCGACGCGGCGCGCAAGACCCAGAGTTCACCCAAGGACTTCTTCCAGGAAATCGCCAGCGCCAGCGCCTACATGAGCCGCGACCCGTCGGCCCTGCGCAAGGGTGGCAACCTCGCCACCGGCGGGATTCTCGGCGAGTACCTGGAAGGGCTGCCGTACCGCAGCAAATCGCTAAACATGACCCAGGACTTGTGGCTGTCGTTGAGCGTCGCCGAGCAGGAGGATTTCATCGACGAGCTGGAGTCGAAGATCCGCCTCTACGAAACCTTCCACAATGACCTCGCCAACTGGGTGCGCTTCGGCGATGCCGAGCCGGGCGATGCGTTGTACCGCGTTCCGTTGTCGACGCTGCCGTGATGCTGAACCTGAGCGCGGTGCACAAAAGCCGGGGCGCCGGCGGCCAACGCTACAGCCTGGTGATACCCCGGCTGCAACTGCGCGCCGGTGAACAACTGGCGGTGGTCGGCCCCAGCGGCTGCGGCAAGAGCACCTTGCTGGACTTGCTGGCGCTGGTCCTGGCGCCGGATCAGGCCGGGCAGTTCGACTTCACGCCCGCCAACGCGCCGCTGGACATCGCCAAACTGTGGCGTGCGTCGCAACAAGGCACCTTGGCCGAGCTGCGCAGCCGTCACCTGGGCTATGTTCTGCAAACCGGTGGCCTGCTGGGCTTCCTGGACGTACGCGGCAACATCGAGTTGTCGCGCAAATTGCTGGGCTTGAAGGATGACGGCAGCGTGAAGCGCCTGGCCGGACAATTGGACATTGCCGATCAACTGGACAAGAAACCGGCGGACCTTTCCGTCGGCCAGCGCCAGCGGGTCAGTTGCGCCCGGGCGTTGGCCCATGGCCCGCGCCTGCTGCTGGCCGATGAGCCGACCGCCGCCCTCGACCCGCTGAACGCCGAACGCGTCATGCAATTGCTGGTCACCCAGGCCCGCGAGCACGGCGTGTGCTGCGTGGTTGCCACCCATGACGAAGCGCTGGCCCGCGCCAGCGGCTTGCAGGTGCGCCGCATCAGTTGCCGTCGCGATGTCGACGGTGGCGTGACGGCCACGCTCGGGGAGGCTTGCTGATGCGCGGCGCGCTGGTGGCTTCCCTGGCCTGGCAGGATTACCGCAACGACGCCTGGCTGTCGGCGTGTTCGGTGCTGGCGTTGGTGGCCGTGGTGGCGCCGTTGCTGGTGCTGTTCGGCCTGAAGTTCGGCCTGGTCAGCAGCCTGACCGAACGCCTGCAAAACGACCCGGCCACCCGGGAAATCATTCCCTTGGGCGGCGGCCGCTTCAGTGCCGGATTCGTTGAACAGTTGGCGCAGCGCAGTGATGTGGCGTTTGCCTTGCCGCGCACCCGACAGATCGCGGCCACGGCGGACCTGAGCAGCGAGGCTGCCGCCGTCACGGTCGAGATGATTCCCACTGCCGCTGGCGACCCTTTGTTCGATCACCTGCCGGTGCCACAAGGCTTGGATCAAGTGGTGCTCAGCCAGACTGCTGCTGAAAAGCTCGGCGCCAAGGCCGGTGATTGGTTGCAGGCCAGTTTCGGTCGGCAGGTGGCCGGTCGCAGCGAGGCGCAGCGCACGCGGGTTCAGGTGTTGAACGTGCTGCCGCTGGAAGCCTTTGCGAGGGACGGTTTGTTCGCACCGTTGGCCTTGCTCGAAGCCGCGGAAGATTACCGTGACGGTCGCGCCGTGCCCGCGTTCGGTTGGCCGGGCGATGCGGTGGGCGAGGCCGGGCAACGGGTCTATCCGGCGTTTCGCTTGTACGCGCGCAACTTGGGCGATGTCGAGCCGCTGCGCCAGTTCTTCGCCGGGCAGAACCTGTTGGTGTCGACCCAGGCCCAGACCATCGCACAAGTGCAATCGTTGAGCCGCAACCTGTCGATCGTGTTCTGGATCATCGCCGGGTTGGCGTTGGCCGGCGCCTTCGCGGCGATCTTTGCCGGTGCCCTGGCGGCGGTCGAACGCAAGCGCCGCGAGCTGTCGGTGCTGCGCCTGTTGGGGGTTTCCACCGCGGCACTGTTGTTGTTCGTGGTGTTGCAGGCGCTCTACAGCGCCACGTTTGCGGCCCTGCTGAGCGCTGGCCTGTATGGCCTGGCGCAGTCGGGCCTGAATCTTTTATTTGCGCAGATGCCCGGCGAGTACGCCAGCCATCTGCTGGTGCGTCATTACACCTTGGCCCTGGTGGCCGTGCTCGGCGTCAGCGCCGTCGCGGCGGCTTGCGGTGGTTGGCGGGTGGCGCGCATCCAGGCGTGTGAAGGAATTCGCGATGTATAAGTTATTGGGTGCCGCCGTGGCGCTGAGCCTGGCCAGTCTGGTCTGGGCGGATGAGGGCACGGACAAGCTGGACAATCCCAAGCCGTTGCCCGACGACGTCAGCCTGCCGCTGCCGTGTGAAGGGCAGATGGTGTTCCGCTACGTCTATATCCTCGCCCAAGGCACCCTGGACGATCGCGAGATCAGCCTCGGCTACCCGTTCAGCGAAGGCGAGGCGGGCTATCAACAGTCGTTCATTTCCGGCTACCGGCGCGACTTCATCAACGGCCAGTTCACCCTCAAGGACCTGCCCAAGGACTGGAACAAGACCATCACGCCGTTGATGCCCAAGACCGACGCCAAGACGCCGCTTAAGCCGATGCTGTACTTCATCGGCAAGTACGAAGTCACCGCTCGCCAGTACGCCCAGGTCATGGCGCAGGCGCAGTCGCTGGCCAGTGGCGAAGCGGCGCCGGCCTGCGAGGCGCTGTTGGCCGAGTTGCCCCAGGGCATGGCCGGGCGCTTACCCAAGGTGAAGCTGTCGAAGTTCGAGGCCGAGCGCTTCTCGGCGGTGTACAGCGCCTGGCTGATGAAATATCACAAGGACCTGCTGCCGGTGAGCGGTCGCGGCACTTCCGCCGAAGACGGCGGCCTGGGCTTCGTGCGGCTGCCCACCGAAGTGGAGTGGGAGTTCGCCGCCCGGGGTGGGCAAGCCGTCAGCCGTCAAGAGTTGGAAGGCCGGCTGTTTCCACGACGCCTGGAAGGCAGTGAAAGCGACGGGCCGCTGGCCGATTGGGCGGTGTTCAACCAGGTCGCCGGCGGCACCGGCCAGGCTGCGCGGCTGATGCCTATCGGCACCAAATTGCCGAACCCCATCGGCCTGTTCGATGTGGTCGGCAACGCCGCCGAGATGGTCCAGGAATCGTTCCAGTTGGTGCACGCCGGTCGCCGCCAGGGCGCCTATGGCGGCTTCGTGGTCAAGGGCGGTAATTACCTGGAAGGCGAGGGCACGCTGTTCACCGGCATGCGCCGCGAGTACCCGTTATTTGCTGCCGACGGCACTGAGCAAAGCAACGAAACCACCGGTTTTCGGGTGGCCGTCGGCGCGTTGTCGGCGCCGCGTTCGCGCTACAAGGAATTGTTCGCCCAGTGGCAGAAGGAGGGCCGGCTTGCATCCTTGACCGATGCCATCGACGACGCCGACGACCCGACCAAGCGCCTGGACAGCATCATCTCCGCGAGCACCGATCCGCGCCTGCAAGCCGAGTTGGGCCTGGTCAACGAAGAGCTCAAGCGCAACGTCTCGCTCATCGCCCAGCAGCGCGAAGAAGCGGCGGGCAACCTGATCCAGTCTTCGGCGCTGGTGGCCGAGACCATCAACAACTACAACATCCGCCTGACCAATCTGCAGAACAGTCGGCAGGCGGCCTTGGATGCCAAGGACGAGGCCAGCGCCACGCTGTTCGCCACGGCCATCGACAACGGCCGCAGTGCGCTGGACGGCGCGGTGGCGATCTACATCGACAACCTGGCAACCGGCACGCGCTACACCGATGCCGTGATCCAGGCGCAGTTCCAGCGCATCAAGGAAGAGCTTGAGCGCAAACCGGTACTGGGCAAGAGCCTGGTGGCGCGTGCAACGTTATTCGTTCGTCATGTCGGGGATTATCGTCAGCAGAAACGAGCCGACCCGGCGGCGATATTGAAGGAATTGCTCGCATCGAATGCTCAGCGGTCTTGAGTGTTCGTTGTCAGCGAGCTTGGAAGGGACTCAGGCGGCGATAGGGCTGCGCTGAGCTGGTCAAAACTTAAACGAGAACACAACTATGCTTTTCTCCCGTAAACCTTTTGCTTCGGTTTCCAAGCGTCATTTGCTGCTGGTCGCTGTTGGCTTCAGCACCGTACTGACCGGCTGCGCTTCGTCGCCGACCTCCAAGGTCGCTTCGAGCACCAAGGTCGAGTACTACCCGAATTGCTACGAGCCGGTGCAGCACCTGCGCTCCACCGAAGGCAACATGACCAAGTCGGTCGTCACTGGCGCAGCCGTCGGTGCCGTCGGTGGTGCGCTGCTGGGCGCCCTGACCGCCGACAAGGAAGACCGTGGTCGCAACGCCGCCATCGGTGCCGCGGGCGGCGCCCTGGCCGGTGGTGCAGCTGGTTACTACACCGAGCGCCAGAAGCAGATCGCCGATGACAACATGCGCATCGCTTCCTACGCTGCCGACGTCAGCAAGAGCGCTTCGGACATCGACCGCAGCACCGCGTACGCCAAGGCTTCGCAACAGTGCTACCAGAACGCGTTCAGCAAACTGGTTGCCGACCGCAAGGCCAAGACGGTCAACGACACCGAGGGCCGCAAGCGCCTGGCGGAAATCGTTGCCGGCCTGAAAGAGTCCAACGACCTGATCGTCGCGGTGAACGGCAAGGCGTCCGAAGACCTGAACAACTACACCCAGGCTTACGAGAAAGACCTGCAACAAGTGGGCGTGCAGCGCACTGACGTGGTGACCGTGGCCACTGCTGACACCACGCAGGTTGTGGCGGCGCAGACCAGCACCAAGACCAAGAAGAAAGTGACGCCGGCGAAGAAGAAAGAACTTCCAGTGGTGCCGAAAGAAGCGGTCGCTACCGAGAAGACTTTGCAGGATGCCAAGGCCAAGCAGGATCAGAGCAAGCAGGTTGCGAGTGCCGGTACTACGCAGGTGAACAGCATGTGCAAGAACCCGGACCTGGGTGACTGGGCGCCGGTTCCTTGCCCGAATGTTTGATCGGGTGCATATCCGTTGCTGCGGTGATGGCGGCTGGCGGTTACGCCCTTACGGCGTGTCACTTTTGGCAAACGCCCCAAAAGTAACCAAAAGGTCTTGCCCCACCACTCGGCACCTCGCCTAGGCTCGGTGTGCCCGAACGCAGGCATTGCTCCGTGGGCCGCCGCGAAGGGTCATCCATGACCCAGCGCGGCTAACCCGGCATCCATGCCGGGTTGCCCACTGCGCAATACCTGCGTTCGGCCATCGTGGTTAACGGGGCCCCAAAATCAAAAGCCAAGCCGAGGCGGCCTTAAAGCCGACCTGGCTTTGGGTGAGACCGTGTTTCCTCTGTGGGAGCGGGCTTGCTCGCGAAGGCGGCCGTTCAGCTTGCATCGATAGCGACTGATCGACCGCTTTCGCGAGCAGGCTCGCTCCCACAGTTGTTTTGTGGTGACCGAAATATCTGCGACAACCCCGATCCCTTGTGGGAGCGAGCTTGCTCGCGAATGCGTCGGTTCAGCTTGCCTCTATGTCCGTCCTATCCCTTGGCTGCGGACGCCGCCCCCTTCGTCTCCAGATGATCCAACGCCCGCTCGACCAACAACTGCACCCCATCGGCCATGCGGCTGATCGCCAGGGCGATGCAGCGGCGTGATTCGTCGATGTCGTCGGCCAGGTCGGCGGCGATGGTGCTGATGGAGAGCAGGTCTTCGGAGGCGTTGGCGAGCAGGGTTTCGGTGTCGATGTGGGGAGAGACGATGAAGAGTTGGTCTTTGTCGGGTTCCGGCGGTGAGGCGGGGTGGGGCTTGAGGTAGTAGTCGAGGGCGCGGTTGGTGGCGTCTTCGAGGCGTTTTTCTTCGAGTTTTTCGGCGCGGGATTTGTGTTCGTTTTTCGGTGGATTCGGTGAATGCTTGACCATATCTATGTACCAGAGTTGGGGTCGACATCCTTTCGCTTGCATTCGAAGAGGTGGCAACTGTACGTAGGTGTGCAAGACCGGTCCGGTACCGCCGGCAGACCCGAAGGTCTCCCACGCACAATTGCCATAACGGACGCGAGCATAAAAAAATGCTCGATCAATAGCCATAACCAATTGCGTACCAGTCCGGACTTGCACGTCCGTGTCACCGTTTTTTTGCGATGACGAACAGAGGTTAGCGGCCCTGGGGACCGCTGCCTAGTTCATGGACAGCCCGGCGTATTGAAGGAAATGTCCGACGAGTCTGAAGGCCAACGAATGACGCTTCTAAACGTGACTTGGCGGTCATCATGCGCAAAAGATGGCCGATCTTCCGCAAACTGGATTCGATGATGGCGTTCTTCTGAAGAATCGCTAAACTGCGCCAGCCGTTCATTTTTCTCACGAGGCTGTGCCGATGAAATTTCGTTTCCTGTTGTGGCTGCTGGGGTGGTTGATGGGCAAGGCCAGCCGCACCAATCCGGCGTTCCAGCAGCAGCTGGGCGACAAGGAGCTGGTGTTCCAGCTGCAAACCCTCGACGGCAAGGTTGCCCGGCACTTCACCGTGAAGAACCAGCGCATCACCAGCCAGTCGGGTGTTTATCCGACGCCGGCCTTCGCCATCGCGTTCAAGGATGCAGGCTATGGCTTCGCCACGATGCAGGCGAAGAACAAGCAGTTGGCATTCATGACGGGGATCCAGGACAAATCGATCCAGATCAAGGGCAACCCGGCGCTGGTGATCTGGTTTCAGGGGTTGATGAAGTATTTGAAGCCGAGGAAGGCGAAGAAGGCTTGAGCCCAGTGAGTCACTGTTCTGAGAGAGGCTTCTGTGGCGAGGGGATTTATCCCCGCTGGACTGCGCAGCAGGCCCCAAAAAGCTAAGTGCGGTGAGCCTGCTTAACCGGGGGGCTAGGTTTTAGGGCTGCTTCGCAGCCCAGCGGGGATAAATCCCCTCGCCACAACAGCCCATCTGCCGCATTCATTAGTGGCTGAACTGCGAAGCCAGCTCCCGCAGCAGCACTTCAGCCTCAAGCACCTTGCTCACCACATCATCGGCCTTTTCCCGAGTCAGCCCTACGCGATCGAGCAGTGCATCCGGGATCTCTTCGTCCGGACCGGAGCCGATGCTGCGCGAGCGCAGCAGGCGCACGGCCAGGCACACCAGGTTCGGGTAGGCGGCGTATTCGCCGTCGTAGTGGGGGTCGTGCTGGAAGCGCAGGGCGGTGGCCAGTTCGTCGGGCATGTCCCAGTAGCGCATCAGCCAGGCGCCGATCTGCTCGCGGCTGATGCCCAGCAGATGTTGCTCCACGTAGCTGTGGCACAGGTGCGGGTTGACCTCCAGGTGCCGACAGATCAATGAAAAATGCGGCGGGAACACATGGGCCAGCAGCAGATAACCGAAGTTGTGCAGCAGGCCCGACAGGTAGGTCAGGCCGCCTTCCGGGCGCTGGGCGCGGGGCATGGCGCGGGTCAGGCCTTCGATGACGGCGGCGGTGTAGATCGATTGCTGCCAGTACGGCGTGGTGTGTTGCGGGTGATCCTTGGGCAGGCTCAAGGTCTTGCCCAGGGCCAGGCCCAGCGCCAGGTTGATCACCAGGTCGAAGCCCAGCACGCGGACGATGGCGTCTTCCACCGAGCGAATCTTGCCCGGCGACGCGTAGTACGGTGATGCAGCCCAGCTCACCACTTGCGCGGCCAGGGCCGGGTCGGTTTCGACGACGCCGGTGATGTCGTCGATGGTGGCGTCGGGGTCGACCCGCAGCTTGATGATTTTCTGCGCGGTTTCAGCCAGCGGCGGGATCTCGATGGTTTCTTCCAGCCGTTGCTGGATGCGCCGGGCGGTGAATGCCTGTACCGCTTGGGTGATTTCCTTGCGGTCGTCGTCCGGGCGGTCCAGGTTCGGGGTGATGTTGCTCACAGGTTCGCCGAATGTCGCGGCGCTGGCCTTGGTGAGCATGGTCTTGAAGGCTTCGCTGGTGACTTCCAGAAGCAACCCCGGCTCACCGGAATTGATCAGCAACTTCGGCTCGCGCAGCAGGCCTTCTTCGTACAGGCACGGCGAACTGGTCAGCGCGGGCAGCCCCGGCAGCAGGCTCAGGCTGTGTTTGCCGAGCATGCGTTCCAGGCGCTCGGTCGGCACCGCCGTGAGCTTGCGGCCCGTGAGTTCGGCGAGGCGGTTGAGGTCCAGCAATTGGCTTTGCGGAAACAGCACCATGAGCGCGCCGACGGCGTCGTGCAACAGCACGGCCTGCACTTTGCGAGCGGGGTTGAGGCCCGGTCGTTCGATGACTTCGTCAAAGGCGATGCCCAATTTCTCGAGCAACTGCCGAATCACAGACGGAGCGTGCGGGGTTTCGGGAACGAGGGCAGCTTCAGTCATGGTCTGTATCCGTTTTCCTACAAGTGGGTCAGTATAACCAGCTTGTCCAACAGGCGCGTCCAGAAAACTGAGCGCGTGCTCACACTTGGCCGTATTGCTGCCCATGTCGCAGCCAGCGGTCCAGCAGCGGGCTGACATGGTCGGGCCAGCGCTCCAGCAGCGCCTGGGCAGCATCGCGTACTGCCGGGAGCAGGTCGGCGTCGCGCATCAGGTCGGCCACCTTGAATTGAAGCAGACCCGTCTGGCGCGTGCCGAGCATTTCACCCGGGCCGCGCAATTCGAGGTCTTTTTCGGCGATGACGAAACCGTCGTTGGTTTCGCGCATGATGCCCAGGCGCTGACGGCCGATCTGTGACAGCGGCGGGTGATACAGCAGCACGCAATGGCTGGCGGCGCTGCCCCGACCGACGCGGCCACGCAACTGGTGCAGCTGCGCCAGACCCAGGCGCTCGGGGTTCTCGATGATCATCAGGCTGGCGTTGGGTACGTCGACGCCGACCTCGATCACGGTGGTGGCGACCAGCAGTTGCAGGGCGCCGGCCTTGAACTCGGCCATCACCGCGGCTTTTTCGGCGGGCTTCATGCGACCGTGGATCAACCCGACCTTCAATTCGCCGAGGGCGGCGGTGAGGTCTTCATAGGTGGTTTCGGCCGCCTGGCAGGTCAGTTCTTCCGATTCTTCGATCAGCGTGCAGACCCAATAGGCTTGCCGTCCTTCGGTGCAGGCGCTGCGCACGCGCTCGATCACTTCCACTCGTCGGGTATCGGTGACCAGCACCGTGTTGACCGGCGTTCGACCGGGCGGCAGTTCGTCGAGGATCGAGGTGTCGAGGTCGGCGTAGGCACTCATCGCCAGGGTCCGCGGGATCGGTGTCGCGGTCATGATCAGTTGGTGCGGGCACATCCGCCCGCCGACGCCTTTCTGCCGCAGGGCCAGGCGCTGTTGGACGCCGAAGCGGTGCTGTTCGTCGATGATCACCAGGGCCAGGTTCTTGAACTGCACTTCGTCCTGGAACAAGGCGTGGGTGCCGACCACCATCGGCGCGCCCTCGGCGATCTGCGCGAGGGCGGCGGCGCGGTTCTTGCCCTTGAGCTTGCCGGCCAGCCAGGCGACTTCGATGCCCAGGGGTTCGAGCCAGCGCTGGAAGGTGATGAAGTGTTGCTCGGCGAGGATCTCGGTGGGCGCCATCAACGCCACCTGATACCCGGCTTCCAGCGCTTGCAGGGCGGCGAGGGCAGCGACCACGGTCTTGCCCGCGCCCACGTCGCCCTGGATCAGCCGCAGCATTGGCTCGGGCTGGCTCAGGTCGTAGGCGATTTCGTTGCCGACCCGCTGCTGCGCGCCGGTGGGGGTAAAACCGAGATTGGCCAGGTAGCGAGCCGGCAGCTTAGTCGCCTTGGGCATGGCGGGGGCGCGCAGCGAGCGCAGGCTTTCGCGCAGGCGTTGCTGGGACAGTTGATGAGTCAGCAGCTCTTCGAAGGCGAGGCGATGCTGGGCCCAGTGGTGTCCGAGGGCGAGCTCTTCCACATCCGCGTCGGCAGGCGGGTGATGCAGGTAGCGAATCGCGTCGGCCAGCGGCGCAAGCTGATAATCCCGGGCCAATTCCTTGGGCAGCCAGTCCGGCAGGCTGGTGGGGCCGAGCATTGTCAGGGTTTGCTGGCAGAGTTGGCGCAGGCGCTGTTGGGTCAGGCCTTCGGTGAGCGGGTAGACCGGCGTCAGGGTTTCCGCGACGGGCGGCGGCTCGTCGCCGGTGATGGCGCGGTATTCCGGATGATAGATCTCCAGCCCCGAGGCACCGGGCCGCGCCTCGCCGTAGCAGCGCACGCGGGTGCCACGCTTGAGGCCTTCCTTTTGTGCATTGCTGAAGTGATAGAAACGCAGGCTCAACCCGCCGGTGCCGTCCTGCAGGCGCACCACCAGGCTGCGACGCCGGCCCATGACCACGTCGGCGCCGCTGACGGTGCCTTCCACCACCGCATCCTGCCCGGGCCGCAAATGACCGATGGGCACCACGCGGGTGCGATCCTGATAGCGCAACGGCAGGTGAAACAGCACGTCCTGGAGGTTTTCCAGGCCGACCTTGGCCAGTTTCTCGGCCATGGCTTCACCGACACCCTTGAGTGTCGTCACCGGCACTTTCGACAGCTCAGTCATGGCTACGGCTTACTTGGCGGCAGGCGGCTTGGCCACGGAGCACAAGCGGATCGAGTCGGCGAGGATCTCGATGGCCTTGGGTCGCGGGAAGCTGGCGCGCCAGGCGATGGCAACGGTGCGGAACGGCACGGGGGCCGTCAGCGGGCGGACTTCGATCACGCCGGGGGAGTAATGATGGCTGTCCACCGCCGACAACGGCAGGATCGAAATGCCCAGGCCGGATGCGACCATGTGGCGAATGGTTTCCAGGGAGCTGGATTCCACCGTGGTGTGCTTGGCGCCTTCGCTGCCCTTGGTCAGCGTCGGACAGGCTTCGAGTACCTGGTCGCGGAAGCAGTGGCCTTCGCCGAGCAACAACAGGCTCTTGTCGTTGAGCAGGGCCGCGTCGATGGTTTTTTTCTGGGTCCAGGGGTGCTGGGCCGGCATCAAGACGTAGAACGGCTCGTCGTAGAGGGGCAGGGTCAGGACGTCGGCTTCGTTGAACGGCAGGGCGATGATGATCGCGTCCAGTTCGCCGTTGCGCAGCTTGTCACGCAGCACGTGGGTGAAGTTTTCTTCGATATACAACGGCATCTGCGGGGCAACCCGGTGCAGTTGTGGAATCAGGTGCGGGAACAGATACGGCCCGACGGTGTAGATCGCGCCGACTTTCAGCGGGGCGGTCAGCTGGTTCTTGCCGGCCTGGGCCAGTTCGCGAATGCCCTGGGCCTGTTCCAGGACCTTTTGCGCCTGGGCGACGATGCCTTCGCCCACCGGGGTCAGGCGCACGGCGCTTTTGCTGCGCTCGAAAATCAGCACACCGAGTTCGTCTTCAAGCTTTTTCACACCCACCGACAGCGTCGGCTGGCTGACATGGCAACGCTCGGCCGCGTGGCCGAAATGCTGCTCTTGGGCGAGGGTCACGATGTAGCGTAATTCTGTGAGGGTCATGGCGAAACGTCCGTGAAGTTGCGAGCCAAGCATACCGGCTGCAATCGATAGACGCACGTTATCAGACTGGAGGCGCGGTGCGACACTGGCGAATGTCTGATGTGGTGAGGGGATTTATCCCCGTTGGGCTGCGAAGCGGCCCCAAAAACAGGATTGGCGACGGGAAAGCCGGGGGGCATGTCAGCTTTTTTAGGGCCGCTACGCGCCCCAGCGGGGCGGTGCGACGTTTCGCTAAATCCCCTCGCCACAAATAAGAAGCCCCTAACAGGGGCTTGCAATTTGAGGTCAGCGCCGACGCTTGTCGATGGAATACAGGAACGGCGCCGTCAGTTCGACCGTGCCGTTGGTCAGCAGGTCGGCCGGTGGCTTGGGCAGCGGTTGGGCGCGGCGGATCATTTCCAGGGTGGCCCGGTCCAGATCGGCGTTGCCTGACTTGCCCACCAGTTCGAAGGACAACACGTTGCCTTCGGCATCCACCACGAACCGCAAGCGGTTCATGCCTTCCTTGCCGCGTGCCTGGGCGCTGGCCGGGTACTTCTTGTATTTGCCCAGGTGCGCCAGCAGCGTGCCTTGCCAGCTCGCCTTGGCTGCCATTTGCGCGGGCGAAGGGCCTGGGGCCGGCTGCGCGGACTTCTCGGTCGGCGCCTGGGTGGGCTGAGTGTCGGCGGGCTTCTGCTCCGACGGCGTTTCCTTCGGCGGCTCCGGCTTTTTCTCCACCGGCTTGGGCTTGGGCGGTTGAGGCTTCGGCTTGGGCTTGACCGGCTTGGGCACGGCGATTTCCGCCTTCGGCGCTTCGGCCAGTTTCGGCAGCGGCAGCTCTTCCACCGGCTCGGGCGGTTGCGGCGGTGTGACGACTTTTGGCGGGGCAGGCGGTGGCGGCGCTGGAACCGGGGCCAGTTCGACCATCATTGCCTGGGGCGGCAATTCGATGGGCGCACGTGTCGTCCAGTTCAGCGTCAGCGCGATGGCGAGCGCGTGCACGCCCAGCACCACGGCCAGGCTACCGCTGTAACGCGTCAGCTTTTGGCGCGTCGTGATCATTTTTTCGGCGCCGTCTCGAGTCCGACCAGGCCGACCTTCAGGTAACCGGCGCCGCGCAGGGCGTCCATCACGCTCATCAGGTCGCCGTAATCCACGCCTTTGTCGGCCTGGAAGAAGATCGTCGTGTCTTTCTTGCCCTGGGTCTTGGCGTCCAGGGTCGGGCCGAGGCTCTCGACCTTGATTTCCTCTTCGCCCAGGAACAGGCGCTGGTCAGCCTTGACGCTCAGGAACACCGGTTTTTCCGGCCGTGGCGACGGCTTGGCCGTGGACGCGGGGAGATCAACCTTGATGTCCACGGTGGCGAGCGGGGCGGCCACCATGAAGATGATCAACAGCACCAGCATCACGTCGATGAACGGCGTGACGTTGATTTCGTGGTTCTCGGCCAGATCGTCGTCTGCGCCTTCTTTCAAATGCAGGCCCATGGCCGATTACCCCACTTTCACCATGTGCGGTTGCGAGCCACGCTCGGGCGGCAGGTGATCGAGGTCGCGGCTGACCAGCAGCAGGACTTCGGCCGAAGCATCGGAAACCTGGGCCTTGTAGCCAGCGATGGAGCGAGCGAAGACGTTGTAGATCACCACCGCCGGGATGGCCGCGACCAGGCCTAATGCGGTCGCCAGCAAGGCTTCGGCAATGCCGGGGGCGACGACGGCGAGGTTGGTGGTCTGGGTCTTGGCGATGCCGATGAAGCTGTTCATGATCCCCCACACGGTACCGAACAGGCCGACGAATGGCGCGGTGGAGCCGATGGTGGCGAGCACGCCGGTGCCGCTGCTCATGTTGCGACCGCAGGCAGCCACCAGGCGCTCGAGGCGGAAGCTGACGCGTTCCTTGATGCCTTCCTTCTCGCGGCTGTTGGCCGACAGCTGCATTTCTTCGAGCGCGTCGTGCACCAGCAAATTGGCGAGGGTGCCTTCCTTCGCGGCGCTGGCGCTGGCTTCCTTGAGGGTGGCGGCCTTCTTCAGTGCGGCGATTTCACCCCGCAGGCGACGCTTGGCGCCCAGCAGTTCGAAGCCCTTGGCGATCCAGATGGTCCAGGTGATGATCGAGGCGATGGCCAGGCCGATCATCACGGCTTTGACGACCACGTCGGCGTTTTTGTACATGCCCCAGGGCGACAGGTCGTGGGCCATGCCCAGGGTGTTGTCTGCTTCGAGCACTTGAGGCGCGTCGGCTTCGACGGCCTGAGTCTGATCGGTGGCCACGGGCGTCGCAACGGGTGCGGCCGGGTCGGCGGGTGCCTGGGCGGCGGCCGGCGCGGTGGCCGGAGTCGTGGCGGGTGCCTGGGCATCAGCGAAGGCGGCGCTTGGCGCCAGCATCAGGCTGAGCAGCAGGGCTGCCACCGCGCTCCAGGCGCGAGGTCGGTTGGTTGGCGAAGCGGAAGAGAGAGAGCGTGTCATGCTGGCCGGACCTGAGAGGAAAAAGAAGGTTGATGTTCTTCCAGGCCTCGTGAGGCCGAGAACAAAAGTGGCAAGCATTATTGCAAGTAATTCTTGTTAACAAAAGTAATACAGTTACTTTTTTTGTCGCATGGCTAGCCGCTCATCCCTCTGGCAGCTAGTCTGCGGCTTTTCCAAAAGGAGATCCTGATGCCCGCGCCTTCTGTTTTGATTGCCGGTTGTGGTGATGTCGGCGGTCGTCTGGCCACGAAACTGCTGGCGGCTGGCTGGCATGTTTATGGCCTGCGCCGTGATGTCTCGCGGTTGCCGGACGGTGTGACTGGCGTTGCCGGCGACCTGTTCAATGAGGACTGCCCCATGACTTGGCCGGTAGGCGCTATCGATTATGTGGTTTATTGCGCCGCCGCCACCGACCACGATGAGAATGGCTATCGGAAGGCATACGTCCAGGGACTGCAGAACGTGCTGAGTTGGTTGGGTGACTACGGGCAGGTGCCCGATCGACTGATTTTTGTATCCAGCAGCAGTGTGTATGGCCAGCAGGACGGTGCATGGGTCGATGAGACCTCCGAGACTGTCGCTGCCGGCTATTCCGGACGCTTGATGCTTGAAGCCGAGCAGGTGGCACTCAATAGCGGTATTCGCGCAAGTATCCTTCGCCTGACGGGCATTTATGGCCCGGGCCGCGAATGGCTGCTGACGCAAGTGCGTCGGGGTTATCGCGTGGCGACGGAGCCGCCGCTCTATGGCAACCGGATTCATGCGGACGATGCTGCTGGATTGCTGGCGTTTCTGTTGGAAAAGGATCGGCAGGGCGTACAGCTGGAGGATTTCTACATCGGTGTCGACGATGCACCCGCGCCGTTGGCCGAAGTGGTGGGTTGGCTGCGCGAATATCTGGGCGTGACCGAGTGGGCTGATGACGCCAGCGTGCGCCGCACGGGTAGCAAGCGTTGCAGCAATGCGCGGGCGAAAGCGTTGGGCTGGGTACCCCGTTATCCGAGTTATCGCGAGGGGTATGCGGCGATTCTGGAAGGGCGCTGCTGACTTTCCTGCCCCCCCAGAACAACTGTGGGAGCGGGCTTGCTCGCGAAGGGGTCCTGACAGTCAACGAAGATGTTGAGTGTCAGGCCCCCTTCGCGAGCAAGCCCGCTCCCACATGAGAGTTGCGTCGGGGCTTCTATCGCTTTTCAAGTACCCAACGCCGAGCACCTGGTGTGAACGATGGAATTTCATCGGCGAGAGACGCGTTGATGGTCTCGAAGATTTCCAGCGTCTTGCCGTCGCGGGCAAAGATCCAGGTGTTGCCCAGGCCGTTCTGCTGTAGCCAGATGTTGTCGTTGCCGTTGCTCATGGAGGCGCAGCCGCCAGCCAGGCACAAGGCGTAGCGATCGGCACCCGGCAAGCCGCTGACCTGGCCGTCAGGTTGGAATTGCACCGTGGCGCCCTGGCCTGGTCCCTCGACAATGTTCCAATTGCCGCCCAGGTAGGCTGCGTACAACGCTCGCTCAAAGCTGGCGCCAATCGGTGCGCCTTCCGGTACCTGCACTTGGGCGCGGTCGAAAACCTGCTGTGGTTCGTTCTCGGTGGCGGTCTGGCTCAGTTGGTCGCCGTCGCGCTTGAGTTCGCTGGCGGAGCTGCCGTAGAAATCGACTTTCCAGGCGCCATCTTCTTCGCCGAGCAGCTTGCCTTCGACATTTTCAAAACCGTTGGTGTAGCGCGCCTGGCCGGCTCGGGTGTTGACGTCCCATTCCAGGTTAGGGCCATAGGCCTGCAGTGCTTCGCGAAGCGGGCCGCCCTTGGCGGCAGTGTCGATGGCGGCCTGGTTGATCCAGGTGCCGCTGATGTCTCGGTCGGCAGGGTCGCTGGCGCAGCCGCTCAGAAGGAGGGCAAGCAGCGAGAAGGCAAGCGCTTTGCGCATGGAGGAATCCTTTCAAAACGAAAACGGCGCAGCGGGGAAACGCTGCGCCGGGCTTTTTACTCGATGACCAGGATGGCGTCCATCTCGACTTGGGCGCCCTTTGGCAAGGCAGCCACGCCAATGGCTGCGCGGGCCGGGTAAGGCTGGTCGAAATACTTGCCCATGATCTCGTTGACCTTGGCGAAGTGGCTCAGGTCGGTGAGGAAGATGTTGAGCTTGACGATGTCCTTGAACGAACCGCCAGCGGCCTCGGCCACGGCTTTCAGGTTCTCGAAGACCTGCACGGTCTGGGCTTCGAAGCCCTCGACCAGTTCCATGGTTTTCGGGTCCAGCGGAATCTGGCCCGACATGTACACGGTGTTACCCGCCTTGATCGCCTGGGAATAAGTACCGATGGCGGCCGGGGCCTTGTCGCTGGAGATAACGGTCTTGGTCATTGATGACTCCTTGTAATGAGGCGCTGTTTGCAGAGCTATGCACGCATCCGCGTAATGCGGATAACCCCTGTCAGGGCGCGCAGTTTCTTGATCACGCGGGCCAGGTGTACGCGGTCGTGCACGCTGACCACCAGCTGGACGACGCTGATGCGGCCATCGCGTTCGTCCATGCTGATTTTCTCGATGTTGCCGTCGGCGGCGTTGACGCTGCTGGCCAGCAGGGCGATCAGGCCGCGCTGGTGCTCCAGCTCGACCCGCAGCTCGACATTGAATTCGCCGGTGACATCCTTGGCCCATGAAAGCTGGATGCATTTCTCCGGGTTGTGGCGGATTTCGCTGATATTGCGGCAGTTGTCCAGGTGCACCACCATCCCCTTGCCGGCAGACAGGTGGCCGACAATCGGGTCACCCGGGATTGGCGTGCAGCACTTGGCATAACTGAGCACCAGGCCTTCGGTGCCGCGAATCGCCAGCGGGCCTTCGGGGCTCGGCAATTGTTCGCCTTCGCCGAGCAGGCGACGGGCGACGACGTAGGCCATGCGATTGCCCAGGCCGATGTCTTCAAGCAGGTCTTCGATCAATTCGAGACGGTATTCGTTGAGCATGACCTGCACGCGTTCCGCCGGGATCTTGTCCAGGGAGCTGTCGAAACCGTTCAGGACCTTGTTCAGCAGGCGTTCGCCGAGGCTGATGGACTCGGAGCGGCGTTGCAGCTTCAGCGCGTGGCGGATGTGCGTGCGGGCCTTGCCGGTGACCACGAAGTTGAGCCACGCCGGGTTGGGGCGCGCGCCGGGGGCGCTGACGATTTCCACCGTGGAGCCGCTTTGCAGCGGTTCGGACAACGGTGCCAGGCGGCGGTTGATGCGGCAGGCGATGCAGCTATTGCCCACATCGGTGTGCACGGCGTAGGCAAAGTCCACGGCCGTGGAGCCCTTGGGCAGCTCCATGATCCGGCCTTTGGGCGTGAAGACGTAGACCTCGTCTGGAAACAGGTCGATCTTTACGCTTTCAATGAACTCCAGGGAGTTACCGGCGCGCTGCTGCATTTCCAGCACGCCCTTGACCCATTGCCGCGCGCGGGCGTGAGTGCTCTTGGGTTGCTCGTCGCCGCTGGATTTGTACAGCCAATGGGCCGCGATGCCATTGTTGGCCATCTCTTCCATTTCGCGAGTGCGGATCTGGATTTCGATCGGTACGCCGTGCATGCCGAACAGCGTGGTGTGCAGCGATTGGTAGCCGTTGGCCTTGGGGATCGCGATGTAATCCTTGAAGCGCCCCGGCAGCGGCTTGTACAAATTATGTACGGCACCCAGCACGCGGTAGCAGGTGTCGACCTTGTCGACGATGATCCGGAACGCGTAGACGTCCATGATCTCGTTGAAGGCCCGACGCTTGCCGCGCATTTTCTTGTAGATGCCGTAGAGGTGTTTCTGCCGTCCGCTGACTTCGCCTTCGATGCCGTCGATTGCCAGGCAGTGGCTCAGGGACTCTTCGATCTTGTTGACGATTTCCTTGCGGTTGCCCCGGGCGCGCTTGACGGCCTGGTTGATCCGCGCCGAACGCATCGGGTGCATCGCCTTGAAACCCAGGTCCTCGAACTCGATGCGGATCGCATGCATGCCCAGGCGATTGGCAATGGGGGCGTAGATTTCCAGGGTTTCCTTGGCGATGCGCCGGCGCTTTTCGCCGGAGAGCACTTCCAGGGTGCGCATGTTGTGCAACCGGTCGGCGAGCTTGACCAGGATCACGCGGATATCGCGGGCCATGGCCATGGCCATCTTCTGGAAGTTCTCGGCCTGGGCCTCGGCCTTGGTCTCGAAATTCATCTGGGTCAGCTTGCTGACCCCGTCGACCAGTTCGGCCACGGTTTCGCCGAACTGCGCTTGCAGCGCTTCCTTGGCAATGCCGGTGTCTTCGATCACGTCGTGCAGCATGGCCGCCATCAGGCTCTGATGGTCCATGTGCATGTCGGCAAGAATATTCGCCACCGCAAGCGGGTGCGTGACGTACGCCTCGCCGCTGCGGCGGCGCTGGCCGTCGTGGGCTTGTTCGGCGTAGAAATAGGCTCGGCGGACCAGGTTGACCTGGTCCGTGCCGAGGTAGGCCGATAAGCGATCGGCGAGGGCGTCTATGCTCGGCATGATGATGACTCCTGCCGTCTGCTGTGACCCCGCGCCGTGCTACGTCGACCAGGCATAGGCTTAGACCGCCTCGTTGGACTCGTCCTCGAACGCCGCGAACAGCGGTTCGTCTTCAACGATTTCAGCGTTGGCGATGAACTCGTAGCTCATCAGGCCTTCGGCGATTTCACGCAGCGCTACCACGGTAGGCTTGTCGTTTTCCCACTGGACCAATGGCTCTTTGCCGCCGGTGGCCAGTTGACGGGCACGCTTGGTAGAGAGCATGACCAGCTCAAAGCGGTTTTCCACGTGTTCTAGGCAGTCTTCAACGGTTACGCGGGCCATGGTATTCCTCGGAGCGAATGCAATATGCGCGCTGCCCGGTTGGGCGAGCGGACTCGACAGTTTAAAAAAACACCAGCGTTTAGGGAAGCGCTGATTTTTTGATCAAGCCCCTCGGCGCGCTGCGAGTACCAATGTAAAGCCGTCGCAGCGGTTTTGGGAAGGGCTGTTCAGCCCAGCAGTTCGGCCAATAATTTACCGAAACGTTGCTGTTGGCGTTTTTGCTGGAGCTGGCTGGCGCGGAAAATCGCCTTCAAGTCATCCAGTGCATGGGCGAAATCGTCGTTGATGATCAGGTAATCGTAGTCGACGTAATGGCTCATTTCGCTGACCGCTTCGCGCATCCGGCCTTCGATGATTTCATCGCTGTCCTGGCCGCGGTTGGTCAGGCGCTGGCGCAAGGCTTGCTGGCTCGGCGGCAGGATGAAGATCGAACGGGCGTGGGGCATCAGCTTGCGAACTTGCTCGGCGCCCTGCCAGTCGATTTCCAGGATCAGGTCGTGGCCCTCGTCGAGGGTCTGCTGCAAATAGCTTTGCGAAGTGCCGTAGAGGTTGCCGAAGACTTCGGCGCGTTCGAGGAAGTCGCCGTGCTCGGCCATCTTCACGAACTCCTCACGATCGACGAAGTGATAGTTCACCCCGTTGACTTCACCCGGGCGCATGGCGCGGGTGGTGTGGGAGACCGAAACGCGGATCTGCGGCTCTGCGTCGATCAGGGCCTTGACCAGGCTGGTCTTGCCGGCGCCCGAAGGCGCGGAAATGATGTAGAGAGTGCCGGTGCTGTGGGTCATGTCGGGTTAGCCTTACTCAATGTTCTGCACTTGTTCGCGCATTTGTTCGATCAACACCTTGAGGTTGACCGCCGCTTGGGTGCTGCGCGGGTCGAAGGCTTTGGAGCCCAGTGTATTGGCCTCGCGGTTGAGCTCCTGCATCAGGAAGTCGAGGCGGCGACCGGCCGCACCACCGGACTTGAGCACCCGGCGAACTTCGATGATGTGGGTGCTCAGTCGATCCAGTTCTTCAGCCACGTCGCTTTTTTGCGCGAGCATGACCATTTCCTGTTCCAGGCGCTGCGGGTCCAGCTCGGCCTTCATGTCGGCGAAGCGGTCGAGGACTTTCTGGCGCTGGGTGGCGAGCATCTGCGGGACCAGCTCGCGCAGGGTGATGACGTCTTCTTCAATGGAGGTCAGGCGCTCGTTGATCAGCCGGGCCAGCTCCGCGCCTTCGCGCTCGCGACCGGCCTTGAGTTCCTTCAGGCCTTGATTGAACAACGCCAGCGCCTCGGCATTCAGCGCTTGGGGATCGCTCGCGTCGCCTACCAGTACGCCCGGCCAGGCCAGGACCTCCAGTGGATTCAGGGCGGCGGGATTCTTGATCAGGCTGGCGACGGTTTCTGCGGCGGCGACCAGTTGCGCCGCGCGCTCGCGGTCGATCTGCAGCGTCTTGCCGCTGCTTTCTTCGGTAAAGCGCAGAGTGCATTCCAGCTTGCCCCGGGACAGGCCCTGGCGCAGCGCTTCGCGCACGCCGCCTTCGAGGTCGCGGAAGGACTCGGGCAAGCGCAGGTGCGGCTCCAGGTAGCGGCTATTGACCGAGCGCAGTTCCCAGCTCAGCGTGCCTTGGGCGCCGGCCTTCTCGACGCGGGCGAAGGCGGTCATGCTGTGCACCATGGAGGTTCCTCGCAATGCAGGCAGCCACAACGGTGGTCGTGGCGCCTGGGACTTGTGGATAAATGCCGCAGGGCAGCAAAGGCGCAGGATTGTAGCGCAGTGGGACGCAGTGCCCAAACAGCTCCGGTTACAAAGCGCTGCAGCCCGTCGGCCGGGGTCTCTAGCGTGTTCACCCGTCGCGTCGGCTTTTTAGATATGCCCTATGGCGGTCCACGGCTCTATAATGCCCAGCAGTTTTCCGTCCTCTGTACAGGTGTTCCCTATGAAACGTCCAAGTGGTCGCGCTGCCGATCAGCTTCGCTCGATCCGCATTACCCGCAACTACACCAAACACGCCGAGGGATCTGTACTGGTCGAATTCGGTGATACCAAAGTCATCTGCACCGTCAGCGTCGAAAACGGCGTGCCTCGCTTCCTCAAGGGGCAGGGCCAAGGTTGGCTGACCGCCGAATACGGCATGCTGCCGCGCGCAACCGGCGAGCGGAACCAGCGTGAGGCCAGTCGTGGCAAGCAGGGCGGCCGGACCCTGGAAATCCAGCGCCTGATCGGTCGTTCGCTGCGCGCCGCGCTGGACATGTCCAAGCTGGGCGACGTCACGCTGTATGTCGACTGCGATGTGATCCAGGCTGACGGTGGCACTCGCACTGCTTCCATCACCGGTGCCATGGTTGCGCTGGTCGATGCCTTGAAAGTGATCAAGAAGCGCGGCGGCCTGAAGGGCGGCGACCCGCTCAAGCAAATGATCGCCGCCGTGTCGGTGGGCATGTACCAGGGCGAGCCGGTGCTGGACCTGGACTACCTGGAAGACTCCGCCGCCGAGACCGACCTGAACGTGGTGATGACCAGCGCCGGTGGCTTCATCGAAGTCCAGGGCACTGCCGAAGGCGCGCCGTTCCAGCCGGAAGAATTGAACGCTATGCTGGAGCTGGCGAAGAAAGGCATGAACGAAATCTTCGAATTGCAAAAGGCCGCCCTGGCCGACTGATCGTTGTGCGCTTCAGACAAGGAGAATGTCATGAGTGATGAGCAAGTCCTGTTGCCCCAGCCGAGCAGAGAAGTGCGGCAATGGGCGATGTTTTGTCACCTGTCTGCGCTGGTGGGGATTTTCATTCCGTTCGGTTCGCTGATCGGCCCGCTGATCATCTGGCAGATCAAGCGTGAATCCGACCCGTTCATCGATGCCCAGGGCAAGGAAGCGCTGAACTTCCAAATCACTGTGGCGATCGCCGCGGCTATCAGCTTGCTGCTGATGATCGTGGTGATCGGTTTCTTCCTGTTTGGCCTGGTGGCAATCGGTGCGTTGGTGCTGACCATCATCGCTGGCGTGAAGGCCAATGAAGGGCAGCCGTATCGCTATCCGTTCACCTGGCGGTTGGTCAAATAACGATCAGTAAACGCCTGTCCCTGTGGGAGCGAGCTTGCTCGCGATAGCGATTTTTCATTCAGCATCGGTGTTGAATGATCCACCGCCATCGCGAGCAAGCTCGCTCCCACAATGGGTCTTCAACGCCCACAAAAAAACCGACATTGCAGTCGGTTTTTTTGTAGCTGCGGATGACACTTAGATCGTCAACGTCCAGTCGTAGTCCACGATCAGCGGCGCATGCTGCGAGAACCGAGGCTGGCGCGGCAGGCGGGCGCTGCGTACGAAGCGGCGCAGCCCAGGCGTCAGCAACTGGTAGTCGAAACGCCAGCCGAGGTTGAGCATCTCGGCCTGCTCGTTGTCCGGCCACCAGCTGTACTGGTCGCCTTCGCGGCTGACTTCACGCAGGGCGTCGACATAACCCATGTTGCCAATGATCTCGTCCATCCAGGCCCGTTCCGGCGCCAGGAAACCAGGAGATTGCTGGCTGTCGCGCCAGTTCTTGATATCCAGCTTCTGTTGCGCCACGTACAGCGAGCCACAGTAGATGTACTCGCGACGTTTGCGCCGCTGTTTATCAAGGTAACGGGCGAAGTCGTCCATCAACTTGAATTTCTGATTCAAATCTTCATCGCCGTTCTGCCCCGATGGGAGCAGTAAGGTCGCGATGCTGACCTTGTCGAAATCGGCTTGCAGGTAGCGCCCGTAGCGGTCCGCCGTCTCGAAACCGAGACCGTTGATGACAGCCTTCGGTTGCAGCCGCGAGTACAGAGCCACGCCACCCTGGGCGGGGACTTCGGCATCGCAGGCATAAAGGAAGTAACCATCCAGTTGGAAGGCTGCATCGTCCAGTTCAAAGGCGGAGGCGCGGGTGTCCTGCAGGCAGATGACGTCGGCATTCTGTGCTTGCAGCCAACTGAGCAAACCACGCTCGACTGCAGCCTGAATACCATTGACGTTCACACTGATGATCCGCATAAATGGCCCCAAAAATCACGTGCGTGTATGATACACGCCGTGTACCTATTTAGCTAAATCCGCGGTATTTGAGGCTTTTTTTCATGCAGGCGTATCAGCGCGATTTCATTCGCTTTGCCATCGATCGCGGCGTTTTGCGCTTCGGTGAGTTCACCCTCAAGTCCGGGCGCACCAGCCCGTACTTCTTCAATGCGGGCCTGTTCAACAGCGGAACCGCGCTGGCGCAGTTGGGCCGGTTCTATGCCGCGGCCATCGTCGAGAGCGGCATTCCGTTCGACGTCTTGTTCGGCCCCGCCTACAAAGGCATCCCCCTGGCCGCCACCACCGCCGTCGCCTTGGCCGAGCACCATGGCCGCGACTTGCCTTGGTGCTTCAACCGCAAGGAAGCCAAGGCCCACGGCGAGGGCGGCAGCCTGGTCGGCGCGCCGCTGACCGGCGACGTGCTGATCATCGATGACGTCATCACCGCCGGCACCGCCATCCGCGAAGTGATGCAGATCATCGCCTCGCAAGAAGGCGCCAAGGCCGCCGGCGTGCTGATCGCCCTGAACCGCCAGGAGCGCGGCAACGGTGAGCTGTCGGCGATCCAGGAAGTGGAGCGCGACTTCGGCATCCCGGTGATCAGCATTGTCTCGCTGAACCAGGTGCTGGAGTTCTTGGCCGACGATCCGCAGCTCAAGCAGCATCTGCCTGCGGTTGAGGCTTATCGAGCGCAGTTCGGCGTCTAAGAAGCCCGATGATTTTGATCTTGTGGCGAGGGAGCTTGCTCCCGCTGGGTCGGTCCGACGCTTCGGGCGCAGCGGCCCTAATATCTTTACGGTCGCTGCGCACTGGAGCGCCAGCCCGGCCGAGCGGGAGCAAGCTCCCTCGCCACAAAAGCATCATCTGAAAAAGTGGTGTAAAAAAAGACCCGCTCAACCAGGTTGAGCGGGGTCTTTTTTTCAGGGTATTGCTTACGGACGCTTGCGATTGCTGATCAGCGTGCCCACGCCGGTATCGGTGAAGATCTCCAGCAGGATCGCATTCGGCACACGACCATCGATGATCAGCGAGCTGCCGACGCCGCCTTGTACCGCTTCCAGCGCGCAGCGAATCTTCGGCAGCATGCCGCCGTAGATCGTGCCATCGGCGATCAAGTCATCGACTTGTTGGGTCGACAGTCCGGTCAGGACCTTGCCGGTCTTGTCCATCAGGCCGGCAATGTTGGTCAACAGCATCAGCTTCTCGGCCTTCAGTGCCTCGGCAACCTTACCGGCCACCAGGTCGGCGTTGATGTTGTACGACTCACCGTTGGCGCCCACGCCGATTGGCGCGATGACCGGGATGAAGTCGCCCTTGACCAGCAGGTTCAGCAGGTCGGTGTTGATGCCGACCACTTCGCCCACCTGGCCAATGTCGATGATTTCCGGCTGGGTCATCTCCGGGGTCTGGCGGGTAACGGTGAGCTTCTTCGCCCGAATCAGCTCAGCGTCCTTGCCGGTCAGGCCGATGGCGCTGCCGCCGTGGCGGTTGATCAGGTTGACGATGTCCTTGTTGACCTGGCCGCCGAGGACCATTTCCACCACGTCCATGGTCTGCGCATCGGTAACGCGCATGCCATCGATGAAGTGGCTCTCGATCGACAGGCGCTTGAGCAGGTCACCGATCTGCGGGCCACCACCGTGCACCACCACCGGGTTGATGCCCACGGCCTTCATCAGCACGATATCGCGGGCGAAGCCGGTCTTGAGCTCCTCGCTTTCCATCGCGTTGCCGCCGTATTTGATCACCAGGGTCTTGCCGACGTAGCGTCGGATATAAGGCAACGCTTCGGACAGGACCTTGGCGGTGTTGGCGGCGGCTTCGCGTTCGAGGGTCATTCAGGGCTCCGGTAGTGCTTCAAAAAATCAAAACGGTAGTTGGAGATCAGGTGCAACACGTTTGAGTTGGGCGTGGAACACGTCCTTGATGCGCTGCAGTTCGGCTTCGTTGTCGGCCTCGAAGCGCAGTACCAGCACCGGTGTGGTGTTGGACGCGCGAACCAGGCCCCAGCCGTGTGGATAGTCGACCCGAACGCCATCGATGGTGGTCAGTTCGGCGCCTTCGCCCCACTGGGCGTCGTGCAGTGCATCAATGATGCTGAATTTGCTCTCTTCGGTCACATGGATATTGATTTCTGGCGTAGAAATATCGTTCGGGAAGGTCGCGAACAGCTCTTCCGCGGTGGATTTCTCCTTGCTGAGGATCTCCAGCAGACGCGCGGCGCTGTAGATACCGTCATCAAAACCGAACCAGCGTTCCTTGAAGAAGATGTGGCCGCTCATTTCGCCGGCCAGCAGGGCACCGCTTTGTTTCATTTTCTTCTTGATCAAGGAATGACCGGTTTTCCACATGAGCGGACGACCGCCGTATTCCTTGATCAGGGGTACCAGGCGACGGGTGCATTTCACGTCGAAGATGATTTCGGCGTCGGGGTTGCGTGCCACCACGTCTTTGGCGAACAGCATCAACAGGCGGTCCGGGAACACGACGCTGCCGGTCTCGGTCACCACGCCCACGCGGTCGCCATCGCCGTCGAAGGCCAGGCCCAGGTCTGCCTTGGTTTCCTTGACCTTGGCGATCAGGTCCTGCAGGTTTTCCAGCTTGCCCGGGTCCGGGTGGTGGTTCGGGAAGTTGCCGTCAACGTCGCAGAACAGCGGGATCACTTCGCAGTTCAGGGCTTCGATCAGTTGCGGGGCGATCACGCCAGCCGCGCCGTTGCCGCAATCGACCACCACTTTCAGGCGGCGGGCGAGTTTCACGTCCTTGACGATCTCGTCGTTGTAGCGCGGCAGAATGTCGACCTTGGTCACGCTGCCTTGGCCGCTGCTCAAGTCATTGGTCTTGAGGCGGGTGTGCAGTGCCTGGATCTGCTCGTTGGCGAGGGTGTCGCCGGCGACGACGATCTTGAAGCCGTTGTAGTTCGACGGGTTGTGGCTGCCGGTGAGCATCACGCCGGATTTGCCGGCCAGCACGTTGGCGGCGTAGTACAGCGCCGGTGTTGGCACCAGGCCGACATCGCTGACGTGGCAGCCACTGTCGGCAATGCCCTTGATCAGTTGCTCGACCAGCTCCGGGCCGGACAAGCGACCATCGCGGCCGACGTTCACGTTCGGTTCGCCCTGGGCCAGGCTCTGGGAGCCGATGGCACGGCCAATCCAGTAGGCGGTTTCAGCCGTCAGGGTTTCCGGCACGACGCCACGGATGTCGTAGGCGCGGAAGATGCTGTCAGGAAAGATCGGGGCGATTGCGGCTGGGGTGTTCATGGGCGGGGCGCTCTATCAGGAAGGTGACTGGACAGGCCGACATTGGGTGTCGGCAGGCTCAAGCTGAAGGGTATGACGACGTTTTTGGCAGAGAGTTCGCGGTGGGAAAGTGCCATGAGACAGCGTTACCCCGGTCTGAACCGTCTAAAACGTTGATTCCGGATGGGAAACCTCGTCGCCAGCCGTCGCGCATTTTTCGTCCTGAAACAGAAGCTTAATAAAGCAGCCGGGCAGGGCACCCGGCTGGATATGTGGCTCAATGGCTCCCGGAATGCCCGAAACCACCTGCGCCACGCTGGCTTTCGTCGAATTCCTGGACCAGCTCGAAGTGGGCCTGGACCACCGGCACCAGCACCAGTTGGGCAATGCGCTCGCCCACGGCGATGTTGAAAGCGGTCTGGCCGCGGTTCCAGCACGACACCATCAATTCGCCCTGGTAATCGGAGTCGATCAGGCCCACCAGGTTGCCCAGCACGATGCCGTGCTTATGGCCCAGGCCCGAGCGTGGCAGGATCAGCGCGGCAAGGCCCGGGTCACCGATGTAGACCGACAGGCCGGTCGGAATCAGCAAGGTCTGGCCTGGTTCCAGCACCGTGTCCTGCTTGAGCATGGCCCGCAGGTCGAGGCCGGCGGAGCCAGGTGTGGCGTATTGCGGCAGCGGGAATTCGTTGCCAATGCGTGGGTCGAGGATCTTGGCTTGTAGAGCGTGCATTGAAATTAAACCTGGTTCAGCCGTTCGGCGATGAAAGTGATCAGTTGGCGGGCGATCTTGCCCTTGCTGGTCTGGGCGAAAAGCGTGGCGTGCAACTGGCGGTCGATCACGCTGCAGGCGTTTTCTTCGCTGTTGAAGCCGATGCTCGGGTTGGCGACGTCATTGGCGACGATCAGGTCCAGATTCTTGTCCTTGAGCTTACGCGCGGCGTAATCGAGCAGGTGTTCGGTTTCGGCGGCGAAGCCCACGCTGAATGGACGGTCGGGGCGGGTGGCGATGGTGGCCAGGATGTCAGGGTTGCGCACCATTTGCAGGAGCAGGCCGTCGCCGCTCGTAGGGTCTTTCTTCAATTTTTGCGGGGCGACGACTTCAGGGCGGTAGTCCGCCACTGCCGCCGAGGCGATGAACAGGTCGCACGGGATGGCGGCTTCGCAGGCTGCAAGCATGTCTCGGGCGCTGACCACGTCGATACGGGTCACGCGGTCCGGCGTTGGCAGGTGCACGGGGCCGGTGATCAGCGTCACCCGGGCGCCGGCCTCCACGGCGGCTTCGGCCAGGGCGAAGCCCATCTTTCCGGAGCTGTGGTTGGTGATATAGCGCACCGGGTCGATGTTTTCCTGGGTCGGCCCGGCGGTGATCAGCACGTGCCTGCCCGTCAGGGCCTCGCGTTTGAAGCAGTCGGCGGCGCACTGGGCCAGGTCGGTGGCCTCGAGCATGCGGCCCATGCCGACATCGCCGCAGGCCTGGCTGCCGGAAGCCGGGCCGAAGACTTTCAGGTCGCGGCTTTCAAGCAGTTGCAGGTTGGCCTGGGTGGCCGGGTCGCGCCACATCGCCTGGTTCATGGCCGGTGCCACGGCGACCACTGCGTCCGTGGCAAGCACCAGGGTGGTCAACAGGTCATTGGCAATGCCTTGGGCGAGGCGAGCGATCAGATCGGCCGTCGCCGGGGCGATCAGCACCAGGTCGGCCCACTTGGCCAGTTCGATATGACCCATGGCGGCTTCGGCCGCCGGGTCGAGCAGATCCAGGTGGACCGGGTGGCCGGACAGGGCCTGCATGGTCAGCGGCGTGATGAACTCGCTGCCGCCACGGGTCATGACGACCCGCACTTCCGCGCCCTGGTCGATAAGCCTGCGAACCAGCTCGGCGCTCTTGTAGGCAGCAATGCCGCCGCCGACGCCCAGAACGATGCGTTTCCGATACAGCCGCTGCATAGGCCTGCCTTTCGATTTCAGTGGTCAGTGCAGGGCGAAACCCTCGGCATGAGCCTGCCTGGGTGCAAATCGCCTGCAAAAAAGATGGGCTAAGATATCACAGCGTCCGCTACGGAACAGCGGCGCCCACTATCAGGGAGATGCCATGAGTATTCGGGATTGGCCCGTGGCCGAGCGGCCGCGGGAAAGGTTATTGGCGTCGGGAGCGGGGAGCCTTTCGGACGCCGAGTTGCTGGCGATATTTTTACGCACGGGTGTGGCGGGCAGAAGCGCGGTGGACCTGGCGCGACAACTCTTGATCCAATTTGGCAGCCTGCGCGCGCTGCTTGAAGCGGATCAGATCACCTTCAGTAACCATATGGGGCTCGGACCGGCAAAGTTTGCCCAGCTTCAGGCTGCTCAGGAAATGAGTCGTCGGCATCTGGCTGAACGGGCACGGGAGAAGACCACGCTGGAAAGCCCGTTCGCGGTTCGTGACTATCTGAAATCAATGCTGCGCCACGAGCCCCACGAGGTGTTTGGGTGCCTGTTTCTCAATTCCAAGCACCAGGTGCTGACCTTCGAGGCGCTGTTTCGCGGCTCGATCGATAGCGCCAGTGTCCATCCCCGGCAAGTGGTCAAGAGGGCATTGGCCCACAACGCCGCTGCCGTGATCCTGTGCCACAACCACCCCTCCGGCAACACCGAGCCCAGCCAAGCCGATCGAGCGCTCACCGAGCGGCTTCAGGAAGCGCTTGAGCTGATCGATGTGCGGGTATTGGACCATTTCATCGTTGGCGATGGGGAGCCACTGTCCATGGCGGAGTGTGGGTGGATGTGAAGCAGCGGCAAGCTATCAGCTTCAAGCGGCAAGCCAGGGCTGTATGCGGTCTGCTCTTGACTTGCGCTTGAAGCTTGAAGCTTGAAGCTTACGGCTTGAAGCTGACGTTCGAATAATCCTGGCGCCCAAACGGGCTCACCGCATACCCCTGCACATCCTTGCGGGTCAGTGCGAAGGCGGTGGGGTGTGCCAAGGGCAGCCAAAGGGCCTGCTGCTGGATCTGCGCCTGGGCCTGCTCGTAGAGCTTGGTGCGTACACCTTGCTCGCCAGTGGTCTTGCCGGCGCTGATCAGCTTGTCCAGGTCCGGGTTGCAATAACGGGCGAAGTTGGTCCCGGACTTCACCGCGGCGCAGGAAAATTGCGGGGTGAGGAAGTTGTCCGGATCGCCGTTATCCCCGGCCCAGCCCATGAACAACAGGTCATGTTCGCCGGCCTTGGCGCGGCGGATCAGCTCGCCCCATTCGATCACGCGGATTTCCGCCTGGATGCCGATCTCTGCCAGGTCCGATTGCAGCAACTGTGCCCCCAGGCTCGGGTTGGGGTTGAGCAGGCTGCCGGAGGGGCGAGTCCAGATAGTGGTCTTGAAGCCTTCCTTCAAACCAGCCTTGGCCAACAACTCCCGAGCCTTGGCCGGATCATGGGCATAGCCGGGCAGGTTTTTCGCGTAGCTCCAGGTGTTCGGTGGGTAAGGGCCGTTGGCCGCTTCGGCGGTGCCCTCGAAAACGGTCTTGAGGTAGCTGGGCTTGTCAAAGGCGAGATTGATCGCCTGGCGGACTTCAGGCTTGTCCAATGGCGGATGCTGGCTGTTGATCGCCAGGAAGGCGGTCATGAAGGCGTCAGTCTGTTCCACTTTCAACGTGGGCTCTTGCTTGGCGGCCTGTACGTCCAGTGGCTTGGGCGACAGTGCGATCTGGCATTCATTGCGCCGCAATTTCTGCAATCGGACGTTGGCGTCCGGGGTGATGGCGAAAATAAGGGGGTCTACCTGAGGCTTGCCGCCAAAATATTCGTTGTTGGCCTTGTAGCGAATCGAGGCGTCTTTCTGAAAGCGGTTGAAAATGAACGGGCCAGTGCCGATGGGTTGGCTGTTGAGCTGTTCCGGCTTGCCGGCGTTCATCAACTGGTCGGCATATTCGGCTGAATAGATCGACGCGAAACCCATGCTCAGCGTGGCCAGGAAGGTTGAGTCGGCGTGGTCCAGCGTGAATCGCACCGTCAGCGGGTCGAGTGCGTCGATTTTGGTGATCAGCGCAGGCAGTTGCATGGACTGCGCGTGGGGGAAGCCGCTTTGCGCAACTTTATGCCAAGGGTTGGCCGGATCGAGCATCCGATCGAAGCTGAACTTGACGTCTTCGGCCGTCAGGTCGCGGCGCGGTGTGAAATAGTCGGTGTGATGGAACTTGACCTGTGGCCGCAGCTTGAAGACATAGGTCAGGCCGTCGGGCGAGACGTCCCAACTGCTGACCAGGCTCGGCACCACTTTGCCGCTGGCCGTGTCGAAATCCACCAGGCGGTTCATCAGCACGTCGGCGGAAGCATTGGTGGTGGTCAGCGAGTTGTATTGAACGACGTCGAACCCCTCCGGGCTGGCCTCGGTACACACGCTCAGGGCGGCGGCCTGGGCCAGCGGGCTGATCAGCAGAGGGGCGAGCAACAAGGGTAGGGCAGCGAGGCGCATGATTGATTTCCTGTGCAGGTCGGAGGCCCATCTGCGAGTGCAGTCTGGAAAAGGCCTACCCTAGTGGGCTCGCCGGTAAATGACTATCCCCTTTTTGCATTTTCCGGCACTCTGCGGCGCTGTACTCAGGTTCCCATCGGGTGCCAGTGAAAAATTACCTGCGTGCAGCGACGAGCGGTAAAGGGCTGCGCCAGCCTCTGCCCCCGCCGTCCGGGGCGCTTGCTCGAAGATTCCCCAGGAAGACAAATCACAACGGCTGTTGTTGTGCCTGGGTCTTTCTGGTATAAAGCAGCGCTCTTTTCTAGGGGCCCGGTTCCTTCACTGTAGGTGTAGCCGGTAAGACCCTTAAAGAAACGCGGCGCCTGGCGCCAAATGACTGAGAGATTAAGCGGCCAACCCATGCCGGGTTGGGCATGTGGTTTTAGAGGGCTGAGGCATGTCTAGAGTCTGTCAAGTTACCGGTAAGGGTCCGGTGACTGGGAATAACATTTCCCACGCAAACAACAAAACCCGTCGTCGTTTCCTGCCGAACCTGCAGCATCACCGCTTCTGGGTTGAAGAAGAGAAACGTTTCGTACGTCTGCGCGTATCTGCCAAGGGCATGCGCATCATCGACAAGCGTGGCATCAGTGTCGTGCTGGCCGAACTTCGTCGCGATGGCAAGGTTTAAGGGAGCTAATCATGCGTGAATTGATTCGTTTGATCTCGAGCGCCGGTACTGGTCACTTCTACACTACCGACAAGAACAAGCGTACTACCCCGGACAAAATCGAGATCAAGAAATATGATCCGGTTGTTCGCAAGCACGTGATCTACAAGGAAGGCAAAATCAAGTAATTGATTTTTCCCTCTTTACGAAAAAGGCCCGTATCGCGAGATACGGGCCTTTTTTGTTGTCTTTTTTCTGTCTGTCAGGACCTCATCGCGAGCAAGCTCGCTCCCACAGGAGTCCAGGCGTCACACAGTCCAGTGTGGGAGCGAGCTTGCTCGCGATGGGGCCAGTCCAGGCAACACAAAATCCTCAAGCCTTCTGCTCAAACACCACATAGATCTTGCGGCACGGTTCCAGCACTTCCCAGGTGCCCTTGAACCCGGCCGGGATCACGAAGCGATCGCCCGCCCGCAGGGTCTTGGCGTAGCCATCGTTGTCCCGCAGTACGGAGACACCTTGGACGATCTCGCAGTATTCATGCTCGGTATAGTTGACCGTCCACTGGCCGACGGCGCCTTCCCAGACCCCGGCATTCATTTGCCCGCAGGGGCTGCTGTAGTGGTTGAACACCGCTTGTTCGGGATCGCCCTTGAGTACCTTGGCCGGGTCCGGGCGATAACGATCGGCGGGCGTATTGGCCTGGCCAAAATCGACGATGTCCTGAATGCTCATGCGCTTGGTCTCCGGTGATGGCTTGGAAGGCCTCGAGTCTATGTTTATTAAAATGAACATCGCAAGGCCGTTTGCCTGGGTTGTGTCAAATATATTGAAACATTACCAGCGGCTGGTTTAGGGTGGTGGATGCCCGTGCCGAAAACAACGCCGTAAACAGGCTGGCGCGGCAGGAATTCTTGAACGCTGCGCGGGACGCGGCGTTCCTACCAATAAGAGGAGGACACTCGCATGACCACCCTGACTCGTGCCGACTGGGAACAGCGCGCCCGCGACCTGAAGATAGAAGGCCGCGCCTTCATCAACGGTGAATACACCGATGCGGTGTCCGGCGAAACCTTTGATTGTTTGAGCCCGGTCGATGGCCGCCTGCTGGGCAAGATAGCCAGTTGCGACGTGGCTGATGCCCAGCGCGCCGTCGAAAACGCTCGTGCGACTTTCAGTTCCGGCGTCTGGTCGCGCCTGGCACCGAGCAAGCGCAAGGCCACCATGATTCGTTTCGCCGGCCTGCTCAAGCAGAACGCCGAAGAGCTGGCCCTGCTGGAAACCCTGGACATGGGCAAGCCAATCAGCGACTCCCTGAACATCGACGTTCCTGGCGCGGCCCAGGCGCTGAGCTGGAGCGGCGAAGCCATCGACAAGATCTACGACGAAGTGGCCGCTACGCCCCGCGATCAGTTGGGCCTGGTGACCCGCGAACCGGTTGGTGTCGTGGGCGCGATCGTGCCGTGGAATTTCCCGTTGATGATGGCTTGCTGGAAGCTCGGCCCGGCGCTGTCCACCGGCAACTCGGTGGTGCTCAAGCCCTCCGAGAAATCCCCGCTGACTGCGATTCGCATCGCTGCCCTGGCCATCGAGGCCGGTATCCCGAAAGGCGTGCTGAACGTCCTCCCGGGGTACGGTCACACCGTTGGCAAGGCCCTGGCCTTGCACATGGATGTCGATACGCTGGTGTTCACCGGCTCCACCAAGATCGCCAAGCAATTGATGATCTATTCCGGCGAATCCAACATGAAGCGCGTCTGGCTGGAGGCCGGCGGCAAGAGCCCGAACATCGTCTTCGCCGATGCGCCGGATCTGCAAGCCGCCGCCGAATCCGCCGCCAGCGCCATTGCCTTCAACCAGGGCGAAGTCTGCACCGCCGGTTCGCGGCTGTTGGTGGAGCGCTCCATCAAGGATACGTTCCTGCCGCTGGTGGTCGAGGCGCTCAAGGGCTGGAAACCCGGCAATCCGCTGGACCCGGCCACCAATGTCGGAGCCCTGGTCGATACCCAGCAGATGAATACCGTGCTGTCCTACATCGAGGCCGGTCACAGCGATGGCGCCAAGCTGGTGGCGGGCGGTAAGCGGATCCTCGAGGAAACCGGCGGTACCTATGTCGAGCCGACGATTTTCGACGGCGTGAGCAACGCGATGAAAATCGCCCAGGAAGAGATTTTCGGCCCAGTGTTGTCGGTCATTGCCTTCGACAGCGCCGAAGAAGCCATCCAGATCGCCAACGACACGCCTTATGGCCTGGCGGCGGCGGTATGGACCAAGGACATCTCCAAGGCTCACCTGACCGCCAAGGCACTGCGCGCCGGCAGCGTGTGGGTCAATCAATATGACGGTGGCGACATGACCGCGCCGTTCGGTGGCTTCAAGCAGTCGGGTAACGGTCGCGACAAGTCGCTGCATGCGTTCGACAAGTACACCGAGCTGAAGGCGACCTGGATCAAGCTCTGACCGGGGCTTCATGCAGCGCTGATCCTTTGTGGGAGCGGGCTTGCTCGCGAAGGCGGTTTAACATTCAACGGTTATGTTGACTGGTACTCCCCCTTCGCGAGCAAGCCCGCTCCCACATTGCTGTGTGCAAGGCTTGAAATCTGAATCCACAGGAGCGTGGAAATGCGTTGGGCGACTTATTTCGCCGTGTTGGCTTCTGTCCTGAGTGTCGGCCTGGCCTTGGGCGTAACCATGCCCCTGGTGTCGCTGCGCCTGGAAGGCTGGGGTTATGGCTCGTTCGCCATCGGTGTGATGGCGGCCATGCCGGCGGTTGGCGTGCTGGTAGGGGCCAAGGTGTCGAGCCGGCTGGCGGCGCGCTTCGGCACGGCGGCGCTGATGCGCTTGTGCCTGTGGGCCGGAGCGCTGTCCATCGGGTTGTTGGCCCTGATGCCAAGCTATCCGGTCTGGTTGGTGCTGCGGCTGGTGATTGGTGTGGTCCTGACCCTTGTATTCATTCTGGGCGAGAGTTGGATCAATCAGTTGGTCATCGAGCGATGGCGCGGGCGGTTGGTAGCGCTGTATGGCAGCAGTTATGCCTTGAGCCAGTTGTCCGGTCCGTTGCTGCTGGGGGCGCTGGGCACCGATCACGACTACGGCTTCTGGGTGGGCGTCGGCCTACTGCTGGGCGCGCCCTTGTTGTTGCTCGGTCGCAGTGGCGCGCCCAGCAGCGAAGCCAACAGTGTCACGCTCAAGGATTTGTGGGGCTTTTGTCGAGGCCTGCCGGCGATCGGCTGGGCCGTGTCCTTGTTTGCCGCCTTCGAAGCGATGATCCTGACGTTGCTGCCGGTCTATTGCTTGCGCCAGGGTTTCAGTGCGGATGTTGCGTTGGCGATGGTCAGCACCGTGGTGGTCGGCGATGCCTTGCTGCAACTGCCCATTGGCGCCTTGGCTGATCGCCTGTCACGCCGTTCGCTGTTTACCGGGTGCGCGGTCGCCTTGATGTTCTCGAGCCTGGCGGTGCCGCTGTTGATCGACACGCTTCTCATCTGGCCGTTGTGGGTGCTGTTTGGTGCCAGCGCGGGCGGGCTGTTCACGTTGTCGTTGATTCTGATCGGCGAGCGTTATCGTGACGATGCGTTGGTACGGGCCAATGCCCATATCGCCCAACTGTGGGGGATTGGGTGCCTGGTTGGTCCGCTGATCGCAGGCGCGGGAAGCCAGTGGGTCAGCGGGCATGCGTTGCCATTGTTCATGGCGGCAGGGGCGTTCGGATTGGTGATTCTATTGCTGCGCCAAGGCGCGTTCGGGGCGACGCAGACTGCCTGAAAGATAGAAGCGACTTGTGACTACCAGAAAAGCAGTCAATCTCTATAGCATCCGCTCCAATCCGATCGTCGTGGCGAACCAGGCATTGAACCGGCGCCACCAACTGCCCGGCTCACGGTCCAGGTCGTGCAGCTTGCCATTGTCTTCGGTGGTCCATATCAGCTTTCCGGCATCATCGAGGCGGGCCTGATAGCTCAGGGTTGGCGCCATGCCCTGCAATGCCAGCTCGCGCACCTGGCCGGCAAGTTCCGGGCTGTCTACCAGGACGCCGACTTCGGTATTCCATAGCACTGAGCGCGGGTCGAAATTGAACGAGCCGATGAACGATTTCTGCTGGTCGAAGATGATCGCCTTGCTGTGCAGGCTGGAGTCCGATTCGCCGTAGGACTTGCTGTAGAACAGGTGCGGGCTGCCGCCGGTGTCGCCCGGTTGTCGACGCAGCTCGAACAGGCGCACGCCGTGCTGCAACAGGGCGTTGCGATACGGCGCATAGCCGCCATGTACGGCGGGCACGTCGGTGGCTTCCAGGGAATTGGTCAGCAGGCTCACCGACACGCCGGCATCGGCGCGGCTGGTCAGGTACACCAGGCCTGGCTGGCCGGGCACGAAATAGGCGGAGATCATGATCAGTTCTTTGCTGACGCCGGCCAGCTCCGGGCCCAGTTGGGTGGTCAGCAACAATTGCGGGTCCGGCTCGTCTTTCGCCAGGACTTTACTCGGCGCGTCCCACAATGCCTGGTTCCAGGCCCAGGTCAGTTGGCTGCGCCAGGTGTCCAGGCGCGGTTGGGTCTTGTAGGCAGTCAACTGTTGGTACAGCGCGTGGTTTTCCTTGTGCGTCTGCTCCAGGGACTCCTGCAGGCGTAATCGGCTGTTGGCCAAGTCCTTGGCGGTAGGCCGATGGGACATGAATTGCTCGATGGGCTTGCTCAGCGCGCTGTTCCAGTACTGATCGAAGCTGTGCCCCAATTGTTCAGCCACCGGACCGACGCCGAGCAGGTCGATGTCGGTGAAGTTGAGGTTGGGTTCGGCATCGAAGTACTCATCCCCCAGGTTGCGACCTCCGACAATCGCCATGCTGTTGTCCGCCAGCCACAACTTGTTGTGCATCCTGCGATGCTGCAATGACAGGTCGAACAGGCGTCCAAGGCTGCGGGTCACGCCGGTCGCTCGGCCAAGATGCAAAGGGTTGAACAGGCGGATCTGGATGTTTGGGTGCGCGGCGAGCGTCGCGATGATCTGATCCTGGCCGTCACTGGTGGTGTCATCCAGCAGGATGCGCACGCGCACGCCCCGGTCGGCGGCCTTGAGCAATTCATCCACGAGCATTCGCGTGCTGATGCCGTCGTGGACGATGTAGTACTGCAAGTCCAGGCTGCTTTGGGCGTTGCGGATCAATTCGGCACGGGCGGTGAAGGCCTCGGTGCTGTCCGACAACAGGCGAAAACCCGAGCGACCCTCATGAGGCGCGGCTTGCGCCTGGACCGAGCGACCAAATGCCGAACTCGCCGCTGGCAATGCCTGGCTGGGCTCGCGAGTAATGTCCAGGCTCGTACAGCCGCAGAGAAGCGCAGCAAGCAGCAGAGCGAAAGGCAGGGCCAGATGTGGTCTCAAATCAAGTCGTCCCGGATCGTTGCGAGGAAGTATGGCATGGCTTTGTGATTCATCCTGTTTGCGGGATACGACGCCTCAGGCTGTGGGAACCCGCTTCAGAAGTTGGAAAAGCCACAAGCCATGTTGAAAAAGCCAGATCCTTGCAAGGTCTTTTCCTACATAAAAATCCTACCTGATGAGCAACGATACGCAGGCATTGGCAGGGGGTGGTTGGTTCTCTTTCCCCGATGCCATTGCATGGCTGTATCCCTTTCTCTTTTGCAGGTACGTGACTATGAAAAAACGACTCTTGGCCACCTGCTTGGCCGTTGCCTCTACACCCTTGATCGCCCAGGCGGCCAGTGTTGATTTGAACGTGACAGGCCGAGTTATCCCGACATCCTGCATTCCGGCATTTGCCGGCGGTAGCGATGTCAATCTAGGTCGGATTTTCTCTTCGGCCCTGGCTCCCGACAGGCAGAACGATCTTCCCCCGCGGGATATCAGTCTGCAAATCACCTGTAGCGCCCCGGCATCCGTGGAGATCGCCGTCACCGATAATCGCGGTGCATCCAAGGTGCCCGGTCTGGCTTTCAATGGTCGTTCGGGCGACGAACTGTATTACGGCCTGGGCAGCACCCAAGGGGTTGGAATCGGTGGTTTCGGTCTGTTGAGTGGCTTGCCGCGGACTGACGGCGTTCCGCAGATTCTGCTGGCGCGAACGCTGGCCAATCCGAGCTGGAGTGTTCCGACCAATGGTTTGATTACCAATTCGCCGACGACTTACTCCTGGGGTTCAAGCTCGGCATCCGGCCCTGCTCCTGCTCGTCTTCACACGTTGCCGATGAAAGTCGCCGCGGCCATCCGTGCCACTTCCGAGTTGCCGCCGACTACGGATGAGTTCGATCTTGATGGTTCGGTCACGTTCGATGTGTTTTACCTCTGACGCCTGAAGTGACGGAGCGTCGTGAGCGTTTGAAAGGCCTGCAGTGACCTGAAGGTCTGCGCTCCGGCGGGTTGGTTTGCTGCCGACGGGACATGCCAGGCATGTCTCGGTCGGTGCTTCTGGAGATTTCCATGTTTTTGCGAAATTGCTTACCGGTATTGAACACGGTGGCGGCGTTGTGCCTGCCATTTATAGCCTCCGGCGCCCAGGCCGCTGGAATGGTCCCGGAAACGCCGGTAGTGATTGTCGACCAGGGCAAGGGTGAGGCGACTCTGAATATCAAGAACACCGATGAACGACCGGCGCTGCTTTACAGCTCTGTCTTGGATGTTCCAGAAGACTCGGAGCCGTTGCTTCTGGTCAATCCGCCCGTGGCTCGGGTCGAACCCGGGCAGAGCCAGCAGGTGCGTTTTATCCTGCACAGTCGCGCTCCTTTGCAGACGGAGCGCCTCAAACGCGTGGTGTTCGAGGGTATCAAGGCGCGTCCAGCGGCGGGTGGCGCACAGATTTCCATGGGCGTGCGTCAGAACATTCCGGTCATTATTCGTCCGGCGCACCTGGCGATTGAGCGAATGCCTTGGACGCGACTGGTCTGGAGCGCCAAGACCGGGCAGGTCAGCGTGAGCAATCCCAGCCCCTACGTCGTGAGGCTGGCAAGATCAGTGAGTTTGATTCCAGGCGGTACGACACTTGATCTGGGGCGTACCTATATTTTGCCCGGGGAAACGTTGACGTTCACCACCCCCTCGAGCCTGGGCACCCATGTGCGGTTGTTTCCAGCCACCACTTACGGGTTCGCGGCTGCCAGTCATGACGCTCGCTTGAGCCTGCAATAATGCGCCCGGGTGTCCTTTGGCGGCTCGTCGGCAGCCTGGTCTTGATGTCGACTGCCCGGGCCGAAGCCTCGGCACAAGCATCCGCTGAATTTGACCGCTCGGTGCTGCGGGCGCGGGGAGTCGACCCGGATGTTGCCGAATATTTTCGCCGCGCCGCACGCTTTGCTGCTGGACGCCATCGTGTCGCCTTGAGCGTCAATGGCATTCCATCCGGGCAGGTCATGGCAATGTTCGATGGCGAAGGGCAGTTGTGCCTCGATGCGAACCTGCTTGAGCGCGCGGGGATTGCCGCGTCGCTTAATGCGTATCCCGGCGATGACGATCCGCAGTGCGTGTCTGTTGACCAAGGGTTGGCCGGCGCTCAGGTGCGGCTTGATCCAGGGCAAAACCTTGTGCATCTGGTGGTCCCCGCAGACTGGCTCTTGAGGCCCACCGAGAGCCGTGGAAGCTGGGATTCGGGTGGGATGGCCGGCGTATTGAACTACGACGCGCTAGTCATTGCCGGCTCCGCCGCCGGCCAGTCCAGCGCCTATCGCAGCGTTGGCACCGAACTGGGCTTCAACGCGGGAGACTGGGTGGTCCGCAGTCGTCAGAACTACACGTCATTCCAGGGAGTAACGCGTTTCGAGACGTTGTACACCCAGGCATCCAAGACGTGGGAGCGCTTCGATGCGCATATTCAACTGGGCCAGTTGAATATGCGTTCGCCGTTGTTTTCCACAGGACCTTTCACGGGTGTGCAAATCTTTCCTGAAAATGCGCTTTCGGCGGGTGCGGATGGACTGGGGGGCGGGTCGCTGGTCCACGGGCTGGCCTATTCGACGGCCAGGGTCGAGGTCCGCCAGAGCGCAATAGTAATCTACACCACGTTGGTGCCCGCGGGGCCGTTCACACTGCGCGATTTACCGTTGATCAGTGACCGGGTGGACTTGGAAGTCAGCGTGTTTGAAGAGAACGGCGAACGTCGCGACTTTCATGTGCCCGCCGCGGATGTGCGTCCGGTAAGGCTCGGGGCTGTGTCCAGTTATGGGCTGGCGGCAGGCAAGATCAGGCAGTTCCCTGGGAGCGAGCGTGACACGCCGGCTTTCTTTGCTGCCAGCCGGGACTGGCGATGGGGACCGCAGACCCAGACAAGCGCAGGGTGGATGGGGGCCGAAGGTTACCAGTCCATGGGCTGGGGGATCTCACAGGCATTGACCCGAACGACAATACTGGGCCTGCAGCAACTCGGTTCACGCACGGCGCAAGGCACCCGTGGCCAAGAAATGCAGGCTACGCTCAACACCGTGGCGGGCGCTGGGCTAACCGTCGGACTGACGGCCGGCCAGCGCAGTTCCGGGTTTCGATATCTGTCCGAGGCGAGTCTCGACCCTGCCGTTGGTGATCCGCTTGCCCGGGCGACCCATCACTGGAGTCTATCGCTGAGGCGGGCGGATTCGTCGTGGGGAGCAGTCAGCGGATCGCTGACTCGCTACAAAGGCGCGGGCGGGAACGGCAATTCGCGCATCAGTACGGCATGGTCACGGGCATTCGACTGGGCGACGTTTTCGTTGAGTGTCGAGCATGACCGGGCTGAACAGGCAGGCCGGACCGGTGTGTTCGCCAATATTGGCGTGCCCTTGGGACGCAATCGAAGGCTGAGCATTTCTACTCGCCATGATGACTCTAGAGGATTGCGTACGGGCGCGCGCTATACCGAGCAGGTCAGTGACAGCCTGGGTTACAGCATCGGTGCCGATCGTTCCGCCGCTGGCCGGAACGACCTCAATGCCAGGCTTAACGCCTTGCCCCGTTACACCAGCGCCGAACTGGGATATGCCCAGACCAGCGCGGGAGCGCGCCATTATGACTTGGCGTTGCGCGGCGGGCTGGCTTTGCATGAGGAGGGCGTTACGCCTTCGCCGTATCCGCTGCGCGACACGTTTGGCCTGCTCAAGGTCGGCGACTCTGCGGGAATCAAGATTGGCACTTCCCAGGGGCCCGTCTGGACCGACGGCGCGGGGCGTGCAGTGGCGGCCGCGTTGCCGGCCTACCAGGCGAGCCGCATTGAAATCGACACGGTGAGCTTGCCGGGCAACGTCGAGGTACCTAACGGTTTCCAAGAAGTACGCGCCGCGCGTGGCGCGGTGCCGCGGCTCGACTTCCAGGCCGGCATGGTTCGCCGTCTGATGCTGTACGTGCGCAACGAAGAAGGGACGCCCGTGGCGAAAGGCTTGGGCGTCTATGACCATGAAGGGCAGTACCTGACGACGGTAGTCGACGCTGGCCTGGTCTACCTGGAGGATGCCCCCGACGTGGTTCGGCTCAACGTGACACGTGCCGATGAGCGAATCTGCCGTCTGGAATTCGATACCCGCCAATTACCCGCTTCAACCGAACCCTATGACCGTCTTGAGGTGGTTTGCCAGGAAGGCTGAGCCCAGCGGTGCCTTGGATGTTGGCACGCAACGCTCAGGAGCCATCGGGCATGTCCGCCAGCAGTCGGCTGGCTGCTGTGCCGACCTTGCGCACGGCGTCTTCGATCTGCGCCGTGGGCTTGGCCGCGTAGTTCATGCGCAGGCAGTTGCGGTATTTGCCTGACGCCGAAAAGATGCTGCCGACGGCGATCTGTACACCTTGGTCATGCAGCACGCGATTGAGCTTCAGCGTGTCGAAACCCTCGGGCAGCTCGACCCAGAGCATGAAGCTGCCACGGGGGCGGCTGGCGCGGGTGCCTTGGGGAAAGTACCGGCTCACCCAATCCATCATTACGTCGCGATTGCGCTGGTATTGCGTGCGCATGCGGCGAAGATGGGGTTCGAAGTGCCCGTTCTTGAGGAACTCCGCGATGGCGATCTGAGGCTGCGGCGCGGTAGAACCGGTGCTGATGTACTTCATGTGCAGCGCGCGCTCAAGGTACCGACCGGGCGCAATCCAGCCGACCCGCAGGCCTGGCGCCAACGTCTTGGAAAAAGAACTGCAGAGCAGGACGCGGCCATCTTCATCGAAGGATTTGATCGTACGTGGTCGCGGGTAGGTGTCGGCCAATTCCCCGTACACATCGTCCTCGATAATGGCCACGTCGAAACGCTGGGCCAAGGTCAGCAAGGCGCGCTTATTGGCCTCCGGCATGATGTAGCCCAGCGGGTTGTTGCAGCTGGGCGTCAACTGTATGGCCTTGATTGGCCATTGTTCCAATGCCAGCTCCAGTGCCTCCAGGCTGATTCCCGTGAGCGGGTCGGTGGGAATCTCGAGGGCTTTCATGCCCAGGCCCTTCAGCGTCTGCATGGCGCCGTGAAAGCTGGGTGAATCCACTGCGACAATATCGCCCTGTTCGCAGGTCGCGCGAATGCTGACCGACAGCGCTTCGTGACAGCCGGTGGTGACGATCAGGTCGTTGGCTGTCAGTTGGCAGCCGGAATCCAGGGATAGCCGGGCGATCTGTTCGCGCAACTGGAGGTTGCCGTAGATGTTGTCGTAATACAGACCGGGCATGTCTTGTCGCCGGCTGATCTGCGCCAGGCTGCGCAGCAACGGTTTCATGGTGGGTGAATGGATATCCGGCATGCCACGGCCCAGCTGTACCACATCCTTGCGAGGTATTGCGCGTATCAGTTCCAGCACTTGGTCCCACTGGGAAATATCCACCGGGCGCTGGGCTGGACGGCCGATTGCCGGCAGGTCCGGCAGCTCACGGCTGACCGGGACGAAATAACCTGATTTGGGTTTCGGCGTGGCCAGCCCGTTGTCTTCCAGCACGCGGTAGGCCTGCTGGACGGTGCTCAGGCTGACGCCATGTTCCGTACTCAAGGCTCGCACCGAGGGCAGCCGGTCGCCGGGGCGGTAGAAGCCTTGTTCGATGCGGGTCCCGAGCAACTCGGCGAGATTCACGTAGAGCGTCATGGCGTAGTCCTGATCAGGTGAAAGCAGCGACCGATACAGATGAGCTGAAAAACTTCAATTCAGCCGTGAAAATAGCCTATCTGTATGCATGTAAAAGATATTGGTTGGATCTGTATCGTTTTTTGCCGTCCGCGCATCATGAAACCTCTGGCTACCCAAGTAAACAGGAGCGATCAAAATGAACGGCTTGAGCGATGTGCGGCTGACGTTACACAGTCAGGAACTGGCGGCGGGGCAGGAGAAGGGGCTGCGTAGCGGGGATTTGCGCAATGCTCCAGCCGACCTGAGTCGCTGGGGCCTGTTCTGGCATCGTTTGCATACACGCAAAGCCTTGCTGGACCTGTCGACCGAACAGTTGCGTGACATCGGGCTAAGTCGGGAGCAGGCACGGGCGGAAGGCCTGAAGCCGTTCTGGCGGCTTTGAATCGCACAGGGCCTAGTGGCGAGGGGATTTATCCCCGCTGGGGTGCGAAGCGGCCCTAAAACCTGACACCGTGAAGTGTCAGGGAGATTGCCTTGGGTCTGCTTCGCAGCCCAGCGGGGATAAATCCCCTCGCCACACTGATAGGCGCCTGGTTCCATTGGTTAGTATTCAATGGTTAGACCAACTCTTTCAACCGATGCCACAACATCCCCAGCGCCAGCAATGGCGAGCGCAAATGCTTGCCGCCCGGGAAGGTCATGTGCGGTACCCGGGCAAACAGGTCGAAACCGCCGTCCTGCTGTCCGCTGATCGCCTCAGCCAACAGTTTGCCCGCCAGGTGTGTGGCGTTCACGCCATGACCGGAATAGGCCTGGGCGTAATACACGTTCGGCTGGTCTTTCAGCCTGCCAATCTGCGGCAGGCGATTGGCGCCGATGCCAATCATCCCGCCCCACTGATAATCGATTTTCACGTCCGCCAGTTGCGGGAACACCTTGAGCATTTTCGGACGCATATAAGCGCCAATGTCCTGCGGATCACGCCCCGAATAATGACAAGCGCCGCCGAACAACAAGCGCCGATCTGCCGAAAGTCGGTAGTAATCCAATGCCACTCGTTGGTCACAGACGGCCATATTCTGCGGCAACAGGGCTTGAGCCTGGGCTTCGCTCAGTGGTTCGGTGGCGATGATGTAGCTGCCGGCGGGCAATACTTTTCCACTCAATTCCTGGTTCAGGCCGTTGAGATAGGCGTTGCAGCCCAGCACCAGGGTATTGGCGCGGACCGAACCTTGAGAGGTGTGGATTTTCACCTGCGGCCCATAGTCAATGCGGGTAACAGCCGATCCCTCGAACAGTCGGACCCCCAGTTGTTGCGCAGCGGCCGCTTCGCCCAGCGCCAGGTTGAGCGGATGCAGATGCCCCGAGCCCATGTCGATCAGGCCACCAACGTAGCGGTCCGAGCCCACCACGCTGTGCATCTCATCGGCCTGCAGCAGCCGGGTCTCGTAGCGATAGCCCAGGCTGCGGAGCTCTTCGCCGTCTTCGGCAAAGCCCTCGAGGTCGCCGGGTTTGTTGGCGAGGTCGCAATAACCCCAGGTCAGGTCGCAAGCAATCTGAAAACGCTCGACCCGCTGTCGGACGATTTCCACCGCCTCGAGCCCCATCAGTTTCATCTGACGGACGCCCTCGGTGCCGACGACAGGAGCGAACTGATCGAGACCGTGGCCAACGCCGCGAATCAGCTGGCCGCCGTTGCGTCCGCTGGCGCCCCAGCCGATTTTGTGTGCTTCAAGCAGGACCACGCTCATCCCGCGCTCGGCCAGTTCGATGGCTGTGTTCAACCCGGAGAACCCGCCGCCCACCACGCAGACGTCCGCTACCAACTCGCCTTGCAACGCCGGATGGTCCGGCTGCGGCAGGCTGCTGGCGGCGTAATAAGAGGCGGCGTGCGCGTGGCTGGGGACAGGTTGCTGAACACGGGCGTTCATGTGCGTAATCCTGATTTTTGTGTTTGAGAAATTTTACGGAGCATAAGCCGTGCTTTCCCCGGTCGGCAACACTGGTCGGCTGGTGCTGTCTGGCCTGCGGTTTTTAAGGCAGAATCCGGGGCTGTCCCGATCCGGTAATCGCCTCGATGAGCTGCAACAGTCAAAAAATCCGCACGTTGCGTCAGCAGATCCCGACGTTTGAGTGCGTTCCGGGCTGCCACGACTGCTGCGGTCCGGTGACCACCTCGCCCGAGGAAATGGCCCGCCTGCCGCGCAAGACCCGCGCCGAGCAGGACGCGGCGATGGAAGCGCTCGATTGCGTACACCTGGGGCCGAACGGTTGCACCGTATATGACGAGCGGCCGCTGATCTGCCGGCTGTTCGGCACCACGGCGACCTTGCCGTGCCCCAATGGCCGGCGGCCGGTGGAGTTGATCCATCCGCGCGTCGAGAAGCAGATCCATGAGTACATGGCCAGCACTCGGCAGGTGTTGGTCTAATCGCCCGGGCACCGAGTCGCCGCCTTCGCGAGCAAGCTCGCTCCCACAAGGGATCTCCGTTGTTCGCAAGAAAGCGTTCGCCACCTACCTGTGTGGGAGCGAGCTTGCTCGCGATAGCGGCCTGGAGCCAGACTCAATCCGGAATCGGCAGGTTCAGGCTCTCTTTCACCTCTTCCATCACGATGTAGCTCTTGGACTCGCGCACATGGGGCAGCTTGAGCAGGATGTCGCCCAGTAGCTTGCGGTACGAGGCCATCTCGGAGATCCGTGCCTTCACCAGATAGTCGAAGTCCCCCGACACGAGGTGACATTCGAGCACATGAGGCAATTTCAGCACCGCGCGTCGGAACTCTTCGAAGGTGTCGCCGGATTTGTAGTCCAGGCTGATCTCGACGAACACCAGCAGGCTACCCTTCAGGTGTTGCGGATTGAGCCGGGCGTTGTAGCCCATGATGATGCCTTCGCGCTCCAGCCGTCGCACCCGCTCCGTGCACGGCGTGGTGGAGAGGCCGACCTTTTCGCCCAGTTCGGTGAAGGAAATTCGCCCGTCCGCCTGAAGGATGCGCAGGATGTTGCGGTCGATCTTGTCCAGCTCGCGTTTGGTCTGAGTGTTGGTCCGCACAGGTGATGCGCCTCCGTGAAAAGGGTTCTTGCCGAGAATTCTCGCCAAATATAGGCATTTATATAGTGAAAAGCACTGGCTGATCTTTTTTACACTGCGCGCATCTAAGGTTTGTACAACAAACGTCAGCGGTTATCCGCGATGAGGGTTTCAACATGCGCGTTCTGGTCTTGGGTAGCGGCGTCATCGGTACCGTCAGTGCTTATTATCTGGCGCGTGCCGGGTTTGAAGTGGTGGTGGTCGACCGTCAGCCGGCGCCTGCCATGGAAACCAGTTTCGCCAATGCCGGCCAGGTATCGCCGGGTTACGCCTCGCCGTGGGCCGCGCCGGGCGTGCCGCTCAAGGCCATCAAATGGCTGCTTCAGCGTCACGCACCGCTGGCGATCAAGGCCACCGCCGACATCGACCAATACTTGTGGATGGCGCAGATGTTGCGCAATTGCACCGCGAGCCGCTATGCCATCAACAAGGAGCGCATGGTCCGGCTTTCCGAGTACAGCCGTGACTGCCTCGATGAGCTGCGCGCCGAAACCGGCATCGCCTACGAAGGCCGCAGCCTCGGCACTACCCAACTGTTCCGCACCCAGGCCCAGCTTGATGGTGCGGCCAAGGACATCGCTGTTCTGAAGGAATCCGGCGTACCGTTCGAAGTCCTCGATCGCGAAGGCATCGCCCGCGTCGAACCGGCCCTGGCGAATGTCACCGATATCCTTGCCGGTGCCCTGCGCCTGCCAAATGACCAGACCGGCGATTGCCAGATGTTCACCACTCGCCTGGCGGAAATGGCCGTGAAGCTCGGCGTGCAATTTCGTTTCGACCAGAACATCGAGCGCCTGGATTTCGCCGGCGACCGAATCAATGGCGTGTGGATCGATGGCAAGCTGGAAACCGCCGACCGTTATGTCCTGGCGCTTGGCAGCTACTCGCCGCAACTGCTCAAGCCGCTGGGTATCCGTGCGCCGGTGTATCCGCTCAAGGGTTACTCCCTGACCGTGCCGATCACCAACCCGGCGATGGCACCGACTTCAACCATCCTCGACGAAACCTACAAGGTCGCGATCACCCGGTTCGACAACCGTATCCGCGTTGGCGGCATGGCGGAAATCGCCGGTTTTGACCTCTCGCTTAACCCGCGCCGGCGCGAAACCCTGGAGATGATCGTCAACGACCTTTATCCTCAGGGCGGCGATTTGGCCCAGGCCAGTTTCTGGACCGGCCTGCGCCCGACCACTCCGGACGGCACGCCGATCGTTGGGGCGACGCCGTTCAAGAACCTGTTCCTGAACACCGGCCACGGCACCCTCGGTTGGACCATGGCCTGTGGTTCCGGTCGCCTTCTCGCGGACCTGATGGCAAAGAAAAAGCCACAGATCAGCGCCGAAGGCCTCGATATTTCCCGTTATGGCAGCAAACCCCAGGAGTCCGCGAAACATGGCAATCCAGCGCCAGCTCACCAATGACCGCATGAGTCAGGTTGTCGTGCACAACGGCACCGTTTACCTGGCAGGGCAGGTCGGCGACGACATGAGTGCCGGTATCGAACAGCAGACGCGCGAGACACTGGCCAATATCGAGCGACTGCTCGACCTGGCCGGGACCGACAAGAGCCGCCTGCTGTCGGTGACGATTTACCTGAAGGACATCGACGCGCACTTCGCCGGCATGAACGCGGTGTGGGACAAATGGCTGCCCAAGGGCGTCGCCCCGGCCCGCGCCACGGTAGAGGCCAAATTGTGCGAGCCGCAGATCCTGGTGGAGCTGTCCGTCGTCGCGGCGCTGCCCTGATCACTGTCAAGACTCTCCCTCTCCCGGCGCTGTTGTCGGCTGATGCCGTCAGCCGGCGCCGGTTTTTTTAACCATGACCGCCTAGAAGCCTGCCGCCATGCGTCCTGCCCGTGCCTTGATCGACCTCCAAGCCCTGCGTCACAACTACCAGCTAGCCCGTGAAGTCACGGGGGCCAAGGCCCTGGCGGTGATCAAGGCCGACGCTTACGGGCATGGCGCGGTGCGCTGCGCCGAGGCCTTGCAGGAAACCGCTGACGGTTTCGCGGTGGCGTGCATCGAAGAAGCCCTGGAGCTGCGGGCCGGTGGGATTCGCGGGCCGATCCTGCTGCTGGAAGGTTTCTTCGAGGCCGATGAACTTGCCTTGATCGTTGAGCACGACTTCTGGTGCGTGGTGCATGCATTGTGGCAGCTCGAAGCGATCGAGCGCGCGACGCTGGGCAAGCCGATCACGGTCTGGCTCAAGCTCGATTCGGGCATGCATCGGGTCGGCCTGCACCCGGACGATTTCCAGCCGGCGTATCGTCGTCTGCTGGCCAGTGGCAACGTGGCGAAGATCGTGTTGATGAGCCACTTTGCCCGCGCCGATGAATTGCATGACCCTAGCAGCCTGCAACAATTGGCAGTATTCGAGCAGACCCGCCAGGGCTTGATGGCAGAGGTCAGCCTGCGCAACTCGCCAGCGGTGCTGGGCTGGCCGCAGATTCCCAGCGACTGGGTGCGGCCCGGCATCATGCTGTACGGCGCGACGCCTTTCGAAGAAGCCAATGCCGTTGCTTCACGCCTGCAACCGGTCATGACGCTGGAATCGAAAATCATCAGCGTGCGTGAACTTCCCGCCGGCGAGCCCGTGGGCTATGGCGCACGCTTTGTCACGGCGCAACCGACCCGGGTCGGCGTGGTCGCCATGGGGTACGCCGACGGCTACCCGCGCCAGGTGCCCAACGGCACGCCGGTACTGGTGGATGGGCAGCGTAGCCAACTGGTCGGGCGGGTATCGATGGACATGCTGGCCGTGGACTTGACCCATATTCCCCAAGCCGGGCTTGGCTCAACCGTGGAGCTGTGGGGCAAGAATGTCCTCGCCAGTGACGTTGCGAAGGCTGCCGACATGATCCCCTACCAGATTTTCTGCAACCTGCGACGGGTGCCAAGGCTCTATTCCGAGGGCTGACCCCCAGCGTGACCTACCGAAAGTCGCTTCACCGCACAGGATTCGGGCCAAGGTGTTGTAAATACTGAACGCTGTCGCCATGATAACGCTCACTTTACACATAACCTGATTCCCTGGAGGCTCCAGCATTGGACGTCGGTGAACGACTGCAATCCATTCGTAAACTCAAAGGCCTTTCCCAGCGTGAACTCGCCAAGCGCGCGGGCGTCACCAACAGCACCATTTCGATGATCGAGAAGAACAGCGTGAGCCCCTCGATCAGCTCGCTGCGCAAGGTCCTTGGCGGGATTCCCATGTCCATGGTCGAGTTTTTCTCCGAAGAAATCCTCCAGGAGAAACCGACCCAGATCGTCTACAAAGCCAACGAACTGATCGACATCTCCGATGGCGCCGTGACCATGAAACTGGTGGGCAGGGCGCATCCGAGTCGGGCGATTGCTTTCCTGAACGAAATCTATCCGCCTGGCGCCGACACCGGTGACGAGATGCTCACCCATGAAGGCGAAGAAACCGGAATCCTGGTGGAAGGGCGGCTGGAATTGGTTGTCGGCGCCGAAACCTTCGTGCTGGAGGCGGGCGACAGCTACTATTTCGAGAGTACCAAGCCCCATCGTTTCCGTAATCCGTTCGACGTGCCGGCGCGACTGATCAGCGCAGCCACACCGGCCAATTTCTAGAAGAAGAGGCGCCGAACCCGCAGGGCAAAGGCGCTCGAAGGTTGGGCTGTCATGACAAACAAGACCCTTGCGACTTTGGGGTTGTTTCGGAGTGACAGGCTTACCGCTATACTTGCGCCCGCCTGCAAACCGTGGCCGCAGGCGTGACTAGCCACCATTGAGGGTGTACGCGTGAACCTAATTATGAAAATGCTGGCTGCACCAGCAACCGTATTGGCCCTATGGGCTGCGAGCGCTCAAGCGGCGCCGACCGATGATATCGCCAAGCGCCTTGAACCCGTCGGCCAGGTTTGCGTCCAGGGCAAGGAATGCAAGGGCATGGAAGTGGCTGCCGCGGCGGGTGGCGCTGGCGGTGCCAAGGCGCCAAAAGACGTCATCGCCAAACATTGCAACGCTTGCCACGGTACCGGCCTGCTGGGCGCTCCGAAAATCGGTGACAAGGCTGCCTGGAAAGAACGCGCCGACCACCAGGGCGGCCTTGACGGCATCCTGGCGAAGGCCATTACCGGGATCAATGCCATGCCGCCTAAAGGCACCTGCGCCGATTGCACCGATGATGAACTCAAAGGCGCCATCAAAGAGATGTCCGGCCTGTAACAGGCATTCATCTTCCGCAAAAAAGCCGCTTACGAGCGGCTTTTTTGTGCCTGGGATTTTTTCCGGACTGGTCATCGCAACCAAGACCCGGCAAGCTCGGTCCAACCCACATTCATGGAATGTCCCGGAGGGTCGGATGGTGCAGTTGTGTTCAATCGAACAGGCGGTGGATGACGTACTCGAGCGTCTGCCCGCGCATATCCACCTCGGCATGCCCCTGGGGCTGGGCAAGCCCAACCTGTTCGCCAACGCGCTTTACCAGCGCATTGCGCAAATGCCCGAGCGACAGCTGACCATTTACACAGCACTGAGCCTGGGTCGGCCGAGCTTGGGCGACGGGCTGCAGAAGCGCTTCCTCGAGCCCTTTGTCGAACGGGTCTTCGGTGATTATCCAGAACTCGATTACCTCGCCGATCTGCAGCGCGACAGCCTGCCGGCCAATATCCGCGTCCAGCAATTCTTCATGCAGCCCGGCAGCCTCCTGCACAGCGCTTCGGCCCAGCAGGACTATGTCAGCAGCAACTACAGCCACGCCGCCCGGGATATCAATGGGGCTGGCTTGAACCTGATCGCGCAACTGGTGGCGAGCGACCCGGAACATCCGGATCGCTTGAGCCTGAGCTGCAACCCGGACATCACCCTGGACCTGTTGCCGATGATCGCCAAGCGGCGCGAGGCGGGGGAAACCATTCTCATGGTGGGCCAGGTCCACAGCGATTTGCCCTACATGCCCGGCGATGCGGAAATCGGCATCGATGGCTTCGACCTGTTGATCGATGAGAAGGACAGCCACACGTTGTTCTCCACGCCGAACATGCCGGTGGGTTTCCAGGACCATTTGATCGGCCTGCACGCCAGCACCCTGGTGCGCGATGGCGGTACGTTGCAGATCGGCATCGGCTCCATGGGCGACGCGTTGACGGCGGCGCTGTTGGCGCGCCAGGCCGATAACGCCGGTTACCAGGCCCTGCTGGCGGACGTGAACCTCAGCCAGTGGGCGCAGTTGATCGAGCGCGAGGGTGGGGTCGAGCCTTTCGCCAAAGGGTTGTACGGTTGCAGTGAAATGTTCGTCAACGGTTTGCTGGTGCTGGCGGAGGCCGGGATTATCCGGCGCAAGGTCTACCCTGACGAACCGACCCAGGAACGGACCATCGCCGGAACCCTCGACGAAGCGGCGCAACCCGACGGCATCTGCATCCACGGCGGGTTCTTCCTCGGCCCGCGCAGTTTTTACGAGCGCCTGAGGGAGTTGCCGCAGAGCCGCCTGCTCGAATTCAACATGACCCGCATCAGCTACATCAACGAGCTGTACGGCCAGGAACCGCTCAAGCGCTTGCAGCGCCTCGATGCGCGTTTCATCAACACGGTCTTCACCATGACCCTGATGGGCGCCGGAGTGGCGGACCAGTTGGAAGATGGGCGGGTGCTCAGCGGTGTAGGTGGGCAGTACAACTTCGTCGCCCAGGGCCATGCGCTGGTAGGGGCGCGCTCGATCCTGCTGTTGCGCAGCTGGCGGGAGTCGGGCGGGGTGGCCAGTTCGAATATCGTCTGGGAATACGGCCATTGCACGATTCCCCGGCACCTGCGAGACATCGTGGTGACCGAGTACGGCATCGCCGACCTGCGGGGCAAGACCGACGCGGCGGTGATCGAGGCGTTGCTGAATATCAGCGATTCGCGCTTCCAACCCGGCCTGATCGAGCAGGCACAAAATGCCGGTAAATTACCGAAGGATTTTCGACTTGATCCACGGTTCGCCGACAACACGTCGGAGCGTCTACAGGCGATCCAGGCGCGGCATCCCAACCTTTTTCCGGAATACCCGCTGGGTTGTGATTTCGACGGGATCGAGCGCGACTTGTTACGGGCTCTGAACTGGCTGAAGAGCAAATTCAAGCTCACCGAGATCCTGGACCTTGGCAAGGCCGCCCTGGATGCGCCGGAGCCCTGGGAATATGCCGGGCATCTGGAGCGGATGCAGTTGACGAATCCCGAGGGGCTGAAGGAGGAGCTGTATCAGCGGCTGTTGCTGGCGGGGCTCAAGGCGACTGCGCCATAACGGCCGATCCACCCCCTGTGGGAGCGAGCTTGCTCGCGATAGCGGTGTATCAGTTACCCGAAATGTGTCTGACAGGCCGCTATCGCGAGCAAGCTCGCTCCCACAGAGGGTAGGGCGTGATCAGTCGATAAAGGTCACGACCCCACCCGCCAGCGACTTCACCCGAGCCAACGACTCGACGCGATAGCCCTGGGCATCCAATTCCGCACGGCCGCCCTGGAACGACTTCTCGATCACGATCCCCAGCCCGGCGACGGTGGCGCCAGCCTGCTTGATAATGGAGATCAGCGCCTGGGAGGCTTTGCCGTTGGCCAGGAAGTCATCGATGATCAGCACGCGGTCGCTGCTGGTCAGGTGACGCGGGCTGATGGCGACGGTGCTTTCGGTCTTCTTCGTGAACGAATACACCGTCGCGGACAGCAGGTTTTCCGTCAGGGTCAGCGACTGTTGCTTGCGGGCAAAGATCACCGGCACGCCAAGGTTCAGCCCGGTCATGATTGCGGGGGCAATGCCCGAGGCTTCGATGGTGACGATCTTGGTGATGCCCGAATCCTTGAACAGTTCGGCAAACTCATCGCCGATCAGCTTCATCAACTGCGGGTCGATCTGGTGGTTGAGAAACGCATCGACCTTCAGGACCTGGTCGGACAGCACAATGCCTAGCTCGCGGATTTTCTGGTGCAGGGCTTCCATGAAGCCTCCTCTGATGACGCGTTCAGCGCCTGAAGTCGTTGAGAAAAAGTAGTCTAGCGCTTCAACATCGCGCGTATATCCGCCAGGGCATTGTTGCCGCGAACGGCTTTGACTTCCGTCGGCGTGTCGTCGTTGCCTTCCCAGGCGAGGTCGTCCGGCGGCAGCTCATCGAGAAAGCGGCTGGGGGCGCAGTCGATCACTTCGCCGTACTGCTTGCGCTTGGCGGCGAAGGTGAAGGCCAGCGTCTGGCGCGCCCGGGTGATGCCGACGTAGGCCAGGCGCCGTTCTTCTTCAATGGTGTCGGCCTCGATGCTGGAGCGGTGCGGCAGGATTTCTTCTTCCATGCCCATGATGAACACATAGGGAAACTCCAGGCCCTTGGAGGCGTGCAGCGTCATCATCTGCACCCCTTCGGCGCCGTCTTCCTCTTCCTGCTGGCGTTCGAGCATGTCCCGCAGCACGAGCTTGCCGATGGCGTCCTCGACGGTCATGTCGCCGTCTTCGTCTTTTTCCAAGGTGTTCTTCAACGCCTCGATCAGGAACCAGACGTTGCTCATGCGGTAGTCGGCAGCCTTGTCGCTGGAGCTGTTGGTGCGCAGCCAGTTCTCGTAGTCGATGTCCATGACCATGCTGCGCAGCGCCGAGATCGGATCTTCCCCGGCGCATTGCTCGCGGACCTTGTCCATGAAGCGCTTGAAGCGCGCCAGGCGGTCGGTGAAGCGGCTGTCCAAATGTTCGCCCAGGCCGATTTCGTCCGTGGCGGCGTACATCGAGATCTTGCGCTCGGTGGCGTAGTTGCCGAGTTTCTCCAGGGTGGTCGAGCCGATTTCCCGGCGCGGCACGTTGATCACCCGCAGGAAGGCGTTGTCGTCGTCCGGGTTCACGATCAGGCGGAAGTAGGCCATCAGGTCCTTCACTTCCTGGCGGCCGAAAAAGCTGTTGCCCCCCGACAGGCGATAGGGAACCTGGTGATGCTGCAGTTTCAGTTCGATCAGCTTGGCCTGGTAGTTACCGCGGTACAGGATTGCAAAATCGCTGTACGGCCGATCGGTGCGCAGGTGCAGGCTGAGGATTTCCATGGCCACGCGCTCGGCTTCGGCGTCTTCGTTGCGGCAACGGATCACGCGGATTTCGTCGCCGTGGCCCATCTCGCTCCACAGTTGCTTTTCGAACTCGTGGGGGTTGTTGGAAATCAGCACGTTGGCGCAGCGCAGGATGCGGCTGGTGGAGCGGTAGTTCTGCTCCAGCATCACCACTTTGAGCGACGGATAGTCTTCCTTGAGCAACATCAGGTTTTCCGGCCGCGCGCCGCGCCAGGCATAGATCGACTGGTCGTCGTCGCCCACCACGGTGAACTGGTTGCGTTTGCCGATCAGCAACTTCACCAGCAGATACTGGCTGGCGTTGGTGTCCTGATATTCGTCCACCAGCAGGTAGCGGACCTTGTTCTGCCATTTTTCAAGAATGTCGGCGTGGTCCTGGAACAGCTTGACCGGCAGCAGGATCAGGTCGTCGAAGTCCACCGCGTTGAACGCCTTGAGCGTGCGCTGGTAGTGGGCGTAGACGATGGCGGCGGTCTGCTCCTTGGGATTGCGGGCATTTTCCAGGGCTTCGGGTGGCAGGACCAGGTCGTTTTTCCAGGCGCCGATCATGTTCTTGATCTCGTCGACGCCGTCGTCGCCCGAGTATTCCTTCTGCATGATGTCGGTCATCAGGGCCTTGACGTCGGTCTCGTCGAAAATCGAGAAGCCCGGTTTGTAGCCCAGCCGCGCGTGTTCCTTGCGGATGATGTTCAGGCCCAGGTTGTGGAAGGTGCAGACGGTCAGGCCGCGGCCTTCGCCGGCGCGCAACAGGCCACCGACCCGCTCCTTCATTTCCCGGGCGGCCTTGTTGGTGAAGGTCATGGCGACGATGTACTGGGCGCGGATGCCGCAGTTCTGGATCAAATGCGCGATCTTGCGGGTAATCACGCTGGTCTTGCCGGAGCCTGCACCGGCGAGCACCAAAAGAGGGCCGCCGACATAGTTCACGGCTTCTTGCTGCCGGGGATTGAGTCGGGACATGACAGAGTCAGGGAGTCGTTTGCGAAATGGGCCGGCATTTTAACAGGCTCTGAGAATTGTGCTGCCCTGTCCGACTTGTGACGCTGTCCATCATCTCCATTTGCCGCTTTTGTCACTTTCCCTCAGGATGCGGACAGAATTTAGGTCTAACGTTCGTTTTTGGATGAATAAACGCTCAAAAGCGGGTGTTTGAGAACCATTGGCATTGGTGATTGCCCTTTGGCGAGTCATAATGCCCCGCGCCTACCACCTTGCAGAGTCTAGGGAGTCAGCTTGTCTACGCCTGTCGAACCCTTGCGTTTGCTGTTGTTGGCCGAAACGCCTGAGTGGTCTGCGATATTGCGCGAGTGCCTGGCGCCCATGGGAGCCTCGGTCGTGTTGATCAGCGCTCCGAGCTGGGAATCGGTCAGCAGCCTGTTCGAAGACAACCGCAACGCGGTGCTGCTGACTGTTGCGTCCCTGCAGCCGGCGCCGGGTCGCTGTCGTCTGCCGACGGTCCTGTTGCTGGAGCATGAGCCTTCGACTTCCCCGGATGGTGTCAGCGACTGGTTGGTGCGTGATGTTCTTGACGAGGCGACGTTGCGCCGTTGCCTGCGCCATGTGCGCGAGCGGGGGGTGCTGGAAAATACCCTGCAACGACTCGCCGAACAGGACCCGCTGACCGGCATCGCCAACCGTCAGGGCTTCCAGACCCTGCTGGCGGCGCGCCTGGCTGAAAACGAAGGTCGTGGCCTGGCGCTTGGTCACCTGGACCTCGATAATTTTCGTCACGCCAACGATGCCCTCGGGCACCAGGCCGGTGATCGGCTGATCCTGCAAGTGGTCTCGCGGCTCAAGGGCTCGCTTGAGGCCGGTGATCAACTGGCGCGGCTGGGCAGCGACGAGTTCGCCCTGCTGATCGATACCCGCCGTGCGCCCCAGCGCGCGGAGTGGATGGCCGAACGCATCACCGAGGCCATGGCCGAACCCTACTGGGTGGATGGCGAAAGCCTGTTGATCGGTTGCAGCCTGGGTATCGCCCATGCCCGCGCCCAGGCCGGTGCCGATCCCTTGATGTGGCACGCCCACATCGCCATGCAGCAAGCCAAGAGCACACAAGGCTGCACGTTTCATATCTTCAATGAACGCATCAATCGCAATGCCCGCAGCCTCGCCGACCTGGAAAGCGAACTGCGCCGGACGCTGCGTCGCGATGAACTGGAGTTGCACTACCAGCCCCGGTTGAATCTCGATGGCGGCCATATCGTCGGCCTCGAAGCGCTGGTGCGCTGGCGTCACGGCGAGCGTGGCCTGCTGCCACCGAGTGAATTCGTGCCGCTGGCCGAGCAGAGCGGCTTGATCGTGCCGTTGGGTTACTGGGTGATTTCCCGGGCACTGCGGGATATGCAGGATCTGCGCGAACGCGGGCTGGCGCCGCTGCACATGGCGATCAACCTGTCATTCCGGCAGTTCCAGGACAGCCAACTGCTGCCGACCCTGAGTCGATTGATCGCCGAGCGGGGCGTCGAGGCCCAGTGGCTGGAGTTCGAACTCACCGAAACCGCCGTCATGCGCCGCAGTGAACTGGTCAAGCAGACCATGGATGCGCTGGGGCGCCTGGGGGTACGGTTTTCCCTGGACGACTTCGGCACCGGGTTCTCATCGTTCGTACACCTCAACAGCCTGCCGATCGCCTTGCTCAAGATCGACAAGAGCTTCGTCGGCGGCATGGAGCAGCGCGAAGAGAACCGCAAACTGGTGCACGCGATGATCAACCTGGCCCATAACCTCAACCTGGAAGTGGTCGCCGAAGGTGTGGAAACCGCTGAACAACTGGACCTGCTGCGTGGCTTCGGTTGCGATCAGGTGCAGGGGTTCCTGATCAGCAAGCCGTTGCCGCTGGGGGAGTTGGTGGAATACCTGACGTTCGGGGGGGATCAGCAGTCCACGCACGAAATCGTGGTCTGACTCCTTTCCCTTGTGGGAGCGAGCTTGCTCGCGATAGCGGTGTGTCAGTCAAAATCGATGTGACTGAACCACCGCTATCGCGAGCAAGCTCGCTCCCACAGGGGGATGAGTTTCATTTGGCCGGGATGGCTTCGAAACCGGGCTGCCCCGGCTCACGGCGAATCATCCGCTTCATCTTCCATTCGAACGCCAGCGTCAGGCTCACCGCCGCGCAGGCCAGCCCGAGGGCCAGGCCCCACCAGACGCCAGTTGGCCCCCAGTGCAAATGGAACGCCATCCACCACGCGGCTGGCGCGCCAATTAGCCAATAGCAACCCAGCCCCACCAGGAACGTAGTCTTGGCGTCTTTCAATCCGCGGATACAACCCATGGCAATGGTTTGCGTGCCGTCGAACAGTTCGAACCAGGCCGCCACGGCCAGCAGGCTCACTGCCAGGTTGATCACTTCGCGGAACGCCGGGTCGTTGTGGTCCAGGAACAAGCCGATCAGTTGGTGAGGCAACAACCAGAACACCATGGCAAATGCCAACATCGCCGCCGCGCCGAAGCCAATCCCGACTCGCCCGGCCAGTCGCGCCATCGGCAGCTGGCCGGCGCCGTAGTGCTGGCCGATGCGCATGGTGATGGCGTACGACATGCCCGCAGGCACCATGAACGCCACCGAGACGATTTGCAGCGCGATCTGATGGGCCGCCAGTGGCGTGCTGCCCATGGTGCCCATGCAGAGGGCGGCGAACGCGAACAACCCGACTTCCACCGCGTAGGTGCCGCCAATCGGCAGGCCGAGGCGCCACAATTCCTTGAGGTACTGGCGATTGGGCCGTGACAGGCCAGCGAGCAATGGATAGGCCCGGTAGGCCGGGTGCCGGTGGATGTGCCACGCCAGCGCCAGGGCCATGCTGTTGGCGACGATGGCCGTGACCAGGCCGATCCCCATCAAGCCGAGTTTCGGCAAGCCGAACATGCCGGTAATGAGCGCGTAGTTGAGCAGGAAGTTGGCCACCGTGCCGCCGAGGCTGATCACCATGACCGGCGTGGCCCGGCCAATGGCGCTGGTGAAACCGCGCAGGGCCATGAAACTGAGGTAGCCGGGCAGGGCGAACGGCAGCGCCAGCAGGAGCTGTCCAGCGGACAACACATTGGTTTCGGTCTGGCCGAACATCAACAGCACCGGCTTGAGGTTCCATAACAGCAGGCCCGCCATCAGCGCCATCAGCCAGGCCAACCACAAACCGGCCTGGGTCAGCCGAGTGGCGCCTTCGATGTCGCCCGCGCCTTGGCGGATCGCGACCAGGGTGCCCACCGCCGCGATCACGCCGATGCAGAAAATCGAGACGAATGAATAAGTCGCCGCCCCGAGTCCCCCACCGGCGAGGGCTTCAGGGCTCAGGCGCGCCATCATCACGGTGTCGGTGAGGACCATCAGCATGTGCGCCAACTGCGAAGCTATCAACGGCCCCGCCAGCCGCAGGATGGCCCAGAGTTCGGTACGCGCTGGATGCTGCATGATCATCACGCTCCATGTTCAACAAGGCAGTAAAGCGTTGATTCTCGGCGCTCGCCGTGGTTTGCACAAAAGGATAAATCCGATTGCTGGCATGATTAAAACTCATGCTGGAACGATCTTCTGATAGGGTTCAAAAATCGCTATAGGAGCTTTCCCAATGTCTCGTCGTCTTCCTCCTCTTTATGCATTGCGGGCATTCGAAGCGGCGGCGCGATACAGCTCGTTTACCCGGGCTGCCGAAGAGCTGTCGATTACCCAGAGTGCGGTGAGCCGACACATCCGCACGCTCGAAGATCATTTTGCCTGCCGGCTGTTCCAGCGCAGCGGCCGCAACCTGCAGTTGACCGAAGCGGCGCGCCTGTTGCTGCCGGGCGTGCGGGAAGGCTTCATGGCCCTTGAGCGGGCTTGCCATACGTTGCACGGTGATGACGGCATCTTGCGCATGAAGGCGCCATCGACCCTGACCATGCGCTGGTTGCTGGCACGGTTGAGTCGTTTCCGGCATCTGCAGCCTGGCAACGAGGTGCAATTGACCAGTGCCTGGATGGACATCGACTCGGTGGATTTCAACACCGAACCCTTCGATTGCGCGGTACTGCTGGGTAACGGGCACTTCCCTGGGGATTGGGAGGCCAGTTTGTTGTTCCCCGAGGAATTGATCCCGGTGGGCGCGCCGAACCTGTTGAACGATCAGCCTTGGGACGTGGCGCGCCTGGCCAGTGCGGAGCTGCTGCATCCCACGCCGGATCGTCGGGACTGGCGCAATTGGCTGCAGCGCATGGGCCTGGCCGACAAGGTCTCGCTCAAGGGTGGCCAGGTCTTCGACACGTTGGAACTGGGCATGATCGCGGCGGCCCGAGGTTATGGCGTGTCCATGGGCGACCTGTTGATGGTGGCCGAAGACGTCGCCCAGGGCCGCTTGAGCCTGCCATGGCCGACGGCGGTCGCGAGCGGCGAGCACTACTATCTGGTCTGGCCGAAAACCCGGTCGGGCGGTGAGCGCTTGCGTCGGCTCAGCGATTTTCTCCAGGGCGAGGTCAAGGCCATGCAGCTACCCGACGTGGAGCGCCTGGGCTGAATCGTTGAAGCCTTGGCGCCGGTTGTTTGGCATTTATCCTTCCGGATCGCTCAAGTATTAGGGTTTGCTGCCGAATCCGTGGACATAGAACCTTCGTTCAGAAAGGGCCAATTCATACCTTAACGAATAAGATGCCGAGCGTGCGACGTGATCAGGACGATCCGGTCTCTCGGCCAGGAGCCGTCATGTCTCAACCCCGTGCCCGAATCGCCTCACAGCTTGGCCTTGCCCTAGCCGTGATATTGGCGGTCGTGATTTCCGGCAGTACCGTCTTCGCCCTGCGTTCGTTGGACACTGCCAACCTGTCCACCCGTGAAGAGCATCTGGCCAGCGAAGCGCGCCTGATGGCCGATCAGCTCAACACGTTCCACAGCACCTTGCGCGAGAGCACCCAGCGGTTGGCCGGTCTGTTCGAAAAGCGCTTCAGCGCGGGCTTGAGCGTGCATGCGGACCAACCGGTGACGGTGGCGGGCGTGCAGACGCCGGGCTTGAGCCTGGGCGGCGAAGTGTTGAACAACAACTTCAAGGAAGTGGACGACTTCAAGACGATGACCGCCGGGGTGGCCACGGTGTTCGTGCGCAGCGGCGACGACTTCATCCGCGTCAGCACCTCGTTGACCAAGCAGGACGGCACGCGCGCGATCGGCACCGTGCTTGACCGCGCCGGCCCGGCTTATGGCCCGGTCATGGCGGGCCAGAGCTACATCGGCCGTGCCTTGCTGTTCGGACGCTACTACATGTCGCAATACACGCCCGTGCGCGACAGCAGCGGCAAGATCATCGCCGTGTTGTACGTAGGCTTCGACTACACCGATGCGCAGAACGCCCAGTTCGAAAACCTCAAGCGCTTCCGTATCGGCCAGACCGGCTCCCTGGCGTTGCTGGACGAGCAAAACAAATGGCTGGTGCCGCCAGCGGGCGTGCAGGCGCTGGACAAGGCCACCGCGACCATCACCGACTTGGTCAAGAAACCAGGCAAAGGTGCGTTCTGGGAAGACACCGCAGAAGATTTCTACAGCGTTGCCGTGCCGTTTGAAGGTGGGCCGTGGGCGGTCGTGGCGAGCATGCCGAAAGCCGAGATTCGTGCCGTGACCTGGAGCGTCGGCACGCAACTGGCAATTGGCAGCCTGCTGGCGATGTTGTTGGCGGTCGGCTCGGCGATGTGGTTGTTGCGAAGCAAATTGGCGCCGCTCGGGGATCTGGTGCGCCAGGCCGAAGCGCTGGGCGCCGGCGACTTGAGCGTGCGGCTGAACGTGTCGAGCCACGATGAAATTGGCCAACTGGCCCGTGCCTTCAACCAGATGAGCCAGGCCTTGTCGACCATGGTCGAGCACATCCGCAAAGCCTCCCAGGAGGTCAATAGCCGTGCCCAGGCGCTGTCGGGCTTGTCCAGCGGCGCGTATGAGGGGATGGAGCAGCAGTCCGGTGAAATCACCAGCATGGCGGGCGCGGTTGAAGAATTCAGCGCCACGTCCCTGGACATTGCCGACAACATGGGCAATACCCAGCGCCTGGCCCAGGAAAACGCCCAGCAAACCAAGATCGGTCGCACGTCGATGGACGAGGCTTCATCGTCGCTGGAGCAGATCGCCGGCGCGTTGAACAGCACGGCCACGGTCATCAACACCCTGGGCCAGCGTTCCCAGGAAATCGGCGGCATCGTTGGCGTCATTACTTCCATCGCCGAGCAAACCAACCTGCTGGCCCTGAACGCCGCCATTGAAGCTGCCCGCGCGGGTGAGCAGGGCCGTGGTTTCGCCGTGGTGGCCGATGAAGTGCGCAGCCTGGCCTCCCGCACTCGGCAGGCGACCGATGAAATTTCAGGGATGATCCAGAGCATCCAGCAGGAAACCGGCAACGCCATCAGCACCATGGAGCAGGGCAACCTGTTGATGCAGGAAGGCCTGTCGCGCAACGCCAACGTCGCCTCGGCCCTGGCGCGTATCGATGAGCAAAGCCGCTCCGCCGGCCAGCAATTCGCGGCGATCACCACCGCCACCCAGGAGCAGAGCAGCACCGCGACGTTGCTCAGCAGCAACCTGCAAAGCATTGCCATGGCCAACAGCGAACAACGGGAAGTGGTTTCGAACCTGGCGATCACCGCCAAGGAACTGGAAACACTGGCGCAGGACCTGCGCAAAGAGGTTGATCGATTCCGCTGAAGCCTCTGCAACCAGCGCGAGCAAGCTCCCCTGAGATCAGTGTGGGGGAGCCTGCTCGCGAAGGTGGCGTTCCAGCCACTTCTCTACTCACTGACCCACCGCCTTCGCGAGCATGCCCGCTCCCACAGAAGCTCCATTCGTGTGAACTTTACTTTTTAAGGAAATTGCTGTTTTTAAGCTTGCTGAAACGTTTCTTCAAGTCTATAAAAACCGCACAACTCCAATAAAAGGTCACGTCCATGACTCCGTTCAAACTCCTCGTTACCCTTGGCGCCCTGGGCGCTGCCTCCCATGCCCTGGCTTGGGATTACGTCCTGTTGGACACCGATAAAGCTGCCCAGCCCTGGAAAATCACCAGCGAACAGCTAGGCGTGAAAACCGGCAAGCCGTTCTCCGTGACGATGCGCACCCTGCACGGCGGTCGGCAGGAAGGCGTCAGCATCGTCGACATCGACAACGGCGCCCTGAAGCTCTCGGTCGTCCCGACCCGAGGCATGAACGTGCTGCAGGCTTCTGTCGGCAATGTGCGCATGGGTTGGGATTCGCCAGTCAAGGAAGTGGTCAATCCAGCCTTCATCGAACTCAACGGCCGCGGCGGCCTGGGCTGGCTGGAAGGTTTCAATGAACTCGTCACGCGCTGTGGCTACGAATGGGTTGGCCATCCGGGCATGGACAACGGCGAGCTGCTGACCCTGCATGGTCGAGCTGCCAATATTCCAGCCAATAAGGTCACCCTGCACATCGATGAAAAACCGCCCTACGCCATCACCCTGCGAGGCGAGTTGAAGGAGCAGGCGTTCAAGAAAGTCGATTTCTCGGTCCAGACCGAACTGGTCTCCGAGCCTGGCAGCGTGACCTTCGCGCTCAACGACACGCTGACCAACAACGGCGATTACCCGAAGGAATACCAGGCGCTCTACCACAGCAATTTCAGCACGCCCTTCCTGGAACAGGGCGCGCGTTTCGCAGCGCCGGTCAAGCAGGTCTCGCCGTTCAACGACAAGGCCAAGGGCGACCTGAAAGATTGGACGACCTATCGAGCCCCCACCAAGGATTACGACGAAACCGTCTACAACGTCGTGCCTTACGGCGATGCCAAGGGCGACACGTTGACGGTGCTGCACAACAAGGCCGGCAGCCTTGGCGTCTCGGTGGGCTTCAACACGGCCACGCTCCCGGTGTTTTCCCTGTGGAAAAATACCGATACCCAAGGCCAGGGCTACGTGACCGGGCTTGAGCCGGGCACCAGCTTTTCCTACAACCGCCACTACCAGCGCCCGCTGGGGCTGGTGCCGACCATCGCCCCGAAAGAGCGCAAGCAGTTCCAGATCCACTACAGCCTGTTGGCGGACAAGGCGGCGGTGGACAAGGCCCTCAAGCGCATCGACGACATCCAGGGCGATCGCAAAACCGAAGTGCGGGATGCGCCGTTGGTGGACCTGAGCAAACCATAAGCTGTTTCAGGCCGTGGTCGGCCGATACTGCAGCGCTTCGGCCAGGTGTTCCCGGCTGATCCGCTGCACATGCTCAAGGTCGGCCAGGGTCCGGGCGACCTTGAGCAGGCGATGAGCGGCTCGCAACGACAGGGTCAGTCGTTCGCAGGCGGTTTCCAGCCAGGCTTCGTCGGCGGTGGAGAGTTTGCAATGCTGGCGCAAGCCCGGCAGGTCCAGGAATGCATTGGCGCAACCTTGGCGTATTTGCTGGCGCTCCCGGGCTTCGGCCACCCGCTCGGCCGCGGTGGCCGTGTCGCCACCGGGTTCGCCTTTCGGATTCAGCGCCGTGGCCTCCCGTGCAACGGTCAGGTGCAGGTCGATGCGATCAAGCAAGGGGCCGGACAGTTTATTGCGGTAACGCTGCACCATGTCGGGCGTGCAGGAGCAACGGCCACTGGGCTCGCCGAGGTATCCACAGGGACAGGGATTCATTGCCGCGACCAGTTGGAAGCGCGCCGGGAAGCGCACGCGGTCGCGGGCCCGGGAAATCACAATGTGACCGGACTCCAATGGTTCCCTCAGCACTTCTAGCACCTTGCGGTCGAACTCCGGCAGCTCATCCAGGAACAGGACACCATGGTGGGCGAGGGTGATTTCCCCCGGTTGTGGCTTGGATCCGCCGCCTACCAGCGCAGGGCCGGAAGCCGAGTGATGCGGCTGGCGAAACGGACGTTGCGGCCAATGGCTCAACGGCACGCAGCTGGCCACCGACTGGATGGCTGCGACCTCCAGGGCCTCGCTTTCGGCCAGTGGCGGCAACAGCCCTGGCAAACGGCTCGCCAGCAGAGTCTTGCCGGTGCCCGGTGGGCCGCTGAACAACAGGTTATGAGCGCCCGCTGCGGCGATCAGTAGCGCGCGCTTGGCACCTGCCTGCCCTTGGACTTCGCTGAGATCGGGGTACGGCCTGCTGGCCGAGAGCAGCCCGTTGGAAACAAAGGGCTCGACGGGTGTGTGGCCGTTGAAATGCGCCACCGCTTCGAGCAGATGATCCACGGCGATCACTTTCAACCCCGAGGCCAGGCAGGCCTCCTCGGCATTCGCTCGCGGCACCACCAGCATCCGCCCGGCCTCCCGTGCCGCCAGTGCTGCCGGCAGAACGCCGCGTACCGGTCGCACGGCGCCGGACAACGCCAGCTCACCGAGGCACTCGACGTCGTCCAGCATCAGCGTTGGCACCTGCACGCTGGCGGACAGGATGCCAAGGGCAATCGCCAGGTCGAACCGCCCGCCGTCCTTGGGCAGGTCCGCCGGTGCCAGGTTAAGGGTGATGCGTCGTGCCGGAAAATTGAGTCCCGAATTGATGATCGCGCTGCGCACCCGGTCCTTGCTTTCCTTCACTGCTGCCTCTGGCAGGCCGACCATCGTCAACGACGGCAAGCCATTGGCCAGATGAACTTCAACGGTAACGGCGGGAGCCTCCACCCCCACCTGGGCGCGGCTGTGGACAATGGCGAGCGACATGAAGCGGTCCTTGAGACGAATAGGATGCCGCGTCCTGCGGCTCCTTAAGGCTAGTCGGGGAAACCAGCACATGAGCGGTCATTCGATGGGGAAATCTTCGCAGGATATTACCGAGGCGCCGGCCCCATCCCGGGATAAGCGTGGCCCGGGCGAGGCCTCTGCTAAGCTGGATTTGTCTGATCGACACCGGGCGGGATCAACGCACAGAGAGGATGTGACCCATGGACGATCTGTTGGCGTTGTTGACCGACAAGCGCTTCATGCCCCACGGGCATTGCTACATGTGGCGGCCTGACCTGCTGTGGACCAATGTGATCGCCGACGGTTTGATCACCCTGTCCTACGTCACCATCCCCTTCACCCTCCTGTACTTTATCCACAAGCGCAAGGACGTACCGTTTGATTGGATGCTGGCGGCCTTTGGCGTGTTTATCCTGGCCTGCGGGACCAGCCACGTGATGGAGATCCTGACCATCTGGCAGCCCTATTACTGGCTGTCGGCGCTGGTCAAGGTGATCACCGCGATTGCCTCGGTGATTACCGCGATCCTGCTGGTCCGGCTGGTACCGGCAGCCCTGAAGATCCCCAGCCCGCAGCAATTGGCCAGGGTCAACGACGAGTTGCGCGAGGCGCAGGCCGAACTGGTCACGACGGCGCGCCGGGCCGGCATGGCGGAAATTGCCACCAACGTGCTGCACAACGTGGGCAACGTGCTCAATAGCGTGAATGTGTCAGCCCAGGTCCTGTACGAGAAGGTGCATACGTCCAAGGGGCCATCGGTGGCCAAGGTCGTCCAGTTGATGAAGGAGCATCCCGATGACCTCGGTGACTTCATCAGCAGCGACCCGAAGGGGCGCGCGCTACCCGATTATCTCGACAAGCTGGCCGACGCGCTGGCAATCGAGCAACAGGGCATGATCGCCGAGCTGGCGCAGTTGACCCGCCGGATCGACCACATCAAGGAAATTGTCGCCACCCAGCAGTCCTACGCCGGCAACGCCAGCGTCCTGGAACCGGGCTCGTTGCGAGAGCTGGTCGAGGACGTGGTGCGCATTTGCGATGTGTCCCTGGCCCGCCACCACATCACGCTGATCAAGGAATTCAGTGATATCCCGCAAATGCCGCTGGACAAGCACCGAGTGCTGCAGATCCTGGTCAATCTGATCAACAACGCCAAGCAGGCGCTGGACGCGGGAGCGAACCGGCCGCCGCAGATTGTCCTCCGCCTGAAGGTCGTTGACGAGGGGCGCGTGCGGGTCGAGGTCGAGGACAATGGCGAGGGGATTTCTCAGGACAATCTTGCGCGGGTGTTCGAGCACGGCTTCACCACGCGTGTCGACGGTCACGGTTTTGGCCTGCACAGCTGCATCCTGGCTGCGCACGAGATGGGCGGTGATCTGATCGTGCAGAGCGCCGGGCCGGGCAACGGCGCACTGTTTACCCTGGAGCTGCCGCTGGCACTGACCCCGGACCCATCTCAGCGGGCGGCGGATGGTTGATAGGTCCTACACCTCCCTCAGCAATTGATCGGCGATACGAATACTCAACGCGGCACCTGTCAACGTGGGGTTCACGCAGGACGATGACGGCATCACGCTGGTGCCGGCGATAAACAGGTTGGCGTGGTCGTGGCTGCGGCAGTCGCGGTCGACCACTGAATTTTTCGGATCGTCGCCCATGATCGTGGTGCCCATGATGTGCTGACGGTTCTGGAAGTTGACGTCGGTACTGACGATGTCGGCGTCGAGCAGGTGGGCGAACTGCTTGAGGTCCTCCAGGGCCTTTTCCTTGCCTGCGTGCCAGTAGTCGGGAACGCTGTAGTAGATCTCCGGTACCGGCAGGCCAATCGCGTCGAAGCGAGTCTTGCTCGGGGTAACGCGGTTTTCCGGCAGCGGCAGGGTTTCGAAGTCCACCGCCCAGTTCAGCGAGCGCGCCGACTGCAGGCGGATCTGTTCGTCGAGCCTGGAGCCCAGCACACCCTTGGCGATCAGGTTGGTGGTGATCTGCGAGGTTGGCACCGTGTTGCGAACCTTGATCTTGTAGCTCGGGTAGTCCTTGCGGAATGCGCCGTCGCGGCTGTTCAGGTAGACCAGCAACTGGGTCGGTCCCTCGCCGGGCCACATGTCCTCCTTGGCCATCACGTTCATGCTCACCCCGGTGTGGTCCATCAGGTTGCGGCCGACCTGATCGGAAGTATTGGCGATGCCATTGGGGTATTTCTCGGACGTGGACATCAACAACAGCTTCGGCGATTCGATGCCATAGGCCGCCAGCACGAAGTACCGGGCGGTCAGGCGATGCTGGGTCTTGTCCGGGCGCATGTACCAGATCGCGGTGATCTTGCCGTCGTTGCCGGCCTCGATCCTGTAGACCACCGAGTTGTCCAGGACCTTGGCGCCATGGCGCTCGGCCTCGTCGATATGCATCGAGCCGTCGTATTTGGCGGCAATCGGACAGACCGGGTTGCAGTTGTTGTTGCCCGCGCATGGCGGGCGCTTGCCATAGGGGCGGGTGGCGCGGCCATTGGGTTCGAGGATCGGATTGTAGCCGCCCTTGCTCAACAGGCTCGAGAGGCGCTTGAACATATAACTCGGCTTCAGGCCTTCCATTGGGTAGGGAATCGAGCGCGGTGGATAGGCCGCGCCGCCCTGGCCGCTCTCATCCTGGCCGTCGACCCCGGACACGCCCAGCTCGGTCTCGGCGCGGGCGTAGAAGGGTTCCAGTTCGTCATAGCTGATCGGCCAGTCGCGCCCGCGCCCGTAGAGGGAGTTGAGGCGGAAGTCATTGGGCAGCATGCGCCACAGCGAGGAACCGAAGTGCCAAGTGGTGCCGCCGACCACGCGCAAGTAGGAAGTGTTGTACTTCACTGGGCCGACTTGCTGCAGATAATCGCCGTAGGTGGAAGGTGCATGAGGCAGGCTCGGATAGGGCGAACCGGCGCCTTGCAGTTTGGCATTGGCCAGTGAGAGCTTGACCGGCGCATTGCGGAAGGTCTCGACGATATCGCGGCGGTTCACCCGAGGACCTGCTTCGAGGACGATCACGGATTTGTTCGCCTTGGCCAGTTCGCTGGCAATCAAGCCACCCATAACGCCGGAGCCGATGACGACGACATCGGCATCGTAAACAACGCTGCTCATAGTTTGAAATCCTGGGTGTCGGCTGGCTTGGCGCCCCAGGAGTCGGGGCCACCGCCGTAGGTTGGGATGATGAGGATGCCGTGGGTCGGGCGATACATCAGCGCCTCGGAGTAGCTGATCAGTTCGGCATCGGCGAGCTCGCCGACGATGCCCAAGTACCAGGCCGAGATGATGCTGGTCGCGGTCGCCTTCAGCGATGCGTCAGGGCTGACCTGGGCCAGGTATTCATCCACATGCTTGAAGCCCTGCTCGTCGATCAACTGTCTGAGGGCGCCGACATTACCGCGGAAGTTCGGTGCGCGTCGGCTCAGGGCGCGGTAGTAACGTGCCGCCAGGACCGGGTTGACCGGGCGGCTGGTGAGGAATTGCGACAGGGTGATAAAGTCCCGGTCGTCCTCGGCCGTGGCCATCGCTGATTGCCAGGGGCCGAGGCCACTGACCAGGGCCGCCAGGCCCAGTGTGACCGAACCGCGCAGCAGGCTGCGGCGGGAGAACCCGTCGGTGGGGGCGGATGAAATGGGCATGTGCTTGTCCGTCATCGAAGTTTCCATTGCTCAGGCCCCCTGTCGCTGGCGACGAGTCTTGCGTCTGTAAAGCGCCAGGAGGATCAGCAGGCCGAGCACGATCATTGCCGGTACGCTGTACCCTGCCAGCATGGCAATAGGAGCCTTGGGTCCACCTTCACGTACCTGCGCCACATCGGCGGCGGTCACGCTCAGTCCGGCATTGCCATAGCGGGACAGGACATAGTTGCTGACATCGGCGATCTGTTGGTCGTCGAGACGATCAGTGAACAGCGCACCTGGACCGAAGGCCGGCATATCGATTGCCACACCGTCGACTTCGCGATGCACGCCGTAGACGATGGTTGCGATCAGGTTGTCGCGGCGGCTGGTCGCGGTGTTGTGAAACAGCGATGGATACTCGCGAGTGCCCTGGCCATTGGCTTGGTGACAGTTGGCGCAAGTGCCGCTGAAGATGTGCCAGCCTGGATTGTCTTGCGGATTGCCGCCGCGCAGGTTGAGTTCGTCGTTCGAGGCCTGGCCGAAGGTATGGCGGGCCTGTTGCTCGCCGGTAGCAATCGGTGTGGTCTGCAGCAGGTAGGCCGCGATGGCCTTGAGATCATCTTCGCCAAGGTACTGCAGGCTGTTCTCGACCGCTTCTGCCATGGGCCCGGCAGCTTGCGCCTTGCCCTCTACATGGCCGCTGCGCAGGTAGGCAACGAGCTCATCGCTCGACCAGTCCCCAATCCCGCTGGTCTTGTCCGAGGTGATGTTTGGTGCATACCAAGCGCCCAGCGAGCCACCGGAAAGCGCTTTTTCATTATCCGCTGCCATCAGGGCATTGCGCGGGGTATGGCAGGTGTCGCAATGGGCCAGCGCATTGACCAGATAGTCGCCTCGATTGACCTGCGCGGACTTGCCCGGATCTGCCACGAAGCGTTTCTGGCTATGGAACAGGGCGTTCCAGCCGAGCATCGCGGCGCGGATATTGAACGGGAAGTCGAGCTCGGTCTTGGGACTGGGTGTGTCCACCGGTGCCACCTCTTCCATGAAGTACTGGTACAGGGCGGCGACGTCGCTGTCGGTCATCTTTGCGTAGGAGGTGTAGGGCATCGCCGGGTACAGGCGGGAGCCGTCCGGGGTCACGCCATCGCGCACGGCGCGGGCGAAGTCTGCCTGAGTGTATTGGCCGATGCCGGCGGTCCTCGAAGGGGTGATGTTGGTCGAATAGATGACGCCCATTGGCGAGTTGAGTGGATAACCGCCGGCAAAGGGCTTGCCGCCGATGGCGCTGTGGCAGGCCACGCAATCGGCTGCCACCGCCAGTCGCTTGCCTGGGGAGGCGTGGGTGTCGAGCGTCTCGCCGTGGGCCGTCAGGCAGACCGTCATCAGGGCCAGACACCCTGCGAGCATATTCCTCACGAGCTTCGCCTTGCGCACGTCGGGCAATGGCTGGGCCATCCTCTGCGGATGCATGTGTAACTCCTCACGGTTGGGTTTCGACGCGCGTTTTTTGATTTTCTATTAATAACGCTTTGATGTCGTACGATGTCCTACGTTGCGATAAATATTTCACATGCTGTAACATTTCTCAATAAATATGGCTAAGGGCCATTATTTATTTTTTCTTTACGAGCGCTCTAAGTCGGGCATTTCATAAAGTTGTCAGCCCATGTCGTCATGAGCGTAATGGGCAGGTAAGCAAGGAGTTTGCTCCATCCAGCTTGAGGATGAACTGGGCGTTTTGCTTGTATGTTTGTGATGTTGTACGACGTCTTGATCAAAAAACAGCCAGTCATCCGCTCCCGGCGCCTGGCCGTCAGGGCGGGCTCAAGTGGCGATGGAATCCGGACACAGGCCCTTTACCTGGCGTTATGCGGGGCAGGGAAATGCACACATGACGGGTGCTGCTCGATCAGCACCCATGAGGATCAACCGATGAACTGGCTCAATGACGCAAAATTTTCGACCAAACTGATCACCTCGTTTTTTCTCTGCGCGCTGATCACGCTCGCCGTGGGCATGCTTGGCGTCAGTGGTGTTTCCGCGCTGTCGGCACGTCTGCAGGCGGTGTTCAACAACAACCTGGTCTCGGTGGCCAACACGTCGCAGACCAAGACCAAGGCGGTCGGCCAGTCGCGCGACCTGTACCGGTTATATGTCGCGACCGCGGGCAATGCTCCGCAGAGCGTGAAGGATGAGTTTCTCGCTTCGATGAAAGCCAATCAGTTGGCCAGCGAAAAGGCTTTCGCCGATTACCGCAAAGGCCACCTGGCTGAAGACGAGCGCATCGCCGGCGACCAGATGGCCCGCGACTGGCCGGTCTACCAGGCCATGGTGCAGCAGTACGTCGCGATGATGGCGGCTGGCGACCTGGAGAACGGTCGCACCCTGCTGCTGGGTGACTTGCAGAAGGCCTATCGCAAGGTGATGGACCAGTTGACCCTCATGATCGACTCCAATGACCGCCAGATCGGCGAAGACGCCAAGGCCGCCACGCAGCAGGAGATGACGGCCAAGACCGTGTTGTACAGCGGTATCGTCATTGCCTTTATCGCGGCGCTGCTGTTGGGCGTGTTTATCAGCCGCCTGATCAGTCGACCGATTGCCGTGGCGGTCGATTGCGCACAACGCATCGCCCAGGGCGACCTCACTCAGCACATCACCAGCAACAGTCGCGACGAGGCCGGCCAGTTGCTCAAGGCGCTGGGCGATATGCAGGCGAGCTTGAAGACCACCATCCAGCAGATTGCCAGCGCTTCGGACCAGTTGGCTTCCGCCGCTGAGGAGCTGACGATGGTCACCGACGATGGCAGTCGTGCCTTGCTCCGACAGAATGATGAGATCCAGCAGGCGGCCACGGCCGTGACCGAGATGACTTCGGCGGTCGAGGAAGTGGCTCGCAATGCCGTCTCCACCTCGCAGGCTTCGCAGTCGACCAGTTCGCAGGCGAGCAATGGACGGGATCAGGCCCGTAGCGCGGTGCAGGCGATCAACAATGCAACCCAGGAAATCACCTCGTCCACCGGGCTGGTCAGGGACCTTGCCGTGCAGGTACGCGATATTGGCAAGGTGCTGGATGTGATTCGCGGGATCGCTGAACAGACCAACCTGTTGGCGCTCAACGCGGCCATCGAAGCTGCTCGCGCCGGGGAGCAGGGCCGCGGTTTTGCCGTGGTAGCCGATGAGGTTCGCGCCCTGGCGGCGCGCACCCAGGCATCAACCGGTGAAATCGAGAGCATGATCCACTCGGTACAGGATCGTGCCGACAGCGCGGTCGATGCGATGGGCAAGAGCCAGGCGCTGGTGACCGAGACCCAGAGCTTGGCCCGGGCCACTGGCGAGGCGCTGGAGCAGATCGCCGATGGCATCTCGCAGATCAATGACCGTAACCTGATGATTGCCACGGCTTCCGAGGAGCAGGCCCATGTGGCCCGCGAGGTCGATCGCAACCTGGTGAATATCCAGGATCTCTCGACCCAGACTGCCGCTGGGGCGAACCAGACCAATACCTCGAGCCAGGAGCTGTCCAGCCTGGCCCTGTCATTCAATACGCTGGTCGGCCGTTTCCGTCTCTGACCCCTTGGGGTGATACGCCTGGGCTGCCAGGCGTATCACGTCGGCTCGCGGCCCAATGTCCGTGGCGCACCTGGCAATGATCCGGGGCTTTTTATTCCTGTGTCGGAGCCAGTCGCGCTTCCAACTCGGCGACCTTGGCTTCCAGGCTTTCGAGCCGCGCCCGAGTCCGGGCCAGCACGACCATCTGGCTGTCGAATTCCTCCCGGCTGACCAGGTCCAGCTTGCTGAAGCCGCTTTGCAGCAAGGCCTTGAACTGGCTTTCGATTTCGCTTTTGGGCAGCGGCGTGTCGCCACTCAACAGGCGGGAGGCATGGCCGCTCAGGGCGTCGAGGAGGTCTTTGGGCGCAAGCATGGCAGGTGTCCTGGAAAACAATGGCGGGCAGTGTATCACGCAGTGTCTATAGTCAATTCGCCAGGCAGGGATGCACGCTTTTCGCGCACAGGGCCGGGCGCTGTCGCACCGTTGTTGTGCGTATCGTTGCGCTTCGTGGCCCGACACCGCCGCATGCAACGGGTAAGGGGTTGAAATCAGGAGGGTTGGGCACAGATGGCAAGGTTTCTGCTTAGAGGCTGATGACCCATGCACTGATGCAGTCGCTGTGACGAATGCAGTGCAGCAGGCGAAACGGGGAGTTTCGTCAGGATCGGTTAACTGGCACCTGTCGGGCAACTTGGGCCGACGACGCGTTACAAAGCCAGGCACTGCGCTTAGACTTGAGTCGGGTTTGTTTTCCTGGGGCAAGTCCACCAATTCGGGAGAAAGTTTCATGAAGCTAGTCACTGCCATCATCAAGCCGTTCAAGTTGGACGACGTGCGCGAGTCGTTGTCCGAGATCGGCGTGCAGGGCATTACCGTTACTGAGGTCAAAGGCTTCGGTCGGCAGAAAGGTCACACCGAGCTGTATCGCGGCGCGGAATACGTGGTCGATTTCCTGCCCAAGGTGAAGATCGACGTCGCCATTGACGACAAGGATCTTGACCGGGTGATCGAGGCAATCACCAAGGCCGCCAACACCGGCAAGATCGGTGACGGGAAGATCTTTGTGGTCAATCTGGAACAGGCTATCCGCATCCGTACCGGCGAAACCGATACCGACGCCATCTAAGCCGCCAAACCCAACGCCCCAGGAGAAAACAATATGACTCTGCGTAAATTCGCAGGGCTAGGAGCCCTGTTGTCCTTCGCAATGCCTGGCCTGGCCATGGCAGAAGAAGCGGCAGCCCCCGTCCTGAACTCCGGCGACACCGCCTGGATGCTGACGGCCACGATTCTTGTACTGTTCATGACCATTCCCGGCCTCGCCCTGTTCTACGGTGGCATGGTCCGGTCGAAAAACCTTCTTTCCGTGATGATGCAGTGCTTTGCCATTACCGGTCTGATCAGCGTCCTGTGGGTCATCTATGGCTACAGCATCGCGTTCGACACCACCGGCATGGAGCAGGGCGTCGTCAACTTCAATTCCTTCATCGGTGGCCTGGGCAAAGCTTTCCTGGCCGGCGTCACGCCAGCGAGCTTGACCGGCCCGGCGGCGCTGTTCCCTGAGGCGGTGTTCATCACCTTCCAGATGACCTTCGCCATCATCACTCCGGCCCTGATCGTCGGCGCGTTTGCCGAGCGGATGAAGTTCTCCGCCATGCTGATCTTCATGGGCGTGTGGTTCACCCTTGTGTATGCGCCGATTGCGCACATGGTCTGGTCCGGTAACGGCGGCCTGCTGTGGGACTGGGGTGTGCTGGACTTCGCTGGCGGCACCGTGGTGCACATCAACGCCGGTATCGCAGGCCTGGTGGCGTGCCTGGTGTTGGGCAAGCGCAAGGGCTTCCCGACCACGCCAATGGCGCCGCATAACCTGGGTTACACCCTGATGGGCGCGGCCATGCTGTGGGTCGGCTGGTTCGGCTTCAACGCCGGTTCCGCCGTTGCCGCCAACGGCACCGCCGGCATGGCGATGCTGGTCACCCAGATCGCTACCGCCGCGGCGGCGCTGGGCTGGATGTTTGCCGAGTGGATCACCCATGGCAAGCCAAGCGCACTGGGTATCGCCTCGGGTGTCGTGGCCGGCCTGGTCGCCATCACTCCCGCTGCTGGCACAGTGGGCCCGATGGGCGCCCTGGTTATCGGCCTGGCGGCCGGTGTGGTGTGCTTCTTCTGCGCCACCACCCTCAAGCGCAAACTCGGCTATGACGACTCCCTGGACGCCTTCGGCGTGCATGGCATCGGCGGTATCCTCGGCGCGATCCTGACCGGCGTGTTCGCCGCACCGGCCCTGGGCGGCTTCGGCACCGTGACCGATATCGGCGCGCAAGTGTGGATTCAATTCAAGGGTGTGGCGTTCACCGTGGTCTACACCGCGATCGTCACCTTCATCATCCTCAAGGTACTGGACGCCGTCATGGGTCTGCGCGTCTCCGAGGAAGAAGAAGCCGTGGGCCTGGACCTGGCCCAGCACAACGAGCGCGGTTACAACCTGTAAGCAGCGCATAAAAAAAATGCCCGGTTCGCCGGGCATTTTTTTGTCTGGAATTTGTCATTGCTCACAGGGCGTGCTGGTTTTTCCGACGCCTTTTGTTGTGTATGCGACATGGGTTTTTCTACCGCCAAAGGCTTACATGGGGGCAAGAATATTAGGCCCTTTGTTTTTTCCCAGAGCGCGCTAGAATGCGCGCCGAACGTGCGGAGATCTGTATGTGGCAGCAGACGTTGATAACCCTGCGGGCAAGGCCCCGGGGCTTTCATCTGGTGACAGACGAGTTGCTCGCCGGCTTGCCTGAACTCAAGGCCTGTCGTGTCGGTCTGTTGCATCTGTGGCTGCAGCATACCTCGGCCTCGTTGACCATCAACGAGAACGCCGATCCGGCGGTACGTCGAGACTTCGAACGATTTTTCAATCGGCTGATCCCACAAGGAACCGCCGACTATGAGCACAACGACGAAGGCCTGGACGACCTCCCGGCGCACTTCAAGGCCAGTGTGCTGGGGTGTCAACTCAGCCTTCCGGTAACGGCGGGGCGGTTGGCATTGGGTACCTGGCAAGGTGTCTATTTGGGCGAACACCGTGATCATGGCGGTGCTCGTAAAGTCCTCGCCACCTTGCACGGTGAAGGGGCATGACCGCTGATTGCCGGCGGATCTTGAATTTTTTCTGGCAGCCTTCGACAGATGGCGAAGCTGGGCTATAACTAATCTGCTTTTCGCAAGTCATGAGGTAGAACATGAGCGACGATGATCTGGAAAACGACGACCTCGAAGTAGGTGATGAAGACGAGGCCGAAGAAGGCCTGGAAGCGGCGGCTGAAGACGTCGCTGACGACGACGGTGCCGATGTTCCGGTCCCGACTGCCAAAGGCAAGGCCAAGGCAGCGGTATCGGTCGACGAGTTGCCGAGCGTAGAGGCCAAGAACAAGGAGCGTGATGCGCTCGCCAAGGCCATGGAGGAATTCCTGGCCCGGGGCGGAAAGGTGCAGGAAGTGGAGGCCAACGTGGTCGCTGATCCGCCCAAGAAGCCTGACAACAAGTACGGCAGCCGCCCTATCTGAGTATCTGCCCTTGCTTGCTGAAAAAGCCCGCCGTCGCTGCGGGCTTTTTCATGGGTGCGATTCTGTTCCCAGACCAGGCGCAGTCTCTGTGGGAGCGAGCTTGCTCGCGATAGCGGTGGGTCTGTTGGGAGTTGATGTTGTATGTGCCGCCGTCATCGCGAGCAAGCTCGCTCCCACAGAAGGCTGTGGCTACAGGGCAGGGTTCAGCGCTGGCTATGCCACGCTGCCAACAACCCCGGCAGTTCGGTCAGGCTGCGGATCTCTGCGTCGGGGGCGTGATCGGCGTCCCAGGCCTTGCCCGTCGGGTTGAACCACACCGCGCGCAGGCCGGCCTGTTGGGCGCCGGCGATATCGTCGCCCGGGTGATCGCCGATGTGCACGGCGGTTTGCGCCGTTGCACCGCCGCGTTGCAAGGCTTCGTGGAACAGCCGGGCGTCAGGCTTGGCGACGCCGATGTCTTCGGCGCACAAGGCAAACTTGAAGTAGTCGGCCAGTCCGAGGCGACGCACATCGGCATTGCCGTTGGTGACGACGCCAAGGGCGAACTGGTTGGCGAGGATTTCCAGGGTCGGCTCGACGTCGGGAAAGACCTCCAGTTGATGCCGGGCATGGAGGAATGCCTCGAATCCCTGGTCTGCCAACTCCGAGGCTCGCCATTGGTCATAACCGGCGTCTTGCAGCGCCCGGAACAGCACGCGTCGGCGCAGTGCGCTGATGCGGTGCTTGAGGGTGGGTTCTTCGCTGAGCACTTGCGCGCGGATCGCCCACAGGCGCTCCACCGGGAAATCGCCCAGGTCGGGCGCGTTGTCGGTCAGCCATTGGCGTAGGACGGCTTCGGCGCTGGCGATCACCGGCGCGGTGTCCCACAGCGTGTCGTCCAGGTCGAAAGTAATGAGCTCGATGGTCATGATTCGTCGCCCTTGATGCGTTTGGCCCTGGGGTGGGCACTGTCATAGACCGTCGCCAGGTGCTGGAAATCCAGGTGGGTATAGATCTGGGTGGTCTTGATGTCCGAGTGGCCGAGCAGCTCCTGGACGGCGCGCAGGTCCTGGGAGGATTCCAGCAGATGACTGGCGAAGGAATGCCTGAGCATATGCGGGTGCAGGTTCTGCCCCAGCTCACGTTCGCCGGCGGCCTTGACCCGCAGTTGGATGGTCCGCGGGCCCAGGCGTCGGCCCTGCTGGCTGATGAACACCGCGTCGTCGACCGGATTGGCCAGTGCTCGCAGCGGCAACCACAACTCCAAGGCTTCGCGGGCTTTGCGGCCGATGGGTAGCAGGCGGGTCTTGCTGCCCTTGCCGAGCACCTGGACCATGCCGTCGGCCAAGTCCAGTTGATCCAGGTTCAGCCCCGTCAGCTCGGAAAGCCGCAAGCCGGAGGAGTAGAAGAGTTCGAGGATCGCCTGGTCCCGTCGCGCCATGAAGTCATCCTCGACGGCGCCGTCCAGCAATTGCAGGGCGCGGTCGGTGTCGAGGGTCTTTGGCAGGCGGCGTTCGCCTTTGGGCGGTGCCAGGCCGGTGGCCGGGTCGTGATCGCACAGGCCTTCGCGGTTCAGGTAGTGATACAGGCCCCGCACCGCCGACAACAGTCGCGCCAGGCTGCGGGAGGATTGCCCCTGCTGGTGCAGGCGGGCGACGAGGCTGCGCAGGCGCTGGATGTCGAGGCTCGACCAGGTGTCGATGTTCTGCTTCTGGCACCAGCCGAGCACTTTTTCCAGGTCACGGCGGTAGGCCGACAAGGTGTGAGGCGACACCTGGCGCTCACTGCGCAGGTGTTCGCAGTAGGCGTCCAACTGCCGTTCCATCGTCAGCGTACCGAGCGCAGCGAACCGGCGACTCGTGGCAGCACCCGACCGGTGACTTCGGCGATATAGCTCAGGAACAGCGTGCCCACCGAGCTCTTGTAGTGCTGCGGATCGCGGCTGGCGATGGCCAATACGCCGTGGACGCCTTGGTGGGCGATGGCCACGACAGCAGTGGAACCGATCTGCTTGCGTTGCTCCTCACCGAACAGGAAGTCCAGCTCGTGCTCGCGCAGGCTGCCGCTGACACTTTTGTTCTCCGTGAGCAGGCCGCCGATGGCTGTCTGCGCGTCGGCGTGGGTGACCCAACGGCCCACCGGCATGGCGTTGTCGCCAAACAGGATCAGGCTGACGAAGGGCACCTGGAAATCCTGGCGCAGGCTGTCCTCGACGCTCATCACCACGTCTTCCAGGGTGCTGGCATCCATCAGTGCAAGAATCAGCCGCCGGGTCTTGTCGAAGAGCCGATCGTTGTCCCGGGCGACGTCCATCAGGTGCGAAAGGCGATGGCGCATCTCGATGTTGCGCTCGCGCAGGATCTTCATCTGGTGCTCGACCAGCGACACGGTATCGCCGCGCCGGTGGGGGATCCGCATCGTGGCAAGCAGGTCTTCATGCTCGACGAAGAAGTCCGGATGCGCCTCCAGGTACGCGGTCACCGCCGCTGAGTCCGGAAGGCTCGGGGTTTCGTCGGATTGCGGGGCTGGAACCTTTGGCTTGTCGGTCATGGGTTTGGCTCACTCAAAGACGAACTTGTCCTTCGTATACGCGTACGGCCGGGCCGGTCATCATGACCGGTTCGCCAGGGCCTGCCCACTCGATGGACAGGCGCCCGCCGGGCAGGTCGATCAGCAATGGCGAATCCATCCACCCTTGGCTGATCGCAGCGACGGCCGCGGCGCAGGCGCCGGTGCCGCAGGCCTGGGTTTCCCCGGCGCCGCGTTCCCAGACGCGCAGTTGGGCGCGGTGGCGGTCGATCACCTGCAGGAAACCCACGTTTACCCGGGCCGGAAAGCGCGGATGGTTTTCGATCTTCGGCCCCAGTGCGTGTACCGGTGCGCTGTTGATGTCGTCCACGCGCAGCACCGCATGGGGATTGCCCATGGACACCGCCGCCAGTTCCACTGGCGTGCCGTCGACATCAACGGTGTAGTTCAGGGCCTGGGCCGGCGCCTGGAACGGAATGTCCGCCGGCACCAGGCGTGGAGCACCCATGTTGACGCCGATCTGGCCGTCGCTGCGCACATCGAGTTCGATGATGCCGCTCTTGGTCTCGACGCGAATCTGCCGCTTGGCGGTCAGGCGCTTGTCCAGCACGAAGCGGGCAAAGCAGCGCGCGCCGTTGCCGCACTGTTCCACTTCCGAACCGTCGGCGTTGAAGATCCGGTAGCGAAAATCCACGTCCGGGTTGTTGGGCGCCTCGACGATCAGCAACTGATCGAAACCGATCCCGGTGTGCCGATCACCCCATTGCTTGGCGTGCTTGGGCAGGATGTGCGCGTGCTGGCTGACCAGGTCGAGGACCATGAAGTCATTGCCCAGGCCGTGCATCTTGGTAAAACGCAGCAGCATGGTATTACTCCGGCAGCAGGCTTTCGCCGGCAAACAGCTCGGCTACCGTCTCGCGGCGGCGTACTTCGAATGCCTGATCACCGTCCACCAGCACCTCGGCGCAGCGGCCGCGGGTGTTGTAGTTGGAACTCATGACAAACCCGTAGGCGCCCGCCGAATGCACGGCCAGCAGGTCGCCTTCTTCCAGCGCCAGCTCACGACCCTTGGCTAGGAAGTCACCGGTTTCGCAGATCGGCCCGACGATGTCGTAGCTGCGAGCTTCGCTGTCACGTGGGCGCACGGCGGTGACGTCCATCCAGGCCTGGTACAGCGCCGGGCGGATCAGGTCGTTCATGGCCGCATCGACGATGGCGAAATCCTTGTGTTCGGTGTGCTTGAGGTACTCGACCTGGGTCAGCAGCACGCCGGCGTTGGCGACGATGTAGCGGCCCGGCTCGAACATCAACGCCAGGTCGCGGCCGTCGAGGCGTTCGCGCACGGTCTTGATGTAGTCGGCCACCAGCGGCGGCTCTTCATCGCGATAGCGCACGCCGACACCACCACCCAGGTCGATATGACGCAGGTAGATGCCGCAGTCGCCGAGGCGATCGACCAGTGCCAGCAGGCGGTCGAGGGCGTCGATGAAGGGTTCGAGGGTGGTCAGTTGCGAGCCGATGTGGCAATCGACGCCCAGCACTTCCAGGTTCGGCAGTTGGGCGGCGCGCACGTACACGTCCTCGGCGTCGGCAATGGCGATGCCGAACTTGTTTTCCTTCAGGCCGGTGGAAATGTACGGATGGGTGCCGGCGTCGACGTCCGGGTTCACGCGCAGGGAAACCGGCGCACGAACGCCCAGTTCGGCGGCGACGACTTGCAGGCGTTCCAGCTCATCGGTGGATTCGATATTGAAGCAGTGCACGCCGACTTCCAGGGCGCGACGCATGTCTTCGCGGGTCTTGCCAACGCCGGAGAACACGATCTTGTCAGCGCTGCCGCCAGCGGCCAGCACACGCTCCAGCTCGCCACCGGACACGATGTCGAAGCCGGCGCCCAGGCGTGCCAGGACGTTGAGCACGCCCAGGTTCGAGTTGGCTTTTACAGCGAAGCACACCAGGTGCGGCATGCCGTCGAGGGCATCGGCGAAGGTCCGGTACTGGGCTTCGATGTGGGCACGGGAATAGACGTAGGTCGGCGTGCCGAAACGCTCGGCGATCGCAGACAGGGCAACCCCTTCCGCGAACAGCTCCCCGCCACGGTAGTTAAAAGCGTCCATGGCGTTCCCTTAGTAGGTGGTCTGGGTGTCGTGCGTGTGGGATTTGGATTGCGACGACTTGGCCTGCTCTGCTTGTTCTTCGGGAGACTTGCTGTCATCAGGCAGGTACAGCGGACCTTTTTGACCACAGGCTGTCACAAGGCAGGCAACCGCGACGAGCGCAGCAAGGGAAGAGATCAGGCGCTTCATGGCGAAATCCTTGAAAATGCGTTAATTGCGCCGGAGTATACCGGCCACCCGACAGCTTGCCTATGCAACGGGGCGCCCGTCCGGCGGGCCTTGGGCTCCAGCGGCGCCCATTTGGTGAACAATGTTCAGCACCCACGGGCCCTTGGTCGTTATCCTTTGCATTCAGCCGGGCGCGTCCGTATCTTGCGGCGCTTGAGCATGAGCAGACATTTTCGAGGTTGCCGCAATGAGTTTGACTGAAGCCCGTTTCCACGATCTGGTCGATGCGACCCAGCAAACGCTGGAGGATATCTTCGAAGAAAGCGACCTGGACATCGACCTTGAAATGTCCGCCGGCGTGCTGACGGTCAAGTTCGAAAACGGTACCCAGCTGATTTTCAGCCGCCAGGAACCGTTGCGACAGTTGTGGCTGGCGGCGGTGTCCGGCGGCTTCCACTTCGACTACGACGAGGAAAGCGAGCGCTGGATGTGTGACAAGAGCGAAGAGCAACTGGGCGAGATGCTTGAACGCATCGTCAAGCAACAGGCCGGCGTCGAATTCGATTTCGAAGGCTTGTGATTTCGTGAGCCAGACCGTCCCGGCGCGGCCGCCCAAGCCGCTCTACAGCAATGTCAGCCCGGCCGTGCCGTCGCCGTGCACCAGCGTGTGCAAGCTCAATGAGCACAAGGTCTGCCTCGGCTGTTTCCGGCATGTGGAGGATATCCGCGAATGGCGCTCGGCCGACGATGAGCGTCGGCGGGTGATTTGTGCCGAGGCGCTCAAGCGCCGATCCCTGAAGTAGCCACTCACGGATGGATGAGCGCTTTGTGGCGACGGAGCTTGCTCCCGCTGGGACGGTCCGACGCCTCGGGCGAAGCGACCCCAAAAAACTGCGACTGCTGCGCAGCCGAGCGGGAGCAAGCTCCCTCGCCACAAGGGTTCTGTGTTGCCCATGGGCAGGGCGAGCCTTCCTCGGGTTGTATATTTTTTGAGCTGTGGTAGTGTCCAGCAACGCCTCACCTCATCGAGGCGCGTGAAAACCCCGTCTTTATGTGGCGGGGTTTTGCTTTTTTCGTGCAGAAGAAAGGAGTCTGCCTGGACCATGACCGCACCTTCCATCACCCTGACTCGCCTGGACGTACAGCGTCTGGAGCGCTTGATCGACAGCCTGGATGAAACGCTGCCAGGCGTGGTCGCCTTGCAAACCGAACTGGATCGCGCCGAAACCCTGGTGGGGCACGATGAAGTGCCTGCCGATGTCGTGACCATGAATTCGCGGGTGCACTGCCGCGAGGAAAGCAGCGGCAAGGATTATCACCTGACGTTGGTCTATCCACAGGACGCCAATGCGGACGAGGGGCGGATTTCGATTCTTGCGCCAGTGGGCAGCGCCTTGCTGGGCTTGAAGGTCGGGCAGCACATCGACTGGCCGGCCCCGGGCGGCAAGACGCTGAAACTGACCTTGCTGGAAGTCGAGTCGCAGCCGGTCAATGGCGGCGACTGCGCGTTCTGACCCCGTCTCAGACCTGGTTCAGCGCCTCGTTCAGCGCGCGTTCCAGGTCCGCCTTGTAGCGCAGGAACAAATTGCTTGAGCAAGCGCTGTCACCCACCAGGCCCGAGAGGTCCAGGTCGGTGATGTAGCAGCGATAGCGCTCGGCCTCGCGGCGCTGGCCGACAATTTCCCTGGCGACCACGCGGAACAATTGGTCGCCATGTTCCAGCTCCGAAAATTCGCGCTGATCGCAATAGAGGGTGACGTGCACCTGGCCGTGCGCGGCTTTGCCGATGATCGCCTGTACGTCATAGAACGACTTGTTGACCGGCGTTTGCGGCGATTGCCGTGATTCGACACGCCGGGCCCGTCCGCTGCCAGAAGGCAAGAGTTGGTAATAGAGAATTTCCAAGGGCAGGGGCTGCGCCCCGTCCATCGGTAACAAGGCATCGCGGCGGTAAAGTACCGATTGCAGGAATCGCTGCAGCGGCACCAGCAGGCTTTGTTCATCGTGGAATGGCAAGCGTTGCTGCCACAACGCATTGAACTCATCGAGCACGTACAGCTCGGCTTCTTCTTCATAGACCCGGTAGAACACCTGGATGCACTCGGGCTGGCCCATGGGCAGGATCAGCGCTACGTCGTGATCTTCCAGCGCCATCGCGTCCAAGTGCAGCGGGCTATAGGCCGTCAATTCTTCGCCCAGATAATCCATCAGCGCCGACAGGCTGCCGAGCGCCACGTGGTTGACCTGGCCCGGCACCAATTCCAGCACGTGGTAGTGCTGCTGGACCTGAAGCAGGTAGCGATAGTTGAGTCTGCTCAGCAGCAAGGTCTGGGCCGTCTCGATAACTTCCTCGACCCGTCGCGCGATGAACTGCGCGCGGTTGTGGCAGAAACAGCGGACCTGCAAGCGTGGCTGGTGCCGTGTCGCCGGCAGATCGTTGAGGTAATCGCGCAAACAGTCGAGCAACGCATGCTCGCCGTCGAAGCGGGTGACCAGCACTTCATTCCAGCTATTGAGCGTGACCTGGTCGAGGGTCAGCACCAGGTTCTCCCGCACCCCGGCATAGCTCAGGGAATCGGTGCGCTCGGTGGTCATCAGGATGTTCAGGTCGCGATGATGCTTGAGCGGGTCGACGCCGACGTTCACCAGGATCAGCACTTCGCTGGGGACGCTGGCATGCAGCAACTGCTCTTCGTCGACTGTGGTCAGGGGCAGGGCGATGGCCTGTTGCAGGCTGCCCAGCAGGTTGAACAGTTCAAACTCGCTCAGGTCGCTTTCGCCGGGGTGCAGCGCCAGGCGCGTGCTGCTGTCGATCACGCCGTTGCGATGGCACCAGGTGAGCAATTCAAGCAATTCGCGGCTGCGCTTGATGGGGGCGAAGTTTTCCCATTCCAGGGCGTTCAGGCTGCCGTTGTACAAGCCCCACTGGTTCTGCCCCGGTTCTTTCTTGTTCGGCGACTGGACCAGGGTCAGGGTGTCTTCGGCCAGGTCCGGGGCGATTCCAGGATTGATGAATTCGACCTTGTCGGCCTTGCGCTCGAAGGCCGCGTACAACCGACGACCGAGGACATTCAGGTCGCGCTTGTTGATCAGGCTGACGGTCTTTTCGGTGCGGGCGAACTGGGTCAGGAAGCGATAGCTGTAGGTCAGCTCGCCGACCAGCGCGCGCCGCTCATTGCTGACCTGGCGCACCTTCCATTGGCTGCGGCTGTCCAGCAGGGCGAGTTGACGTTGATCCCAGCCCCACTCACGGGCCAGGCGTTCCAGCAGGTTGCGCTGCCAGCCGCTGCTGCGAACCGGGCCGGTGAGCTTGCGATTGACCTTGAGGTACAGCGCACGCCGGATCAGCTCAAGGCGCTCGGGTTCGCCACGGGCGTTGAGGTATTCCTCGATCCGGCGATAAACCACCATGTATGGATCCAGCTCGTCCAAGTCCAGGCGGTTGGCGAATACGGCCTGCTTGAAGCGCAGGCTCAGGCAGCGCACCGTTGGGTGTTCGCTGGCGTAGACCTCGGTGAGCAGGAGCTTGAGCACGGACTTGTAGGGAGATTCGATGCCCTTGAACAACTGCCAGAGCCCGGCGCCGATGAATTCTCCCGGCGGGATGTAGGCCAGGTGTCCCAAGTCCAGGGTTTCGTCTGCACGAATGAAACGCTTGGATATCAGCGTATGGGTGTATTGCTCATAGTTTTCTTCTTCGTAGACCGGCACCAGCCACCAGATCGGCGTACGCCCGGCCAGCCAGATCGCGGTGCGGTAGAACTCGTCCAACAACAAATAGTGTTGCGTGGTGCCACAGTCATCGGAGCTGAGCTGATTGTCCCGTTCGCCCCGGACGAATCGCGCCGGGTCGATGAGAAAAAAGTGCGCTTCAGCGCCCTGGGTCGCAGCCCAGATTTCCAGCAACTGGCATTTCTTGCGCAGCTCGGCCAGTTCATCGTCGCTCAGGTCCGGCCCGTGGCACACCCACACGTCCATATCGCTCTGGTCGGCCTGGGCCAGGGTGCCGAGGCTGCCCATCAGGAACAGGCCAAGGATCGGCCGTGGTGGGTTGCTGCCATGGCGCGGCTTGTAGGAAAACGACCGGGTCAGGCGTTGGGCTTCGGCGAGGACGTTGGCGTCGGGTTCGTAATTGGATAACCCGGCGGGCGTGCTCCCCGAGACGTAGCCGGGAAGCAGCGGATGGTTGACGTGAAAAAACAGGGGAAGCAGCGTCAGCACGCCTTGCTGGCGGGTCGACAGACCTTCCAGGGCACGCTCCATGCGTACGGAGTTGAGCTTGAGAAAACGCGCGCGCAACTGGCTCAGGACCTTGCGGTCGATTCCCTCGTCCAGATCGGGGCGTATTTCGTGATTGCGGGTCATGTCAGCTCAAACCGGCTCGCGGCGTCGAACGTGGGGAACAACACAGGTGATGGCAGGTTAGCGCCCGTCTCTTGGAATTCTTGAGCTGGAAATGATTTTGAAATCAGGATTTTTACACAAGAAGCCTGTACGCCTGCGGAAATCCCGAGGAAGGGGATTTCCGTGGGCGGGGAGAGATCAGGCGGTTTCTTCGGCGCGGAGTATTGTCAGGACAGTTTGCACATTTTGCGCGGCATCACGCCCCAGGCTGGTCAGGTAGCCGCCATCGGGTTGGTCTATCAAGTCTTTTTCAAACAGCCGTTGGGCAGCGGCGATAGCTTTGGGGGCAGCGGTCTGATGAATTTTCAGGCCTTCCTGGGAACTGTCCAGGTTGAAGAGTGCAAGGATTTCCAGTTCGGCAACCAGCTCAGGGGTAAGCGACATAAGGACTCCAGACTTTCTAGGAATTTGGACGACAGCGTCACTAAGGTGAGCGCACTTGGCCGAGCTGTCCAGTGTCAGTGTCATGCTTTTTTTGTTTTTTGTAGCGAGTCCAGGCAAGTCCCTTGTGGCGAGGGGATTTATCCCCGCTGGGGCGCGAAGCGGCCCTAAAAAATGGATTCATTACCATTTTGGGCCTGCTGCGCAGTCCAGCGGGGATAAATCCCCTCGCCACAAAGAGCAGCTGTGCTTGTCGATTCAGTTCTTTTCCGGCGGCAGCTCGGGCAGGGCGCGCAACGCGGCTTCGTACCACTCGGTATTGAACGGGCGGTCTTCTTCCAGGATCGCGTCGATTTCCACCGCCAGCACGTGGGCCATCAGGTTGAGGATCTCGTCGCGCTCATAACCCACCAGGGTCAGCTTGTTGAACGTGGCCTTGGCCGCTGGCGGGTTGTCGCTTTCGATCTGGTTTTCAATGGCCTGGATCAGCGTGTTCTCGACGAATTCTTCCTCGTCGTTGTCGATGTCGGTCGGCTCGCTCATGGCAGGCTCCTTTGGGAAAGGGCGCCAGTTTACCTGCATTCAGCGGGGTGATGCGCCTGGCGCGAAATGCGTCGGCGGGCTATAACCCAAGGCTGCCAACCCCCGTACGGCCTGGAGGCTATGGAATGCTTAAGCTTTATGGTTTTTGTGTCAGCAATTATTACAACATGGTCAAGCTGGCGCTGCTGGAGAAGGGGCTGCCCTTCGAAGAGGTCCCGTTCGTGGGGGCCCAGACTCCCGAAGCGCTGGCCATCAGCCCTCGCGGCAAAGTGCCGGTGCTGAAGACCGAGCAGGGATTTATCAACGAAACCAGCGTGATCCTCGAATACCTCGAGCAAACCCAGCCAGGCAAGGCCTTGTTGCCCGCCGATCCGTTCGAGCGGGCCCAGGTGTTGGCCTTGTGCCGGGAAATCGAGCTGTACATCGAGTTGCCTGGACGTGTCTGCTACGCCGAGGCTTTTTTCGGCATGCCGGTGCCGGATGCGGTCAAGGAGAAGGCCAAGGGTGAATTGCTGCTGGGGTTCGCTTCCCTCGGCCGGCACGGAAAATTCGCGCCGTACGTGGCGGGTGAGACCCTGAGCGTTGCCGACTTGTACTTCTACTACAGCCTGTCGCTGGTCTTGCAGGTGGGCAAGAAAGTCTTCGATATCGACCTGCTGGCCGATATGCCAAAGGCGAAAGCCTTGATGGAACGGATGGGGCAGAACCCGCACGTGCAGCGGATAGCGGCGGACAGGGAGGCAGAGATGCCGGCGTTTTTGGCAAGGATCTCCGCCAAGAAGTGATACTTTTGCTGCTCTGAAGGGCGCTATCGCGAGCAAGCTCGCTCCCACAGTTGGATCTCCAATGTTCGCAATTATGCGTCTACCGAAGATCTACTGTGGGAGCGAGCTTGCTCGCGATGCTTTTGGCTTTGAGCTGTTAGCGGCTGGCGAGCAGAGCCTGGCCTCGCACCACGGCTGCCTTGACCTGCGCCGGCGCCGTTCCGCCAACGTGGTCACGGGCATTGACCGAACCTTCCAGGGTCAGCACCGCAAACACGTCCTGCTCGATCTGGTCGCTGAACTGGCGCAGTTCGTCCAGGCTCATTTCCGCCAGGTCCTTGCCAGTGTCCACGCCGTACTTCACCGCATGGCCAACGATTTCGTGGCAATCACGGAACGGCAAGCCACGGCGCACGAGGTAGTCGGCCAGGTCGGTAGCGGTGGAGAAGCCGCGCAGGGCCGCTTCGCGCATGACCGCATGCTTGGGCCTGATGGCCGGGATCATGTCGGCGAAAGCCCGCAGCGAATCGCGCAAGGTGTCGGCCGCGTCGAACAGCGGTTCCTTGTCTTCCTGGTTATCCTTGTTATAGGCCAGTGGCTGGCCTTTCATCAGGGTCAACAGGCCCATCAGCGCACCGAATACCCGGCCGCTCTTGCCCCGTACCAGTTCCGGTACGTCAGGGTTTTTCTTTTGCGGCATGATCGAGCTGCCGGTGCAGAAGCGGTCGGGCAGATCGATGAATTGGAATTGCGCACTGGTCCACAGCACCAGTTCTTCGGAGAAGCGCGACAGGTGCATCATGGCAATGCTCGCGGCGGCGCAGAATTCGATGGCGAAATCGCGGTCCGAGACGTTATCCAGCGAGTTCCCGCCGACGGCATCGAAGCCCAGCAGTTGCGCGGTGTACTCTCGGTCGATCGGGTAGGTGGTGCCGGCCAGCGCGGCGCTGCCCAGGGGCATGCGGTTGGTGCGCTTGCGGCAATCGACCAGGCGCTCGTAGTCGCGGCTGAGCATCTCGAACCAGGCCAGCATGTGATGCCCAAACGTTACAGGTTGCGCGGTTTGCAGGTGCGTGAAGCCGGGCATGATGCTCTCGGCCTCGCGCTCGGCTTGTTCCAGCAGGCCTTTTTGCAGGCGGGTGATCTCGGCCAGGATCAGGTCGATTTCATCGCGCAGCCACAAGCGGATGTCGGTGGCGACCTGGTCGTTGCGGCTGCGGCCGGTGTGCAGCTTCTTGCCGGTCACGCCGATGCGATCGGTCAGGCGCGCCTCGATGTTCATGTGCACGTCTTCCAGATCGACACGCCAGTCGAACTGGCCGGACTCGATCTCGCCCTGGATGGTCTTCAGGCCATTGATGATGCTGTCGCGCTCGGCATCGGTCAGCACGCCGACCTTGGCCAGCATGGTGGCGTGGGCGATCGAGCCCATGATGTCGTGGCGATACAGGCGCTGGTCGAAGTTGACGGAGGCGGTGAAGCGGGCGACGAAGGCGTCGACGGGTTCACTGAAGCGGCCGCCCCAGGACTGATTGGTCTTGTCAGTGCTCATGAATTCGCTCGTGATCGGCTGGAAAAAAGTAGCGGTTGAAGGCTGTGGCGGATGATAGCAGGGTTGCCGGGGCTGGCGCTGGCAGTGGTCGCCAGGTTTTTCGCAGCGAACGCCAACGGATCCAAAGGGTTTTTCGCGCAACGATATTTTTCGATTGAGCAATATCGTCGCGGCAACCGTCTACAGTGGACGGTAAGGCTTTGCTTTTTCACTTGGACGCATCGGATGCACCAAGCAAGGGGGTGTGCATATTGGTCAAATCGATTGTTAACAAACCCTGTGGCGACGCTGTGCGACAACAGGCCTCGAGCATCGGTCGGCAAGCGCTGGTAAAGATAGGCAACCGCCTCGCGGCACTTTTTGGCCCTCGGACGAGTCTTAGCGTGGATCGCGGTGACGGATGTCACTTCCCCTGTCTACGCTATCCTTGTGCGAGACTCACGCAGGAATCCAGCGCAATATGAATGTCCTGATCGTTGACGACGAACCACTGGCCCGCGAGCGCCTGAGCCGATTGCTCGGTGAACTCGAGGGTTACAGTGTCCTGGAGCCGAGCGCCACCAATGGCGAAGAGGCATTGGCCCTTATCGACAGCCACAAGCCGGATATCGTGCTGCTCGACATTCGCATGCCTGGCCTGGACGGCTTGCAGGTCGCGGCGAAGCTGTGCGAGCGCGAGTCCCCGCCCGCGGTGGTGTTCTGCACCACTCGGGATGACTTTCCCCCCGAGGTATTGCAGGCCGGCGCCGTGGGCTACCTGATCAAGCCTGTTTCCGTTGAGGCGCTGGAAGAGGCGCTGCGCAAGGCAGAGCGGCCGAACCGCACACAACTGGCGGCGCTGACCCGTCCTGCCGCCGAAAGTGGCAGCGGTCCTCGCAGCCATATCAGTGCGCGGACGCGCAAGGGGATCGAACTGATCCCGTTGAACCAGGTGGTCTATTTCATTGCGGATCATAAATACGTGACGTTGCGCCACGAAAGCGGCGAAGTGCTGCTGGACGAGCCACTCAAGGCCCTCGAGGACGAGTTCGGCGAGCGGTTCGTGCGCATTCACCGCAACGCGTTGGTGGCGCGTGAACGCATCGAGCGGTTGCAGCGCACGCCCCATGGGCATTTCCAGTTGTACCTCAAAGGGCTTAACGGCGATGCACTGATTGTCAGCCGGCGGCATGTCGCGGGTGTGCGCAAGATGATGCAGCAGCTTTAGCACGACGCCTCGATGGGTTCTGTTTCCAGGATTGGCGGCCAGGGAGGCCTCGGGGTCGTGATTCAAATCAAAGCGGATTTGGCTGAGCTGTTATTATCTGCCGTATCTTTTAAGTACGGATTGATCCATGTCCCCTCGCGAGATCCGCATCGCCACCCGTAAAAGCGCCTTGGCCCTCTGGCAGGCCGAATACGTCAAAGCCCGCCTGGAAGCGGCCCATCCCGGTTTGATCGTGACGCTGGTGCCGATGGTCAGCCGCGGGGACAAGCTGCTGGATTCGCCACTGTCGAAGATCGGGGGCAAGGGCCTGTTCGTCAAGGAACTGGAAACTGCCTTGCTGGACAACGAAGCCGATATCGCCGTGCATTCGATGAAGGACGTGCCCATGGATTTCCCCCGGGGCCTGGGTCTTTTCTGTATCTGCGAACGGGAAGACCCGCGCGATGCGTTCGTCTCCAATACCTATGCCAGCCTTGATGCATTGCCCGCCGGGAGTGTGGTGGGTACTTCCAGCCTGCGTCGCCAGGCTCAGCTGCTGACCCGTCGTCCCGATCTGCAGATCCGTTTCCTGCGCGGCAACGTCAACACCCGCCTGGCGAAGCTCGATGCCGGCGAGTACGACGCGATCATCCTCGCCGCCGCTGGCTTGATCCGTTTGGGTTTCGAAGACCGCATCACCTCGGCCATCAGTGTCGACGACAGCCTGCCGGCTGGCGGGCAGGGTGCGGTAGGGATCGAGTGCCGCAGCGCCGATGACGAAATCCATGCCTTGCTGGCGCCTTTGCACCACGAAGACACCGCCATCCGTGTGTTCGCCGAACGTGCTCTCAACAAACATCTGAATGGCGGCTGCCAAGTGCCGATCGCCTGCTATGCCGTGCTCGAGGGCGAGCAAGTCTGGTTGCGTGGCCTGGTCGGCGATCCGAGCGGCGGCACGCTGCTCAGCGCTGAAGCCCGGGCACCGTGGCGCGATGCCGAGGCGCTGGGTGTGCGGGTCGCCGAAGACCTGCTGAGCCAAGGCGCTGACGACATCCTCAAAAAAGTCTACGGCGAGGCAGGCCCCGCGTGACAGGTTGGCGCCTGCTGCTTACCCGTCCAGCGGACGAGTCGCGCGCGCTGGCGGCTGTCCTGGCGGATGCCGGTGTCTACAGCAGCAGCCTGCCATTGCTGGATATCGAGCCGATTCCCCTTTCAGCGCCAGGGCAGGCGACCCTCCAGGCCTTGGATCAATATTGTGCCGTGATCGTGGTCAGCAAACCCGCTGCACGGTTGTGCGTGGAACTGCTGCGCCAATATTGGCCACACCCCCCGGACCAACCATGGTTCAGCGTGGGGGCTGCGACCGGCCAGATTCTTGCCGACGCCGGCCTTGGCGTGTCTTATCCCGATAATGGCGACGACAGCGAGGCCTTGCTTGAGCTTGCGGCGTTGCGACAGGCTATCGACCGACCTGACCCACGCGTCTTGATCGTGCGCGGTGAAGGCGGGCGCGGTTTGCTGGCAGAGCGTTTGCGCGAGCAAGGTGCTAGTGTCGATTACCTGGAGCTGTACCGGCGCGGCCTGCCGCAATATGGCCAGGACGCTTTGCCGGCGAAGGTTGAAGCGGAACGCTTGAACGCCCTGGTGGTCAGCAGTGGGCAGAGCTTCGAGCATCTGCACCGGTTGGCCGGTGAAGCGTGGCCCGCCCTGGCGCGGCTACCGTTGTTCGTGCCAAGCCCCAGGGTCGCCGAGATGGCGCGTGCCGCCGGGGCTCGGACAGTTGTGGATTGCCGTGGCGCCAGCGCCGCGGCTTTGCTGGCGGCGTTACGGGAACAATCCGTGCCGTTTTCTAATGCAAAGGATGGACACGTGAGCGAAACAGCCTTGCCAAAAGATCAAGATCAGCCAGCGCTCGATGCTCCGCTCGACGCCAAGGCGCCGATTGCGCCGCGTCGCGGCAACGGACTGGCGATTGTCGCGCTGTTGTTGGGCGCCGCCGGCGTGGCGGTGGGTGGCTGGGGCGTGTGGCAAGTGCGCCACTTGCAAGCCAACACCCAGCAGCAGTCTGCCCAGGTCCAGACGCTCAATGACCAGGCCCAGAGCCTCAAGCTCAATGAGCAACGCCTGAGTGAGCGCCTGGAGCAGTTGCCCCCGGCTGAAGAATTGGAAGAGCGGCGCCGCCAGGTCGCGCAGTTGCAGGGCGATCAGCAGCGCTTGAACCAGCGCCTGGAAACCGTGCTCGGTGCCAGCCGCAAGGATTGGCGCCTGGCTGAAGCCGAACACTTGTTGCGCCTCGCCAGCCTGCGCCTTTCCGCCCTGCAAGACATCAGCAGCGCCCAGGCATTGGTGCAGGGCGCGGATGAAATCCTGCGCGAGCAAAACGATCCGGGATCGTTCGCCGCACGCGAGCAACTGGCCAGGACTCTCGCCGCGCTGCGCAGCACCGAACAACCGGATCGCACCGGCCTGTTCCTCCAGTTGGGTGCCTTGCGCGACCAGGTACTGCAGCTTTCAGAAGTGGCGCCCGAGTACAAGGATCGCGGTGAATCCCTGTTGGGCCTGACCGCCGATGGCGATGGTGCCAGCCGTTGGGCGCAGTGGTGGGATCAGATCTCCCGCTACATCCGCATCGATTTCAATGCCGATGAAAACGTTCGCCCACTCCTGGCCGGGCAGAGCTTGATGCAGGTGCGCCTGGCCTTGAGCCTGGCGCTGGAGCAGGCGCAATGGGCCGCTCTCAACGGCCAGGCGCCGGTCTACACCCAGGCGTTGGCCGAAGCGCGGGATGTGCTCAAGAACAACTTCAACCAGGACAACCCGCAAAGCAGGATCATGCTCGAGCGCGTCGTCGAGCTGAGCAAGTCGCCGGTCACTGTAGTCACGCCGGACCTGACCGGCACGTTGAGCGCGGTCCAGGCCTACCTTGAACGTCGCAACGTGAATGCCGAAGATTCCGTCAAGCCGATGCCCAAGGCTGGCGGGCAGGAGACCACGCCATGAAACGCCTCTACGTGATTCTGTTCGTGGTCATCGCTGTCGCCGCCGTGCTGGGCGTGGCGATTGCCGAGCATTCGGGTTACGTGCTCGTGGCGTACAAGAACTTTCGTTACGAAGCCGGTCTCTGGGTCACCCTCGCATTGCTGGCTGTGCTCTGGCTGGTATGGCGGGGCGTGAGCGCCTTGATCGGGCTGGTCACCACGTCCACTGGCGTGGTCAATCCGTGGTCGCGCCGCAACCGCAGTCGTCGCGTGCAAGTCGCCATCGAGCACGGCCAGTTGGACCTGGCTGAAGGTCGCTGGGCCAGCGCCCAGCGGCACCTGCACCGTGCGGCCGAAGCCGAGCGCCAACCCTTGTTGTATTACCTCGGTGCCGCCCGTGCGGCCAACGAACAAGGTCTTTATGAGCAAAGCGACAGTTTGCTGGAGCGAGCCCTGGAGCGTCAGCCCCAGGCGGAACTGGCCATCGCGCTGACACACGCTCAGTTGCAGACGGACCGGGGCGACACCGACGGTGCCCTGGATACGCTGCAAGCCATGCATGATCGCCATCCGCATAACGTGCAGGTCCTGCGTCAGTTGCAGCGTTTGCACCAACAGCGCGGTGACTGGTCGGCGGTGATCAGGCTGTTGCCTGAGCTGCGCAAGGACAAGGTGCTGCCCGCCGCCGAACTGGCCGAGCTGGAGCGTCGTGCCTGGGGCGAAAACCTCACCCTGGCGGCACACCGCGAAGCCGATGGGAGCGTCGGCTTGCAGTCGCTCAACCGCGCCTGGCAACAATTGAGTTCCGCACAACGCCAGGAGCCGGCACTGGTGTTGGCCTATGCCGAACAGCTCCGGCAGTTGGGCGCCCAAGTAGAAGCGGAAGACGTGTTGCGCACCGCCCTCAAGCGCCAGTACGACAGTCACCTGGCACGCCTGTACGGCTTGGTTCGCGGTGCGGATCCAACCCGTCAATTGCAGGCGGCAGAGGGCTGGCTCAAGGACCATCCGACGGACCCAAGCCTGCTGTTGACGCTGGGGCGCCTGTGCCTGCAAAACAGTTTGTGGGGCAAGGCCCGGGATTATCTTGAAAGCAGCTTGCGGGCCCAGCGCAACCCCGAGGCTTGCGCCGAGCTTGCGCGGTTGCTGGCGCAACTGGGGGATGCGGAGCGTAGCAACCAGCTCTTCCAGGAGGGGTTGGGGTTGTTGGACGAGCGTTTGCTTGCAGCACCCCTGCCAGTTCCGGCGCAGGTCGTTTAAGCAGCAATCTAGTCGCTGTAGCGACGGTATTGTGCTGCCTTCGGTAAAGTCCTACAGCTAACTGCGCCAAGTCCCGTTGTGTCTGTCGGGAATTCCCTACACCTTTGGTGAAGTGTCCGCACGGGCCTGCCTTGAAAGGCCCGACGGCTTTCCTCTACCGTAACAGCTTGTCTCTTCTGTTACGGAACCGCCATGTCTTTGGCCAGCTCACGCTTCTTGTTTCTCATGGCTTCCATTGCCGCAGCCCTGGCTCTGGGTATCGCCAGTTACCTGGAATATGCGGTCGGCCTGACCCCGTGCAGCTTGTGCATTTTGCAGCGGTTATGCCTGACGATTTTCCTGGTGAATTGCCTTGGGGCTTGCGTGCACGGTCCTGGCCGAAAGGGCAGTGTTGTCTATGCCACCGCAGGGGTGGTATTCGCGTCCGCAGGGTTGATGCTGGCGTGGCGTCAGGTCTTGGTGCAGAGCGCTTCGGTTGAGGGTTTGCCTGACTGCGTTGCCCGGTTGAAGGGAGCGGATTCGTGGTGGCATGCGATGAGCCATGTGCTTGAGGGCGCTATCGACTGCACAAGTGTCACTTGGACGTTATTCGATCTGAGCCTGCCCGAGTGGAGCCTGCTGTTTTTTCTTGTCCTGGCCATTTCGATGGCCTACCTGCTGTTGCGCCTGGCCTGGGATGCCCTGGTCCGCCCTTTCAGCGACCAGACGTCGCAGTTGGTCAGGGTGCTGGATTAAACACTTGTATGAACTTTATCTCCTGCGTACCTTGAAGCGGTTGTCGTGCGGGCATAATCTGGCCCGCACGTATCATTGGAATTGTGCCACTCGATCATGTTGTACCTGGCGTGTTCCTGGTCATCCAGGTGTGTTTCAGGCTGCGAGGGGCATGACTCAGAAGGGAAGAAATCACCATGCTCGAAAGTTGTCAGAATGCTCAGGAACGCTGGGGTGGGGTGCATCTGCTGATCGACCGCTGGTTGCAGGAGCGTCACGAACTGGTTCGGGCCTATGATGCTCTCGGCGCCAAGCCTGAAGCCCTGAGCGAAAGCCGCAAACCCTTGCAGGATTTCTGCGGTGTGCTGGTCGACTATGTGTCTGCCGGTCATTTCGAGATATACGAACAACTGACGGGCGAGGCCAAGGCCTTCAACGACAAGCGTGGCCTGGAGTTGGCCGACACGATTTATCCGCGCATCGACGTCATCACCGAAAAATTGCTGGCCTTCAATGATCTCTGCGACGAAGGCAAATGCGTGGCGGAAAAATTCAAGGAGCTGGGTGGCTTGCTCCACGAGCGTTTCGAGCTGGAAGACTGCCTGATCGAAGTGTTGCACAACGCCCATAAGGAAGAGGCTGCGGTCCAGGCTTGAGGGATTCGCGGTAAACGAAAAACGGTGCGCATTGCGCACCGTTTTTTTTTGCTTCAGGTCGTCGCGCCGAGCAATTCGATTTCAAACACCAGTGGCGTGAAAGGCGGAATCACATCCCCTGCACCTTCGGCACCGTAGGCCAGCGCCGACGGAATCACCAACCGCCATTTCGCACCCACCGGCATCTGCGGCAACGCACTGCGCCAGCCGTCGATCACGCTATCGAGGTTGAACCACTGCGCTTGATGGTTGGAGTCGAATACCGTGCCGTCCGGCAACCGACCGACATACAGCACCTGGACCTTGCCGTGAGGGCCGGCTTTGCTGCCGTTGCCGGGCTTGAGTTCGGTCAGCAGGATCCCATCCGGCAGTTGTTGCACACCCGGCCGGCTTTTTTCATCGTTGAGAAATTTCTGCTCGGTCTTCAACGCCACTTGGGTCTCGGGTGATGCCGATTGCGCGGTCAGTTGCGCCTGGTGTTCGGCCAGGATCTGTTCGATGCGCTCGTCCTTCAGGGCCAGCGGCTTACCGAGATAGGCCTGTTGCAGGCCTTCGACCAAGGCGTGTATCTGCAAGTCGGGCACGTCTTGGCGCAAGCGTTCGCCAAGGCTCGCGCCGAGGCTGTAGGCCAAGTCGTGGGCATCGTTTGCGTTGGTTTTCTCCGCGGCCTGCGCCATAGGGAAGACCAAGCAAAAGAGTAGAAAAAGGTGACGCGACATGTGTGCTTACTCCGGCCTCGATTCGAGGGATTATGCCAGTGTCGATATCTGTGCAAGCGCATGGCCGTGGCAATGCCGCAGAAGATTTTTTGCGACTTGCAACGCAACGCCTTGTGTAGTGTCAACATGCCCTAGCGGCGGTTGCAGCAGAGGTCTAGTATGAGCCGCACTCACGTCAGTCAGGAGGTAAACCATGTCGGCCACCAAGAAGCCTGTAAACACTCCGTTGCACTTGCTCCAACAACTGTCGGGCAGCTTGCTCGAGCATCTGGAAAATGCCTGCTCCCAAGCTCTGGCTGATGCTGAAAAATTGCTCGCCAAGCTGGAAAAACAACGCGGCAAGGCGCAGGAAAAACTGCACAAGTCGCGCACCAAACTGCAAGACGCGGCAACCGCTGGCAAGGCCAAGGCACAAGCCAAGGCAAAAGACGCCGTGAAAGAACTTGAAGACCTGCTCGACTCCCTGAAGGATCGTCAGTCCGAAACCCGCGCCTACATCCTGCAGCTCAAGCGTGACGCACAGGAAAGCCTGAAACTGGCCCAGGGTGTCGGTCGCGTCCAGGAAGCCGTAGGCAAGGCACTGAGCCTTCGTGCTGCGAAGCCTGCCGCTGTATCGGCCAAGAAACCCGTGGCTAAACCTGCCGCTGCAAAAACGCCAGCCAAGGCGCCCGTCAAGCCAGCCGCCAAGGCTGGGGCAAAAGCTGCCAGCAAGCCAGCTGCCAAACCTGCTGTTAAAAAACCGGTTGCTGCCAGTGCAGTAAAACCAGCGGCGAGCAAGCCGGCCGTCAAGACGGCGGCCAAGCCTGCTGCGAAAGCCACGGCTGCGAAACCTGCTGTCGCCAAACCCGCTGCAAAAGTCGCCGCCAAGCCAGCCGCCAAAACCGCTGCTGCCAAGCCCGTCGCGACGAAGACCGCCGCTGCCAAACCTGCCACTAAAGCCGTTGCCAAACCAGTTGCTGCGAAGCCTGCAGCAGCCAAGTCAACTGCGGCAAAAACCGCTGCGGCCAAACCAGCGACCAAGCCTGCAGCGAAATCGGCAGCCAAGCCAGCTGCAGCCAAAGCGCCTGCCAAGGTTGCGGCGAAACCTGCTGCGAAACCAGCAGCAGCCAAACCAGCAGCAGTGAAACCTGCGGCGGCCAAACCAGTAACGGCCAAGCCGGCCGCTGCCAAACCCACCACAAAACCAGCAGCGACCAAGCCTGCCGTGAAAAAGCCTGCCGCTGCAAAACCAGCGACTGCTCCGGTTGCCAAGCCTGCCGCGCCAGCGCCAGCGCCTGCGCCTACGGCGACTCCCGCGCCAACGGCCAGCACGCCGGCACCGGCTGTGAATCCGAGCGTTACCGCGGCATCGGGCAGCACTCCACCCCGCGCTTCCTAAGTGTCGGACACCGCGACGCGCAGCTGATGCAGCGCGTCGTGGTGAAGGCGGCCGGCGTTTCCCGCCACGCTTTGCAACCATTGACCCGCGCCCGCTTGTCGTTCCTTCGGCCAGTCCTTGGTCACTGTCTCCAATTGCTCGAGTAGTTGCCGCTCGGCTTCCAGCTCCAGTCGCTTGATCTGCTCGCGCAGGCCATTGAGCCTTGCATCCTCCAGGGCAGCCTCTTTCCATTGAATGCGCAGCGCCCGCAATGGCTGTACAACCTGTTCATCCCACGGTTCCGCCAGGTTCCGAAGTTGCTCCAGCCGCTGTTCATCGAACGTCACGCCACGCTGTTCCAGCCATAGCCCGCAGAGCAGCAGGCAGACATTTGCGCCGGCTGCCTGTAGCGCCAGGCATGCGGGCTCCACGCCAGGCTTGGCGTAGAGGTCGAGGGAAAAGCTCCACAGATCAGAGGACATCGTGCTACTCGCGCCAGTTGCGAGCGAAGCTGGTAGACTCCGCCGCCATTATGATTCGACTTCAGAACCTGACTTTACAGCGTGGCCCGCAACGTCTGCTAGAAGACGCCGAGCTGACCCTGCACGCCGGCCACAAAGCCGGCCTCATCGGTGCCAACGGCGCCGGCAAATCGAGCCTGTTCGCCTTGCTGCGTGGCGAGCTGCACCCGGACTCCGGCGATTGCTTCCTGCCGGCCGATTGGCGCATCGCCCACATGCGCCAGGAGGTCGATACCCTCGAACGCCTGGCGGTGGATTACGTGCTTGACGGTGACGTGCGCCTGCGTCAAGTCCAGCGTGACCTGGCCGCAGCCGAAGCCGCGCATGATGGGGGCGCCCAAGCCCGCCTGCACGCCGAGCTCGACAGTGCCGACGGTTACACCGCCGACGCCCGCGCTCGTAAATTGCTGGCCGGCCTGGGCTTCACCAACGAACAGATGGACCGTCAGGTCGGGGATTTCTCCGGCGGCTGGCGGATGCGCCTGAACCTGGCGCAAGCCCTGATGTGCCCGTCGGACTTGCTGTTGCTCGACGAACCGACCAACCACTTGGATCTCGACGCCATTATCTGGCTCGAAGACTGGCTCAAGGGCTATCCCGGCACGCTGCTGCTGATCTCCCACGACCGAGATTTCCTCGACGCCGTGGTCGATCACGTCGCCCATGTCGACCAGCGCAAGCTCACCTTGTATCGCGGCGGCTACAGTGCCTTCGAGCGGGCTCGGGCCGAGCGCCTGGCGCAGCAACAACAAGCCTACGAGAAGCAGCAGGCGCAGCGCGCGCACATGGAAAGCTACATCGCTCGCTTCAAGGCCCAGGCCACCAAAGCCCGCCAGGCGCAGAGCCGGATCAAGGCGCTGGAGCGGATGGAAGAGCTGTCGGCGGCCCATGTCGATTCGCCATTCGATTTTGTCTTCCGCGAGTCGTCGAAGATTTCCAGCCCACTGATCGACCTGTCCGATGCGCGACTGGGCTATGGCGACAAAACCGTGCTGGAGAAGGTCAAGTTGCAACTGACGCCCGGCGCGCGGATCGGTCTGCTGGGGCCTAACGGTGCCGGTAAATCGACCTTGATCAAGAATCTGTCAGGCGAGCTTGAGCCCTTGGCCGGGCGCCTGACACGCGGTGAAAACACCGTGGTCGGCTATTTCGCCCAGCATCAGTTGGATTCCCTCGACGCCAAGGCCAGCCCATTGCTACACCTGCAGCGCCTGGCCCCGACCGAGCGCGAGCAGACGCTGAAGGATTTCCTCGGCGGTTTTGATTTCCGCGGGGCGCGTATCGACGAACCGGTGCTGAACTTCTCCGGTGGTGAAAAGGCTCGCCTGGCGCTGGCGTTGATCGCCTGGGGCCGGCCGAACCTGCTGCTGCTCGACGAACCGACCAACCACCTGGACCTGGAAATGCGCCTGGCGCTGACCATGGCGTTGCAGGAGTTCAGCGGTGCGGTACTGGTGGTGTCCCACGACCGGCATTTGCTCAAGAGCACCACTGACAACTTCTTCCTGGTCGCGGACGGTAAAGTCGAAGAGTTCGACGGTGACCTTGAAGACTATGCGCGCTGGCTGGTGGACTATCGCCAGCGCAACGCACCGGTCAGCACCACGCCGGTCAATCCGGACAAGACCGACAAGAAAGCCCAGCGTCAGGCCGCCGCGGCGTTGCGTCAGCAACTGGCGCCACACAAGCGCGAGGCCGACAAGCTCGAGGCCGAGTTGGGCAAGCTCCATGAAAAACTTCAGAAAATCGAAACCAGCCTGGGTGACAGTGGTCTCTACGAGGCAGCGCGCAAAGATGAGCTGCGTGACTTGCTGGCTGAGCAGGCCAGGCTGAAGGTTCGGGAAGCGGAGCTTGAGGAGGCGTGGATGCAGGCCCTGGAGTTGCTGGAAAACTTGCAAGCGGAGCTGGAGGCGCTGTCCTGATGGAAGCGTTGTCCTTGCCCATACCTGTCATGTGGATCGAGCCGATCTGGCTCGGTGTGCAAGTCCTGCTGATCTTGCTGGTAGGTTACGTGGCCCAGCGTTTCGTGGCGCGTGCGCTCACGGGCCTGGGTGAGCGCTACCCGCTGCCGCCCCAGTTGGTCATCATCCTGCGCGGTGTGCTGCGCTGGTTGATCATGGGCAGCGCCGTGCTGGTGGCACTGGAGCGCCTGGGCGTTTCGGCCACGGTTCTGTGGACGGCCCTGTCGGGGTTCGTTGCCGTGGCGGCGGTGGCCTTCTTCGCCATCTGGAGCGTGTTGTCGAACCTGCTGTGCGCCATTCTGATCTACACCGTCGGGCCGTTCCGCCTCGGTGACGTGGTCGAGCTGGTGGAAGCCACCGACAAGCCAGGCATCAAGGGCCGGGTGGTGGCGATCAATCTGCTCTACACAACGTTGATCGAACCCGAGGAGCTCGGGACCGGAAGCTCAATGGTGCAAGTGCCCAATACGTTGTTCTTCCAGCGCTCGGTCCGCCGTTGGCGCGGCAGCGAAGCGTTTCCGGTTGGCGGGTTCGTCGAATAGCCTTATTTGCTGGTGCACGAAAAAATCGGTGGTTATCCCAACGGCGGCGCATTAGCTTATTCGTTTCGACGGATCCGAGCTGAGGTGTGCAATGTTGCTAGAAACGTGGCTGGCGTTCTTCGCCGCTTGTTGGGTTATCAGTCTTTCGCCGGGCGCCGGGGCCATTGCCTCGATGTCCAGTGGCCTGCAGTACGGCTTCTGGCGTGGCTACTGGAATGCCTTGGGCCTGCAATTGGGCCTGGCGTTGCAGATCGCGATCGTCGCGGCAGGCGTCGGCGCGATCCTCACCGCTTCGGCCACCGCGTTTTACGCCATCAAATGGTTCGGCGTGGCCTATCTGGTCTACCTGGGTATCAAGCAATGGCGGGCGATCCCCGGTGATCTCAGCGACGATGCAGCCGTTCGGCCCATCGGCAAGCCCCTGGCACTGGTGTTCCGCGGTTTCCTGGTGAACATCAGCAACCCCAAGGCCCTGGTGTTCATGCTCGCCGTGTTGCCGCAATTCATCGATCCCCACGCCCCCTTGGTCAAGCAGTACCTGATCCTGGGCGTGACAATGGTTTGCGTCGACCTGATTGTCATGGCCGGCTACACCGGGCTGGCGTCCAGGGTGCTGCGTCTGTTGCGTACCCCTAAGCAGCAACGGCGGATGAACCGGACCTTTGCCGGGCTGTTCATTGGCGCGGCGGGTTTGCTGGCGACGATTCGCAAGGCTGCGGTGTAGTCAAAGCCTGTATCAGAACGCTTCTGTGGCGAGGGGATTCATCCCCGTTCGAGTGCGCAGCGCTCGCAGAATGTCTGGGGCTGCTTCGCACCCCAACGGGGATGAATCCCCTCGCCACAAAAAGCACCCCCAACGATGTTGATCAGCGCAGGATCACCGGCGCCGTATCCCCCGGCAGGCTGTTGCGCTGCACAGGTTCGCCGGCCTGTTCACGGATCGGGCCGCCGAGCTGTTCGCTCAACTGCTGCACCACGTCTTCCCCCAGCGCCTTGGAAACTTCGCGCACGACCCGTGGACGATTGAGGCTGATGTGCACGTCCCGGTGGTTCATCAGCTTGGTGTCCTGGCCTTCGCCCATGGCGGTAAAGGCCGAGGTGATTTCAAAGGTCTTGGTATTGATCAGGCTGAAATCCGCCACCAACGTCAGGGCAAGCACCGCCGAGTAGCTGTCGGCAGTGCCCAGCTCGTTGATGTCGCGGGTGAAATCGATGTCCGACACGGTGCCGAACAGCACGTAGTCGGCGCCCTTGAAGTTCCCCGCCTTGATCCGCTTGATCACGTCGTAGACGTCGCCCTTCGACGATGCGGTATATGGCGTGCCCTGCACCAACTGGAACATCCCGCTGCGCAGGATCTCGCCCTTGATATCACCGGTGAACTTGCGCAGCTCGCCCTGTTCGATGTAGCTGCTGGTGGCCTCCATTTCGTCGTAGCTCGACGAGGCGCTGGCGGCGTATCCGTTCGCCTGGAAATTGTTCTGGGCCGAAACCGTGTGGATGTACTCCTCCACACGCTCCTGATAGGCGAGGTCAGTCACCGCGACTCTTGGGGCCGCTTGCGCAGTGAATGCGCAAGCCAGGGCCATCATGCCGATCCATGTGCGCATGGCTTATCGCTCCGTGGTCTTGCGGATTTCTTTTTCGTCCATCCATTCGGCCAGGCCGCTTTCGACGTCGATCAGTTGCAGGCTGAATTTGTAGAAGACGTCCTTGTAGTCTTCGCTGCGCTTGACGATGGAGCTGATGGAGCCCTCGATGCGGTATTTGGCCGCGATCATGTTGCCGGTCTTGGCCACGGTGCTCTTTTTGTACAAGCCGCTCTGGTTCTGCAACTTGAGCTGGTCGACCTGGCTGTCCATGGCGTTGTTGTCACTGGCAAAACGCGCCGCGCCGGTCTTCATCAGCTGGGTCTTGATGCTGGTGGTGATTTCCCGGGTATCGATGTATTCGCTGGTCTTGTTCTTCACGTCATAGACCTGAACCACCGGGCGACCCTGCAGGACGCCGGATTGGGCGAGGGAGCGGGTCATCGACTCGGCGATCATCTGCAGGTCGGTGGAGCCGAATTCATTGGTGACGGTTTCCACGGCCTTGGTGTCGCCATAACTGATGTTCTTGTTGCCCAGTACCGGCGAGTTGTTGGCGCAGCCGCTGACGAGCAGGGCGGCGAGGGCGAGGGAGGAGATGCGTAGGAACATGTGTGGGCTCTCGAAACTGAATAAAGGATAAGGCGTCACTCAAACTTTTGTGGGAGCGAGCTTGCTCGCGATGGCGCAGTACCAGTCGAACCATTCAGGCTGAACGAACGCTATCGCGAGCAAGCTCGCTCCCACAGTTTTTCGCATCTCAAGGGGTATTGATTTCCAAGCGGAAATCCACGGCCTTGGGCGTTGGGGCGATGGCCGGCAGGAAGCGGGTCTGTTCGCCGTACAGCGTCAGGCTTTTCCAGCTTTCCTCTTCTGCGATCGGAAAACCTTCCGGCCCCAGCCAGGCAAAGCGGTAGTACATGTTCTTGTTGTTGAAGCTGGTATTGCTCAACTGCACGTTGACGGTCAGGTAGCCGTTTTCCCGGGCGACGCGCATGGCGCCGACCACGATGTTCTTGGTCTTGCCCATCGCCACGACCTTGCTGGCGGCGCTGCCCGGCTCCGGTGGCGGTGGGGTGGCGCAGCCGGCCAGCAAGGCCAGGGCGCCGACGGCGATCAGTTTTAAACGCATGTGAACAAGACTCCGTTCTTAGGGTTGCTTGAGGGCGATGGCGGTGGGATTGGCGCTCGGGATGACCTGGGCCGCCAGGCCGCCGGCGAAAACCTGGTTGCCCACCGCTCGCAGGGTGATGACCTGATAACGCTGATCGACCTTGACCTTCACCACCGAGCCGCCTACTGCGCTTGGCAAGGTGACCTGGTGCTCACCTTTCTTCAGGCGCAGCCGCACCACTTGGGTGTAGTCCGGCAAGGTGCGCCAGGTCCGGGTGTCGGCCCCTTCGAGCACGGCCGAGGTAATGCCCACGGCCAGGCCGGCCAAGGGATTGGTTTCGTTGATCTGTTTCTGCGCCACGCCACGGCTCACCGCCCGCACGGTTGTGCGCAGGATGATCCCCGGCATGTCATCACGCAGGGCGCGGCGGGACATGGCGGTGGTGCTGTTGAGCTGGGTCAGGTCCAGTTGACGGCCGTCGACGCCGATCTGGGCGAAGGTCGCGGTGGAGGTGTCCGGCTTGATCAGCGGGAACGACAGCGGCGTGATCACCACGTTGCCACTGATGGGCAAGGGCAGCGGGATGCGGATCGAATCCCGGGAGGGCGCCAGGCCGCTCTGCACCACGATCAGGATATCGCTGTCGTCGCCCTTGGCGGCAGGCTTGTCCAGATTGAGCAGGGCCTGCTCCAGCAGCGGGGTGTTGGGACGCAGCTCGGCGGCTTTGCGATAACCCGGCGCAGCCAGGTCTTTCTCGCCCAAGGCTTCATAGACGAAGCCCGCCAAGTAGTGGCTGAACGCGCTCTGGTAGCTGTTCTTCAGGCTGACCACTTCCGGCGCGTCCAGGCTGGCGACCGGATAACCCTTGAGGTCCTTGTATTCGGTCTTGACCCCTTGCTTCTCGGCGTCTTCCTCGCGCTTGAGGTATTCCTTGTCGCGCAGGTCGGCAATCACCGCTTCGCGCTCGTGGGTCTTCTTGATTTGCGTCCGCGCGCCGTCGAAATCATTCACGGCCAGCAGGTTCAGGGCCATCTGCGTAGTGAGCATGACCTTTTCGTAGTCATAGCCCTCGTAGCGCCGGACCTTGTCGTTGACCAGGAAGCTGCCGAACTGCGCGAGGTACTTGGCGGTGTCGAGCTTGACCGCGTCTTCCCATTGTCCGACCTGTTGGTCGGCGCTGGTCCAGGCTGTCTGGCTGCCGGACAGATCACCCTTGGCCCGCAACAGTTCACCCTTTTCGAAGAAATAGAGCAGGTCTTTGTCCTGGCTGGCGTTGTTCTTTTCCAACAGGGTCAATGCGGCGTCGACGTTGCCGGAGGCCAGTTGCTGATTGGTCTGGGCCAGCTCACTGTCGTAGTTGCGGAAGGCTGAACAGCCGGACAGCAAGGTGATCGCACCAAGGGCGACCGAAAAAACGGCACGGGATGCCATGAACATTTCTTCCCTGAATAGCAGCCTGGGTGTGCGGGTCGGGCTGAGGCGATCCACGGACAGGCCTTGGGGGCGCCGTCGGTTCCTCGGAGCGAGGAGCGCTTATGCCGTCTGTTGATAAGAAGGCGGCGCATTATAAACAGCGCTTCGGTCGGAGTAGTGGCTTTTTAATCCCTAAATGATGTTTTTGTGATGTCACCTCCAAAGCGTGAATATCCGATGAAAAAGCGTTGCTTGAACACATAGGCACTTGAGCCAAGCGCATTGGAAGTGAACAATGTGTTACTTCTTATTTCCAATCGAGAGTCATTCATGACTGCCCCGTTTCGTTTCCTGGCCTGGCTAGCGCTGCCGTTGTTGGCGCTGTGCAGCGCCGACTTGCTGGCCGATACCGTCGAAGGCGCTCCCAAGGCGCTGCATCTGCTGGATTACATCGGGGCGGATTACCCGGCGACTGTCGAGGCGGGGAAGGTCATAGACGATTCCGAATACCGCGAGCAATTGGAGTTCACCGGGGTCTTGGAAGGCTTGATCGCCGAATTGCCAGCCAAGCCGGAAAAAGCTGAGTTGGCCCAAGGTATCGATACCTTGCGCAAGGCGATTACCGAGCGCCAGGAGGGCGGCGACGTGGCTCGCATGGCGCGGCAATTGGGCGCAAGGCTCGCGGTAGCGTACGAAGTCAGCCAGGCGCCGATCATTACGCCGGACCCGACACGCGGCGCGCCGCTGTATGCGCAGAATTGCTCGGTCTGTCATGGGGACAGCGGCGCCGGTGACGGTCCGGCCGGCGTCGGCCTGGAGCCGCCGCCGTCGAACCTGCGTGACGGCCAGCGTCTTGATCGGCTCAGTCTTTATGCGATCTACAACACCTTGGGCATGGGCGTTGAAGGCACCGACATGCCAGCGTTCGCCGATCAACTCGATGATCGGCAACGCTGGGACCTGGCCACTTACATTGCCAGTTTCAGCGCTGATCCGGCCGCGGCTAAAGGCGAGCTGACGTACAACCTCGCCGATCTCGCTCGCCAGACCCCGGCTGAAGTCCTGGCTGCCCAAGGTCCTGGCGCGGCGGCGACGTTCCGTGCCCAACGCGCCCAACCGCCACAAGTGCAGCGTGGGCCGGGGCAGTTGCTCGACTACACCGCCACCACATTGGATAAAAGCATCGCGGCGTACCGTGCGGGCGATCATGACCAAGCCTATGACCTCTCGGTAGCGGCCTACCTGGAAGGTTTCGAGCTGGTGGAAAGCTCGCTCGATAACGTCGACCCCAATGTGCGCAAGGACACCGAAAAGGCCCTGATGGCGTTCCGTCAGTCCCTGCAGGACGGCCTACCGGTGGCGCAGGCCGAACAACGCCTGGACGCGGCCAAGGCGAAATTGAAGGAATCCGCCGGCCTGTTGGGTGGCGATGGCTTGAGTTGGTCGTTGAGCTATATCTCCGGCTTGCTGATTCTGCTGCGCGAAGGCCTGGAAGCGATCCTGGTCCTGGCGGCGATCCTGGCGTTCTTGCGCAACACCGGCCAGCAATCGGCGGTGCGCAGCGTCAACATCGGCTGGGGATTGGCTTTGCTTGCCGGTCTGGCGACGTGGGGAGTGGCCGCGTATGTGATTGATGTCAGCGGCGCGCAGCGGGAATTGCTCGAGGGCGCGACAGCGCTGTTCGCCAGCGTGATGGTGCTGTGGCTGGGTGTATGGATGCACGACCGACGTCACGCAGCGGCCTGGCAGGATTACATCAAGAGCAGCCTGGTGGGCGGTGGTGGCCGTTTCGGTTTTGCGATCCTGGCGTTTTTCTCGGTCTACCGCGAACTGTTCGAAGTGATCCTGTTCTACGAGACCCTATGGCTGCAGGCCGGTCCCGCCGGGCACAACGCGGTGCTGGCCGGCGGCGCGTCGGCCCTGGTGTTGCTGGTGGGGTTGGCCTGGGTGATCTTGCGCGGCTCGGCGAAACTGCCGCTGGCGCTGTTCTTCAGCATCAACGCTGCGTTGCTGTGTGCGCTGTCGGTGGTATTCGCCGGTCATGGCGTGAAGGCATTGCAGGAAGCCGGCATCTTTGGCACACGGCCGGTGGCGTTCTTCGACTTCGATTGGCTGGGCATTCATGCCGATGCTTATTCGCTGGCGGCCCAGGCGCTGGCGATCACTGCGATCGTTGTGCTGTACGGACGCAGCTGGGTGGTAGAGAAACGTCGGGTCCAGGTTTCCTGAAGCCCTTTCGCGAGCAGGCTCGATCCCACAGGAGGTAGGCTGTCTATTGTGGGAGCGAGCCCGCTCGCGAAGCTTTCAAAGAGGAACAACCCTGATGCGCGTATGGATTGATGCAGACGCCTGCCCCAAGGCGGCGAAGGAACTGGTGGTCAAGTTCGCCTTGAAGCGCCAGTTCGAAGTGGTGCTGGTGGCCGGGCAACCGCAGATCAAGCCGGGCCTGGCCCTGGTGAAGCTGATCGTGGTGCCGAGCGGTCCTGATGCGGCGGATGATTACCTGGTGGAACATGCCGTGCCCGGTGAGTTGGTCATTTGCAGCGACGTGCCACTGGCCGATCGCCTGGTGAAGAAGGGTGTCGCCGCCCTGGACCCCAGGGGCAAGGAGTTCGACGCGCAGAACATGGGCGATCGACTGGCGGTGCGCAATTTGTTCACCGACTTGCGTGAGCAGGGCCATATGGGCGGCGGGCCGGCGGCGTACAGCGAGCGGGACAAGCAAGGGTTTGCCAATGCGCTGGATCGGATCCTGACGCGGTTGGCTCGCTTGTCCTGATTCTCATGGATCCCCTGTGGGAGCGAGCTTGCTCGCGATTGCGTCCGTCCTGCTGCATATGCATCGCTTGACACACCGCTATCGCGAGCAAGCTCGCTCCCACAGGTCCCACAGGTCCCACAGGAAAGGGGTAGGCGAGTCAGGCATCGTTCTCGTGCGTCAACTCCAACACCCGGTCCACCAGCTTGTTGATGCCCGACGCCGCTTCACTGATGTTCTTGGCCAGCATGTAGGCGGGTGTGCTGACCAGTTTGCGCGCGGTGTCCTCGACGATATCGGTGACCAGGCATTCCTCATGATTTCCGCCCATCTTGGTCACGGCAGCGGCCGTGTCGGCATCTGTGCCGATGGTGCAGTTCACTCCCGGGCCATAGATCTTCGCCGCCAGGGCGGGGGAGATGCACATCAGTCCTACCGGTTTCCCAGCCTCGGCAAAGGCCTCGGTCAACGCCAGGACTTCCGGCTGGACGGTACAGCCGGCACCCTCGACAGCGAAATTGGACAGATTTTTTGCCGATCCGAAACCGCCGGGCACGATCAGCGCGTCAAAGTCCTCGGCCTTGGCCTCGCGCAGGTCTTTCACATCGCCTCGGGCGATGCGCGCGGATTCCACCAGCACGTTGCGGCTTTCGGGCATTTCTTCGCCGGTCAGATGGTTGATGACATGCAATTGGGCAACGTTTGGCGCAAAGCATTGGACCTGCGCGCCGCGCTGGTCGAGACGCAACAGCGTGATCACGCTTTCGTGGATCTCTGCGCCGTCATACACGCCACAGCCGGAAAGGATCACTGCAACTTTTTTGCTCATGGGCTTTTCTCCAGATTCATGGCGTTAAATGTCTACTAATTTGTCACTCGTTGCCATAGGGGGATCTGGCGGCTACACCTAATCTGCCGACTTCTCCCGCCTTGCCTGCCCAGGTCGCGTCATGAACTTCATCCTGTATGCCGTGCCGTTTTTCTTCGTGCTGATTGCCGTCGAATTGCTCGCCGATCACTGGCGTGGCGTGAGCCACTATCGCCTGGCGGATGCGATCAACAGCTTGAGTACCGGGGTGCTGTCGACCACGACGGGGCTGATGACCAAAGGCGGTGGACTGGTGACGTACGCTTTTGCGTTGGAACACTTGGCAATTATCGAGCTGCCTGCCGATAAAGCCTGGACCTGGGTGTTCGCCTTCGTGTTCTACGACTTCTGTTATTACTGGCTGCACCGCATGGGGCACGAGCGTAATATTCTCTGGGCGGCTCATTCGGTGCATCACCAGAGCGAGGACTACAACCTCTCCACCGCGCTGCGACAGACCAGCACCGGTTTCCTGCTGAGCTGGATTTTCTATCTGCCGCTGGCGGTCCTGGGCGTGCCGCTGGTGATGTTCATCAGCGTCGCGGCGCTGAATCTGCTGTACCAGTTCTGGGTCCACACCCAGCACATTCCCAAGCTCGGCTGGCTGGAGTGGTTCTTCGTCACGCCGTCGAATCATCGTGCCCACCATGCACAGAACCCTCTCTACATGGATCGCAACTACGGCGGGGTGTTCATTATTTGGGACCGTCTGTTTGGCAGCTTCCAGGAAGAGGATGATCGGGAACCGGTGATCTTTGGCGTGACCACGCCGCTGGCGAGCTGGAATCCGTTGTGGGCCAACCTGCAGTTTTATGCGCAATTGTGGGCTGATGCGCGGCGGGCCGGGCGCTGGCGGGACAAGCTGCGGATCTGGTTCATGCCCACCGGTTGGCGGCCGGCGGATGTCGCGGCCAAGTATCCGCTGAACAAGCCGGACCTGGGCCAGTTCCGCAAGTTCGAGGTGCCGCTGGAAAGCCGCCAGCAGGGATATGTGGCGCTGCAGTTCTGCGTCTACATTGCCTTGGGCAGCTATTTGATGAACCTTGAACACCGCCTGCCGGCCGCCGCCCTGATACTGGGTGGGGGCGCGGTGGCGTTCGGTCTGTTCGTGTTGGGCGTGGCCCTGGAGAATCGCCCTTGGGCGCTGAAGCTGGAACTGCTGCGGCTGGCTTCGAGCCTGCCACTGGTGTGGCTGGCACCGATGACCGGGCTTTGGCCGGGCAGTCCGCTGGCCTGGGTGGGGGTGTCCTGCTATTGCCTGCTCAGCGGTATCGGGCTGTATTGCTGCCGCAGCCGGTTTACTCGTTTGGCGTCGTAGGTGTGCCGGACCGGCTCTGTTCCTGGCGCTCGGCTTCAAGGACCTTCCTGGCCAGTCGCGCATTCTTGATGCGCCGACGCAGCCACAAGCCCAAGCCCAGCAACAGCAGGGCACCGAGCACCCACAATTCGTATTTCTTGATGCTGCCCAGCATGCCTTCGAGCACCGCGCCGAAGTGGTACGCGGCGGCGGCCAGCGCCGTGGCCCAGATCGCCGCGCCGATACCGTTGAGCAGCAAGTAGCGGCCAGGCGGATAGCCCGACAGGCCGATGGCCACCGGCATCACCGTGCGCAGGCCGTAGACGAAGCGAAAGCTCAGCACCCAGATGTCCGGATGCTTGCGGATGTGCTCCAGCGCCCGATCGCCCATCAACTGCCAGCGCGGCTTGCGCGCCAATAGCTTGCGTCCGTGCTTGCGCCCGAGGAAATACCACAGCTGATCGCCCGCGTAGCTGCCGCAAAACGCCACGACCACCACCAGGTTGATGTCCATGTAGCCACGGAACGCCAGGAAACCTGCGAGCACGAGGATGGTTTCGCCTTCGAAGAACGTCCCGATAAAGAGGGCAAAGTAGCCGAAGTCATGCAGAAATTGTTGGAGCATTGTCTGGGTGCTGGCGAAATGAACGCGCAGCCTAACCCTTCAGGCACATTCAGGAAAGTATCGAAATGTGTCTCGACGTTAACATTTCCTACAGAAGACAATGACTGCGACTACAGGTCACGCCTACGCACAACTGTCATACGTTCGTCATAATGGCCGCTTATAACTGTCACGCTCGCCCGTCTGCGGGCTCAGGAGTCTGCCGTGAGCTTTACCCCTGCCAATCGTCTGTTTCCCGCTACCCGTCTGCGTCGCAACCGTCGCGATGAATTCTCTCGTCGGCTGGTGCGTGAAAACGTCCTGACGACCAACGACCTGATCCTGCCAGTGTTCGTGCTGGACGGGGAGAATCGTCGTGAAGCGGTGGCTTCGATGCCCGGCGTGGAACGCTTGACCATCGACCTGCTGCTCGAAGCGGCGGCCGAGTGGGTCGAGCTGGGAATTCCGGCGTTGGCGCTGTTTCCGGTCACGCCAGCTGAACTCAAGTCCCTGGACGCCGCCGAAGCCTGGAACCCGGAGGGCATCGCCCAACGCGCGACCCGTGCCCTGCGCGAGCGTTTCCCCGAGCTGGGCGTGATCACTGACGTTGCCCTGGACCCCTTTACCACCCACGGCCAGGACGGCATTCTCGATGAAGATGGCTACGTGCAGAACGACGTCACCGTCGATGCGCTGGTCAGGCAAGCGCTGTCCCACGCCGAGGCCGGCGCGCAGGTGGTGGCGCCGTCCGACATGATGGACGGCCGCATCCAGGCAATCCGCGAAGCCCTGGAAGTGGCCGGGTATGTGAATGTGCGCATCATGGCCTACTCGGCCAAGTACGCCAGCGCCTACTACGGTCCTTTCCGCGATGCCGTCGGCTCGGCCCTGAACCTGGGCAAGGCCAACAAGGCCTCCTATCAGATGGACCCGGCCAACAGCCATGAAGCCCTGCACGAAGTGGCCGCCGACTTGTCAGAAGGGGCAGACATGGTCATGGTCAAGCCGGGGATGCCTTATCTCGACATTCTTTATCGGGTCAAGGATGAGTTCAAAGTGCCGACCTTTGTTTATCAGGTCAGCGGCGAATACGCGATGCACATGGCCGCGATACAGAACGGCTGGTTGAACGAAGGGGTGATTCTCGAATCCCTGACCGCTTTCAAACGCGCGGGCGCTGATGGCATTCTGACTTACTTTGCCGTGCGCGCCGCCCAATTGCTTCGAGAGCAGAAATAGCCTCCCAGGAACTTGCGATGAATACCGAAGGACTCACAGAAGTTGCCGTAAAAGACGCTCAGCCCGTGGTCGAGCAGGTCGCCGAAACGCCGCCAGAGCTGGAGCCGGCTCCACCGGTCGTGCCTGAGGTGCCTCCAGCGCCAGCGATTGCGATCCCCAACCTGGATGACAGCAGCCTGTACATCCACCGCGAGCTGTCGCAACTGCAATTCAACATCCGCGTGCTGGAGCAGGCGCTGGACGAGTCCTATCCGCTGCTGGAGCGGCTGAAATTCCTGCTGATTTTCTCCAGCAACCTGGACGAGTTCTTCGAAATTCGCGTCGCCGGCCTGAAGAAACAGATCACCTTCGCCCGCGAGCAGGCCGGAGCCGACGGCCTGCAACCGCACCAGGCCCTGGCGCGCATCAGCGAGCTGGTCCACGGCCATGTGGATCGCCAATACGCGATTCTCAACGACATCCTGTTGCCTGAGCTGGAAAAGCACCAGGTGCGCTTCATCCGTCGCCGCTATTGGACCACCAAGCTCAAGACCTGGGTGCGCCGCTATTTCCGCGACGAGATCGCGCCGATCATCACCCCGATCGGCCTCGACCCGACGCACCCGTTCCCGCTGCTGGTGAACAAGAGCCTGAACTTCATCGTCGAGCTGGAAGGCATCGACGCCTTTGGCCGCGATTCCGGCCTGGCGATCATTCCAGCGCCACGCCTGTTGCCGCGGATCATCCGTGTGCCCGAAGACGTCGGCGGCCCGGGCGACAACTATGTGTTCCTGTCGTCGATGATCCACGCCCACGCCGATGACCTGTTCCAGGGCATGAAAGTGAAGGGCTGCTACCAGTTCCGCCTGACCCGAAACGCCGACCTGTCGGTGGACACCGAGGACGTCGAAGACCTGGCGCGCGCCCTGCGCGGCGAGTTGTTCTCCCGTCGCTATGGCGATGCGGTACGCCTGGAAGTGGCCGATACGTGCCCGAAACACCTGTCCGACTACCTGCTCAAGCAATTCAACCTGCATGAGACCGAGTTGTACCAAGTCAATGGCCCGGTGAACTTGACACGTCTGTTCAGCATTACCGGCCTGGACAGCCATCCGGAGCTGCAATACACGCCGTTCACCCCGCAGATCCCGAAACTGCTGCAGAACAGCGAGAACATTTTCAGCGTGGTCAGCAAGCAGGACATCTTGCTGCTGCACCCCTTCGAGTCGTTCACGCCTGTGGTCGACTTGCTGCGCCAGGCTGCCAAGGACCCCCATGTGTTGGCGGTGCGCCAGACCCTGTACCGCAGCGGCGCCAACTCGGAAATCGTCGATGCGCTGGTGGACGCGGCGCGAAACGGCAAGGAAGTCACGGCGGTGATCGAGCTGCGCGCACGCTTCGATGAGGAATCCAACCTGCAATTGGCCAGCCGCCTGCAAGCGGCCGGCGCGGTGGTGATCTACGGCGTGGTCGGCTTCAAGACCCACGCCAAGATGATGCTGATCCTGCGCCGTGAGGCCGGCGAGATCGTGCGGTACGCCCACTTGGGCACCGGCAACTATCACGCCGCCAACGCCCGTCTCTACACCGACTACAGCCTGCTCACTTCCGACGACGCCCTGTGTGAAGACGTCGGCAAGTTGTTCAGCCAGTTGATCGGCATGGGCAAGACGTTGCGCATGAAGAAGCTGTTGCATGCGCCGTTCACCCTGAAAAAGGGCATGCTCGACATGATCACCCGGGAGACGCAATTCGCCCTGGACGGCAAGCCTGCGCACATCATCGCCAAGTTCAACTCACTGACCGATCCGAAGATCATCCGTGCGTTGTACAAGGCCAGCCAGTCGGGCGTGCGCATCGACCTGGTGGTGCGCGGCATGTGCTGCCTGCGACCGGGCATCCCCGGTGTCTCCCACAACATCCACGTCCGCTCGATCATCGGGCGCTTCCTGGAGCACACCCGGGTGTTCTACTTCCTCAACGGTGGGGAGGAGCAGATGTTCTTGTCCAGCGCCGACTGGATGGAGCGCAACCTCGACAAGCGCGTCGAGACCTGCTTCCCGGTGGAAGGCAAGAAGCTGATTTTGCGAGTCAAGAAGGAGCTGGAGAGCTACCTCACCGACAACACCCACAGCTGGAGTTTGCAGTCGGATGGCCGCTATATCCGCAACACCCCGACCGGCAATCAGAACCCGCGCAGCGCCCAGGCGACCTTGCTGGAGCGCTTGAGCAACCCGGTGTTGGCGGTGCGATAAAAGCTCGACGGTTGGGGGGCAGGCTTCGCTTTTGTGGCGAGGCAGCTTGCTGTGGCGAGGGGATTTATCCCCGCTGGGCTGCGCAGCAGCCCTTGGAAGATTGAACCCAATGAAGCTGATGCACCGCGGTGCCAGGCTTTGGGGCTGCTGCGCAGCCCAACGGGGATAAATCCCCTCGCCACAAGAGATCTGTGTTGTCGCTGGACTCAGTGAATGTTCAGCAAAATCCCCACCCGAGTCAGCCATTCGGCTTCCTGGGCGAAGTCGGCCTGGGTCAGTTGGTTCTCTTCCAACCAACCGTCAGGAAACATCACATCCAACTGATCGCCGTCGGCACGCAGGGCCACTTGCGGCATTTCCTGGGTGCCACGGATGTGGTGGAACAGGATCGCAAAGCGCAGTAGCACGCACAGGCGAATCAGCTTGATGCCGTCGTCGCCGAACTCGGCGAATTTATCCTTGGGAATATTGCGTCGATGGCCGCGTACCAGTAGCGCGAGCATTTGCTGGTCTTCGCGGGAGAAGCCCGCCAGGTCCGAGTGCTCGATCAGGTAGGCGCCGTGCTTGTGATAATGATAGTGGGCAATGTCCAGGCCCACTTCATGGACCTTGGCCGCCCAGCCCAGCAGTTCACGCCAGACACCGTCGTTCAGGTCCCAATCGTCGGCCACCTGGTCGAAGGCATGCAGCGCCTTGCGCTCGACCCGTACGGCTTGTTCCTGGTCGACGTGATAACGCTCCATGAGCGAGCCCAGGGTGCGCTCGCGGACGTCTTCGTGATGATGACGACCCAGCAGGTCATACAGCACGCCTTCGCGCAGGGCGCCTTCGCAGTGATCCATGCGTTGCAGTTCGAGGGCGTCGAAAATCGCCTCGAGGATCGCCAGGCCCGCCGGGAAAATCGCCCGGCGATCAGGCTTGATGCCGTCGAAGTCGATCTTGTCCGATTCGCCGAGCTTGAACACCTTGCGCTTGAGCCAGGCCAGGCCTTCGGCGTTGACTTCACCGCTGCCGTGGCCGCCAGCCTTGAGTGCCAGGCCGATGGCGCGGATGGTTCCCGAGGAGCCGATGGCCTCATCCCAGGTCAGGCGATGCAGGGCATGTTCGATGCTCATGATTTCCAGGCGCGCCGCCGTGTACGCCTGGGCGTAGCGGGCCGGGGTGATCTTGCCGTCGCGGAAATAACGCTGGGTGTAGCTGACACAGCCCATTTGCAGGCTTTCGCGCAGCAGCGGTTCGAAGCGCTGGCCGATGATGAACTCGGTACTGCCGCCTCCGATGTCCGCCACCAGGCGCTTGCCGGGGGTGTCGGCCAGGGTGTGGGAAACACCGAGGTAGATCAGGCGCGCTTCTTCACGGCCGGAGATGACTTCCACCGGATGGCCGAGGATCTCTTCGGCGCGGTGAATGAACTCGCCGCGGTTGCGCGCCTCGCGCAAGGCGTTGGTGCCGACGATCCGCACCGCGCCCAGGGGCATGCCGTTGATCAGTTGGGCAAAGCGCTTCAGGCAATCGAGCCCGCGTTGCATCGATTCTTCGCTGAGCTTGCGCTCTTCGTCGATGCCGGCGGCCAGTTGGACCTTCTCGCCGAGCCGCTCAAGAATGCGGATTTCCCCGTTCTGGGCCTTGGCGACGACCATGTGGAAGCTGTTGGAGCCCAGGTCAATGGCAGCGATCAGGGACAGATTCTTGGCTTGGGATGGCGGCATGGTCAAAAAGTCTCGGTCGATAACCTTGCCATCCTGCCACGATCGACCGCTTACGCCAACGCGCCTGAACCAAACCCTTGAGCCAGAGCAGGCTGCAACGCGCCTTTGTGGCGAGGGAGCTTGCTCCCGCTGGGCTGCGCAGCAGCCCCAAAAACCAATCAACCCGGTACACCAGGAATACATCGGCAGGCAGATTCTGCGATTGCTGCGCAATCGAGCGGGAGCAAGCTCCCTCGCCACAAGAGCTTTCATCGACCGTCAGGCGGGCTCGACCGTCCCGATAAAATTCGCCAGTTCCGCCGTCTGCGGGTCGGCGAACAACACCTTGGGATCGCCCACCTCGTGCACCTTGCCCTGGTGCATGAACACCAGCTTGTCACCCACCTCCCGGGCGAAGCGCATTTCATGGGTGACCATGATCAGCGTCATGCCTTCCTTGGCCAGTTGACGCACCACGCTGAGCACTTCGTTAACCAGTTCCGGGTCCAGCGCCGAGGTGATTTCATCGCACAGCAACACTTTCGGCGACATCGCCAGGGCGCGGGCAATTGCTACCCGTTGCTGCTGGCCACCGGACAAGCGGTCAGGGAAAGCATCGAATTTCTCGCCGAGCCCGACTCGTTCCAGCATCTGCCGCGCCAGTTCGGCCGCCTTGGCCTTGGGCACTTTTTGCACAACTTGCGGCGCCAGCATCACGTTCTCGCCGACTGTCAGGTGCGGGAACAGGTTGAACTGCTGGAATACCATTCCGACTTTCTGGCGCAGGCTACGCAGGTCGGCGCGGGCGGCATCGAGGTATTCGCCGTCGACTTCGATCACGCCATCGTTGATCGATTCCAGGCCGTTGAGGGTGCGCAGCAGGGTGGATTTGCCCGAGCCGCTGCGGCCGATGATCGCCACCACCTGGCCTTCCTCGACGCTCAGGTCGATACCTTTGAGCACGTGGTGATCGCCATAGTATTTATGCAGGGCGGTGATTCTAAGCAGAGGCATGCAGTCTCCTTTCCAGGTAGCGCGCACTGAGGGACAGGGGGTAGCAGAGCAGGAAGTAGCCGAGGGCGACCAGGCCATACACCATGAAGGGTTCGAAGGTAGCGTTGGCGAGCATGCCGCCGGTCTTGGTCAGTTCGGTAAAGCCGATGATCGACGTCACGGCCGTGCCCTTGACCACTTGCACGGAAAACCCCACCGTCGGCGCCACGGCAATGCGCAGGGCCTGGGGCAGGATCACATAGCGCAATTGCTCCAATGGGTTGAGGGCCAAGCTCGCGGAGGCTTCCCACTGGCCATGGGCAATCGAATCGACGCAACCGCGCCAGATCTCCGCCAGATAGGCGCTGGTAAACAGCGTCAGGGCAATCGCCGCGGCCATCCAGGGAGAAATCTCCACCCCGGCCAGCGCTACGCCGAAGAACACCAGGAACAGCTGCATCAACAGTGGGGTGCCTTGGAACAGCTCGATATAGGTGCGGGCGATGTTGCGGGGCAGGGCGCTTTTTGAAATGCGCAGGACCATCACCAGCAGGCCGATCACGCCGCCACCGATAAACGCCACCAGCGACAGCGCCAGGGTCCATTGCAAGCCGGTGAGCAGGTTGCGCACCACGTCCCAGAAGGTGAAATCGCTCATTGGCTGCTCCTGGCGATATAGCGACGCCCGATCCAATTCAGGAACTGTCGGATCAACAGCGCCATGCACAGATAGATCAGCGTCGTCAGTGCGTAGGTTTCAAAGGCGCGGAAGTTGCGCGACTGGATGAAGTTGGCCGCAAAGCTCAGCTCTTCGGTGGCGATCTGCGAACAGACCGCCGAGCCGAGCATCACGATGATGATCTGGCTGCTCAGGGCCGGCCAGACCTTGCCCAGCGCTGGCAACAGCACCACGTGGCGGAACGCTTCGAAGCGGCTCATTGCCAACGCCGCTGCTGCTTCCAGTTGCCCTCGCGGGATCGCCTGGATGCCGGCGCGGATGATCTCGGTGGAATACGCACCCAGGTTGATCACCATCGCCAGCACCGCCGCCTGCCACTCGGAAATCTGCAAGCCCAGGGACGGCAGGCCGAAGAAGATGAAAAACAACTGCACCAGGAACGGCGTGTTGCGGATCAACTCCACGTACACGCCAAAGATCGCCGCGAACGGACGGATATTCCAGGCCCGGACCACGGCCCCTACGATGCCAACGCCGACCCCGAGCAACGCGCCAATGGCCGTCAGCTCGAGGGTGAACAGCGCACCGCGCAACAGCAGCTCGGTGTTTTGCACCACCGGCAGGAAATCGAACTGATAAGCCATGCTCAGCCTCTCAAGCGACGGTCAGAGATCGGCCGGCAGCGGCTGCTTGAGCCAGGTCTGCGAATTCTTTTCCAGGCTGCCATCGGTCTTGGCGGTGGAGAGGATCTGGTTGACCTTGTCGAGCAATGCCGGCTCGTTCTTGTTCACGCCGACGTAGACCGGCGAGTCCTTGAGTTTCACTTTCAACGCGGGGACGCGCTTGGGGTTGCGTTCGCTGATGGCGACCATCACCACGTTGCCGCTGGCGATCAGGTCCACCTGGCCGGCCAGGTAAGCGGCAATCGTCGAATTGTTGTCTTCGAAGCGCTTGATGGTGACGCCTTCGGGGGCGACCTTGGTTAGCTCGATGTCTTCGATGGCGCCACGGGTGACGCTGATGGTCTTGCCCTTGAGGTCGTCCAGGGTGTTGATGGCGGCATCAGGCGGACCGAACACCGCCAGGTAGAACGGCGCGTAGGCGCTGGAAAAATCGATGACCTTTTCGCGCTCGGGGTTCTTGCCCAGGCTGGAAATCACCAGGTCAACCTTGCCGGTGGTCAGGAAAGGGATGCGGTTGGTGCTGTTGACCGGTGTCAGTTCCAGCTTGACCTTGAGCTGGTCGGCCAGCAGCTTCGCCGTGTCGATGTCCAGGCCGCGCGGCTTCATGTCCGGACCGACCGAACCGAACGGCGGGAAATCCTGTGGCACAGCAACCTTGAGCGTGCCGCGCTTGACCACATCCTCCAGGCCATCGGCGTGGGCGGGCACCTGGCAAAGCATCAGGCTGGCAAACAGGGCAGTGAGCAGGACGCTGCAACGCTGGATCATGGTGAATCTCCGCAGTCGATGGTGTGGTTTCTGCGATCGGACAGAGCACAGGCCATGCCAAGGCGGGTTTTATCGGGTCAAAGCCACGGTTTTGCTGGTGGGATGCGGTCTTACTGGTCTGAACAGTTGGGCCGCGTTTCGCACCTTTATCGGGCGTTGGCATTTGCCACCGAACCCTGCTGGGGCACGACTTGCCGGGCACGGCGAATAGCATTACAACTAGTCGCTCACTGGCCCGGTTTGTCTGAAAAAATCATGAACTCCATCGCTCGTGCCGTTCCTGAAGTGGCATTGCAAGCCATCCGTAAACTGATCGCCGACGAGGGCTTCGGCCCGGGGGACGCGCTGCCCTCGCAGCGTGATCTGGCGGTTCAACTGGGTGTGAGCCGGGCGTCCCTGCGCGAGGCGCTTTCATCGTTGAGTGCCCTGGGGATGATCAGCGTGCAGCCGGGCCGGGGAGTATTCGTGCAATCGGCCGCGCAAGAACCGCGCAGCGACTCGACACCGGGTTGGCCCTTCGCGGCCCAGGCCTCGCCTGTGGATATCTTTCAATTACGCTATGCCCTCGAGGGTTTCGCGGCGGGATTGGCTGCCGTGACGTTGAGCGCCGATGAACTCGATGCGTTGGACGACAACGTCGAGGCCATGCGCCGGGAACTGAAGGCCGGGGACTTCGACGCGGCCGCCCAGCTGGATTTCGAGTTTCATCGACGCATCCTGCTGGCCAGCGGCAACCAGGCCATGCTGAGCATCCTCACCGCCAGCGCCGACATCTTCCTGGAAAGCCAGAAGCTACCGTTCATCAGGGCGGAGCGGGCGATGGAGACTTGGCAGGAACACCGCAAGATCCTTCGTGCATTGGCCCGCCGAGCCTCGGCCTCGGCGCAAAAAGCCATGCAGGAACATGTACGTAACGCTGCGCTGCGTACCGGTATTTCCTTTGTCACGCCCGCTGCCCCATGACCTCGGCGATATCCAAAGCCATCGTTCGTCATAGCGAGACTCAATCAACTGCGGCTTCCTGAACCTGGGAAGGGCAGCTATGATGGGCCACGTTTTTTTGCTGATTACCCCGGAGATTTCCATGAGCAGCGATCTGATCAAACACGTTAGCGACGCTAGCTTCGAAGCTGACGTACTCAAGGCCGAAGGCGCAGTGCTGGTCGACTATTGGGCTGAGTGGTGCGGTCCTTGCAAAATGATCGCTCCGGTCCTGGACGAAATTGCCGAGACCTACAAGGGCAAGCTGACCGTTGCCAAGCTGAACATCGACGAAAACCAGGAAACCCCGGCCAAGCACGGCGTGCGCGGTATCCCGACCCTGATGCTGTTCAAGAACGGCAACGTCGAGGCCACCAAGGTCGGCGCGCTGTCGAAGTCGCAACTGGCGGCATTCCTCGACGCCAACATCTAAGCGTCGAATGTCCTGCCAAAAGCCCCGCAAATCGCGGGGCTTTTTCGTTATTCGGGGCTAGACGCTCGCAAATCGAGGTGTTACATTCGGCCCCGCACTGGTTTCTCCATTGCCCCCTGCAAGCCGTCGCCGACGCTCTCCTTTCGAACAAGTACGCGATCCTGTCGCCTTCTCCGCGGCGCGGCCTCATTAAGCCAAAAGCTTAATTTCCCCCCTCCATAAATGATTACGTCATTCCTATATGAATCTGACTGAACTCAAGCAAAAGCCGATTACCGAACTGCTCGAATTGGCCGAACAGATGGGCATAGAAAATATGGCCCGTTCGCGCAAGCAGGACGTGATTTTCTCCCTGCTCAAGAAGCACGCGAAAAGCGGCGAGGAAATCTCCGGTGATGGCGTGCTGGAGATTCTCCAGGACGGCTTCGGCTTCCTTCGCTCCGCAGACGCTTCCTATCTCGCCGGCCCAGACGATATCTACGTCTCGCCGAGCCAGATCCGTCGCTTCAACTTGCGCACCGGTGACACCATCGTTGGCAAGATCCGCCCTCCGAAGGAAGGCGAGCGTTACTTCGCGCTGCTCAAGGTCGACACGATCAACTTCGACCGTCCGGAAAACGCGAAGAACAAGATTCTCTTCGAGAACCTGACCCCGCTGTTCCCGACCGTGCGCATGAAGATGGAAGCCGGCAACGGTTCCACCGAAGACCTCACCGGTCGTGTCATCGACCTGTGCGCACCCATCGGCAAAGGCCAGCGTGGCTTGATCGTGGCACCGCCGAAAGCGGGCAAGACGATCATGCTGCAGAACATCGCGGCCAACATCGCCCGTAACAATCCTGAAGTTCACCTGATCGTACTGCTGATCGACGAACGCCCGGAAGAAGTGACCGAGATGCAGCGCACCGTGCGCGGCGAAGTGGTCGCCTCGACGTTCGACGAGCCGCCGACCCGTCACGTGCAGGTTGCCGAAATGGTGATCGAGAAGGCCAAGCGTCTGGTCGAGCACAAGAAAGACGTGGTGATCCTGCTGGACTCCATCACCCGCCTGGCCCGTGCCTACAACACCGTGATCCCGAGCTCCGGCAAGGTGCTGACCGGTGGTGTCGATGCCCATGCCCTGGAGAAACCGAAGCGTTTCTTCGGCGCCGCACGGAACATCGAGGAGGGCGGTTCGCTGACTATCATTGCCACCGCGCTAGTCGAGACCGGCTCGAAGATGGACGAAGTGATCTACGAAGAGTTCAAGGGTACCGGCAACATGGAACTGCCCCTGGACCGTCGCATCGCCGAGAAGCGTGTATTCCCGGCCATCAACATCAACCGTTCCGGCACCCGTCGCGAAGAATTGCTGACCGCCGATGACGAGTTGCAGCGCATGTGGATCCTGCGCAAGCTGCTGCATCCAATGGATGAAGTCGCTGCCATCGAGTTCCTGGTCGACAAGCTGAAAACGACCAAGACCAACGATGAGTTCTTCCTGTCGATGAAGCGCAAGTAACACGAAGCTACGCATAAAAGGGCGCCCCACACAGGGCGCCCTTTTTTTCGGCTGAATGTATCAAAATGGACAACTTTCCAAGACCAGCAGTGTCCTTGCTGTTGACGTCTGTACTTCAAACGACAAGGAGCGTTATGCACACGTTTGGCAATCGCCGTGACATCGATGGCTTGAGGGCCCTGGCCGTTATTCCGGTGGTACTGTTTCACTTCGGCTTCAGCACGTTCAGTGGCGGCTTTGTCGGGGTCGATGTTTTCTTTGTCATCTCCGGATTCTTGATCACCGGTATCCTGTTTCGCGAGATCAGTGCGCAGCGCTTCAGTTTCGTCGACTTCTGGGCTCGACGTGCGCGCCGCATCCTCCCAGCCTTGAGCCTGGTGCTGTTGGTGACGTTAGCCTTGGGCTGGTTGTTGCTGACCGCCAAGGATTTTTCGGAGCTTGGCCGAACGGTTCGTTACCAGTCGCTGTTCATTTCGAACATCTTGTTCATGCGTGAGGACGGTTACTTCGAGCCAGCGTCGGATCTGAAACCGCTGCTTCATACCTGGTCCTTGGCCGTCGAAGAGCAGTACTACATTTTCTTCCCGTTGCTGATGGTGTTGTTGATGCGCCATGTTCGTCATTGGCGCTGGATGCTGTTTGCCGTATTGCTGATTTCCTTCGGGCTCAACGTCGCTTATATCGACCGCAAACCTGATGTCGCTTTCTTCTCGTTGCCGACACGCGCTTGGGAGCTGTTGTGCGGTGCGATGCTTGCGGTATTGCCAAAGCCGAGACACATCACGAAGCCGTGGGTCTGTCACTTGGCGGGCGTGGCCGGGTTGGCAGCGGTGCTGGCGGCGGTGTTCACTTTTGACAGGGCCACGACGTTTCCAGGTTGGGCTGCTTTACTGCCGGTCCTCGGCGCCACTGCGCTGATATGGTCTGGGGGGCAGGGTTCGAGCTGGGTCGCCCGACTGCTCGGTACCAGGGTGCTCGTCTGGATTGGCTTGATTTCCTATTCCCTTTACTTGTGGCATTGGCCGGTCTACGTCTACGCCAATGCCGTTTCCATCGACGGTATCGGGCATTTGGAAGCCGTGGGCTGGATCCTGTTGGCGTTGGGTCTTGCCTGGTTGAGCTGGCGCTTCGTAGAGCTTCCGTTTCGTGAAAAACGCGTGTTGCCCGGGCGCAAGCCGGTGTTGGTGGGCGGTTTGTTGGCCATGGTCGCCCTGGCGGTGACAGGTTCGGTGGTGCGTTCAGCGGATGGCTTTCCCCAGCGCCTTACCGGCAAGGCGTTGGCGTATGCGCAAGCGCGGGATTGGAAGGCTGGGCAGATGGAATGCATGCTCGTGACTTCTGACAAGAACCTGGACAAGGCCTGCCTGGTTGGCGAACGCAAAGAGGCGCCGGCGACCCAACTGTTTTGGGGCGATAGCCACGCCGCTGCGCTGTTGCCGGCGATTGAAGACAATGCCACGCGTGAGGGGCGCCCGGTTTGGCTTTACAGCATGAGCGCCTGTCCGCCAATCGTCAGCGATGACCTGCGCCAGCGCTGCAGGGACTTCAACGAAAAGACCATGGAACAGGTTCGTCACCTGCAGATCAAGGATGTGGTGCTGGCTTCCAATTGGAGTCTGTACGTATACGGCCGTGAGGACGGCGACAAGAAGGTATTGCTCAACGCCTCCGACAATACGGCCGAAGCCGAGGCGCGTATGGCTGCGGCGCTCAAGGCTCGGGTCGCGATGTTGAGGGCGGCGGGCGTACAGGTTTGGTTGTTCAAGGAAGTGCCGCTGCAGCGCAAGGGCGCTATCAGCAGATTGACGAGCCTGGCGCGGGCTGGGCGTTCAGCTGAAGGGTTGGGTCGCCCACTTGAGGAGCACTTGGCCCGTCAACATTTCCTCAGTGCCTTGTTTGACTCAATGAGTAGCGCCGATCCCGGTGTGCATGTCATTGACCCGACCCCGTTGATGTGTGCGGGGCAGGTCTGCAGCATTGAGGTCAACGGTTACTCGCAGTACAAGGACGAGGACCATCTGTCTGATCTCGGTAGTGCCCGGCTGAGCCCGCTGTTTGCCCCGGTGTTGCTGGGGTCAACCGGCAATTGATCGCCGCCGCGCACGCACGGGCTGCTGTTTGGGCGTTAGAGCAGGTAGGATGTACGCCTATTTTCGGGGTGGCATCTCAATGAAATTCAAGGATCTTCGGGATTTCGTGCAGCAGCTTGAACAGCGCGGCGAGTTGAAACGCATTCAGGTTCCTATCTCTCCAGTGCTGGAGATGACGGAAATCTGCGACCGCACGCTTCGGGCCAAAGGCCCGGCGTTGCTGTTTGAAAACCCGACGGGTTATGACATTCCGGTGCTGGGCAACCTGTTTGGCACGCCGGAGCGCGTGGCCTTGGGCATGGGCGCGGAAGCCGTCAGCGAGCTGCGCGAAATCGGCAAGCTGCTGGCGTTCCTCAAGGAACCCGAGCCGCCGAAGGGCCTGAAGGACGCCTGGTCCAAACTGCCGATTTTCCGCAAGATCATTTCCATGGCGCCGAAGGTCGTCAAGGACGCGATCTGCCAGGAAGTGGTGATCGAGGGCAACGATGTCGACCTGGCCATGCTGCCCGTGCAGACCTGCTGGCCAGGCGACGTAGGGCCGCTGATTACCTGGGGCCTGACCGTCACCAAAGGCCCGAACAAAGACCGCCAGAACCTGGGCATCTATCGCCAGCAGGTGATCGGCCGTAACAAGGTCATCATGCGCTGGCTGAGCCATCGGGGCGGCGCGCTGGATTACCGTGAGTGGTGTGAAAAACACCCTGGCCAGCCATTCCCGGTGTCCGTCGCCCTGGGCGCGGACCCCGCCACGATCCTCGGCGCGGTCACGCCGGTGCCCGATAGCCTTTCCGAATATGCGTTTGCCGGCCTGCTGCGCGGCAACCGTACCGAATTGGTGAAATGCCGCGGCAATGACCTGCAAGTGCCGGCCACTGCCGAGATCATCCTTGAAGGCGTGATCCACCCCGGCGAAATGGCCGATGAAGGGCCGTACGGCGACCACACCGGTTACTACAACGAGGTGGACAGCTTCCCGGTGTTCACCGTCGAGCGCATCACCCATCGCATCAAGCCGATCTACCACAGCACCTACACCGGTCGTCCGCCTGACGAGCCGGCGATTCTCGGTGTCGCGCTGAACGAAGTGTTCGTGCCGATCCTGCAAAAGCAATTCCCGGAAATCACCGATTTCTACCTGCCGCCCGAAGGTTGCTCGTACCGCATGGCCGTGGTGACCATGAAGAAGTCGTATCCGGGGCACGCCAAGCGGGTCATGTTGGGCGTCTGGTCGTTTTTACGACAATTCATGTACACCAAGTTCGTTATTGTCACTGACGACGATATCAACGCACGGGACTGGAATGACGTGATCTGGGCCATCACCACGCGCATGGACCCCAAGCGCGACACGGTGATGATCGAGAACACGCCGATCGACTACCTCGACTTCGCCTCGCCGGTGTCTGGCCTGGGGTCGAAGATGGGCCTCGATGCCACGCATAAATGGCCCGGTGAAACCACCCGCGAATGGGGCCGGGTTATCGTCAAGGATGAAGCCGTTACCCAACGGATCGATGCCATCTGGAATCAGTTAGGAATAGATTGATGCGTGTAACCTTGCAGCCTTCCGGTGCGGTGCTGGAGATAGAGTCGGCCGAGCGGATACTCGATGGCGCGCGGCGCCTGGGCTACGAATGCCCACAGAGCTGCCGCAACGGCAACTGTCACGTTTGTGGCGCGTTGTTGGTGGAAGGTCGCGTGGAGCAGGCCGGTGAAGTGCGTGACCACGGTGAGGTCTTTACCTGCATCGCCGAACCTCTGGAGGACTGCGTGCTGCTGTGGGATGGCGTGCTGTCGCCGGGTGAGCTGCCGGTGCGCACTCTCGCATGCCAGGTGATCGAGTGCGCCGATGTTGGTGGCGATGTCTGGCGGGTGCACTTGCGTGCGCCGGCGGGTAAGCCTCCGCGCTATCACGCCGGGCAATACTTGATGATCGAGCGGGAGAACGGTGAGAAGTCGGCGTTCTCCCTGGCCTCGGCGCCGCACTCGGGGCGCGACCTGCAATTGCATGTGCTGGTGCGCGAAAACAGTGCGCAAACGCTTTTGGAGCAACTGCAGCGCAACCCCAATGTGCGTATCGAGATGCCATTCGGCGACACCCATTTGTCCGAACTCCCGGATGGCCCGCTGGTTTTGATTGCCGCCGGCACCGGAATGGCGCAGATGCACAGCCTGATCGAGCACTGCCGCGCCCAAGGCTTCAAGCACCCGGTGCATCTGTATTGGGGTGTGCGGCGGCCGGAAGATTTCTATGAAATCGAACACTGGGACGAGTGGAAGAAGCTGCCAAACCTGTATCTGCACAAAGTCGTCAGCGATCTTTGTGGTTGGGAGGGGCGCTGCGGCATGCTCCACGAGGCAGTGTGCGAGGACATCAGCGATCTCTCCGGTGTCTACGTCTACGCCAGCGGCTCGCCGGCCATGATCTACGCCACGCTCGATGCGCTGGTGGAAGCCGGCATGGACGCTCATCAGATGCGCGCCGATGTGTTCGCGTATGCGCCGCGGGCTTGAGCTGTACTTATCAGCCCAGGCTCAGTTGAGCTTTTTGTGGCGAGGGGATTTATCCCCGTTGGGCTGCGCAGCAGCCCTAATGCAGTGAACTCAATCTTCCTGGCCCACTCAGTGCCTTGTTTGGGGCTGCTGCTCAGCCCAGCGGGGATAAATCCCCTCGCCACCAAAGCGGATGCCACGTTACCCATCGATATAACTTCCCATATTGCGTTTCGGTATTTAGCTGGCGGGCCAGATACCGATAACGTATATGCGGACGTAATGGCATTTAACTTGCCTTGATCCTCACAAACGTCAACGCCATGACGCTCTATTTTCCGCGAGGAGCCATCCGCTACCGGCCATGACCGCTATCGAATCCGCCATAACCTGCGCCCTGTACCCGCCCCGGCTCGAGCTGGGTGCCCAATTGACCCGTGAACAATTGCTCGCCTCGATGCGATCGACCATGAGCCTTCACCAGGGCGGCCCGGTCTGGCTGTTCGCCTACGGTTCGTTGATCTGGCGTCCGGAATGCACGGCGGTGGAGCGGATGCGTGGCCGGGTCCATGGTTATCATCGCGGCTTGTATCTATGGTCCCACGAACACCGGGGCACCCCGGAATTGCCAGGGTTGGTGTTTGGGTTGGATCGCGGCGGGTCCTGCAGCGGATTCGCCTACCGGTTGCCGGAGGAGAACCTCGAGGATTCGCTGTTCGCGTTGTGGCAGCGCGAGATGCCGGTCCCGTCCTATCGTCCGCACTGGCTGACGTGCCGTCTCGAGGATGGCAATCGGGTACAAGCCTTGGGCTTCGTGCTGGAGCGACACCTGCCCAGCTATGCCGGCAACCTGCCGGACCATGTGCTGAGCCAGGTGTTTGAAAGCGCTTGCGGGCGTTATGGCACGACTCGCGATTATGTCGAGCAGACCATCCACGCCCTGCGCAGCCACGCCATGCCAGACCGGAACCTGGAGGCGCGGCTCAAGCGCTGCCGATCAGCGCTGGATCAGGCGACCGCTTCGCGGCTCTGACTGGCGATCTGCTTGTGCCACAGGGTTGGCGCGAGGAACGCCATCGCCAGCAGGCAGGCGCCGATCAGCAGCACAAAGCCGCCGTTCCAACCAAAGTGGTCCACGGTGTAGCCCATGGCCGCACTGGCCGCGACTGAACCACCCAAATACCCGAACAGGCCGGTGAAGCCCGCAGCGGTACCCGCGGCTTTTTTCGGCGCCAGTTCCAATGCCTGCAAACCGATCAGCATCACCGGGCCGTAGATCAGGAAGCCGATGGAAACCAGGGCGATCATGTCGACGGTCGGGTTGCCGGCCGGGTTCAGCCAGTACACCAGGGTTGCCACGGTCACCAGGGCCATGAACACCATGCCGGTCAAGCCACGGTTGCCGCGGAAGATCTTGTCGGACATCCAGCCACACAACAGCGTGCCCGGGATGCCGGCCCACTCATAGAAGAAGTAGGCCCAGGAGCTTTTGTCCACGGTGAAGCCCTTGGCTTCCTTGAGGTAGGTCGGCGCCCAGTCCAGCACGCCGTAGCGCAGCAGATAGACGAAGACGTTGGCCATGGCGATGTACCAGAGCATCTTGTTGCGCAGCACGTACTTGACGAAAATTTCCTTGGCGCTGAATTCGTTCTCGTGACTGGCGTCGTAACCTTCCGGGTAGTCGTTCTTGTATTTCTCGATCGGTGGCAGGCCCACCGATTGTGGGGTATCGCGCATGGTTGCGAAGGCAAACACCGCAACGGCGAGCGCTACAGTAGCGGGTACATAGAAAGCCGCGTGCCAGTCGTTGAACCAGGCCATGCCCAGCAGGAACAGCGGGCCGATCAGGCCGCCGCCCACGTTGTGCGCCACGTTCCAAACCGAAACCACGCCACCGCGTTCCTTCTGCGACCACCAGTGCACCATGGTCCGCCCGCTTGGCGGCCAGCCCATGCCTTGGGCCCAGCCGTTGATGAACAGCAGGATGAACATGATCGTCACGCTGGAGGTCGCCCAGGGTGCGAAACCGAAAATGAACATCACCCCGGCTGATACCAGCAAGCCGAACGGCAGGAAGTAGCGCGGGTTGGAGCGGTCGGACACCAGGCCCATCAAGAACTTCGACAAGCCATAGGCGATGGCGATGGCCGACATGGCCAAGCCAAGCTGGCCACGGGTGTAGCCCTCGTCGATGAGATACGGCATCGCCAGGGAGAAGTTCTTGCGCAGCAGGTAATAACCGGCATAGCCGATGAAAATCCCGGCGAAGATCTGCCAGCGCAGACGTCGGTAGGTGCTGTCTATTTTTTCTTCAGGCAGGGCGGCCTGATGTGCGGCAGGTCGAAAGAAAGCAAACATTCAAGAGCTCCAGGTTTTTATTGTGGTGGCGGATGCGAATGTTACAGTTTCGTTACCGAAAATAGCATCGCTCGTTGTCGCATAAAAAGCGGAAATTTCGATAGGCCATGTTCTTAAGTGAACATGTCGCGTGCGCATAAACTGACGGCGCTGTAGGAATCGTCGCAGTGGGCATCTCCCGGCAGCTTTACATGACAAGAAACTGGGAAACGTCCTTCAATCGAATGGGAAGCGTCGCCATTCAATCCACGAGACACCGCCCTTACCCTTTACGTTTGTCGGTTCAGGCATTCAAACAAGGGGTCGGGTATGAGGTGGTGCGCTGTGACGTTGTGGCTGTGTCTGGCTGGCGCGAGTTGGGCGGGGGAAAGGGTGCTGGTGCCGGAGAACAATCCCAAGCCGGAGTATCCGACAGCTCTGAACCGGGCCGGGATCATGGGCGCGGTCAAGGCCAGTTTCACCGTACACACCGATGGTCGTGTGGATGAGATCACGATCCTGCACAGCGACCATCCGGAGTTTACCGAAGCGGTTCGAGGGGCGCTGGTTGAATGGCGTTTCCAGCCTTGGACGGCGGATGACGAACATTCCGCCCAAGTACGCGTCGTGGCGCCGTTCGAGTTTCGCCTGGATGACACGCCGATCGATGCCAATAAATGGATCAAGACCTGGCGATGCTCGGACATCAACGCCTATGCCAGCGACCGATTGCAGGTGCGGGACCTGCTCCCGTTCCATTACACGCGCAGCTACCTGTCCAATGTCTTCTTCGTCAGGCAGCTACCGGAAGCCGAGCGCCTGGCGCTGATCGCCCGGTTCAACCGGCTGCTGCCCTCGATCGTACAGCGCTGCGGAAGGTTTCCCGCGACGCGGTATATGAGGATGTTGCCGAAGGAGATTCGGGAGTTGCTTTAGAAATGGGCGGTAAATATCTACCGCCAAATCGGTTTGAATTTGTGGTTGGCAGGAATTACGGCGCGGTCATTGGAAAGAAAAAGGCCAGAACCCTCTATCAATGGCTCTGGCCTTTTTTAATCGGTACGGGTTCAGCGAACTTGCACAACTACCTTGCCCACAGCCTTGCGCTGCCCCAGGTCGTTGATCGCCTGCGCCGCGTTGTCCAGCGGATAAACCTGGGACACCAGCGGCTTGAGCTTGCCTTCGGCGAACCAGCCGAACAGTTGCTGGAAGTTGGCCGCGTTGTCCTGGGGCTGGCGCTGGGCGAAGGATCCCCAGAACACGCCGACCACCGAGGCGCCCTTTAGCAAGGCCAGGTTTACTGGCAGTTCGGGGATGCGGCCGCTGGCGAAACCGACCACCAGCAGACGGCCGTTCCAGGCGATAGCGCGCACGGCCTGGTCGAACAGGTCGCCGCCCACCGGGTCGTAGATCACGTCGGCGCCCCGGCCGTCGGTGAGGCGCTTGATTTCGTCCTTGAGGCTGGTTTCGGTGTAGTTGATCAGCTCGTCGGCGCCGGCGGTCTTGGCCACGGCAAGTTTTTCCGCGCTGCTGGCGGCGGCGATCACGCGAGCGCCCATGGCTTTGCCGATTTCCACTGCCGCCAGACCGACGCCGCCGGAAGCGCCAAGCACCAACAAGGTTTCACCGGGCTGGAGGTTGGCCCGCTGCTTGAGGGCGTGCATCGACGTGCCATAGGTCATGCTGAAAGCGGCAGCCGTGTTGAAATCCATGGACGAAGGAATCGGCAATACGTTGTAGGCCACAACCGCCACCTGTTCGGCGAAGCTGCCCCAGCCGGTCAGTGCCATGACCCGGTCACCTGTTTTCAGGTGGCTGACCTTTTCGCCTACTTCACGGACCACGCCCGCCGCTTCGCCACCCGGGGAAAACGGGAAGGGCGGCTTGAACTGGTATTTGCCCTCGATGATCAGCGTGTCAGGAAAATTCACCCCGGCGGCGTGCACATCCAGCAGCACTTCGTTCTTTTTCACGACGGGGCTGGCGACGTCTTCCAGCACCAGCGATTCGGCGGGACCGAATTCTTTGCACAGCACGGCTTTCATCAGGGCTATTCCTTTGGGAGTGATGGCCGATAAGTGTAGGTGTGAGAGTCAATGGGTCAACGAGCATGTCCCGCCCTGATAGCTGGCCATAAGCTTGTGCTTGGACGGCGGGTCGGTATGCTGGGCCGCAAACCGGATGAGGAGTCGAATGTGAAAGCGTGGATCATGTTGATGCTGGCCCTGTCGCTGCCAGCGGCAGTGATGGCCGAAGAGGGCAAGGAAGCCAAGGAAGGCGAGGCGCCGAAAGTCAGTTACATCACCCTGAGCCCTCCCTTCGTGGGGAATTATGGGCTGGACGGTACAGCCAAACTGAAGGTCTACAAGGCCGACGTCGCCCTGCGCGTAACCGGTGACGCCGCCGCTGCAGCGGTGAAGGCTAACGAGCCGTTGATTCGCAACCAGTTGGTGGCGCTGTTCGCCCAGCAGACGACCGAGACGATGAACAACCTTGAGGCCAAGGAGAAGCTGCGTCAGGAAGCGTTGAAGCAAACCCAGCAAGTGATGAATGACGAGACCGGCAAGCCGATGGTCGAGGATCTGTTGTTCAATAACCTGATCATTCAATAAGCCGCCTCGATCGCAGCCTTGGGCCGTGCCCGGATCTCCTGGCGCTGGCCAAGGCTGCTTTTTTTCGTCAAGACGCCAGGCTTTTCCGAAACCGGGCCAGGGCGATTGCAAAGAACAAAAGCCCGATGATCGCCAGCGCCAGCAGGTCCGGCCAAATCACGCCAGGGCCGGCATCTCGGAACAGGATCGCCGCGCTGAGGCTGACGAAATGCGTCGACGGCGAGCCCTGCATCACCCATTGCAACCACTGCGGCATGCTGTCCAGCGGCGTACTGCCGCCTGACAACAGCAGCATTGGGATGATGACCGGGATCGCCAGCAAGCCGAATTGCGGCGTCGAACGGGCCAGGGTGGCGAGGAAGATGCCCAGCGATGTGCTGGCGAACAGATAGAGTGCGGTCACCAGCAGGAAGAGCACCATGGAGCCAGCAAGCGGTACTCCCAGTGCGAATTTGACGATGATTTCCAGCGATGCCCAGGTGCACAGCACCACCACCAGCAGGTTGCTCCAGATTTTCGCCAGCATGATTTCCAATGCCGTCAGCGGCAGCACCAGCAAATGGTCGAGAGTGCCATGCTCACGTTCGCGTAGCAGCGCGGTCCCGGTGAGAATGATGGCCAGGATGGTGATGTTGTTGACGATCTGGATCACCGCCAGGAACCAGCCACCTTCAAGGTTGGTATTGAACAGCGAGCGGGTGGTCAGCCTCACGGGCGTTCGCTCGCTCGTTTCTGCCTGACCGGCGTAGGCCGCCAATTCCTGCTGGAAAATCCGCCCGATGTAGCCGGCACCCATGAACGCCTGGCTCATGGCCGTGGCGTCGACGTTGAGTTGCAGGGTTGGTTCGCGTCCTGCGAGCAGGTCGGCCTGGAAGTTGGCGGGCACGTTGATGACGAAGGTGAAGCGGCCACTGTCCATGACCTTGTCCAGGTCGGCATAGGGCAAGGCCACCGGGCTCTGGAATTCCGGAGGCTGCAGGACCTGGGCCAGTTCACGCGAGAGTTGGCTCTGGTCTTCGTCCACTATGGCGACACTGGCATGGTGGACGCCGACCACTGAACCGGCGGCCGGCATGTAGATCGCCACCGTGAAGGCGTAGCCCAGGAACAGCAGCAGGACGGAGTCATAGCGCAGGCTGGTCAGTTCCTTTAGCCCGAGACGCCAGATATGTGAAAGCGTGTGCATCAGGCCTCCTGCTTTTTCAGCATGATCAGGCTGAGTCCGGTGAAACCGAGGAAAAAACCGCATAACGCCAGGCATTGTGGCCAGAGCTGGCGCAGGTCCAGGGCCTTGGTGAAGGTACCGACGGCGATATCCAGGAAGTACCCGGCGGGAAACAACTGGCCCATCACCGAGGCTGCACCTTCCAGGGACGAGCGCGGCACGATCAGTCCGGAAAACTGAATGGTCGGCAGGCTGGTGATAATCATGGTGCCGAGGATCGCCGCGATCTGGGTGCGTGTGAATGCCGAGATCAGCAGCCCCATGCTGGTGGTCGCCAGTACATAGAGCAGGCCGCCCAACGCCAGCGTCACGCCGCTGCCCTTGAATGGCACGCCGAACAGCCAGCGGTTCATGGCAGTCAGCAGGGCCAGGTTAATCAGGCTGACGACCAGGTAGGGAACCTGTTTACCTAGCAGGAATTCCAGTCGGGTCAGCGGCGTGGCATAGAAATTGGTGATCGAACCCAGTTCCTTCTCCCGCACGATACCCAGCGCAGTCAACATGGCAGGAATGAATGCCAGGATCAGCGCCATGACCCCGGGGCCGATAGCGTTGACGCTGACCACGTCCTGGTTATAACGAAAGCGCGTCTCCAGCGTCGCGCCGGGTTGCCGGGCCAGCGCGCGACTGCTCGATTCAGCCAATTGCTCAAGGTTAGCCGCGTGGACGGCCTGGACATAGTTGCGACTGGTCTCGGCCCGAAACGGTATGCCGCCATCCAGCCAGGCGCCCACGGTTGGCTGACGGCCAGCGTAAAGGTCACGGCCGAAACCGGGTGGTATTTCCAGGGCGAGCTTGATCTCGGAGCGCTGCAAGCGTCGGTGCAGCTCCTTTGCGTCACGGATGATTGGCTGCTCCTCGAAGTAGCGTGAGCTGCGGAACGCTTCCAGGTACGTGCGACTTTGCGGGCTCTGGTCTTGGTCATACACAGCGAAGGCCAGTTTTTCTACATCGAGGGAAATACCGAAGCCGAAGACCACCATCATGAACAGGGCCCCCAGCAGGGCGAAGGCCATCCGTACTTTGTCGCGCAGCAGCTCCTTACCTTCACGGCTGGCGACAGCCCATAGGCGACCTAGGCTCAAGCCGCGCTGGTCCCGGGGTGTGTCGGCGCTGTCGAGGGCCACTGGGGCGGGGTCCTGCTGCGTCTCGCCCTGGGCTCTTTCCAGGCAAGTGACAAACGCGGCTTCCAGCGTCGGGCCGTTGAATTGCGCCTGTAAAGCCGTCGGCGTATCACAGGCCAATACTTTGCCGGCGTGCATCAATGAAATGCGGTCACAGCGCTGGGCCTCGTTCATGAAGTGCGTGGAAAGGAAAATCGTCACGCCCTGCTCGCGAGACAGCTCGACCAGTAGCCGCCAGAAATCATCCCGCGCCGCCGGATCGACACCTGAGGTCGGCTCATCGAGGATCAGGACTTCCGGGCGATGCAACACCGCCACCGCCAGGGACAAACGCTGGCGAAGGCCCAGTGGCAGCGCGCCGGAAGGTTGGTCCGCCAGCGCCCGGAGATTGAAGCGCTGGATCAACTCATCGATGCGCTGGCGACTGTCCGCCGTGGGCAGGTCGAACAGCTTCGCGTGCAGCGTCAGGTTCTGGCGCACGCTCAGTTCGCCGTACAGCGAAAAGCTCTGGGACATGAAACCCACTCGCTTGCGGGTGGCCAGGTCCTTGGCGTCGACCGGGTTGCCCAGCAGCTTGGCACTGCCTTCGCTGGCGGGGATCAGCCCGGTCAGCACTTTCATGGTGGTGGTCTTGCCGCAACCGTTGGAGCCCAGGAACCCAAAGATTTCACCGCGGCCAATCGCGAAGCTGACGTTATCGACGGCAGTAAAATCGCCGAAGCGCAAGGTGAGGTCGTGGGCTTGGATGGCAATGTCGGTGGTGTTGGCGTTCCTCGCAGGGATCAGCAACGGTTCGTTGTCGCGACCACGGTTGCCCTGGAAGTGGGTGAAAGCCGAGTCGAGCTTGCCATCCGGGGTGATCTTTGCCAGCTCTGCGCTCAAGCCCTTGGCGATCAAGCGACCGTTGTCGAGCATCAGGCAATGTTCGAATTGTTCGGCCTCTTCCATGTACGCCGTGGCGACCAGCAGGGTCAGTTGCGGCCGTTGTCGGCGCACGCCTTCTATCAGTTCCCAGAAGCGCCGCCGGGACAGCGGGTCCACGCCGGTGGTGGGTTCGTCGAGAATCAGCAGGTCCGGTTCATGGATCAGCGCGCAACACAGGCCGAGCTTCTGTTTCATGCCGCCGGACAGTTTGCCCGCCGGACGGTCGGCAAAAAGTTGCAGGTCGGTGGCCAGTAGCAAGGTATTCATGCGTTGGTCGCATTCGGTCCGCGATAACCCGAACAGCGTGCCGAAAAACCGAATGTTCTCGCGTATCGACAGATCAGGGTAAAGGTTGCCTCCCAGCCCTTGAGGCATGAAGGCAATGCGTCGATAGAGCGTATTGCGATGGCGTCGATCATTGATCGATGCACCCAGCACGTCCAGTTTGCCGTGCTGAAGTTTTTTTACCCCGGCGATCAACCCCAGCAGGCTTGACTTGCCTGCGCCGTCCGGGCCGATCAGGCCGCAGCGAGTGCCGGCGGGCAGGCTAAAGGTGATATCGCTCAACGCCGCGTGCTGGCCGTAGCGATGCTCAATGCCCGAGGCGTGCAATGCTTCGCTGGGGGCGATGCTCATTGCAAGTTGGCCGGCCAATCAATGGGGGCGGTTCGCACATAGCCGGCGCCGGGCATGCCGGGTTTGGCCTGGGGCACTTCGCCGGGACGGGTCAGGCGCACTTTGACGCGGAATACCAGTTTCTGGCGTTCATCGCGGGTTTCGACTTCTTTCGGGGTGAACTGGGACTTGGCCGCGACGAAACTGACCTTCGCCGGCAGCGGTCGCTCGGGCAGGGCGTCCAGCAGCAGTCGTGCCTCATCGCCCACTGCCAGTTTCCCGACCACCGACGCCGGCAGGTAGAGGTTCATGTATTGATCGTTCGGGTCGATCATCAACAACACTCGACCGCCGGCGCCCAGCACTTCACCGGGCTCGGCCAGGCGCAACTGGATCACGCCGTCGAGCGGTGCCCGCAACGTGCTGTCATCTATTTCGCTGGTGAGCTGGGCCACTTGGGCCAGGGTCGCGCCGATGGCCGCATTGGCGGCCGATTCCTGGGCCCGGGCGGCGTTGACCGCTGCATTGGCGGTGTCGACGCGGGCTTGCTGCTGATCGATGACCTGGCCGCTGGCGTAACCGCGCTTGAACAGTTCCTGGGTTCGCTTGAGTTCCTGATGGGCGAGCAATTGTTCGCTCTGGCGAAACTGTACATTGGCCTGGGTGGCGGCCAGATTTTGCCGGGCACGTAAGACTTCGGCCTCGGCCTGGTTGCGCTGGGCCTCCAGGGTCCGGGTGTCCATGCGTGCCAGCACTTGGCCCTTGATGACGCTGTCGCCCTCATCGACATGGACTTCGGCCAGGCGCCCGGGCGTCTTGCTGGCGATCTGGACTTCGGTGGCCTCGAGGCGACCGTTGCCCAGGCTCAAACCGTCCGGCAGGCGATCATGGCGCGACTTCCAGTAGCCGAAACCGCCGGCAGCCAGCAACACAGCCATCAAGGCGAGGGCAAAAAAGCGAGAGGTACGATGGTTCGTCGACATGTCCGGCATCCTGCTGCTGTAGCGTCGAAGTCTGCAGCATCAATAACCGGCTCAGCTTGATGTCCATCAACTCATCGCTAGTCAGCGCAGCGCAAGCACCGCCGCCCACTGTTCGGCTGTCACCGGCATCACCGACAGCCGCGAGCCTTTCTGTACCAGCGGCATCTCGGCAAGGGCGGCCTGCTGTTTTAGGTAGTCGAGCTTGAGTACGCGTGGGAATGTCTCGATATGGGCGACATCGATCGCAGTCCAAGGATTTTTTTCCGGGCTGGCCTTGGGGTCGAAATAGTGGCTGTCAGGCTCCAGGGCAGTAGGGTCTGGGTAGGCAGCCTGGATGATTTTGCCGATCCCGGCGATGCCTGGCTCGGGACAGCTGGAATGGTAGAAAAAGAACGTATCGCCCACCGCCATGGCCCGCAGGAAATTGCGCGCCTGATAGTTGCGAACGCCGTCCCAGCGCGCTTGGCCGAGCTTTTCCAAGCCCTGGATGGACAATTCGTCGGGCTCGGATTTCATCAGCCAATGGGCCATGATTTCTACTCCTGGGCGATGTGGAAAAAAATAGTTCAGCGATTTTATGACAAACCGACAGTCGGTTGACGCCAGAGTTTGCGTGTGGGTCCGGGTTGCCGCAAAATGCCGGCCTTCCAAGCTTGACGCTGCTGCACGGCCAATAAGAAAACCGCTGCTGTCATCGTGTGTGATATGCCTTGAGGGGGGCAATCGATGAAACGCAAACCGGATTTGTTGTGGATACTGGTCATTCTGTTTGGCCTGGGTGTCGTGACCACGGGTTACGCCCAAAGCCTTTGGGCCAACAAGACCGATGCGCCGGTGGAAATCACCCAGCCCGCACAATCGCTCAAGCGCTGAGCCCGCTTTCCAGGCGCCGCTGATCACCGCGGCGTCTATCCCGCGATATACCATCGCTTGTCGCTGACCGTTCCTTGCAGCGGCACGTCCCAGCTTGCCTGTGCCAATCGTTCGACTTTCTGGCATTCATGGGCCAGCCCCAACAGCGTCGGCTTGCGCCACTGTCTACGTCGTGCCAGGTACGCCAGGCTGCGGTCATAAAAGCCGCCGCCCATGCCCAGTCGACCTCCGGCGTCATCGAATCCCACCAACGGCAACAACACCAGGTCCAGGGCCCAGACCTTGCGCTGCCGGGCGATGTTCTGGCGCGGTTCCGGGATACGAAAGCGGTTGGGCTGCATTTTTTCGCCGGCGTGAATGCGCTGGAACACCATCTTGGTCTGCGGCCAGGGGCTCAGTACCGGCAAGTAGGTCGACTTGCCTCGACGCTGGGCCGCGCGCAGCAGCAGGCGCGGGTCGATCTCGCCGTCGTTGGGCAGGTAAAGCGCAATGTGCTTCGCGCGGCGAAACAGTGGATGCTGGGCCAGTTGCCTGTAGAGCCCGCGGGCCGCTTCCCGCTGCTGGGCCGGCGTCAGGGCACGACGGGCCTGGCGCAGCAGGCGTCGGAGTTGCGGGCGAGGCAGCAGCGCAGGTTCTGTCATATCGAGGCTTCACGAGGCGGTGTCATCACCACAGCGTAACCGCAAACGATCGGGCCAGAAATGGCGAAAGCCAGAAACGACAATGCCAGTCATGATGACTGGCATTGTGTCGAGAATCAGGCTCCCCGGATGAACCGCTGTCGGCTTAGCCCTTGAACCCGAAAGTTCAAGGTGGAAGTTGCAGGAGGCGTTAAGGCTTTCCGTCAAGCGGACATGCACACCGGCCCCAACGTGCAACCCCCGTGGTTGTGCGTATCGGCTCAGGGACATCACCAACTGGCAAGCACCCCAGGGAGTGTCGCAAGTATACCCCAGGCAGCCTCGCGAATCAGCCCTTGCTGACGTCCGGATCAGTGGCCAGTACCAAATCCACCCGTTCCAGCAGGTCGCGCACCTGTTCGCGGGTCGAGCCGCTGACCTGTAGGTCGGGCGTATCCTGGCGGTGTAGCAGGTCGTGGGTGATGTTCAAGGCGGCCATCACGGCGATGCGGTCGGCGCCGATGACTTTACCGCTGCTGCGGATCTCGCGCATCTTGCCGTCCAGGTAACGGGCGGCGCTCACCAGGTTGCTGCGCTCTTCCTGGGGGCAGATGATCGAATATTCTTTATCGAGGATCTGCACGGTGACGCTATTGCTTGAACTCATGAGTCTTGCTCCAGGGCCTTGAGGCGCGAAATCATCGATTCGACCTTACGCCGGGCGATTTCGTTTTTTTCAATGAGGTGCGCGCGTTCCTCGCGCCAGGTTTTTTCCTGAGCTAATAAGAGTCCGTTTTGGCTCTTAAGTTGCTCGACCCGTTCAATTAGCAGCTCGAGTCTGGCCATCAGCGCTTGCAGGTCGGTATCTTCCATTGTGTCCACTGAGGATTGTGTCTGATGGGGAATAAGGGTCGCACAGCCTTTAATGGTCTTGGCGAGTCTGTCGATGTAGGATACAAGGCCTCCATTCTAGACATAGCGCCGTCTGGCGCCTAGCTGCCCATGCCCATTCAGAATTCCCCGTATCAAGCATTCGCCACCCTGCTGAGCACCAGCGGTCATCCTGTCTCGCCTGCCGAACTGCATGGCTTGCTGCTCGGTCGCAGCTGTGCCGGCGCCGGTTTCGACGCCGATGGCTGGCTGGCCGACGCCGCCGAGATGCTCGAAGGCGAGCCTGCCGACAACGTGCGCAACGCGCTCATCGGCCTGCAGGAAATGGTCAAGGGTGAGTTGACCAGCGATGACATGACCGTCGTCCTGCTCCTGCCGACCGACGATGCGCCGTTGAGCGAACGCGCCGCCGCGCTGGGCCAGTGGTGCCAGGGCTTCCTCGCCGGTTTCGGCCTGACCCGCCGCGAATACACCCTGAGCGATGAAGCCAAGGAAGTGCTGCAAGATCTGGCGGCCATCTCTCAGGTCCAGGATGCCCTGGAAGAATCCGACGACGGCGAAAGCGACTATATGGAAGTGATGGAATATCTTCGGGTCGCGCCACTGCTACTGTTTACCGAGACCAAGAAAACCGCTGAGCCGGCTGCCAAGCCATCCTTGCACTGATCGCTTGAAAGGGAACACCGTCTGCCCATGATTCATATCCCGAAATCGGAATACAGTCGTCGCCGCAAGGCCTTGATGGCGCAGATGGAACCCAACAGCATCGCAATCCTGCCCGCCGCCGCCGTTGCTATCCGCAACCGCGACGTCGAGCATGTCTATCGCCAGGACAGCGATTTCCAGTACCTCAGCGGCTTTCCCGAGCCGCAGGCGGTCATTGTGCTGATGCCCGGCCGGGGCCATGGCGAGTACGTCCTCTTCTGCCGCGAACGCAACGCCGAGCGTGAGCTATGGGATGGACTGCGCGCCGGCCAGGAGGGCGCAATTCGAGACTACGGCGCCGACGACGCATTTCCCATCACCGATATCGACGACATCCTGCCGGGCCTGATCGAAGGTCGCGACCGGGTGTACTCGGCCATGGGCAGCAACCCTGAATTCGACCGGCACCTGATGGAGTGGATCAATGTGATCCGTTCCAAGGCCAACCTCGGCGCCCAGCCGCCGAACGAATTCGTTGCCCTGGATCATCTGCTTCACGACATGCGCCTGTATAAATCGGCAGCGGAAGTGAAAGTGATGCGCGAAGCGGCCCGGATTTCGACCCAGGCGCATATACGGGCGATGCAGGCGGCTCGGCCCGGGCTGTATGAGTTCAGCCTGGAAGCCGAGCTCGATTACGAATTCCGCAAGGGCGGCGCAAAAATGCCGGCCTACGGCTCCATCGTCGCGGCGGGGCGCAACAGCTGCATCCTGCACTACCAGCAGAACGACGCGCTGCTCAAGGACGGCGACCTGGTGTTGATCGATGCCGGTTGTGAGATCGATTGCTACGCCAGCGACATCACCCGTACCTGGCCGGTCAGCGGCAAGTTTTCGCCCGAGCAGAAGGCGATCTATGAAGTGGTGCTGGCCGCCCAGGAAGCGGCGTTCGTTGAAATCGCGCCGGATAAACACTGGAACCAGGCCCATGAAGCGACGGTCCGGGTCATCACCGAAGGGTTGGTGCGCCTGGGCTTGCTTGAGGGCGACGTGGATGAGCTGATTGCCAGCGAAGCCTACCGGGCGTTCTACATGCATCGCGCCGGCCATTGGCTGGGCATGGATGTGCATGATGTGGGCGAATACCGCGTCGGTGGCGAATGGCGAGTATTGGAAGCAGGCATGACGTTGACGGTGGAGCCGGGAATTTATATCTCGCCGGACAACCGCAACGTAGCGAAAAAATGGCGCGGCATTGGCGTGCGCATCGAGGATGACGTGGTAGTGACCAAGACCGGTTGTGAAATCCTGACCCGTGGCTTGCCCAGGACGGTCGCCGATATCGAGGCCCTGATGGCCGCTGCACGGACCCAGGCGGCATGAGCCGGGTCAATGTGGCAATCGTCGGCGGCGGCCTGGTCGGCGCGAGCCTTGCGCTGGCATTGCAGGCCGGTGCAAAGGCGCGGGGCTGGAAGATCATGCTGATCGAGCCCTTTGCACCTGGCGACACCTGGCAGCCGAGCTATGACGCGCGGTCCTCGGCGCTTTCATTCGGCGCCCGGCAGATCTATCAACGCTTGGGCCTGTGGCAGGAGATTTCCCGCCGCGCCGAGCCGATCAAGCAGATCCACGTGTCCGATCGCGGGCGGTTTTCCACGGCGCGGCTGTCCGCGATGGAAGAGGGCGTGCCGGCCCTCGGCTATGTCGTGGAAAACGCTTGGCTCGGCCAGTGCCTGTGGCAGGGCTTGGATCCGGAGGTCGTCAGTTGGCGCTGTCCGGCGCAGGTCACTCGGATGGAGCCGCAAGTCGAGGGTTATCGCCTGACCCTCGACGACGAAACCGTCCTCGAGTGCGACCTGGCGGTGCTTGCCGACGGCGGTCGTTCCGGCCTGCGGGAGCAGTTGGGGGTCGGTGTGCGCAACCGACCTTATGACCAGAGCGCGTTGATCGCCAACATCACGCCGGGCGAAGCCCATAACGGCATGGCGTTCGAACGGTTTACCGATGACGGTCCGATGGCCCTGTTGCCGCTCCCGGAGAATCGCTGTGCGTTGGTCTGGACCCGGCAGGGGATGGATGCGCAACGCCTGGCGGCATTGGACGAGCGCAGCTTCCTCAGTGAACTGCAGGAGGTGTTTGGCTATCGGTTGGGCGCGCTCAAGCAGGTCGGCGCGCGGCATCTTTACCCCTTGGCGCTGGTGGAGGCTGAAGAACAGGTCCGTCCGCACTTGGTGATCCTGGGCAATGCCGCCCATAGCCTGCATCCGATCGCCGGACAGGGGTTCAACTTGTCCCTGCGCGATGCGCAAGCCCTGGCCGATGCCTTGCTGGAAAGCGACAGCACGCCTGGCGATTTCGCCGTGCTGCAGGCCTATCGTGAGCGCCAGCGGATGGACCAGGCCCTGACCGTGGGATTCTCGGACCAGGTGACACGCTTGTTCGCCAGCGATATGCCGTTGGTGTCCGTGGGTCGCAATCTGGGCCTGTTGGGCCTTGATCTGTTGCCGCCGGCCAAACGCTGGTTCGCTCGCCAGGCCATGGGCCTGGGAACCCGTCCCGATGCGTGAGCCGGGGTATTTTTTTCACGGGCGGCTCATGTCGCCAGCTACACAGGCTTAAAGCATGGAATTGCGTGCAGATCTGCTGATTGTCGGCGCCGGTATGGTCGGCAGCGCCCTGGCGCTGGCGTTGCAGGGCAGTGGCCTGCAAGTGCTGTTGCTCGACGGCAGCCCGATGAGCGTCAAGCCCTTTGATCCACAGGCGGCGTTCGAACCGAGGGTCAGCGCCTTGTCGGCGGCCAGCCAGCGGATTCTCGAACGCCTTGGCGTCTGGGACGGCATCACCGGACGGCGCGCCAGCCTGTATACCGACATGCACGTCTGGGATGGCAGCGGCACCGGGCAGATTCATTTTTCTGCCGCCAGCCTGCATGCCGAAGTGCTGGGGCATATCGTCGAGAACCGCGTCGTTCAGGATGCCTTGCTGGACAGGTTGCATGACTGCGACCTGGGCTTGCTGGCCAGTGCGCGCCTGGAGCAGATGCGCCGCTCCGGTGATGACTGGCTGTTGACCCTCGCTGACGGCCGAACCTTGCGGGCACCGCTGGTGATTGCCGCCGACGGCGCGAATTCTGCCGTGCGCCGCTTGACCGGTGTCGCTACGCGCGAATGGGATTATCTGCACCACGCCATCGTGACCAGCGTGCGCACCGCAAAGCCCCATCGATTGACGGCCTGGCAACGTTTTACCGACAACGGCCCGCTGGCTTTCCTGCCGCTTGCGCGCGACGGCCAGCAGGATTGGTGTTCCATCGTCTGGTCCACGACCCCCGGCGAGGCGCAGCGCTTGATGGCGCTCGATGACGCAGCGTTCCGCGACGAACTGGAACGTGCTTTCGAAGGTCAGCTCGGCACGGTTCTCGCCGTCGACCCGCGCCTGTGCGTGCCGCTGCGCCAACGCCACGCCAAGCGCTACGTGGCCGAAGGGCTCGCACTGATTGGCGACGCGGCCCATACGATCCATCCGTTGGCCGGGCAGGGGGTGAACCTCGGCTTCCTCGACGCCGCCGTGCTGGCCGAAGTGCTGTTGCAAGCGGCCGGACATGGCGAGCGCTTGGCGGACGTCAAAGTCTTGAGTCGCTACGAGCGCAGGCGCATGCCTCACAACCTGGCGCTGATGGCGGCGATGGAGGGCTTCGAGCGGTTGTTCCAGGCGGATCCGCTGCCGGTTCGCTGGCTGCGCAATACTGGATTGAAACTGGTGGATCAGATGCCTGAGGCCAAGGCATTGTTCGTGCGCGAGGCGCTGGGGTTGATCGGGGATTTGCCGGAGTTGGCCAAGGCTTGAGACCCCTCCCCATAGGGTCAGGTGGGTCAGGTTGAAACAGGTCAATGTGGGAGCGAGCCTGCTCGCGAAAAGGGCGGAACAATCCCCGCTATGCAACATTTGGAAATGTGTCCGGCAACAGTTCGATTGAGCTGCCAAATGTGAGTCCTTATCATTTGCGCTCGTTCACAAACCAGAGACCGCTCCCATGTCGGCAACCAAACGCCTGCTGTCCGTCCTCGCCTTGGCCCTGATCGGCACTACCGCCGCTCAAGCCGCCGATGAGGTGGTGGTCTATTCCTCGCGCATCGATGAGTTGATCAAACCGGTTTTCGACGCGTACACCAAAAAGACCGGTGTGGCGGTGAAGTTCATCACCGACAAGGAAGCGCCACTGATGCAGCGGATCAAGGCCGAAGGCGAAAACGCCACCGCCGACCTGCTGCTCACCGTGGACGCCGGCAACCTTTGGCAAGCCGAGCAGATGGGGATCCTCCAGCCCTTCACCTCGCCGGTCATCGACGCCAACATCCCGCCTCAATATCGTGCGTCCTCCCACGCCTGGACCGGCTTGAGCCTGCGGGCGCGGACCATCGTCTATTCCACTGACCGGGTCAAACCGGGCGAGTTGACCACCTATGAAGCCTTGGCTGGCAAAGAGTGGGAAGGCCGCTTGTGCCTGCGGACGTCGAAGAAGGTCTACAACCAGTCCCTGACTGCGACCCTGATCGAAACCCACGGGGCGGAAAAAACCGAGGAAATCCTCAAGGGTTGGGTCAAGAACCTGTCTACCGACGTGTTCTCCGACGACACTGCGCTGCTTGAAGCGATCAATGCCGGCCAGTGTGATGTCGGTATCGTCAACACCTACTACTATGGCCGCCTGCACCAGCAGAAGCCGGACTTGAAGGTCAAGCTGTTCTGGCCGAACCAGGCCGATCGGGGCGTGCACATCAACCTTTCGGGCATTGGCTTGACCAAGCATGCGCCGCACCCGGAGGCCGCGAAGAAGCTGGTGGAATGGATGACCACGCCTGAAGCGCAAAACATCTTTGCCGACGTGAACCAGGAATTCCCGGCGAACCCGAAAGTGGAGCCTTCCAAGGAAGTTGCCGCCTGGGGCAAGTTCAAGGCCGATACGTTGCCGGTGGAAGTCGCGGGTAAGCGCCAGGCCGAAGCCATCCGCATGATGGATCGTGCTGGTTGGAATTAACACCTGTGGGAGGGAGCTTGCTCCCACCGGGCCTGTAGGAGCTGGCAGGGACTGGTCGGAGTTGGTAGGAGCTGTCGAGTGGAACGAGGCTGCGATTTTTTCCCCAGCCCCTTGAGTTTCAAGCGAAAGATCAATAGATCAAAAGATCGTCCGAACGCGGCCCGAGCCTTCGCCAGCTCCTACGAAGCCCAGCGGGAGCAAGCTCCCTTGCCACGTGACCATTTAACGAGAGTTTTCCTTGGCCCACCCCGCCCAACGCCGCTGGTATCCCCTGGTCTTCGCCGTCACTGCGTTGGTCCTGCTGCCCTTGAGTGTGCTGCTGCTGTCCTGGCAAAGCATCGATCAGCAGATCTGGTCCCATCTGTGGGAAACCCAGATGCCGCGCCTGTTGGGTAATACCTTGACGCTGATCCTTGGCGTGGGCATCGGCGTGACGCTGTTGGGCGTCAGCCTGGCCTGGCTCACCAGTCTTTGCGAGTTTCCCGGCCGACGCTGGCTCGACTGGGCGTTGATGCTGCCGTTCGCGATTCCTGCCTATGTCCTGGCATTCGTATTCGTTGGCCTGCTGGATTTTGCCGGCCCCGTACAGACGCTGCTGCGTGAATGGTTCGGCAGCGGCCTGCGCCTGCCCCGGGTGCGTTCCACTGGCGGGGTGATCCTGGTTCTGGTCCTGGTGTTCTACCCCTATGTCTATCTGCTCGCCCGAAGTGCTTTCCTGGCCCAGGGCAAAGGACTGATGGAAGCGGCCCGGGCGCTGGGGCAGTCGCCATGGCAAGCGTTCTGGCGTGTGGCGTTGCCGATGGCGCGGCCGGCAATCGGCGCGGGCGTAGCGCTGGCCTTGATGGAGACCCTGGCGGACTTCGGCGCGGTGTCGGTGTTCAATTTCGACACGTTCACCACGGCGATCTACAAGACCTGGTACGGCTTTTTCAGCCTCTCCAGTGCGGCCCAGCTGGCAGGTCTCCTGCTGTTGGCGGTGATGGTGGTGCTCTACGGTGAGCGCCGAGCCCGGGGTGCCCAGCGAGCCGGCAACGAGCGACCTCGGGTCAAGGCGCTTTACCCCCTGCAAGGGCTCAAGGCGCTGGCCGCCAGCGGTTGGTGTTTCCTGGTGTTTGCCTGCGCTTTTGTCATTCCGGTGCTGCAACTGGTGGTGTGGTTCTGGCAGCGCGGTCGTTTTGACCTGGACGAGCGTTATGCCGGGCTGATCGTCCATACCCTTTATCTGGGCGGCTTGGCTGCGCTGGTTACCGTATGCGTCGCCTTGCTGCTGGCCTTTGCCCGACGACTGGCGCCGACCCGCGCCATCCGCGCCGGTGTCGGTCTGGCGAACTTGGGCTATGCGTTGCCGGGCTCGGTGCTGGCGGTCTCGATCATGCTTGCGTTCAGCTATCTGGACCGTGAGTGGGTCATTCCGCTGTCGAGCCTGTTCGGCGGTGCGGGCAAACCCTTGCTGCTGGGCAGCCTTTCAGCGCTGTTGTTGGCGTACCTGGTGCGTTTCCTGGCGGTGGCCTACGGTCCATTGGAAAGCAGCCTGGCGCGCATTCGTCCGTCCTTGCCCGAGGCCGCCCGAAGCCTCGGCGTCAGTGGACCACGATTGTTTTTCAAGGTGTATCTGCCGTTGCTGTTGCCGGGCACCCTGAGTGCGGCGCTGCTGGTATTCGTCGATGTGCTCAAGGAAATGCCCGCGACCTTGCTGATGCGCCCGTTCGGTTGGGACACCCTGGCGGTGCGGATCTTTGAAATGACCAGTGAGGGAGAATGGGCCAGGGCAGCGTTGCCGGCGTTGACGCTGGTGCTGGTGGGGCTGTTACCGGTCATCGGATTGATACGACGTTCGGCCCATCGAAACCCCTAGCAGGCGATCTCAATTATTGAGCGTCCTCCTAGGTGCCAGTCCTACATCATGCGGATACAATGCGCGGCATTCGGTGCGGTCCGTCTGTCGGACCGGGTAGCTGGGAGCGTCAGAAAACTCTTCTTTTCAGATGCTCGTGCTGTGCAGTGCCCGTCCGCACCTTCGCCAAGCCCGGAAGGAGAAACCCATGGGACAGCGTACGCCTCTGTATGACCTTCATCTCGCCCTCGGCGCGAAGATGGTCGATTTTGGCGGTTGGGATATGCCTTTGCACTACGGCTCGCAAGTCGAAGAGCACCATCAGGTGCGTCGCGATTGCGGTGTGTTCGATGTATCCCACATGACCGTGATCGACGTTGCCGGTCCCCAGGCCAAAGTCTGGTTGCAGCGCTTGCTGGCCAACGATGTCGATCGCTTGCAGGACGCGGGCCGTGCGCTGTACAGCGCCATGCTCAATGAGCATGGCGGCATTGTCGACGACATGATCATCTACCGGGTCGAGGACGGCTATCGGTTGGTGTTCAACGCTTCGACCCGCGATCAGGACCTGGCTTGGATGCAGGCGCAGCTCGGCGATTACGACGTGCAATTGCATGAGCGTCCCGAACTGGCGATGCTGGCGATCCAGGGGCCTCACGCCCGGCACAAGATCGCTGAACTGGTCACGCAATCTCGCGGCCAATTGCTTCAGCAACTCAAGCCTTTCGAAGGTCGCGCCGACGGTGACTGGTTCATCGCTCGTACCGGCTATACCGGAGAAGACGGTCTGGAAATCGTTCTTCCGGCCCATGAAGCCCCAAGCTTTTTCAACGACCTGGTGGGCGCCGGTATTTCACCCATTGGCCTCGGCGCCCGCGACACCCTGCGCCTGGAAGCTGGCATGAACCTCTATGGCCAGGACATCCACCAGGATGTTTCGCCCTTGGCTTCGAACATGGCCTGGAGCATCGCCTGGGAGCCGGCCAGTCGCCAATTCATCGGCCGCGAAGCGCTGGAAGCCGAACTCGCTGCGGGCGTGCAGCACAAATTAGTGGGGTTGGTGCTTGAAGAACGGGGAGTCTTGCGCGCCCATCAAGTGGTTCGAATCGCAGATGTTGGCGAAGGGGAGATCACCAGTGGTAGTTTTTCTCCTACGCTTAGCAAGTCAATTGCCTTGGCTCGTGTCCCAATGGCCACCGCCGACCGTGCCGAGGTGGAAATTCGTGGCAAGTGGTACCCGGTACGGGTGGTCAAGCCGACCTTCGTCCGCCATGGCAAAACCCTGATCTAACCTTTTTACGGCGGGCCGCCGGCCGCTGACACTTCTCTTGAGGACACAGAATATGAGTGATATCCCTGCCGAACTGCGTTTCGCCGAAAGCCATGAGTGGGCGCGCCTGGAAGCCGACGGTACTGTCACCGTGGGCATCAGCGATCACGCGCAGGAAGCCTTGGGCGATGTGGTGTTTGTCGAGCTGACTGAGGTCGGTAAGGTTTTTGCTGCGGGCGATCAAGCCGGTGTGGTGGAGTCGGTCAAGGCCGCTTCCGATATCTATTCCCCAGTTTCGGGTGAAGTGATTGCAATCAACGAAGAGTTGAGCGGTTCGCCAGAGCTGCTGAACTCCGACCCGTACGGGGCATGGATCTTCAAGCTCAAGCCAAGCGACAAGGCCGAGCTGGACAAGCTGCTCGACGCTGCCGGCTACAAAGCTGCAATCGGCGAATAACCGGATCTAATGCGGGAGCGAGCAAGCCCGCTCCCGCACTGGGTACTGCGGGCAGCCTGATAATATTTTCGGGCAAAAAAATGCCGCTCAATCGAGCGGCATTTTTTATGGGCCGGGAATCAATCCTGGGCGACGGCGTTCTTCGCCAGGATCGCGTTGGCCAGTTCCATGTCGGTGGCCTGCAGGCCTGGGTTGTCGGCACGGACTTTCTGCATCGCGGCTTCCAGGTAAGGGCCACGGATGCTGCCGTCACTGGCGACAAAGCTGCCGGCGTCGTCCTGGGCGGCGACGATCAGCTTGTGATCCTTGAAGGTCAGGTAGGTGGAACCGGTGGTCGCACCGGACGAGATGACGTTACGCCAAAACGTGTCGGCCATTGCCGAGCCCACAGGAAGAGAAAGCAAGGCTAGGGTCGCGACAGCAAGTTTGAGACGCATGATAGGTGACTCCACTGGGTTAACTATGACGTTGGATTGTCGAGGGCTCGATTCAGTTCCATGACACGTCACTCCGCCCGTTCAACCGTCAACACCGTTCCCTCCTGCGCCACCACCCTGACTCGGGCACCAACAGGCAAATCGGGTCCCTTCGCCAACCACACGCCATCGGCCACCTTGATCTTGCCCCGTCCATCGACGATTGCCTCGTGGACCTGGAAGACCTTGCCGATCAGCTCCTGACCGCGCAGGTTCAGGTGTGGCTGATCGCTCTGGCGCACCGCGCTGCGCTGGCGTCGCCACCAATACAGGGCTGTTGCGATGGCGAACAGGCCGAACAGCAGGAACTGCATCTCCCAAGCCATTTGCGGCAGGATAAAGGTCAGCACACCGACCGCAGCGGCGGCCATGCCGATCCAGAGCAGATATCCGCCGGCGCCGAATACCTCCAGGATCAGCAAGATGACGCCAAGCGCCAGCCAGTCCCAATACGACATCTGTTGCAGGAAACCCCACATACGCGCGCCTCAGGCTTTCTTGCTGTCGAAGGTGGCCTTGACGATCTCACCGATACCGCCGACGGCGCCAATGACCTGGCTCGCTTCCAGCGGCATCAGGATCACCTTGCTGTTGTTGGCCGAGGCAAGACGGCCGAGGGCATCGATGTATTTTTGCGCAACGAAGTAGTTCACGGCCTGGACGTTACCGGCGGCGATCGCCTGGGACACCACCTGGGTAGCCAAGGCTTCGGCTTGCGCCTGGCGTTCGCGGGCTTCCGACTCCAGGAACGCGGCCTGCCGACTGCCTTCGGCCTCGAGGATCTGCGCCTGTTTCTTGCCTTCGGCGGTAAGAATGGCCGACGCTCGCAGGCCTTCCGCTTCGAGGATCTGGGCACGCTTGATCCGTTCGGCTTTCATCTGCCCGGACATGGCGGCCATCAGGTCGGCTGGCGGGCTGATGTCCTTGATCTCGATCCGGGTGATCTTGATGCCCCACGGCGCCGTGGCCTCATCCACGGTGCGCAATAGTTTTTCATTGATGCCGTCGCGCTGGCTGAGCATGGCATCCAGTTCCATGGACCCCAGCACCGTGCGGATGTTGGTCTGCAACAGGTTGCGGATGGCGTGTTCGAGGTTGTTGACCTCGTAGGCGGCCTGGGCTGTGTTGACGACCTGGAAGAAACACACGGCGTCGATCTGTACCGTGGCGTTGTCGGCGGTAATCACTTCCTGGGGAGGAATATCCAGCACGCTTTCCATGACGTTGATCTTGCGCCCAATGCGATCCATTACCGGAATGATGATGTTCAGGCCGGGCTTGAGCGTATTGGTGTAACGGCCAAAGCGCTCGACGGTCCACTGGTAGCCCTGGGGCACGACCTTGAACCCCATGAACAGGATGGCGACCACGAGGCCGATGAACAGTAAAAGTACGCTACCGATCTGCATGACGGTTCCCTGTGCGAATTGAAATGGACCTGCGAACCCTGAGTGTAGGGCACGCGGCCATTATCTTCGCTACGGTCCGTTCCGGTTTGTTTGTGGGATATTTCTGCCTCTTGAGCAGGATGGTGCCTACTTCTGCTCGCTCTGTGGCGTTACCCGCAATACTTCCTCGACGGTGGTCAAGCCCGCCGCAACCTTTTGCGCGCCCGAGAGCCGCAGGCTGCGCATGCCTTCCTTGAACGCCTGGCGGCGTACGGCCAGCAAATCGGTGTCGGGGTGGATCAAGCCTTTGACGCTGTCGCTCAATTGCATGATTTCGTAGACCCCGGCACGCCCGCGATAGCCGGTGTCACGGCACTCCGAGCAACCGACCGCCCGTTGGGCATTGGTGGGCAAGGGTGCCTGCCAGGGACGCGTCAGGGTTTGCCAGTCGTCTTCGTCCAGGGTCAACGGTGCCTTGCAATGCGGGCACAGCGTACGTACCAGGCGCTGGGCCATGACCCCGAGGACCGTGGCCTTGATCAGGTAATGCGGCACGCCAAGCTCCAGCAGGCGGCTGATGGCGCTCGGCGCGTCGTTGGTGTGCAGGGTCGAGAGCACAAGGTGTCCGGTGAGCGCTGCCTGGATCGCCATCTCGGCGGTTTCCAGGTCGCGGATCTCGCCGATCATGATGATGTCCGGGTCCTGTCGCATCAGCGCGCGGACGCCGGCGGCAAACGACAGCTCGATATTGTGCTGGACCTGCATCTGGTTGAAGGACGACTCGACCATTTCAATCGGATCTTCGATGGTGCAGAGGTTCACTTCCGGTGTCGCCAGCTTCTTGAGCGTGGTGTAGAGGGTCGTGGTCTTGCCGGACCCGGTGGGCCCCGTAACCAGGATGATGCCGTTGGGCTGGCGCGTCATGTCCTGCCAGCGGCGCAGGTCGTCGGCGGAAAAACCGAGCTGGTCGAAATCCTTGAGCAGCACTTCCGGGTCGAAGATCCGCATGACCATTTTTTCGCCGAATGCCGTGGGCAAGGTCGACAGTCGCAACTCCACTTCGCCGCCGTCCGGGGTCTTGGTCTTGACGCGTCCGTCCTGGGGCTTGCGCTTTTCCGCGACGTTCATCCGCCCCAGGCTCTTGAGGCGACTGATGATCGCCATCGTCACCTGCGGCGGGAACTGGTAGACGGTGTGCAGCACGCCGTCGATGCGAAAACGCACGGTGCCCTGCTCGCGGCGGGGTTCGATGTGGATATCGCTGGCGCGCTGCTGGAAGGCGTACTGGAACAGCCAGTCGACGATATTGACGATATGGGCGTCGTTGGCGTCCGGCTCCTGGTCGCTGGCGCCGAGATTGAGCAGTTGTTCGAAGTTGCTCAGGTTGCTCGGTTGCTGCTCGACCGTGGTGGCACCGCTGACCGACTTGGCCAGGCGGTAGAATTCCACGCTGAGGCGCTGGATATCCACCGGGTTGGCGACCACCCGCTTGACCGGCAACTTGAGCACGTGGGTCAGGTCCGCTTCCCAACTGCTGACGTAAGGCTGGGCGCTGGCAACGGTGACCGCGTCGCGATCGACCGCCACGGCGAGGATCTTGTGGCGCTGCGCAAAGGCGTAGGACATCAGGGGCGTAACGGCTGCCACGTTGATCTTCAACGGGTCGATGCGCATGTAGGGCTGGTCGGCCTGCTCGGCCAGCCACAGCGTCAGGTTTTCCAGGTCCAGGCGCTTGCCGGGACGGCTCAGGTCGTCCAGGTGCTGGTTGGCAATGAATTCAAGTGGATGCAACTGGCTGTTGGCAGTGTGACGCCGACGCGCATTGAGTGCGGTTTCCGCTGAATCCTGGCTGATGATGCCTTGGGCGACCAATTGGCGCAGCAGATCGTTAAGGTCCAGCCAGCGGTCCTGAGTGGCGTGTTTGGTGGACATGAGCGTTCGAATTCCTATTGGACAATTGCAGCAAAGCCGCGATACAGACACCTCGATGTCTTGGCCTGGTCTGCAAAAGAATAGTCGCGACGTTATGTACCGTTGGGCCACTACCCGACCAATGAGTTTCGAATTCTTGCCGCAGCGATCTCAACTCGCTGCCTGAACCGATCCAGCCCGTGCAATATCAATGTCTTGCATGTCCACCGAACTCACGCTGATCAAGTTACGTAATTTTTCCGCAATCACCTGGGCACGGTGCCAGCTCAGCCCGTCCACGAGGATCTCCATGGACAGTTGATCATGGTGGCACTCCATATGGATTTTCTCCGGCGTCAGGCCCTGCAACGCGAACAGGTTGAGCACCCGGCAAGGCAGATCCGGCTCGGCCTCGCCCAACAATTGATACTCGACGCGACGATGGGGATTGGCGGAGTGCCAGACGTCGGCGCGCAGTGGAGGCGTGGCAGTGGAATCGAATGAGGGCATGGAACATCTCCTGGATATGCGGAGAAATATTTACATGCGTCCTGAGGTATTTCTTATCTAAGATATGCCTTTATGCTGTTCTAGCGAATTAATCCAATCGATATCTGGTTTGTTAAAGGTTTATTTATGCACAGCGAGCTGGACAGCTACGACCGCAGGATACTCGCACTGCTGCAAGAGGACGCTTCGCTGTCCAGCGCGCAGATTGCCGAGCAGGTAGGTTTGTCCCAATCGCCGTGCTGGCGACGGATCCAGCGGATGAAGGAGGAGGGGATCATTCGCGGGCAGGTGACGTTGCTGGATCGCAAGAAAATCGGCCTGAACACGCAGATATTCGCCGAAGTGAAACTCAACGCCCACGGTCGTTCGAACTTCACTGAGTTCACCGAGGCGATCCGCGGCTTTCCCGAAGTCCTGGAGTGCTATGTGCTGATGGGGTCAGTGGATTTCCTGCTGCGTATCGTCACGGCGGACATCGAGGCGTATGAGCGGTTCTTCTTCGAGAAGCTGTCGATGGTGCCGGGGATCCAGGAAGTGAACTCGATCGTGGCGCTGTCGGAGATCAAGTCGACGACGAGTTTGCCGGTGGTGCGCTGAGCTTGTTTTTGCGATGTTTGGGCTGACCTCATCGCGAGCAAGCTCGCTCCCACAGTTGATCTTCAGCGGCCACAAGATCTGTGTGCAACGCTGGACCCCTGTGGGAGCGAGCTTGCTCGCGATGGCGATCTTACAGGCGCAACAAAGTCTTCCACGCCCGATTCTGATACACCGCGATCGCCTGTTGCTTGCGCGCATCCAGAAGCTCGTCGGTGATCGGCTCGTTGGCCAGTTGCGCCAGCTTGTTCAATTCACCGTAGAGGCGGTCCATTTCCGCAATATCGAGGACGTGGCGGGCATGGTGCAGCCAGGCCTGGATCCGTTCGATGCGCGGCAATTGCTCGGCCAGGTCTTCCGGCTGTTGCTGGTAGCGTTGCAGTTGCAAAGACGAAGCTTCTTCGCTCAACAGGCGCGGCAACCAACTGCCCAGTTGCGCCGCGCCTTGGCGGTTGCCGCGGGTGTTGCGGTCGGCGGTCCAGCTACGGGCCAGCAACCAGCGTGAGGCTTCGAGGGAGAACAGGCCCCAGCGCGGGTCCTGCAGCTCTTCGAGGAATTGCTCCGGGGCTGCCTTGCGCACGTCTTCGTCCTCGATGCCGGCCTGGACCAATGGGCGCCAGTCTTCCAGCAGTGCGTCCAGGGCAACGCGCAGATCATGAGTCGATTGACGCGGCGCGGCCTGGCCGAGGCTGCTGAGCAGGGCGCGCAGTTCGGCGAGGTTTTCCACCCAGTCTTGCAGCAGGCGCCAATGGCCATTGAAGCGGTATTGTTCGGCCAGGCGCTGGCTGCTGCCCAGCAAATGCCAGCTCAAGGCGGCGAAGGCATCGTCTAGCGGTGTTTCGACGGTCAGTTGCGGGGACGGAAGGCTCAGGGCATAGCTGCCCGCGTCATGCAGGCGATAGCCCCGTTCGGCCTTGCTGATGTCGCAGGGCATCAAGGGCAGGGTCGCGGCCAGCTCGGCGGCCAGTTCCAATAGCGCGGCGGGTTCGCCTTCGCGCAGCTCCAGCTCCAGCTCGCAGATTTCTTCCTTTTGCTTGCCCACCACGACGTGGCCCAGGTCGAGCGCGGCCTCGATGACCACTTTGCTCTTGCCACGGCCCCAGGCGATTTCGGCGCGCTCGCGAACGAAGTCGGTGGTGAAGATCGCCTTGAGGGTTTTCTTGTCCAGTTCGGCCAGTGCCTCGGGCCAGCATTCGCCCTCGAGTTTCTTCAGGTCCAGCTTGGCCTTGGGCAGGTGCCAGTCGTACTCGTTGCGCTCGGACAGGCCGGCGACGCTCTGGCCACGGGTCTTGAGGGTCTGGATCACTTCTTCACCGTCGCGGCGCAGGCGCAGGGCAACCTTGGCCCGGGCGAGGTCACGCTCCGGGGTGTCGAAGTACTGATTCATCAGTTCGTGGCGTTCCCAGCCACTCTTGTTGCGTTTTTTCAGCAGCGGATGCTCACGCAAGGCTGCCAGGGTCTCGCGGCTGACGCGGAGTTTGATTTCGGTTTCTTTCTGCATGGCCGGAAAATCCAGGGATCGGGTGCGCAGCCGGGGGGAGGTGTGGCTGCCAAGGTCGTGCAGTGTACAGGACTCATCCGTCCTACGCGTCGCGACGGTATAAGAGTGTCCTATCTCACCAATACGTTCTTTTTGACGGCGTCTGTTGCCGTCATGCTGCGTTGCCGCTCCTCGCCATAGCGGGCTATGACTCGTCGCGGCGCCTTGCGTGACGACAACAGCCACTCGTCAAAAAAGAACGTATTGGTAAGACAGGACACTCGCTCTCGATGGTTCTATGATGGACGTCAATTTGTACGCCCCGGAGCCAGCGATGCCTTTGCCGTCCATGAAAGATCAGTTCGCTGCCCTGATCGCCGCGCCTTCGGTCAGTTGTACCCAGCCAAAGCTGGACCAGTCCAACGGTGCGGTGATCGAGCTGCTGGCAGGCTGGCTCACCGAGCTGGGGTTCTCCTGTGATATCCAGCAGGTCAGCCCAGGCAAATTCAATTTGCTGGCCAGTTTCGGCAGCGGTCCCGGCGGCCTGGTGCTGGCGGGCCACAGCGACACGGTGCCGTTCGACGGCGCGTTATGGCAGACCGATCCGCTGAAGCTCACCGAAGTCGACGGTCGTTGGGTAGGCCTGGGCAGTTGTGACATGAAGGGCTTTTTCGCCCTGGCCATCGAAGCGGTCAAGCCGCTGCTGGACCAACCCTTCAAGCAGCCGCTGTTGATCCTCGCCACCTGCGATGAAGAAAGCTCCATGTCTGGCGCCCGGGCCCTGGCCGACGCCGGACGGCCGTTGGGGCGTGCCGCGGTGATTGGCGAGCCCACCGGCTTGCGGCCGATCCGCCTGCATAAAGGCGTGATGATGGAACGCATCGACATCCTCGGGCGCAGTGGCCATTCTTCCGATCCGAGCCTGGGCCACAGCGCCCTCGAAGCGATGCATGACGCCATGGGCGAGCTGCGCGGCCTGCGCCTGCAATGGCAGCGTGAATTCCGCAACCCGCAATTCACCGTGCCGCAACCGACCCTGAATTTCGGCTGCATCCACGGCGGCGACAACCCCAACCGGATCTGCGGCCAGTGCTCCATGGAATTCGACTTGCGGCCCTTGCCCGGCATGGATCCGCAAGTGCTGCGGGCGGCGATCCAGCAGAAGCTCGACCCGATTGCCGAACGACACCACGTGAAGATCGACTACGCGCCGCTGTTCCCCGAAGTGCCGCCATTCGAGCAGGTCGAGGATGCCGAACTGGTGCGCGTGGCCGAACGGCTTACCGGCCATCGTGCCGAAGCAGTGGCGTTCGGCACCGAAGCGCCTTATCTTCAGCGCCTTGGCTGCGAAACCCTGGTGCTCGGCCCTGGCGACATCGCCTGTGCCCACCAGCCGGGCGAATACCTTGAAATGTCACGTTTGCAGCCTACCGTGCAATTGCTCCGTCAGTTGATTGGGCACTACTGCTTGACGCCGGCCACGGCCGGTTAAATTGCCCTCTTGCGGGCCCGTATTCATCACATGAGGAGAGCGCGCGTGTCGCCAAGCCTGTTCCGACGATAACCACCAGCCCGCTGTGCGTTCTGTTTCGTCTTTTTTCGGCTGTTATTTATTACAGGTCAGGTTCATGCCCGAATACGTCAATTGGCTTCGCCACGCTTCGCCCTATATCAATGCCCACCGTGATTGCACCTTCGTCGTCATGCTGCCCGGAGATGGGGTTGAACACCCCAACTTCGGCAACATCGTTCATGACCTGGTGTTGCTGCACAGTCTCGGCGTGCGCCTGGTGCTGGTCCATGGTTCGCGCCCGCAGATCGAGACTCGCCTCGCGGCACGGGGCCTGACACCTCATTATCACCACGGCATGCGCATCACCGATGCCGCGACCCTGGAGTGCGTGATCGATGCGGTCGGCCAACTGCGCATCGCCATCGAGGCGCGCCTGTCCATGGACATGGCGTCTTCGCCCATGCAGGGCTCGCGGCTGCGGGTCGCCAGTGGCAACCTGGTCACTGCGCGGCCGATCGGCGTCCTTGAGGGCGTGGACTATCACCACACCGGCGAAGTGCGCCGGGTCGATCGCAAGGGCATCAACCGGCTCCTGGACGAGCGTTCCATCGTGCTGCTGTCGCCGCTGGGCTATTCGCCCACGGGGGAAATCTTCAACCTGGCCTGCGAGGATGTCGCCACCCGGGCGGCCATTGACCTGGCGGCTGACAAGTTGCTGCTTTTCGGCGCTGAACAGGGGCTGATCGATGAGCATGGACGCCTGGTTCGCGAGTTGCGTCCGCAACAGGTTCCGGCCCACATGCAGCGATTGGGCAGCGACTACCAGGCCGAACTGCTCGACGCCGCGGCCCAGGCTTGCCGCGGTGGTGTCGCGCGCAGCCATATCGTCAGCTATGCCGAGAACGGTGCGCTGCTGGCCGAGTTGTTCACCCGCGATGGCAGCGGCACGCTGGTGGCCCAGGAGCAATTCGAGGTGGTGCGCGAAGCGGCCATCGAGGACGTTGGCGGCTTGCTGGACCTCATCAGCCCGCTGGAGGAGCAGGGGATCCTGGTGCGTCGTTCCCGTGAAGTGCTGGAGCGTGAGATCGAACAGTTCAGCGTGGTCGAGCGCGAGGGCATGATCATTGCCTGCGCCGCGCTGTATCAGATTGCCGATTCGGACGCGGGTGAGCTGGCCTGCCTGGCGGTCAATCCGGAGTATCGCCATGGCGGGCGCGGTGATGAACTGCTGGAGCGAATCGAAACCCGTGCCCGTGCCCAGGGGCTCAAGACGCTGTTCGTGCTGACGACCCGGACCGCCCACTGGTTCCGCGAACGGGGCTTCGAGCCCAGCAGCGTCGAACGCCTGCCGGCGGCGCGGGCTTCGCTGTACAACTACCAGCGCAATTCGAAGATCTTCGAAAAATCCCTGTAGACGGCTCTCGGAAATCTCCCATCGCCGCGACTTTCTTGATTTCAGACAATGAGCAGCTAGTCTGGAACGCGTCAAGATCGCGGCATGCGCGAGTTGTCATGAGCAGGATCGAAGGCGCAGGAGGCGCGGAATATATCTCGTCGCCAGGAATTCGCGGGGTTGCGTAAAACCCGGACGAATAACCGTTCAGTTATCCCCTACGTCGCCGATAAGGCTTGTCACAGCTTGATGACGCTGTGATGGCACTCATATGTCAAAACGCACTGAAAACTGTTGAAACAATTCTTTTTGGATTTATAAAGAATCCTTTATTCTGCGGGCCGATGTCGCGGGGTTAGACCATGGTCGTAGTCCGAAAGGGTTACGGTTGACTTGCCAGTCACGGTCTGGCGCTAATCGCGCATCCGCGGATTCCGGGCGTTCGATCCGGAGCCAAAGATAGACAAGAATTAGAAAACGAGAGGAGCGATGCATGAAGAAGTCCACCTTGGCCATGGCAGTGGCCGTTGGGGTATTGGCGCAGCAGGCAGGCGCCGCCGGTTTTATCGAAGACAGCAAGGCGTCTGTCAGTTCTCGCACGTTGTACTTTGACAACGACAACCGTGAAACAGGCAAAACCGACCAGCGTGAAACGGCCACTGGGCTGAAGTTCGACTATAAGTCCGGCTTCACTCAAGGCGTCGTCGGTTTTGGTATCGACGCCCAGGCACTGGTTGGTATTCACCTTGATGGCGGCAAAGGCCACCACCCGGATAACAACTCTTTCGTGCCAAGCGATTCCGATGGCTCGGCTGTACACAACTGGAGTCGTCTGTCGGGTAACGTCAAGGCGCTCTTCTCCAAGACCGAGGCTCACCTGGGTGGCGCCCTGGCGCCTAACCTGCCGATCCTGGTCGCCAGCGATGGTCGTCTGCTGCCCCAAACCTTCGAAGGTGGCACAATCACCTCCAAGGACCTGGACAACGTTACGTTCAACGCTGGTCAGTTGGAACATGCCACAGGCCGTGCGTCGAGCAACAGCACCGGCTTGTCGGTGAATGGTGCAACGGAGGAAAGTAACCAGTTCCGTTACGCTGGCGCTGACTGGAAGGTCACTAAAGATCTGACCTTGCAGTATTACTACGCCAACCTGCAGGATTTCTACAAACAGCACTTCCTGGGAGCGGTCCACGTTTTTCCGATCAGCGAAGGCCAGTCATTCAAAACTGACCTGCGTTACTTCGACAGCAGCTCCGATGGCCGTAACGGCGAGGCGGGTTATACCTTCAATAACAACCAAGGTTATGCCAAGAACGCTGGCGAGGTCGATAACAAGACCTGGAGCGCCATGTTTACCTATACCTTGGGTGGCAGTGCGTTCCTGTTGGGTCACCAGCAGGTCGGTGATGACGGTGGTTTCGTCTACCTGAATCAGGGCAGCCTCCGCAGCGACTCCAATGGTTTTGAAGGAGCCGGTGGTTCGAGCTTCTACTTGTTCACCGACAGCATGATCAACGCGTTTGTTCGTGCTGGTGAGAACACCACGTTCGGCCAATACTCCTATGACTTCACTGGTCTGGGCGTTCCGGGTCTGAAGGCCGCTGTTGCATATTTGCGTGGTGACGACGTTAAAACCGCCGACGGCGCAAGCGATTACTCCGAGTGGGAACGCGACATGCGTGTGGATTACGTGATCCAGCAAGGTGCGCTGAAAGGCTTCGGCACCACCTTGCGCCACGGTACCTACCGTAGCAGCGGCGTGGGCGACAGCCAGGATCAGACCCGCCTGATCTTCAACTACACTTACAACTTCATGTAAGACGTAGCGAAGTAAAAAAGCCCCGCCCGGCATCACGCCGGGCGGGGCTTTTGCGTTTCGGGTATGTCGGATGGATCTCGCCTTTATCCCTTTGGCTCCGCTGCGTCCTTGCGCAGGATAAACGCACTGAACGCCAGAAAATCATCCAGATGCCCGGTAATGATCGCGACCATGATCGGCAGTTGAAGGGCCTGGTAGTCATGCACCGCGATGTTCCTGAACCCCACCATGTTCTTCAGGTTTTTCACCAGGCCTTCTTCGATCCAGCCGCCTTGAAAAAGCAACTCGAATGTATCGCGGGCACTTTGCGGGACACCCAATCGCTCACGGCGAATCAGATGCTGCCCCATATCCAGCGCCGCTTCGCAGGCACGCTGGATGTTCAGGACGGCCGAATCCTGGCGAGTGAAATCGGTGGCAAACGTGGCAGGATCTTTCCCGTATTCCTCGCGCACCCTGGCTACGCAACGCTCGATACTCGCTGCCTTGTTGATCAATACGTCATCGGCCATACACGCTGCCCTGTTCCTGAATATCTTTGAGCAATCCTGCTCGAGTCTCATCGAGCGCGGTCTTTTCGCTGAGAATGAAACATTCGAACAACCCCGCCTGTACATCTTTGGCCCAGAGTCTTCGGCCTCGGGTCACGATCTGGTACTGCATGACGGTGGTTGCCGCCCGTAGATCTATCAGATCCACCGGACTGCCCACAATGTCCGCCAAATCGCCTGAAAGTTGCCACAACGACACCGGGTCCACCGTGCCTGACAACAGCACAGCCAAATCGACATCACTGTCAGGCCCGGCGGTCCCCTGGGCGTGGCTTCCGAACAGGTAAACCGCCAACAGGTCAGGCAGATGATTTTGCAAGTGAGTCAACGAGGCTTGAGCGTTCATGCTGCCTATCCTAGCCGCTCGTCTCAAAATCGCGTCAATAATTTCCGTAATGTAGCTCCAAAACAAAAAAAGCCCCGCCCGGCATCACGCCGGGCGAGGCTTTTGCGTTTCGGGTCCGGCCCACCCCTGTAGCCTTTCCCGAACCTTCTCCTCTTTTCAGCAACTTGAGGCCTTCTCGAAACCTCGGGAATGATCTTGGGCCGCTATGCGTCAAGGCACCAGTGAACAGTTTTTTATATTTCCTAATGATCTAAATAAATGGGTATTCATTCTTTTTAAAGCAACGAAAAGCGGCGCACAGTTTGGGCTCATAAAAACCATCCAGGAGCCGCATCATGAGCCTCAGACTCGGCGACATCGCCCCCGATTTCGAACAGGATTCCAGCGTCGGCAAGATTCGCTTCCACGAATGGCTCGGCGACAGCTGGGGCGTGCTGTTCTCCCATCCGGCGGATTTCACCCCGGTGTGCACCACCGAGCTGGGCCTCACCGCCAAGCTCAAGGATGAATTCGCCAAGCGCGGCGTCAAGGCCATCGCCCTGTCGGTGGACCCGGTGGACTCGCACCATAAATGGATCGAAGACATCAACGAAACCCAGAACGCCGTGGTCAATTTTCCGATCCTGGCCGATGCCGACCGCAAGGTGTCCGACCTGTACGACCTGATCCATCCCAACGCCAGCGACACCTTGACCGTGCGCTCATTGTTCGTGATCGACCCGAACAAGAAGATTCGCCTGACCATCACCTACCCGGCCAGCACCGGGCGCAACTTCAACGAAATCCTCCGAGTGATCGACTCCCTGCAACTGACCGACAACTACAAAGTCGCCACGCCCGCCAACTGGCAGGACGGTGATGAAGTGGTGATCGTGCCGTCGCTCAAGGACGAAGAAGAGCTCAAGCAGCGCTTTCCCAAGGGCTACCGCGCGGTGAAGCCGTACCTGCGCCTCACGCCCCAACCTAATCGTTGACGCAATACCGAACCTGTGGGAGCGAGCTTGCTCGCGATAGCGGTGTATCACTCAACATCAAGGCTGGCAGATCTGACGCCATCGCGAGCAAGCTCGCTCCCACAGGAACATCTGTGTACCAAGGGTTTTGGCCGTTTCGACGGCCTTTTTTATTGCGCAGAGAAAAGCTGGACGCATATCTCTATATCGAATAATCAAATGAATAAATATGATTTAAAGATATATGCCCGCGCTGTTATGGTTGGCCCCATACCGCGAGATCGCCTACTGCGAATCGCAAGAGACTTTAAGGAATGGTTGGCATGTTGGTTGTCTCGCTCGGCGGCAGTCCCAGCCAGCGCTCCCGTTCTGGAGTGCTGTTGGAGCGCTCGCAACGTTGGTTGCAGCAACACGGTGTGGAAGTGGTGAGTTATCAGGTGCGTGATTTCCCCGCCGAGGATCTGCTCCATGCCCGCTTCGACAGTCCCAAGGTGGTGGACTTGCTGGCCCAGATCGAAAGCGCGGACGGGCTGCTGATCGCCACACCGGTCTACAAGGCGTCTTTTTCCGGTGCGTTGAAGACCGTGCTTGATCTGCTGCCGGAACGGGCCCTGGCCCACAAGGTGGTGTTACCCATGGCGACAGGCGGCAGCATCGCCCACATGCTCGCGGTGGACTACGCCCTGAAGCCGGTACTGTCGGCGCTCAAGGCCCAGGAAATGCTCCATGGGATTTTCGCCGAAGACAGCCAGATCGCTTATGGCGAAGGCAGCGCCCAGGCGCAATTGACGCCGGCCTTGCAGCAGCGCCTGGACGAAGCGCTTGAACAGTTTCACAGCGCCATGGCCCGTCGGCCGAGGCCGCTGGACCCCGATGTATTGAACGAACGTTTGTTGAGTGCTCGCTGGAGCATCTGAACCCCGAACACCACTGATTCAACTCACCTTACTCAGCCGTCAACGGCCAAGCAGGTGCAGCCAAAACCCCACAGCAAAAAGGAGAGGCGCCATGCGCACTGTCATTTTGCGTCGCGGGCTGGTCGCTCTGTTTGCTGCGGCTGTGTCCTTCGGCGCCATCACCCAGGCTCAAGCCGAGACCTTGCGGATCGGTTACCAGAAATACGGCACCCTGGTGCTGCTCAAGGCCAAGGGCTCATTGGAAAAACGCCTCGCGGCCCAAGGCGTGGACGTGCAATGGACGGAGTTTCCCGGCGGCCCGCAGCTGCTTGAAGGCTTGAACGTCGGCTCCATCGATTTTGGCGTCACTGGCGAAACCCCGCCGGTGTTTGCCCAGGCCGCAGGCGCCGACCTGCTCTATGTCGCCTACGAACCTCCGGCGCCCACCAGCGAGGCGATCCTCGTGCCGAAAGGCTCGGCCATCCAGTCGGTGCAGGACCTCAAGGGTAAGAAAGTCGCGCTTAACAAAGGCTCCAATGTCCACTATCTGCTGGTGCGGGCGCTGGAAGACGCCGGCCTCAAATATTCAGACATCCAGACGGTTTTCCTGCCTCCGGCCGATGCCCGTGCAGCGTTCGAACGGGGCAGTGTGGACGCCTGGGTCATCTGGGATCCGTACCAGGCCGCGGCTGAACAGCAGTTGCAGGCACGCACCCTGCGTGACGGCAAGGGCATCGTCGATAACCATCAGTTCTACCTCGCGACCAAACCCTATGCGCAGAAAAATCCCCAGGTGATCACGGCCCTGGTGGAGGAAGTGCGGGCGGTGGGGGAGTGGTCCAAGGCCAATCCTGAAGACGTGACCCAGCAGGTCTCGCCGCTGCTCGGGCTGCCAGCGGATATCACCCTGACGTCGGTGAAGCGCCAGGGCTACGGCGCGTTGTTCCTCACGCCGGAAGTCGTCGCGGCCCAGCAGAAAATCGCCGACAGCTTCTACCAACTCAAGTTGATTCCCAAGCCCTTGAGCATCAAGGACGTGATCTGGACGCCGCCGGCGGCCGTTGCGAACGCGCAGTAATTCGATCCCTTAGGAGACCACTCCATGAGCCTCAACATTTTCTGGTTCCTGCCAACCCACGGCGACGGCCATTACCTTGGCACCGCCGAAGGCGCTCGCGCCGTCGATCATGGTTACTTGCAACAAATCGCCCAAGCGGCGGATCGGCTGGGTTTTGGCGGCGTCTTGATTCCCACCGGGCGTTCCTGCGAAGACTCCTGGCTGGTAGCCGCTTCGCTGATTCCGGTGACCCAACGCCTGAAGTTCCTGGTTGCCCTGCGCCCCGGGATCATTTCCCCGACGGTGGCGGCGCGTCAGGCGGCGACGCTGGATCGGTTGTCCGGCGGGCGCGCGCTGTTCAATCTGGTGACCGGCGGTGATCCGGACGAACTGGCCGGCGATGGGTTGTTTCTTGATCACGAAGAGCGTTACCAGGCCTCGGTGGAATTCACCCGGATCTGGCGTCGGGTGTTGGAAGGCGAGACCGTGGATTATGACGGTGAGCACATCAGCGTGAAGGGCGCCAAGCTGCTCTATCCGCCCATCCAGCAACCGCGCCCGCCGCTGTATTTTGGTGGCTCGTCGGAAGCGGCACAGGACCTGGCCGCCGAGCAGGTGGAAATGGTGCTGACCTGGGGCGAGCCGCCCGCAGCCGTCGCGCAGAAAATCGAACAGGTGCGAGCCAAGGCCGCAAAGCTTGGGCGCACCGTGCGCTTCGGAATCCGCCTGCATGTGATTGTGCGGGAAACCAATGCCGAGGCCTGGCAAGCGGCCGACCGTTTGATCTCCCATCTGGACGACGAAACCATCGCCCGTGCCCAGGCGTCCCTGGCGCGCTTCGACTCGGTGGGCCAGCAACGCATGGCCGCGCTGCACGGCGGTCGCCGCGACAAGTTGGAAGTCAGCCCCAACCTGTGGGCCGGGGTCGGCCTGGTGCGTGGTGGTGCCGGTACGGCGCTGGTGGGCGATGGCCCGACCGTGGCCGCGCGGGTCAAGGAATACGCCGACCTGGGCATCGACACGTTCATCTTCTCGGGTTATCCACACTTGGAAGAGTCCTATCGGGTGGCCGAGCTGTTGTTCCCGCACTTGGATGTGGAGCGCCCGGAGCTGCCGAAAAGCCAGGGTTACGTGAGCCCGTTCGGTGAGATGGTCGCCAACGACATCTTGCCCAAAGCCGCGTCCCAGAGCTGAGGCGACCATGAAGAAAGTTATCCACAACCTGGCGCCGTGGGCGGTGCCGCTGCTGTTGCTGGCGGTGTGGCAATTGTCGGTATCGGCCGGCTGGCTGTCCACGCGGATCCTGCCGGCACCGGTCGCGGTGATCGAGGCTGGCGTGAACCTGGTGCGCAGCGGCGAGATCTGGACACACTTGGCCATCAGCGGCTGGCGTGCGGCGGTCGGCTTCTTGATTGGCGGCGGCCTCGGCCTCGGCCTTGGCTTTATCACCGGCCTGTCGAAGTGGGGCGAGCGGTTGTTGGACAGCTCGGTGCAGATGGTGCGAAACGTGCCGCACCTGGCGCTGATTCCGTTGGTGATCCTGTGGTTCGGCATCGACGAGTCGGCGAAGATTTTCCTGGTGGCGCTGGGCACGCTGTTCCCCATCTATCTCAATACCTATCACGGCATTCGCAACGTCGACCCGGCGCTGGTGGAAATGTCCCGCAGCTACGGCTTGTCCGGTTTCAGCCTGTTTCGCCAAGTGATCCTGCCGGGCGCCTTGCCTTCGATCCTGGTGGGTGTGCGCTTTGCCCTGGGTTTCATGTGGCTGACGCTGATCGTGGCGGAAACCATCTCGGCCAGCTCCGGCATCGGTTATCTGGCGATGAATGCCCGGGAGTTCCTGCAGACCGATGTGGTGGTGCTGGCGATTCTTCTGTATGCCGTGCTGGGCAAATTGGCTGACCTTGCCGCCCGCGGACTTGAGCGGGTCTGGCTGCGTTGGCACCCGGCCTACCAAGTGATCAAGGGAGGTGCCGCATGACCGCCCAACAACCTCCGCGCCTGCTGCGTGGCATCCCGCTGGCAGTGCGCAAGCTGCAAAAAACCTTCGGCACACGCCAGGTGTTGCGCGACATCGACCTGCATATCCCGGCCGGGCAGTTCGTGGCCGTGGTCGGTCGCAGTGGCTGTGGCAAAAGTACCTTGCTGCGGTTGCTGGCCGGTCTCGATCAGCCTACCGATGGTCAGCTGTTGGCGGGCTCGGCGCCGCTGAGTGCTGCGCAACAGGACACGCGTTTGATGTTCCAGGAAGCGCGTTTGCTGCCTTGGAAAAAAGTCATCGACAACGTCGGCCTTGGACTAAAAGGCAACTGGCGCCCGCAGGCGCTGCAAGCACTGGAAGCCGTCGGCTTGGCCGACCGCGCCCATGAGTGGCCGGCGGCGCTGTCTGGCGGACAGAAACAACGAGTGGCCCTGGCCCGCGCGCTGATTCATCAGCCACGCCTGTTGCTGCTCGATGAACCCTTGGGGGCGCTGGACGCACTGACCCGCATCGAGATGCAGCAACTGATCGAAAACCTCTGGCAGCAGCACGGCTTCACGGTGTTGCTGGTGACCCACGACGTCAGCGAGGCGGTAGCGATTGCCGATCGGGTGATCCTGATCGAGGACGGCCAGATCGGCCTCGACCTGCCCATCGACCTGCCACGTCCACGGGTTCGCGGCTCTCATCGCCTGGCGAGCCTGGAAACCGAAGTCCTCAACCGTGTGCTGTCCTTGCCCGGCCAACCGCCGGAACCCGAACCCGTTTCACCCTTGCCCACGCAATTGCGTTGGGCGCAATAACTTCATCCAGACAGGAATCGACACCATGACTATCAAAGCCATCAACGTACGCAACCAGTTCAAAGGCACCATCAAGGAAATCGTCGAAGGCGACGTGCTATCGGAAATCGACGTGCAGACCGCTTCGGGCATCGTCACGTCGGTCATCACTACCCGCTCGGTCAAGGAGTTGGAACTGGCGATCGGCAGTGAAGTGATCGCCTTCGTCAAATCCACCGAGGTGTCTATCGCCAAGTTGTGAGCGATGCTTGACCCACAGCCCCGGACGGCGTGAGCCCTTCGGGGCTTTTATCAGCACCAAACAGATGACTGGCGCGTTGAGCAGGTTGATTCGTCAACGCATCAATGAACGCGGTGTTATCGCAACCAGCCCTTGCGCTTGATATAGACAAGTGGGAGAACCGCAGCTGAAAGTGTCAGCCCCATCGAATAGATGAAGCCGTGCTCCCACGAAAGCTCTGGCATCACCGCAAAGTTCATACCGTAGAATGTGCCGACCAGCGTGGGTGGCAGGAAAACGGCCGTAATGATCGTGAATACCTTGACGATCTGATTCTGTTTTATGTTGAGAATGTTCGTCACGGCGTTTTGCAAGTAGCGGACTTTTTCGTGTTCGAAGTAGGCATGCTCCTTGACCCCAGCGACATCGGCTGCAAGCTCATTCACCAGACCCTGCAAATCAGCTTCGGTGGTGTTGTCCACTTCGCTGCTTAGATATCGCACTGTGCGTGCAAGGGATAACTGTGCCTCAATACAGAGAGAAATCAGTTCTTCCTTGTCGTTGAGCGCGCGCATCGTTTCGACCAAGTCCGGTACCCCCAACTCCTTGCCATTCGCATTATAGCCATCGGATATTTCGGAAATTTCTTCGGCACTCTTTTCCAACTCATCGGCAATACGATCGATGACGGCGTCAGCGCTGTCATTGGCCATCTGCAGCAGAGCTCGCAGCATTGCCTTGGGGCTCTGGGCGTTGGCAGGTTTGCGGCGCAAGCGTTGCAGGGCTACATCAAAAGGGTGGAAATCCGCGTCGTCGCAGAGAATCGCTACTACCTGCTCACCCAAGACGAAGGTTACACCTCCAAAATGCGGAGCCCCGTTGGCATCCAGTGCAAGCAACTTCGAACGCATGTATAGAAACTGGCCGTCCTCTACGACGCTGCCGTTCTTCTGGTCGGTTTCAATGCCAAAGCGCTGCTGCAAGCACGCCCGCTCTTCGAGTGTCGGTGTGTTCACCTCAAGCCAAACAACGTCTCGATCATGCTCCGGCTGAGGTAGCCCCTGAGCGATAGAAAGGGTTGCGTGATTATTGATAATGCTGCGGATCATGTCTGATTACTCGTAGGCTGGTCGTATATGAGCAAATGCCCCTACTTGGACGCTGGGTTGAGTTCGCTATGAGAGGGTGAGGTCGATGATGTTGTGGTTTCCTGATCCGGTGGCTGCATGTAATGCACCGCCGTCATGACTATTGCCAGCAGCAGATACAACACAATCACTGCAACGATTACTTCGTTCTCAAGGCTGGTGCGGTTTGGCGGCTTCTTTTTCATGGCAAACTCCTCGGTTCGTATCTACGAGAGGGGATAGAAATACCGGGGAAGGGGTCATGGCGTCCCCGGTGAGTGCTAAAACGCAAGGTTATACGTGATCGGCAGGGCGATTATTCATCTTGCAGATTGCTGTTGAGTAACTGCCAGCGTACGGAACTTACACCTTTTTCCAGGCTCACCCGGCTAGCCAGTTGCTCTAGTTGAGCCGGGCTCGCAGGCGTGCCGACAAGTTCTGCGCGCACTTCGAGCTTGTCCGGGTTGGCCAAGTCTTCGCTGTGCAGTGATTGCAAACGTAGTGCGCTTCCGCTCAAACCATGCAGAACCAGGGTGCGTACGTGCACCTCGTCCTCGGCCCGGCAGACAATGTTGAAGGTAAAGCGCTGATCAACTTCCACGGCTGCGGCTGCGCCCTGGCGGTTTATACGCTGAGCGGCTTCGCGCAGCAGGATGTTGGCGCAGAGCACCACCAGGGTGCCCATGGCGGCTTCCAACATATGACCCATACCCGACAAGATGCCTATCGCAGCAGAGCACCAGAGCGTGGCGGCGGTATTAAGGCCGCGTACATTGAGGCCTTCGCGCATGATTACACCGGCACCCAGGAAACCGATGCCGGAAACGACTTGAGCGGCGATCCGTGCAGCGCCCGAGCTATCGCCGTTGGAGGTCAGCAGGGACACCATGACGAACAAAGCCGCGCCGGTCGAAACCAAGGCGTTGGTGCGCAGTCCAGCCAGACGCTGGCGAAGTTGACGTTCGGCACCCACCAGGGCACCTAGAGCGAGCGCGACGGTCACGCGCAGGAAAAAAATCTTCCAATCCATAATTCACTTCCATACCGACAATTGTTCGAATAGCGAACAGAGTTTTAGGGATGGATCGCGCAGGCATGAGCGAAAACCACAGATGCGCTGGGCACTTGCGTGCGGGCACTGAGGGGAACTCATAGGGGAAGGAGGTTCGAATCCCGGGTCGGGAACGAAATACCACTATCCGCCGTAAGACGGCAGGAAAGTGGCAGAGAGGGACTCTGCTGGACTAGCTTGCCGCTTTAGCCTGTCGGGATCGACTGGGGTAACTGTCCAAGACTGGACTCCTGTGTTGACTAAAAAGCGGGGGCGAAAGTATGTTTTTTATATGTAGAAGTCAAACAACGGCTGGAGGGATTTTGTTTCAGGCTACTTCGGTATCGTTACATCGGTCACTGTTTTAGGCGGCCTGAACAATGCGCTTTGTTGGGGTTGGAAGGGGGGCTGCTACGCAGCCCAGCGGGAGCAAGCTCCCTCGCCACATGGGTCAGGGCGCTTCACGCTTGGGCAGATACGGCGGCAGATACAGCCCCAGGTACGCATCGAACACCCGCATGCCTTCTTCGGCCATGCGCGGGGTGATCTGGCCGTGTTGTTGTACCGAGCGGGCGTAGACGCGGTCGCCCAGTTCCATGGCCAGGGCGAATACGTCGACGTCTTTGGGCAAGCTCGGCAGCTCGAAATGGTGGTTGAACACCTTATGCATCAGGTCGCCCAGCTCGAGGTCGTGCTGGCGGTCGGCCTGGATGACTTCGGTCAGGCCGTGCTGGGCCAGGATCAGTTGGCGAGCGGCGGCGTCCTGGCTGTAGATGGTGAGCATGCGCTGCTCCACCAGCCGTGACAGGTCGTGCCAGTGGTTCAACGCCGCATGATCAATCGGTGCTTGCAGGCCGGCGCGAAAGGCGGCGTGGATGTCGGCGGTCAGGGCTTCGAGCAGGGCCGGGACGCTGGCGAAGAAGTGGTACACGGAAGAGGGCGGGATCCCGGCGCGCTCGGCGACGCTGTAGATCGACAGGCTGGCCACGCCTTCGGCGGCAAGCAGCGTACGGGCGGCATCAAGAATGGTGTCGATCCGGGCCTGGCTGCGTGCGCGGGGTTTGCGGGGGGTGGCGATACGCGTCATGGACGTCTCCTGCGGGGCTGCCGGGCATTGTACGAGTCGGGTCCTGTGTTGTCTTCCCGGTCGCCATCGCGAGCAAGCTCGCTCCCACATTGGGTGTGTGCTGACCCTCAAATCAGTGCACCGAAAATCCCCTGTGGGAGCGAGCTCGCTCGCGATCCGCCGAAGGCGGCCATTCACCCAAATACATAAAAAAACGCCGCAGGCCATAAGGCCTGCGGCGTTTCTTGTTGTGCGCCAGGCATGGCGCGTTGCGCGTAAGCGCAACCAGCTTGGCTGTGGTGGCCACGCTGGTGACTTGGAGGTGAAAGTCCTCTACACACCCGGCAAGGGGAAGTGTTAGCCGAAGGTAAGGGTGTCGCGGGTGACTGCGAATCTGAAGGAAGCCCGAGGCAAAATGCTGGCCTGACGAACAGGAAGCGGATAGAGGCGGCGCAGCGGGGTGAGGTGGCAATGATCACTAAAGCCCGATACTTGCACGGAACGCTGTGACGTAGATCCGACAGGCATAAGCAGGAAGGTCGCGTGAATTACCCTGGGAGATCTGTAGGTTTGCCACTGTGCTACCGAGCGTCGAGAGGCGCCGGGATGAATCTACAGAAGTCAGCCGAGGCCGTAGTAAGTGACGAATAACCACGTCACCAAGGGCCGAACAGGTTATGCCGCCAGTAGGCGTCAGAGTCTCGTCGAATGTCGAAAAAGCAGAAATTTCTCCGCAAGAGAACTGTAACCCCAAGTCTCGGACGGAATCCTGGGCTTGCGGCCGGCAGTGCGCAGACATCGGCGGCGTCTGTGGCGTGGACGAACGCGGAGCCGGACACGCTGATGGAGCGGGTGCTTGCACCCGCCAACCTCAAGCGTGCGTATCAACGTGTGGTCAGCAACAAGGGCGCACCGGGTGCCGACGGCATGACGGTCGACCAGTTGGCGGACTACGTGAAGCAGTATTGGTCGATCCTCAAGACTCGGCTGCTGGCCGGTGAGTACCATCCGCAAGGTGTGCGCGCCGTTGAAATCCCCAAACCCAAAGGCGGAACACGGCAGTTGGGCATTCCCAACGTCGTGGATCGCCTGATCCAACAGGCCCTGCTGCAACAGCTTACGCCGATCTTCGACCCTCTGTTCTCGGACTACAGCTACGGTTTTCGTCCAGGCAGAAGCGCTCATCAAGCTATAAAAACAGCCCGCGGCCATGTAGCGGCGGGGCACCGTTGGTGTGTGGAACTTGATCTTGAGAAATTCTTTGATCGAGTTAACCACGACGTTTTGATGGCCCATATAGAGCGTCAGGTCGACGACAAACGAGTGCTCAGGCTGATCCGTCGTTACCTCGAAGCGGGAGCGATGTCAGGTGGGCTCGTCAGCCAACGGCGGGAAGGGACGCCGCAAGGCGGCCCGCTCTCGCCGTTGCTGTCGAATATCCTGCTTAACGAACTCGACCGCGAACTGGAACGACGGGGTCACCGTTTCGTACGCTATGCCGACGACGCCAACATTTATGTGCGCAGTCGTCGTGCTGGCGATCGAGTGTTGGCTGGGGTTGAGCGCTTCCTGAATCAGCGTCTGAAACTGACATTGAATCGGGAAAAGAGCCGCGTGGCACGGCCTTGGGTCTGCGACTACTTGGGCTATGGGATGAGCTGGAATAAACAGCCGAGGCTAAAAGCGGCGGCAATGAGCCTGGATCGTCTGTGCGACCGTCTCAGAGACCTGCTGCGCGGAGCACGGGGGCGCTCGATGGTGTACGTCATCGAGCGGATAAATCCTGTCCTGCGCGGTTGGGCTGGCTACTTCAAGCTGAGTCAAAGCAAGCGACCGCTTGAGCAGTTAGATGGTTGGGTGCGTCACAAGCTTCGCTGTATCGTCTGGCGTCAATGGAAGACGCCTTCTACGAGGGCGCGAAACCTGATGCGTCTAGGGATTGGCGAAGCACGTGCATGGCCTTCAGCCTTCAACGGCCGAGGCCCATGGTGGAACTCGGGGGCATCGCATTTGAATCAGGCGTTGCCGAAGAAACTGTGGGATGGGCTTGGGTTGGTCTCGATACTGGATACGATAAACCGGCTTAGCCGCATAACCTGAACCGCCGTATACGGAACCGTACGTACGGTGGTGTGAGAGGACGGCGGCTGTAAAGCCGCCTCCTACTCGATTACCGCAACCGCTTACACGGTATGCAGGTACCAGTTGTACTCGAGGTCGGAGATGGAGTGTTCGAACTCCTCCAGCTCGCTTTCCTTGCAGGCCACGAAGATATCGATGTATTTCGGGTCGATGTACTTGGCCATGACTTCGCTGTCGTCCAGTTCGCGCAGGGCATCACGCAAGTTGTTCGGCAGGCTTTGCTCGTTCTGCTCGTAGCTGTTGCCTTCGACCGGCGCGCCGGGCTCGATCTTGTTGGTCAGGCCGTGATGCACACCCGCCAATACGGCTGCCATCAGCAGGTACGGGTTGGCGTCGGCGCCGGCAACGCGGTGCTCCAGGCGCACCGCATCGGCCGAGCCGGTCGGTACGCGCAAGGCGACGGTGCGGTTGTCCAGGCCCCAGGTCGGCGAGTTCGGCACATAGAACTGTGCGCCGAAACGACGGTAGGAGTTGACGTTCGGGCAGAGGAAAGCCATCTGCGCGGGCAGGGTCTCGAGCACACCGCCGATCGCGTGACGCAGTGCGGCGTTCTGCTCGGGATCCTCGCTGGCAAAGATATTCTTGCCGTCTTTGTCCAGGATCGAAATGTGGACGTGCAAACCATTGCCTGCCTGGCCCGGGTACGGCTTGGCCATGAATGTGGTGTCCATTTCATGGTCGTAGGCAATGTTCTTGATCAACCGCTTGAGCAGGACCGCGTAGTCGCAAGCCTTGATCGGGTCGGCGACGTGGTGCAGGTTGACTTCGAACTGCGCCGGGGCACTTTCCTTGACGATGGCGTCGGCGGGAATGCCTTGCTCCTTGGCCCCTTCCAGGATGTCCTGGAGGCAATCGACGTATTCGTCGAGGTCATCGATCAGGTAGACCTGTGTCGAATGCGGGCGTTTTCCGGAGATGGGCGAGCGGGGCGGTTGTGGGCGGCCATTCACGTTCTCTTGGTCGATCAGGTAGAACTCCAGCTCGAAAGCCGCGCAGATGGTCAGGCCCAATTCATCGAACTTGGTCACGACCTGGCGCAGGACTTCACGCGGGTCGGCAAAGAAGGGTTCGCCTTCCAGTTCGTGCATGGTCATCAGCAGTTGCGCGGTCGGGCGCTTCTGCCAGGGTTCGTTGCTCAGAGTGCCGGGGATGGGATAGCAGATGCGGTCGGCATCGCCGATGTCCAGGCCCAGGCCGGTGCTTTCCACCGTCGAGCCATTGATATCCAGGGCAAATAGAGAGGCCGGCAGGTTGATGCCTTTCTCGTAAACCTTGTGGAGGCTGGTGCGTTCGATGCGCTTGCCGCGCACCACACCATTCATATCCGCAATCAGAAGGTCAACGTACAGAACCTCAGGATGTTCCTTAAGGAACGCGTTCGCTTCGTTAAGCTGAACGGCACGCGGGGGTACCGACATGATGCAACACCTTTGTTGTTAAAAATATCAATCATTGATCTCTTCGAAAGCCAGTCAACCCGAACGGCATGCCGAAGTCAAGCAGGGCCTTTTTTGCCCTAAAAAAGCACCTGTGGGGCTTTTTTGAGGCAATTTGGGGCGTTTTTTTCCCTTTGAGGGGCTTGGCGCCCGCAGGCTTGAGCGGGCCGTGTTGTATTTTTTACGGGGGTGTTGTGTAAAAAAATGAACAAGGCTAAGCTCGATTCAAACCCATAACAGCAATAATACCGGGGTGCTTCATGTCTCGCCTGCCGTTAATCGGCGTCACCACCTGCTCCAGGCAGATTGGTTTGCATGCGTATCACACCACTGGCGACAAATATGCCCGGGCTGTCGCAACAGCCGCCAAGGGCTTGCCAGTGCTGATCCCCTCATTGGCGGATCTGTTCGCACCGTCCGATATTCTGGACGCCCTGGACGGTATTCTCTTTACCGGCTCTCCTTCCAATGTAGAACCTTTTCACTACCAAGGCCCGGCCAGTGCGCCAGGCACTGCCCATGATCCTGCACGTGACGCCATCACCCTTCCGCTGATCCGCGCCGCTGTCGACGCGGGCGTCCCGGTGCTGGGCATCTGCCGGGGCTTCCAGGAAATGAACGTAGCCTTTGGCGGCAGCCTGCATCAGAAAGTTCATGAAGTCGGAACCTTTATCGATCATCGTGAAGACGACACCCAACCGGTCGAGATCCAATACGGCCCGGCCCACGTCGTGCATATCCAGCCAGGCGGGGTTCTCGCGGGCCTGGGCCTGCCGCCGCAGATCGACGTCAACTCGATTCACAGCCAGGGCATCGAGCGCCTGGCACCGGGACTGCGGGCCGAAGCGCTGGCGCCGGATGGCCTGATCGAGGCCGTCTCGGTTGTACAAGGCAAGGCTTTTGCTTTAGGTGTGCAATGGCACCCGGAATGGGCGGTAGGCTCTAATCCGTACTATCTTGCGATTTTCCAGGCATTTGGCGATGCCTGCCGAGCAAGGGCAACACAACGCGACGCCGATGCGTCAAACAACGCCTGACTTCTAATAGCAGCCAGGAAACTCACGCCTAGAGGCATTTATGAGTAACAACCTCGACCAGCTCACCGATTGGTTGAAAGACCACAAGATCACAGAAGTCGAATGCATGATTGGCGACCTGACCGGCATCACCCGGGGCAAGATCTCGCCGACCAACAAGTTCATTGCCGAAAAAGGCATGCGCCTGCCCGAGAGCGTCCTGCTCCAGACCGTAACGGGCGACTATGTCGAAGACGACATCTATTACGAACTGCTCGACCCTGCCGACATCGACATGATGTGCCGCCCGGACGAAAACGCAGTGTTCCTGGTGCCTTGGGCCATCGAGCCCACCGCACAGGTGATCCATGATTCCTACGACAAGCAAGGCAACCCCATCGAGCTGTCGCCGCGCAACGTATTGAAGAAGGTGCTCAAGCTCTACGCCGACAAGGGCTGGCAGCCGATTGTCGCGCCGGAAATGGAGTTCTACCTGACCAAGCGCAGCGACGACCCGGACTTTCCGCTGCAACCGCCGATCGGCCGCTCCGGCCGCCCGGAAACCGGTCGCCAATCGTTCTCGATCGAAGCGGCCAACGAATTCGACCCGCTGTTCGAAGACGTCTATGACTGGTGCGAATTGCAGGAGCTGGACCTCGACACGCTGATCCATGAGGACGGCACCGCGCAGATGGAGATCAACTTCCGTCATGGCGACGCGCTGTCCCTGGCCGACCAGATCCTGGTGTTCAAGCGCACCATGCGCGAGGCAGCGCTCAAGCACGACGTGGCCGCCACGTTCATGGCCAAGCCCATGACCGGCGAGCCGGGCAGCGCGATGCACCTGCACCAGAGCATCATCGACAAGGAAACCGGCAAGAACGTCTTCTCCAATGAAGACGGGACCATGAGCGATCTGTTCCTGCACCACATCGGTGGCCTGCAGAAATTCATCCCCGAGCTGCTGCCGCTGTTCGCACCCAACGTCAATTCGTTCCGCCGCTTCCTGCCCGACACCTCGGCGCCGGTGAACGTGGAGTGGGGCGAGGAGAACCGTACCGTGGGCCTGCGGGTTCCGGATGCCGGGCCGCAGAACCGTCGGGTGGAAAACCGCTTGCCGGGCGCCGACGCCAACCCGTACCTGGCGATTGCCGCTAGCCTGTTGTGCGGCTACATCGGCATGGTCGAAGGCATCAATCCGAGCGCCCCCGTGGTGGGCCGAGGGTATGAGCGCCGTAACCTGCGCCTGCCGCTGACCATCGAAGATGCCTTGGAGCGCATGGAAAACAGCACCACCATCGAGAAATACCTGGGCAAGAAATTCATCACGGGCTACGTCGCGGTCAAGCGGGCCGAGCATGAAAACTTCAAGCGCGTCATCAGTTCGTGGGAGCGGGAATTCCTGCTCTTTGCCGTCTGAAGCGCCGGGCGGGGCTGACCCAGGCCTCGCCCCCAATGGAATAAAGGAGAATTCGCATGACCCGCAACAACCCTCAAACCCGTGAATGGCAGGCCCTGAGCAACGACCATCACCTCGCGCCATTCAGCGATTTCAAACAGCTCAAAGAGAAAGGCCCGCGCATCATCACCCACGCCAAGGGCGTGTACCTCTGGGACAGTGAAGGCAACAAGATCCTCGACGGCATGGCCGGCCTCTGGTGCGTGGCCGTCGGCTACGGTCGCGATGAGCTGGCGGATGCCGCCAGCCAACAGATGCGTGAGCTGCCGTACTACAACCTGTTCTTCCAGACCGCCCACCCGCCGGTACTGGAATTGTCCAAGGCCATCGCCGACATCGCCCCGGAAGGCATGAACCATGTGTTCTTCACCGGCTCCGGCTCGGAAGGCAACGACACCATGTTGCGCATGGTCCGCCATTACTGGGCGATCAAGGGTCAGCCGAACAAGAAAGTCATCATCAGCCGCAAGAACGGTTATCACGGCTCGACCGTGGCCGGCGCCAGCCTGGGCGGCATGACCTATATGCACGAGCAGGGCGACCTGCCGATCCCGGGCATCGTCCACATCGCCCAGCCGTACTGGTTCGGCGAAGGCGGCGACATGAGTCCTGAAGAGTTCGGCATCTGGGCCGCCAACCAACTGGAAGAGAAGATCCTCGAGATCGGCGTCGACAACGTCGGTGCGTTCATTGCCGAGCCGATCCAGGGCGCGGGCGGGGTGATCGTGCCGCCGGACAGCTACTGGCCGCGCATGAAGGAAATCCTCGCCAAGTACGACATCCTGTTCGTGGCCGATGAAGTGATCTGCGGTTTCGGGCGCACCGGTGAGTGGTTCGGTACCGACTTCTACGGGTTGAAACCGCACATGATGACCATCGCCAAGGGCCTGACCTCCGGCTACATCCCCATGGGTGGCCTGATCGTGCGCGATGACGTGGTCGCGGTGCTCAACGAAGGCGGCGATTTCAACCACGGCTTTACCTACTCCGGTCATCCCGTGGCCGCTGCGGTGGCCCTGGAAAACATCCGCATCCTGCGTGAAGAAAAGATCATCGAGCGCGTCCACGGCGAAACGGCACCCTATTTGCAACAACGCCTGCGGGAACTGAACGATCATCCGCTGGTGGGTGAAGTGCGCGGTGTCGGTTTGCTGGGGGCTATCGAACTGGTCCAGGACAAGGCCACGCGCAAACGCTACGAAGGCAAGGGCGTGGGCATGATCTGCCGGCAGTTCTGCTTCGATAACGGGCTGATCATGCGTGCGGTGGGCGACACCATGATCATTGCGCCGCCGCTGGTGATCAGCAAGGCCGAGATCGACGAACTGGTGGCCAAGGCGCGGCAATGCCTGGACCTGACGCTCAGTGCGTTGCAGGGCTAAGTGCTAGGCTCTGAGCGAGGTGCCGGAACGGCCCTCGCCCAGCATGAACAAAAGGCTGGGCTTGTGTTGAAAGCCTGCCCTGTAACTTGCCAGACTACCGCTGCTGTTCAAGTTGCGCTGAACGTGGCTAAAAAGAATAACCGGAGCATCATCCATGAAGGCATTAGGTATGAAGATAGCTGGCAAGACCCTCCTCGCCATGTCCCTGGCGGGCCTGATGGCGGGCGCCGTCCAGGCGGACGATAAAGTGCTGCACGTCTATAACTGGTCCGACTACATCGCGCCGGACACGGTCGCCAAGTTCGAGAAAGAGACGGGGATCAAGGTCGTCTACGACGTGTTCGACAGCAACGAGACGCTGGAAGCCAAGTTGCTGGCCGGCAAGTCCGGCTACGACGTCGTGGTGCCGTCGAACAACTTCCTCGCCAAGCAGATCAAGGCCGGCGTCTACCAGGAGCTGGACAAGTCCAAGCTGCCTAACTGGAAGAACCTGGACACCGACCTGCTCAAGGCCGTCGGCGATGCCAGCGACCAGGGCAACAAGCACGCCTTCCCTTACATGTGGGGCACCATCGGCATCGGCTACAACCCCGAGAAGGTCAAGGCCGCATTGGGCGTCGACAAGATCGATTCCTGGGACACCCTGCTCAAGCCGGAGAACATCGCCAAGCTCAAGAGCTGCGGTGTGAGTTTCCTCGACTCGCCAACGGAAATGATCCCGGTGGCCCTGCATTACCTCGGTTACCCGACCGACAGCAAAGACAAGAAGCAACTGGCCGAAGCCGAAGCACTGTTCCTCAAGCTGCGCCCATCGATCGGTTACTTCCACTCTTCCAAATACATCTCGGACCTGGCCAACGGCAACATCTGCGTGGCCGTGGGCTACTCGGGTGATATCGAGCAATCGAAGAGCCGCGCAGCCGAAGCTGGTGGCAAGGTGAAAGTGGCCTACACCATTCCGAAGGAAGGTGCCGGTTCGTTCTATGACATGGTCGCCATTCCCAAGGATGCCGAAAACCTCGAGGCCGCCTACAAGTGGATGAACTTCATCATGCAGCCGGAAATCATGGCGGAGATCACCGACAACGTGCGTTTCCCGAACGGCAACAAGGCCGCCACCCCTCTGGTGGACAAGGAAATTTCCGGTGACCCGAGCATTTATCCATCGGACGAAGTGAAGGCCAAGCTGTACGCGATCAGCGATCTGGATGCGGCCACCCAGCGGCTGTTGACCCGCAGCTGGACCAAGATCAAATCCGGTAAATAAACCGGCTTGAAGCAGTCTCTCGTTGTCGCGGTCGTCGCGACGGCGACAACGGGAGCAATTAAATAACTAAAAGTTTTGCTGGATCGGTTTATCGAGGGTAAGTTGCGCGCCGGTTTTGTTGCAGGGCACTTCATTGGCCCGGTGACGGGGGCAACTTGGGCCCAACTATTTAAGAGGACCTCCACGTGCCTGTCTTTTCTTTGTTGCGCAACGCCTTGCTGGTCGGTGCCGGCCTGACATTCGCTGTCAGTGTCCAGGCGGCCTCCACCGTGCATATTTATAACTGGTCGGACTACATCGGCGAATCCACGCTGGCGGACTTCGAGAAAGCCACCGGGATCAAGCCGGTCTATGACGTATTCGATTCTAACGAAACCCTGGAAGGCAAGTTGCTGGCCGGTCGTACCGGTTACGACGTGGTCGTGCCGTCCAACCATTTCCTGGGCAAGCAGATCAAGGCCGGGGCGTTCCAGAAGCTCGACAAATCCCAGCTGTCCAACTACGCCAACCTCGATCCGCTGTTGCTCAAGCGCCTGGAAAAGAACGACCCGGGCAACCAGTACGCCGTGCCTTACCTGTGGGGCACCAACGGCATCGGCTACAACGTCGAGAAGATCAAGGCCGTCCTGGGCGTCGACAAGATTGATTCGTGGGCCATGCTGTTCGAGCCGGAAAACATCAAGAAGCTGTCCAGCTGTGGCGTTTCGTTCCTCGATTCGGGTGACGAGATGATCCCGGCGATGCTCAATTACCTGGGCCTGGACCCCAACAGCCAGGATCCGGAAGACTACAAGAAGGCCGAGGCCCAGCTCCTCAAGATCCGACCTTACGTGACCTATTTCAACTCCTCCAAGTACATCTCCGATCTGGCCAATGGCGAGATCTGCGTGGCCGCCGGGTTCTCCGGCGACATCTTCCAGGCCCGTTCCCGCGCCAGCGAAGCCGGCAAGGGTATCGAAATTGCCTACGTGATTCCCAAGGAAGGCGGCAACCTCTGGTTCGACATGCTGGCGATCCCGCGCGACGCCACCAACGTCAAGGAGGCCCATGCGTTCATCAACTACCTGCTCAAACCTGAAGTGATCGCCCAGGTCAGCGACGTGGTCGGTTATGCCAACCCGAACCCCAAGGCTGGCGAACTGATGGACCAGAAAGTACGCACCGATGAAGCGGTTTATCCACCGCAAGCGGTCGTCGACAAGCTCTACGTCAACTCCGAGTTGCCGGCCAAGATCCAACGACTCATGACCCGCAGCTGGACCAAGGTCAAGTCGGGTAAATAGCGTTCAACGCTCTAACTTTCAGAAGGTTCGCCCGTCTTGGGCGAGCTGCAAATTTTGTGGGAGTTTCGTAAATGGCAGTTGCCTCCGGCGCCTATAAGAAAGCCCTCGAGGGCGACCAGACACCCAAGCAGGTGTTGGTCAAGATCGACCGGGTCACGAAGAAGTTCGACGAGACGATTGCCGTGGACGACGTGTCCCTGGAGATCAAGAAAGGCGAGATCTTTGCCTTGCTCGGCGGTTCGGGATCGGGCAAGTCCACCTTGCTGCGCATGCTGGCAGGTTTCGAGCGGCCCACGGAGGGGCGGATTTTCCTCGATGGCGTGGACATCACCGACATGCCGCCCTATGAGCGGCCAATCAACATGATGTTCCAGTCCTACGCCTTGTTCCCGCACATGACCGTGGCGCAGAACATCGCCTTCGGCCTGCAGCAGGACAAGATTCCCAAGGCCGAGATCGACGCCCGCGTGGCCGAGATGCTCAAGCTGGTGCAGATGAGCCAGTACGCCAAGCGCAAGCCGCACCAGCTCTCCGGCGGCCAGCGTCAGCGCGTGGCCCTGGCCCGTTCCCTGGCGAAGCGGCCGAAGCTGCTGCTGCTCGATGAACCGATGGGTGCCCTGGACAAGAAGCTGCGCTCGCAGATGCAACTCGAACTGGTGGAAATCATCGAGCGGGTCGGCGTGACCTGCGTGATGGTGACCCACGACCAGGAAGAGGCCATGACCATGGCCGAGCGCATCGCGATCATGCACCTGGGCTGGATCGCGCAGATCGGCAGCCCGATCGATATCTACGAGACCCCGACCAGCCGCCTGGTCTGCGAGTTCATCGGCAACGTCAACATCTTCGAGACCGAAGTGGTGGACGACGCCGAAGGCCACGCGGTGCTGACCTGCAAGGACCTGGACCGCGGCATCTACGTCGGCCACGGCATCAGCACCTCGGTGCAGGACAAGTCGGTGACCTACGCCATTCGCCCGGAAAAACTGCTGGTCACGTCCGAGCAGCCGACCTGCGAGCACAACTGGTCCAGCGGCAAGGTCCACGACATCGCCTACCTGGGCGGCCATTCAGTGTTCTACGTCGAATTGCCGAGCGGCAAGCTGGTGCAGTCCTTCGTCGCCAATGCCGAACGCCGTGGCCAACGTCCGACCTGGGGTGACCAGGTGTTCGTCTGGTGGGAAGACGACAGCGGCGTGGTGCTTCGCTCATGAACATGCGCAAATTCAAACGCCGACTCGCCCGAATAACGCCCGGTGGCCGTCAGATGGTCATCGGGGTGCCCTTCATCTGGTTGTTCCTGTTCTTCATGCTGCCGTTCTTCATCGTCCTGAAGATCAGCTTCGCCGAAGCCGACGTGGCGATTCCGCCGTATACCGAGATCTACAGCTACGTCGACCAGAAACTGCAGGTGCTGCTCAATCTCGCCAACTACGTGATGTTGAGCGAGGACGAGCTGTACATCGCCGCCTACCTTGGGTCGCTGAAAATGGCCCTGATCAGCACCACCTTGTGCCTGCTGATCGGCTATCCGATGGCCTACGGCATCGCCAACGCCCGCAAGGAAATGCAGACGGTGCTGGTGCTGCTGATCATGATGCCGACCTGGACCGCGATCCTCATCCGCGTCTACGCGTGGATGGGCATCCTCAGCAACAATGGCTTGCTCAACGGTTTCCTGATGAGCATGGGCTGGATCAGCGAGCCGCTGCAGATCCTCAACACCAACCTGGCGGTGTATATCGGCGTGGTCTATTCGTACCTGCCGTTCATGATCCTGCCGTTGTACGCCAACCTGGTCAAACACGATCCAAGCCTGCTGGAAGCCGCGTCCGACCTGGGCTCGAGCACCTTTAACAGCTTCTGGAAAATCACCGTGCCGCTGTCCAAGAACGGCATCGTTGCCGGCTGCATGCTGGTGTTCATCCCGGTGGTGGGCGAGTTCGTGATTCCGGAGCTGCTGGGCGGCCCGGAAACGCTGATGATCGGTAAAGTGCTGTGGCAGGAATTTTTCAACAACCGTGACTGGCCGGTGGCATCCGCCCTGGCGGTAGTGATGCTGGCGATCCTGATCGTGCCCATCATCCTGTTCAACCGCAGTCAGGCCAAGGAAATGGAGGGCAAGGAATGAAGCGCTTCAGTTTTTCAAGCCTGATGCTGGTGCTGGGCCTGTTGTTCATCTACGCACCGATGGTGATCCTGGTGATCTTCTCGTTCAACGCCTCGAAACTGGTGACGGTGTGGGGCGGCTGGTCGGTCAAGTGGTACGTCGGCCTGCTGGACAACACCCAACTGATGGGCTCGGTGGTGCGCTCGCTGGAGATCGCCTGCTACACCGCGATTGCTGCGGTAGCCCTGGGGACGCTGGCGGCCTTCGTGCTGACCCGTATCACCCACTTCAAGGGCCGCACGCTGTTCGGTGGCCTAGTCACCGCGCCATTGGTGATGCCGGAAGTGATCACCGGCCTGTCGCTGTTGCTGCTGTTCGTGGCCATGGCGCAAATGATCGGCTGGCCCCAGGAGCGTGGCATTGTCACGATCTGGATCGCCCACACCACGTTCTGCGCGGCCTATGTGGCGGTGGTGGTGTCGGCGCGCTTGCGTGAGCTGGACCTGTCCATCGAAGAGGCGGCCATGGACCTCGGGGCGCGGCCGTGGAAGGTGTTCTTCCTGATCACCATTCCGATGATCGCGCCGTCGCTGGCGGCAGGCGGCATGATGTCGTTCGCGCTGTCCCTCGACGACTTGGTATTGGCCAGCTTCGTCTCCGGCCCTGGCTCCACCACATTGCCGATGGAAGTCTTCTCGGCGGTACGCCTGGGGGTGAAACCGGAAATCAACGCCGTGGCGAGCCTGATCCTGCTGGCGGTGTCCCTGGTGACGTTCCTGGTCTGGTACTTCAGCCGCCGCGCCGAAGAAAACCGCAAGCGGGCGATCCAGCAAGCCATCGAGGAAAGCGCCGCCGATTCCTGGAAACAACCGGAAGTCCGCCGGGCGGAGACTGTTTCGGCCTGAGGTAACGCAGAACCCAATGTGGGGACAAGCTTGCTCCCACAGTTTTTTGTGGTCCGTGAATGTGTGGCCTGGCTCGAATCCTGTGTGGGAGCGAGCTTGCTCGCGATAGCGGTATGGCAGTCGATGTAGGTGTTGACGGTCAGGCCGCCTTCGCGAGCAAGCTCGCTCCCACAGGTTTTTGTGGTGTCCATAAATTCGTGGCCTGGCTCGGATCCTCTGTGGGAGCGAGCTTGCTCCGGGCGGCGATCCGACGATAGCGGTGTGGCAGTCGATGCAGGTGTTGACGGTCAGTCCGCCTTCGCGAGCAAGCTCGCTCCCACAGGTTTTTGTGGTGTCCATAAATTCGTGGCCTGGCTCGGATCCTCTGTGGGAGCGAGCCTGCTCGCGAAGGTGGTGTACAGGCTGGTTATGAATTCCAAGGCGAGCTGCGGATCACTTCAACGAAGTTCATCGGCTTGAACCCCGGCTCCTGATCCCTCAGCACGTCGGTCTTCACATTGCCGAAGGTGGTCTGCGGACGATGCCGCAAGCCGTCGGCAAAGGCGCAGATGATGCATTCCTTGAAGCCTTCCCCACGGGGATGCGCATGTACCACGGCCTCGCGTTGTGCGGCCGGGAATGCGGCGTAATCCATGCCCAGCACGTCCATCTCCACGCCAGCGGTCACCAGGGCGACGTTGGGGCGCAGGTGCTTGGGCACGCCGGGCGTGGTGTGCAACGCGATCGAAAGCCACACTTGCTCGATGTCGTCGTCGCTCAACCCGTAGGGTTTGAGAAACGCTGCGGCGGCATTCGCGCCATCCACCTCGAAACGCTCATCGTCGCTGCGATAACCTTCGACCAGCCCGATATCGTGAAACATCGCGCCGACGTACAGCAGCTCCGGATCGTAAGCCAATTGCTGGCGTTGGCCGCTCAACGCGCCGAACAGGAACACCCGGCGGGAATGGTGGTACAGCAGGTCCGATTCAATGTCGCGAATGTATTCGGTGGTGGCCCGGGCGAGGGCGCTGTCGGGGATCTGGATGCCGGCGATGCTGTTCATGCTGCTCTCCTCTTGGCGGTGCGCCGTGGCGGCGCTGAGGTTCCAGTCTGTTCGCCGGGGTATGGCGCAGCAATCGCGCCATGGCTGCGATTACGGCCAATGAACTCGGGTTTCATGCCATCTGGCTTCTGCGCGCCGGATTGGCTAGGGTTCGGTGGTCAATCCGGACAGGTCGGCCAGAATCATGGAAATATCCGTCGCCATCGTGGTGTTCACAGGCGCCCAATCCCTGGACGTCAGCGGCCCCATGGATGTGTTTTGCGAAGCCAATCGCTTTCTCGCCACGCAGGATCACTATCGGTTGCAAGTGATCGGCGTCGAGCGCGGTGCGACGTCTTGCTCCAACGGAATGTCCCTCAATCCCCACCGTCATTTCAGCGAAGCATCGGAGGCGTACGACCTGCTGTTGGTCGCGGGCGGGCCGCAATTGCCGTTCATGGACTTTGGCCCGGCGTTCAATGCCTGGCTGCGCGAGGCCTGCGCACGGGCCCGGCGCTTTGGTTCGATCTGCAATGGCGCGGTCATGCTGGCCCGGGCCGGACTGCTCGAAGGGCGGACCGTCACCACCCATTGGGGCGATGCTTCGGCGCTGGCGCAGATGTGCCCCTCGACCCGGGTCGAAGCCGATCGGCTGTACGTGCAGGACGGCGAGCTCTATACCTCGGCGGGTGTTACGGCAGGCATCGACCTGTCGCTGTTCCTGCTGGCGCAGGACCACGGGCCGGACGTGGCGCTGAATGTCGCCAAGCGGCTGGTGGTGTTCACCCAGCGTTCAGGCGGTCAATCGCAGTTCAGTCCGTTCCTCACGCCCCATGCCGAGCCGACCTCCACCGTGGCTCAGGTCCAGGCGTACGTGCTGGCGAATCTCAACGGTGACCTGGGCATCGCCGACCTCGCCAACGCGGCGAACATGAGCCCACGCAATTTCTCCCGCGTGTTCAGCCGGGAGGCGAAGGTCACGCCGGCGGAGTTCGTCGAGCAGGCCCGGGTGGACGCGGCACGCGTGATGCTGGAAAGCACTCGGGCACCGCTCAAGACCGTGGCATACCAATGCGGCTTTCGTGATGCCCAACACATGCGCAGCGTATTCAATCGGCGGTTGGGCGTGACACCGCAACAGTTCAGGTTGAATTTCGCCGCGATGCTTTGAGCTCATTTTTTCAGTGCGTCATGGGCCTCCAGCGCCCGCAGGGAATAGATATAAGCCGCGCCGGCATTCAGCGAGACCGCTGTCGCCAGGGTGGCCGCGATTTCTTCGCGGGTCGCGCCGGCCTTGATCGCGGCGTCGGTGTGTACGCCGATGCAACCGTCACAGCGGGTGGTGATCGCCACGGCAATGGAGATCAGCTCGCGGGTCTTGGCGTCGAGTACGTCGTTCTCGGCGGCGGCTTCATCCAGGGCCATGTAGGCCTTGACCATTTTCGGATTGCTTTTGCCCAAGGCGCCAAAGGCGCTCTTGATGGTAGGCAGCAGCTCGGACCAGTTATTGAACATTGCGTGGACTCCTTCGAGATAAATGGGTTTGGGCCCTTGTAGTCTTGACCATCCAAGGCGATAGGGCCTGCTGATGGTCGAAAAGATTTACTCCGCCCTGGCGGGTAGCAGCTTCAACGTACCGCGGGTGTTGGCCGTGACCTCTTCTTCGGCCAGGTGCGCCTGGTGATACAGCCCCTCGATGTAGGCTTCGGCCTGGTCCTCGTAGTGCTTGTCGAACGGCACGCCGCTCTGGCCCACGGGATTGATGGTGACGCTGTGGGTCGGGTCGGCGAAGTCGATGATGCGCCGGGTGGAGGGGCCATAGGTCACTGGCCAGGGCGCCGGACCGATCCTGGCCGAGAGGTTGTTCGGCACTTCATGGGTGCCGGGGGCGGCGAATGGGCCGACGTTGAAGATCCGGTCCAGCGGTTTCTGCTGGCCCAGCGGATGGCCGTGGGTCAGGGTGTGAGCCTGGCCCCACTGCCATTGGCTGGCGTCCTCGCCCAAGGTGGCCTTCAGGTGCACCAGGGTCCGATGCCAGGCCTTGATGACCGTGTCGGCACGGGTTTCGGTGCCCAGCGTCGAACGGTCGTCCCACCATGGCGAATCCTTGGCGGCGGCCAGGCGGGGGAGCGCGGCGTCAATCACGCGGGTCGACAGCGCGGTTTCGAAGAAACTGTCCCCCAGTTCATCACGCAGGGCAACGTCGGCCAAGTCGAACAGGAACTGGTTGAACAGCGTGGCGCTGACGGAATCCAGCGGGTAGTCGCCCTTCCAGTCAGCCAGTTGCTCCACCCACTTGCGTTCCTGCGGGTCGCTGACCGCTTCGCGCAGGATCGGCAACAAGGGCGCGAGCAAGCGCGGACCGTAGGCGGTGGTGGTGCCCAGTTGCAGTTTCTGGGTGGTCTGGATGTCCCATTTGGCCTGCCTTTCACTCAACTGCCGGTCGAGTTGCTGGCCGCGGTCGGGCAGGTTGTAGTAGCCGGGGATCTCGATCCCGCTGGCCGCCACCGGCTGGAAATTCGCCGAGAGCACATAGCCCCGGGCCGGGTTCTCTTCCTGGGGGTTACTGCCGAACGGGTAGAAACCGTCCTTGTCCGCTTCGGTGCTGCTGCCGTCGAGAATGAAACCGGGCTTCACACCAGCCGGCCGCTTGGGTAATTGGGCTGCGGCCCACCAGCCGATATCACCCTTGGCGTTGGCCCAGACCACATTCAGGCCGGGCGCATGGATCTTCGCCGACGCGCCGCGAGCCTTGACCAAGGTGTCGGCGCGATTGAGCTGGTAGAACGCCTCGAGGATCGGGTTGCGGCTTTCCAGGAACCCCCACCACATGGCGATTGGCGTCTTGCCGGCATTGGCACCGAGGGCATCGTTGACGATCGGCCCATGGGGCGACTGGCGCAGCACCAGTGTCACGGGTGCTTGGCCCTTCACGGCAATCTGCTGTTCGCTGCGGGTCATGTCCACCCATCGGTCCCGGTACCAGACCTGTTCGGGGTTGTCCGGGTTGACCTTCTCGGCCACCAGGTCCAGGTCGTCGTTTTGGAACATGGTGATGCTCCAGCCGAAATCCTTGTTCATGCCCAGCGAGGCAAACGGCATCAGCGCCTGGTACTGGCCGTAGAGTTCGAATCCCGGCGCCGAGAGGTGTGCCTCGTACCACACCGACGGCGCTGAAAAACGAATATGCGGATCGCCGGCCAGCAAGGGCTTGCCACTGTGAGTGCGATTGCCGGAGACCGCCCAGGCGTTGCTGCCTTCGAATTGCGGCAGGCCGTTGTCGGCCAAGGCCTGCTCGCTCAGGCGCGCCAGGGCGTTGAGGTCTTTCCAAGCGCTGGCGGTCAGTGTCGGACCGCTTGCCGGAGCCTGCGGCAGCCCGCCCTGGGGCTGCCAGTCGAGGTCGAAGATGTTCAGGTAGTCGGCACCGAGTTGGTCACGCACGTAGGTCAGCAAGGGTTCGGTGCGAAAGGCCGCGGCAAAGCTGTAGGCCATGTAGCCGACGATGCTGGCGGTGTCTTCGGCGGTGAAGGGACGCTTGGGAATGCCCAGCACATCGAACTCCAGCGGCCGCGTGTGAGTTTGCTGATAGGTGTTGATGCCGTCCAGGTACGCCTGCGTCGCGATCCAGGCCGGCGATTGTCGATCCCGCTCGGCGACATAGCTGGCGGCGCGCTCGCGAATGCGCAGGCTGCGCATCAGCTTGTCGGTGTCGAGCAACTTGGGGCCGAGGATTTCCGCCAGTTCGCCCCGGGCGAGGCGGCGCATGATTTCCATCTGGAACAGCCGGTCCTGGGCATGGACATAACCGAGGGCGCGGTACAGATCGGTTTCGTTCTCGGCGCGAATGTGCGGCACGCCGCGTTCGTCATAGCGCACCGTCACCGAGCCCTGCAGCCCTTGCAACTGCACCGTGCCCTGGCGGGTCGGCTGCTTGCTGTAGAGGTAGCCGCCCGCGACGATGATTGCGGTGACGATCAGCGACAGGAAGGCGACGAGGGTGCGTTTCATGGTTGATCCTTATTCGAGTGGCAGCGGTCCCATGATCTTGCTGCTGATTCCCTGTTTAACATGCAATCGCGTGCCGGTGCATCGTTCCTCGGAGGGATTTTCCCTGGGCAACCCGATCCCGTGGCGAGGGAGATTGCCCCCGCTGGGTTGCGAAGCGACCCCAAAAGGTTTGGACGCGATCAACCTGACCACCTCGACGGCTGGTCCAGGGGCTGCTGCGCAGGCCAGCGGGAGCAATCTCCCTCGCCACGGATGTGCAGCAGGCTTTCCTGATGCGCAGAGAAGTGAGTCGCGAGGGCTGGCCACAGGCGAATGCCTGTGGCCAGCGAGGAGGGAAGGATGCCGGACCGTCTGGCGATGGCCCGGCGGTTTTTCAGCTTGGCCGGGTGGTGGGCGTGGCTTCGGTGGACGGTCCGCCCTGGGGTCGCGCTTCGCCGCGCTCTGCCAGTTCCAGGCCATCGCCCGCTTTTTTCGGCCTCGTTACCACGCCCTTGGCAAAGTCAGCGGTGATGTTCAGCGCGGAAAGGGTGCTTTGCGGAACCACCTGGGTCAGGCCCCGGGTGACGTGATAGGCGTTCTCGAGGTTGCGGGTCAAGCCCTCGGTCTGGGTGTGGGGCAGGGTGTCGCGGTTTGGACTGGTAACGTTCTGCCACGGTACCTGCGCTCGCTTGGTCAGGTCGTCCGTGCCATCGCCCAGTGCTTTATTTTCCAGCGGTGCCGCCACGCTGTTGGCGAAGAATGGGAGCAGCGTCAGGCCGGAGGAGAAGAAGGTCGTGACAATCTGCTCCATTTTCTCCCGGACATCGGGATTTTCACCCACCGCGGCGGCGTCTCCGACCCCGGTGCGCATGGCGATCCCCGGACCGACACCGACGATTCGGTTGGTCAAGTCACTGACATTGGCCATGCTGATCGGGTTGAGCTTGCCAGTCGCTTCGGCAAACGCCTTGGGCAGGAGCTCTTTCCATTCGCGGTTTTCCTTCGTGACGCGATAGGTGGGGATCTGCTCGTCGCCGTGGGTCTGGGCATATTTGGCCACCGCCTGGCCGCCCGCCATGAAGGTGCCGCCCACTGCCGAGGCGACGCTGCGAGCCGCGATGCCGGAGGCGTTGACGGACGTGAACTGGTCTATCGTGTCCCGTACCGCATGGGCCGCGCCGAAGGCGAGGTAACCGGTGAAGTCGCCGCTCATGGTGCCGAAGTTGTTGGCGTTCTGTTTCAGTTTGAAATCGGCTCGCTTGTCGCTCTGTGTCGCGTCGAGGGTGTCACGTTGGGCGTTGGCAACCCGCCGCCCATTCACGGTGATGTCTTGCAAGGCCTTGGGGTACACCGCCAGCGGGTCGACCTTTTCCAACCCCCGGCCGATGGTCTTGTCGACGACGACTTGGATAAACGGGCGCAGACCGTCGCTGATGACCTTGTGGGCGGTACCAAGGACGGTTGATGTCGCCGCTACATGTTTTCCAAAGGACTGATCCGCCATCGCCTCGTCGATTGCCGCGGTGCTGGCGCCGAAGTGTCCGGCAGACGCGAAGCCCTGGGGGATCCCCGCGTCGGCAAATACGGCCAGGCCCGTCACGAAGCCGCTGTGGGTCTTGAGTTCGGCCACGTAGTCCTGGCGTCCGACATTCTTCAGCGCGGTGTCCAGCACTTCGTTCTTCTTCGTGGCTTTTGCCAGTTCGCTTGTGGTACCGGGCTTGTCGTCATCTTTCTTGAGGAACTCGCCAAGCTCATCCCGGACCTCACGCAGTTGGCTCAACTCGTCGTTCGCCTTGTCTCGGTCGGCCTGGGGCAGGCTCTCGTTGCTCGCCGCTTGTTGCGCGTGCTCAATCCGGCTTTCCATGAACCTGTTCAGTCGCTGGGGCATGTCTTGCGTCATGGCTTGCGTGACGCCTTTTGCATAACCACGGAAGGCTTTATGGCTGCTCTCCAGCAGCTTGCGATCGTCTTCCCCCGGGGTTTGGTCGATCACTTCCTGGCACAGCGAGTGATAGGCGCCGAGGGTGTTACCGACGCGCTCGCAATGCTTGTCCCAGACGGCTTTGAAACAGCCGCTTTCTTCCCGATCGGCCTCGTTCTTGCCTAGGTACTCGTTGAAATCCTTGACGAATGCTTCGGTTTCTTCGTGGCCGGACAGCATTGGATGAGGCGTGCCGCCAAGTTCGGCAAGGTGCTTTTGGATGTCCTGATAGCCTGCATTGGGCGCGTAGTCCAACGCGGTACCTTCCAGAACCATCTGTTGGCGTGCATAGCCGATAGGGTTGCTATCAGCGTTTTCCTTGCCGAGTTTGTTGATCATCACCGTCAGGCGATGCTGCCTGGTCTTGAGCGTTTCCTGGGTCTTGTCGCTTGCTTTCCCTTCGAAGTGATAAGGCACCAGGGGAGTCGTGGAAGGACGCACCTGTCCGGCCAGGCTGGTGCCCACCGGCGTGATCCGATCATCCTGCTGCTGGTGCAATGGCGCCGAACTTGAGGTTCCGCCTACTGATACTGCTGGCATGTGATGTTCTCCTTTCCTAGATCGACAGGGCGTTGTTCAGCCCTGCGCTACGCGGGGTGGGTTTTTGCTGGGTGGTCTTGGCGGCTTGGCCCGGGCTGGCGCCGTCGAAGAAGTAGCCCTCCCGCCAGATAAGCGCCATGTCGGCAGCACCGCTCATCAGTCCGAGCAGGCGCTCGGCGCTGAGGTTGTCCAGGGGCACGTGGCCGATCAGGACCACCTGTTCGCTGTCGCGGTTGTACGACAGCGACGGGCAGAACGCGCCGCTCAGCAGGTACAGGTTGGTTTCCAGCAGCCGTTGCATGACCGCTTCGCGATTCGCCACGGGCAACGGCCCGAAGCCGCAGTAGATGAACACGTCTCCCTCGCCCACGCCGGGTGTGTGCTTGAGGGAAAAATCGACTTCCTTGACCGACAGGTTTGCCTGTTCGTAGAACGCTGACGGGGTAGGAATCATCGTGAGTTCGCAGAGCTGATCGATCAGCTTGCAATAGGTGGGTGACGCCATGATTGACCTCGCATTGTCATCCAGGCACCGACGAGCGCCTGCTGCCCATCGTGAGTGACACCTGCGGCATTTCGGTTCCACTGCGCCGCGTGGAACCGCTGGCAGCTGATCTGCCACCCAATGGCGCCACCTCATTCAAGGTTGACCGCCCATGTCCCGATCACTTGCACTTTCGCCGGCCCTTCGATTTGTCCCCAAAGGGTTGTCTCTGCTCGCCATGGGGACCTTGCTGTACGGGTGTCAACACCTCGAACCGCAGCTGACCATCGGCGATCGTTTCGCCAATGAACCGTATCGCGCCCAATTGCGCTGGCTCGAACCGGCGCCCACCGACACGATCATCGAGATTGGCGAATCATCGCCGCAAAGCGATGGCAGCCTGTGGGCACGGATGCGCCAGGGGTTTTCCTTGCAGGCCAAGACCCAAGGCGTGGCGCGTATCGACGAGCAACGCCGCTGGCTGATGGAGCGCCCGGCGTTTCTCACCCAGACCGGACGCGCCGGCAGCCGATACTTGCACTTCATCGTCGGCGAACTGAACAAGCGCAACATGCCGCTGGAGCTGGCCCTGCTGCCGGCGATCGAGAGCGGGTTCAACCCCAATGCGCAATCGCCTGCCCAGGCCTTGGGGCTCTGGCAATTCATTCCCGCCACCGGGCGTCGTTATCAATTGCAGCAACGGGGCGACTACGACGAGCGTCGAGACATTCCGTCGTCCACCCGGGCGGCCCTGGATTATCTGTCCTACCTGCACGACTACTTCGACGGTGACTGGCTGCTGGCGCTGGCCGCCTACAACGCCGGGGAAGGGCGGGTGCGCGACGCCATCACCCGGAACCGCGCCCGGGGCCTGGCGACCACTTACTGGAACCTGTCGTTGCCCGGAGAAACCCAGAACTATGTGCCACGGTTGCTGGCGTTGTCGCAGTTGGTCAACGCGCCAGCGAGCTACGGCGTGAGCCTGGCGCCGATTGCCGACCAGCCGTACTTCCAGATGGTCGCGTTGGCGCAACCCGTGGACCTCGCGCAACTGGCGCAGGTATCCGGCGTCCATGAACGCGAGTTGCGCATGCTCAATCCAGCCGGGCGCGGCCGGGTCAGGGGGCGTCTGCTGATGCCGGTGGAAGCGTCACGCAGGTTGCTGGCACAACCGGACATGATCGCCAAGGCGGCGCTGCCTCGGGCGAGTGGTGACGAGCAAGTCGCTGCTTCTCCGGAGGCCGGCGTGGCCGAGCCGCAGGTCGCGGAGGTGGTGCCGCCGCCGGGGGTTTGAGCGGGCTGTGCAATGAGTTGCCGATATTCAATCTGTGGCGAGGGAGCTTGCTCCCGCTTGGGTGCGCAGCGCCCATCAGACAATGGGATTGCTGCGCAATCCAGCGGGAGCAAGCTCCCTCGCCACGGATCCAGCGCCGGGTGTCCGGTTCAGAGACACCCCATCGCCACATTCGCCAGGCCGCGTGCGCGAGGGTCCATCAAGACGTAGGAACCAATGGTGTTGCAGGCAAAGCCGAACGCCACGCCGCGCTCGGGGTCGGCAAAACCGATGGTGCCGCCGGCGCCCATGTGGCCAAAGGCGTCGGGTCCCATGCCGTAACTGCCGTTCGCCACGTCCGCCTGGTTGAGCATGATGCCCAGGCCGAACCGCGTCGGTGTCTGGATGGTCGGGTCATATTCGGCGCTGTGCTCGCGCAGCATTTCGTTGAGCAGTGGCGACTCCAGCAACCGCCCGTCCAGCAGGCCGGCATAGAACTCCGCCAGGCTGCGGGCGTTGCCGTGGCCGTTCGCCGCCGGCTGGGTCATGCGCTTCCAGCCCGGCTCGTTACTGCGCCCCAGCACCATCGGCGGGTTGGCGAAGGCCAGTGAGCTCATGGCTGTCGGCTCGGTGAGCACATACTGCAGGACTCGACCAAAGGCTTCATCGTCGACTTCATCTTTGGTTCGGGCCATGTAGGCGCAGCGAGCGATGGTCGCGTCGTCCAGGCCGATATGAAAATCCAGTCCGAGCGGCACCGCCACCCGCTGGTGGATGCTTTGCGCCGGGCTTACGCCATCCACTCGGCGTAGCAGCTCACCGAGAATCCAGCCGAACAGCAACGGTGAATAGGTCTGCTGTTGCCCTGCATCGGCCCATGGCTGCTCCTCGGCGATCAGGGCAATCATGGTGTCCCAGTCGTAAAGGGTTTCCGGGGCGAGGGGCGTGCGCAGCGCCGGTAGCCCGGCGCGATGGCAGAGCACTTGGCGCACGGTCGTCGTTGCTTTACCGGCCTTGGCGAACTCGGGCCAGTAGCGGCAGACCGGTGCATCCAGGTCCAGGCGTCCTTCGCCAACCAGTTGCATGATCGCCACGGCCGTGAAGGGCTTGGTGCAGGAGAACAGGTTGAGCAGTGTGTCGCGCTGCCAATGGCTGTCCGGTTCCGGCCCGGCGATACCAGCCCACAGGTCGATCACTGTTTCACCGTCGACCTGGACGCACAGGGCGGCGCCGCGTTCGAAAGGGCTTTGCATCAGTCCGGTAAAGGCCGCTTTGACCGGTTCGAAGCGAGGGTCGCAGTGGCCGTGGATGGTGGGTGAGTGTGTCATGTCAGTTCCACGCAGGGTTGGGGGTTTTCCTTGAGTGACGAGGGCTGGGGGAACGGTTCACTGACCTCTGGGGAGCATTCAGTCGGGATGTTGTTGATCGGGTACATATCCATTGCTGCGGTCACGGCGGCTTATGGTTCCGCCCTTACGGCGGGTCACTTTTTTCAGACGCCAAAAAAGTAACCAAAAAGGCTTGCCCCACCACTCGGTGCCTCGCCTAGGCTCGGCATGCCCGCACTCCGGCATTGCTCCGTGGGCCCGCCGCGATGGGCCATCCATGGCCCTGCGCGGCTAACCCGGCATCCATGCCGGGTTGCCCACTCCACAATGCCTGCGTTCGGTCATCGTGGTTAACGGGGCCTGGCAGATCAAAAGCCGAGACGAGGCGGCCTTAGGGCCGACCTGGCTCTGGTGCCACACCACATTTCCCTTGTGGGAGCGAGCTTGCTCGCGAAGGCGGCCGTTCAGCTTGCATTGATAGCCACTGATCCACCGCCGTCGCGAGCAGCGTTTTTTCATAGGGATCTTTTTGGGCGCCCCCCGCCACTCAGGAGCAACGATGCCTGCCCCCGGAGAATGTCCATGCCCTACGAGCGTACCCTCGACTTGAACAGCGACGCCTTTCGCGGCGAGGCTTATCGGCATTATGCGGCGTTGCGCCAAGCGTCCCCGGTGTTCCTCAGCCAGCCCGATGGGCAGTTGCCGATGTGGTACGTCACCGGGGCCCGGGAGGTCGAGGAGGTGCTGTTGGACAGCGAGCGCTTCGCCCGCGATCCGTCACGGATCGATCCGCAGTTCGCGGCGATGCTGGGGGGCGAGCAGTCCATCGCCTTTCTCAATGACCACATGCTTAACCGTGACGGAGAGAGTCATCGTCGGCTGCGTCGGCTGGTCAACAAGGCGTTTACCCTGAAGGCGGTGACCGCCATGCGGCCGCGTATCGAGCAGATTGCCGAGTCGCTGCTGGACGCCGTTGGGCCAAGCGGGCGAATGGATGTGGTGAGCCAATATGCCTTCCCGCTGTCGATCACCGTCATCGCCGAGCTGCTCGGCGTACCTGCTCAGGACCGAGACGATTTCCGCCGCTGGTCCCACATGATCGTCCGGCAGGTGGGCCACGATCTGAGTGAACTGCAACGCTGCTACAACGAGTTCGCCGGCTACATGCTTGCCTTGATCGACCGGCGCCGGGCCTATCCGACCGATGACCTGGTGTCGGCCCTGGCCCAGGTCGAGGAAGAGGGCCGCATGCTCAGCCGAAGCGAGTTGTGCAGCATGATTGCGCTGCTGATCATCGCCGGCCACGAAACGTCGGCGTCGATGATTGGCAATGCTGTGCACACGCTCGTGCAACACCCCGATGCGCTGGTCCGGTTGCGTGATGAGCCGGCACTGATGCCCGACGCGGTCGAGGAGTTCTTGCGCTATGACTCGTCGGTGGAACGGGCAATGGTCCGCTTCGTCACGCGGGACACTGAATTGGCCGGGCAACATCTGCGACGCGGGCAATTTGTGGTGGCGGTGGTGGGCTCGGCCAATCGTGATGAGGCGATGTGCGCCAATCCTGAACGGCTGGATATCACCCGCCCGGCCTGTCCGCACATGTCGTTCGGCAAGGGCACGCATTATTGCCTGGGTGCATCGTTGGCTCGGCAGGAATTGGACATTGCGTTGAACACCTTGCTGCGGCGCTGCCCGGGTCTGCGATTGGCGGTTGATCCAAGTGCTGTGCGCTGGCGTTATGTGCCCAACTTCAGGGGACCGGATGCGTTGCCGGTGTGCTGGTCGGTGGGCTGATTCGGTAGTGCTGAGCCTTTGTGGCGAGGATTCGTGGTGCCCCGTGCAAAAAATGGCATGGGTTCGAATTCACGAGACGGCTCGCCCGGCAATGCCTCCGGACGAGCCGTGGACTCACGCCAGGCTGGTCTCCAGTGTTTGCACAGGCGCTGAAGCGGTAGTGGATGCCGTGTCGATGGGCATCAGGTCCAACCCATAAAGCACCACGTCCGCGCGCTTGTCAGCGAACCGGGCGATACCCGGGAAACGGCCCCATTGCGTCGCGCCCAATCCCTGCACGCCACGTTTGCTCGCCTCGTTGTGCTCGATGATCCAGGCCACCAACGTTTCGAAACCGTACCGCTTGGCCAACACCACCGCTGCCTGGCCCAGGCGAATGCCGACGCCGCTGCCAATGTGGTCGTTGCGCACGTAGATCGATACTTCGCCGGTCAGCCGGCAGGCCTGGGCGCCCCAGCAGAAGCGGTTGACGATCAACCAGGCGACCACTTCACCGCCACGTTCGAGCACGTAGATCGGATCACCTTCCTTGACGAAGCAATCGACGAAGAAGGTCATTTCCTTCAGGGAAAACGCTCTGAGCACGGGGGAACTGGTGCCGCCCAGAGCGCTTTCGTTGAAGATATCCGTCATCACCGGCAGGTCGTCGGGGGTATAGCGGCGCACGCCGCGTGGCAGGTCGGGTCGGCTGTTCAGACGATTATGGGTCATGGCCGGGCTTCTCCGTAGACGCTGCGCTTGAGTTGTTCACGGGCGCGAAACAGCCGCGAGCGTACGGTGCCGATGGGCACGCCCAGCCGTTCGGCGGCATCGCGGTAGCTGCTCTCGGTGTCCACGGCGGTCCACAGGGTTTCGCGCATGTCCTTGGGCAGCGCGTCCATGGCAGACAGCGTGCGGTCCAGCAGCCGGCGGTTATCGCACAGTTCACTCAGGTCGATGTCTTCGCTGGATTCGTTGAAATCGCTTTCGTCGAACGTGCTCAGTGGCGGTTGCGCGTAGAAGCGGCGGAAGTGATTGCGGATCAGGTTGAGGGCGATGCCGCACAGCCAGGTGTCCGGCTTGGCCAGTCCCTTGAACTTCTCCTGGTTGCGCCAGGCTTCCAGGTAAGTGAGTTGGATGATGTCGTCGGCGTCGTCCTGGTTGAGCACACGCTTTTGCACAAACAGACGGAGCTTACGTTCCTCGCCGAAACTGACGCCCGGCGTGCCTGGGCGTTTCGAGGAGGTTTGCGGGGGCAGCATGAGGTTCAGGCTGTTCATTGATAAATCCCTCTGAGTAGGTTCCATAGCGCCGATCCGTATGTCGGCGTTCCCCCTTCAGCAGGACCTGTGCCAAGCCGCTTTCATAATCTATCTAACTGATATTCAAAGTATTTTTGTTAGTTCTAAAGCTCTATTTGTGCAAGCTCGTGCACGACTTTCAAAGAATTCACTGCATGAAATTGCACCGCACGGACCGTCGAAAATCGGCATGCGGAAGGTGTCGCCGATGAGATCGAAAAAGGCCTGATCGGCCATGGAACCGAATGCGGGATCGGCGCCACCCACTGAGCGTCCGAAACCACGCTCCCGGTTTGTCATGAAAGTAGAAGCCCCGACCAATGCGCACATTGCCGTCAATCTCGCCCAGGCCGTTTCGGCAGTCGCGGGCGTTGGCAGGCCTGTGGAATCGACGCAGGTCGCGCAGTCCAATTCGATGGAGGAGGTCGGCATGACCTTCAGTCATCACGTGGAGCGCAACACCAAGGCGCTGAGCCAGCGGCGCATTCGCAACGCCCGCAGTGAGGTGGGCCGGACACGGGTCGAAACCCGCGAGCAGTTGGAAGAGTGGTACGACCAGCTTGGCCATCCAGGCAAGCAGAGCCTGAGTGCCATGGCGGCCCAGGCCGGTGTGCTGCTGATGGGCGAGCCGGTATTGGAAGAGGTGGTGCAGTCTACCGGCGGCGATCCGGCCCGGACTGACCTGATCCTCCAGCAAACGTTGCTGGACGCCGAGGCGCAAGGTCGTCTTGTCGAGGCCAAGCGCGCCCGCGACTACCTGCAACTGCTGCGCGAGCGTTACGGTGCGCAGATCCAGGCCGGCATGAACATCGCCGAGGCCCTGCGTGCCGCCGGTGGCGATCCTGAATTGCGCCAGGCGGTACGTCGCCTCTATTACGACACCGTGGTGCTCAAGCAATCGTTGCCGACCATGATGCAGGCGTTGCTTGGCCTGTTCGGCGAAACGGCATTCGTGTCCGGGCTGGACATGATGCGCCGCGCGCTGGCCGACGACATCGCCGCCCACGCGCCTTCGCGGCCCACGCCCTTGCTGCGTACGCTGCTGATCGGCCTGGCTGCCTCGACGCAACTGGGCAGCGTGCTGCAAAGCTGTCGCCGTCTGCTGGAGCAACTGGCCTACAGTTGCCCGTCCAGCCAGCTCACCGCCGTCCTGCTGCTGCAACGCATGCTCGGGTTTGTCAGCAGCGGCCTGTCTTCGGCGGAAGTGCGGCGTATCGGTCGCGAACTGGGAGGGGACGAGGAGCATGATCAACTGGTTTCCTTGAACGGCTTGTATCCCTTGCTCAAGCGCTTGCCGTTGGCGCTCTGGCGAGATGCGAAAAGCCGCCAGACCGCGCTGAAGAATCTGCTGGTGCTGCTCGATGAGCGTTCCCGTGGCGAGACCCGTGGACAGACCGCCGAACCGGTCATTGGGGCGCGGTCATGATTGCCCTGCTGAACAAGGTCGCCAACGCGGCGGTGCGGCGTATCGAAGTGGCCGGGGCGTTCGTCGTGCTTGGCATCGTGTTCATGCTGATCCTGCCGTTGCCGACTTCAGTCGTCGATGCGCTGATCGCCATCAACATCTGTATTTCCTGCCTGTTGATCGTGCTCTCGTTGTACCTGCCACGACCGCTGGCGTTTTCCTCGTTTCCAGCGGTGCTGCTGCTGACCACGTTGTTCCGCTTGGCACTGTCGGTGGCGACCACGCGGTTGATCCTGCTCCAGGGCGACGCTGGCCATATCGTCCAGGCGTTCGGCAATTTCGTGGTCGGGGGCAACCTGGCCGTCGGGCTGGTGATCTTTCTCATCCTCACGGTGGTCAACTTCCTGGTGATCACCAAGGGCTCGGAGCGGGTTGCCGAAGTGGCGGCGCGGTTCACCCTGGACGCCTTGCCGGGCAAGCAGATGTCCATCGACAGCGACCTGCGGGCCAACCTGATCGACGTCAGCGAAGCGCGCCGTCGTCGCGAGGAATTGAACAAGGAAAGCCAATTGTTCGGGGCGATGGACGGGGCGATGAAGTTCGTCAAGGGCGACGCCATCGCCGGCCTGGTGATCGTGGTGATCAACCTCATCGGCGGCTTTTCGGTCGGCATGGTCCAGCACGATATGAGCGCGTCCGAGTCGATGCACTTGTATGCCGTGTTGACCATCGGCGACGGCCTCATTGCGCAAATTCCGGCACTGCTGATTTCCCTCACCGCCGGCATGATCATCACCCGCGTATCGCCGGAAGGGCAGCCGGCGGGCAGCAGCGTCGGCAAGGAAATCGCCAAGCAATTGACCGCCGAACCCAAGGCCTGGGTCATCGCTTCGGTGGGCATGCTCGGCTTCGCCGCGTTGCCCGGCATGCCGACGCTGGTGTTCATCGTCATTGCCGTGATCACCGGCACGGCGGGCATCGTCCAGCTGTATGGCCGCGCGCGACAGGCGCGCGAGGGCGAGCAGCCTCAAGCCAGCGTCACACCGGAGCAGAATGGCGCCGAGGATTTGCGCAGTTTCGACCCGACCCGTGCCTATCTCTTGCAGTTCTCCAAGTCGATGCAAGGCAACCCGGCCGCCGACGAGGTCATCCAGGCGATCCGCAAGAAACGCAACGCGCTGGTCGCCGGTTTCGGCCTGACCTTGCCGCCGTTCGAGATCGAATACAGCGCGCGCCTGGAGGACGACGAATTCCGCTTCTGCGTGCACGAGGTGCCGATGCTGCGCGCCACGTTTGGAGATCGCGTAGCCGTCGCCCGCGGGCCGTTGCCGTTCGAACCGCAGGATGCCCGGGTCGGCAGCGAAGTACGCGACGAGCATCAATGGCTCTGGCTGGCGCCCGGCGACCCGTTGCTGGCGGACGAACGCGTGGAAGCGGTACCGGCGGGAGAGTTGCTGGTGGAACGCATGAGCCGCGCCATGTTTGCCACCGGGCCGCAGTTCCTCGGCTTGCAAGAGAGCAAGTCGATTCTCAGTTGGCTCGAAGCGGGCCAGCCAGAGCTGGTGCAGGAACTGCAACGAACCATGCCCCTGGCCCGTTTCGCTGCCGTGCTGCAACGCCTGGCGGGCGAAGGCGTGCCGCTGCGGGCGGTGCGGCTGATCGCCGAGTCGTTGATCGAGCACGGCCAGCACGAGCGTGACGTCGGCGCGCTGACCGACTACGCGCGCATCGCCTTGAAGTCGCAAATCTACCACCAGTACCGCGATGAAAACGGCCTGCACGTCTGGCTGCTGACGCCAGAGACCGAAGGGTTGCTGCGCGACGCGCTGCGCCAGACCCAGACCGAAACCTTCTTTGCCCTGGAGAGCGTGCACACCCGCGCCCTGGTCCTGCAACTGCGCGAAGGTTTCCCGCTGCGGGCCAAGCGGACGGCGGTGCTGTTGGTGGCGCAGGACTTGCGCGCGCCGCTGCGCGATCTGTTGCGCGACGAGTTCAACCATGTGCCGGTGCTGGCCTTCAGCGAGTTGCACAGCAATGCCCAGGTCACCGTGCTTGGGCGCTTTGATCTGGAGCAGGAAACCCTCCAGATCGAGGACGCCGCATGACGTGTTCTTGCGCTTGGCGCGCCAGCCGCGATGCCAGGCGTAGCGATGTGAAGCCAGGCGCGTCCGATGGCCTGGCTGTGACAGTGGACGAGGGCCGCCCGTGCCCCGTCGTTCAAGCGGATTGTCGGCGCACTTCGGTCGCGCCTTGAGGAAATTGACCATGTTCGAGCTACGCGTATTGAGTGGTCTGCACCGGGGGGCGGCATTGCCGCTGGTGGGTGAACAATGGGTTGTCGGGGCGGCGGAAGACGCCGATCTGGCGCTCTACGACCCAGGTATCTGCGGGCGTCACGCTGCCGTCAGCCTAGTCCAGGGCCAGTGGCTGCTGGCGTCGCTGGAGGGCGTGGTTTGCAACGGACAAGGCCAGCCTTGGGCCGCGACCGAGCCTTTGCCAGGCAATACCCCTTTTTCCATCGCCGGCGTCTGGTTGTGCCTGGCCCCGGCCGATCAGCCTTGGCCTGAAGAAGCGGCACTGGATGACGCTGCGCACTTGACGGCGGACCGCGAAACCCAAAAAACCGCGGCACGGCCGTCGTGGCCCAAGCGCCTGGGAATCGCTGCGGCGGTGATCACCGTCGCCTCCAGCGCTTGGGCCTTTACCAGCCAACCGGCACCGACGGTAGCGCCCAGCGCGGCCCAGCAGCACAAGCCGACCAAGGCTGCATTGGACACAGTGGAGGCGGTTCGCCTGGAGCTGGATCGCATGCTCCAGGAGCGCGACCTGGATGCCAATGTCCGGGTCGAGGTCCAGGACGGTCGGCTGGCGCTGGTGGGCGAGCTGCCGCGCCAGCGCCTGGCGGTGGTCGAGCGGCTGATGGAGCGTTTCCACGCTCGCTACGATACGTCAGTGGAGATCACGGCCAGCGTCAAGGAACGGCTGACGCAACTGCCGTTCCAGATCGCCCAGATCGTCGGCGGCAAGCGTGGTCACGTCGTCACCTCCGATGGTCGCCGGCTGTTCCTCGGCGATCAGATCGACGGTCTGCGACTGACCGCCATCGACAGCGGCAAAGTCACTTTCGAAGGCGAGCAGCGCTACGAGGTGACATGGTGATGCACACAGCCATCGCCCGATTGGAGACCTGGGAAGCCGGGCAGCGGGCACGCCTGCGCCGATTCGCGCCGGTGATGGTGCGCGGACGGGTGCAGCGGGTCAGCGGGATCTTGTTGCAGTGCCGGCTGCCGGGGGCGCAGATCGGTGACCTCTGCCAGGTCGAGCGTGACGGGCGTGAGCCATTGCTCGCCGAGATCGTCGGCTTCGACCAGCACGACGCCTTGCTCAGCGCCCTGGGCGGCCTGGAAGGTGTCCGGGTCGGCGCGGCGGTGGAGCCGCTGGGCATGCCGCATCGGGTGACCGTCGGCCCGCAGCTGCTGGGGCAGGTGCTGGATGGCTTTGGCCGCCCTTTGCTTGAGGATGGCGTAGGCGCGTTCGCCGGGCCTCAAGTGCCGGACGCCTCGCAAGTGATCGGCGAAGCCCCGCCGCCGACCGCACGGCCGCGCATCCAGCGACCGTTGATGACTGGCGTACGCGCCATCGACGGCGCGCTGACGCTTGGCGAAGGCCAGCGTGTCGGGTTGTTCGCCGGCGCCGGTTGCGGCAAGACCACCTTGTTGGCGGAGATCGCCCGCAACGTTGAATGTGATGTGATCGTTTTCGGGCTGATCGGCGAGCGCGGTCGCGAGCTGCGGGAATTCCTCGACCATGAGCTGGATGATGAACTGCGGGCCCGTGCGGTCCTGGTGTGCGCCACGTCCGACCGTTCCAGCATGGAGCGCGCCCGCGCGGCATTCACCGCCACGGCCCTGGCCGAGGGCTTTCGTGCCCGGGGCCAGCGGGTCTTGCTGCTCATCGATTCGCTGACCCGGTTCGCCCGCGCCCAACGGGAAATTGGCCTGGCTGCGGGCGAGCCGTTGGGGCGGGGCGGCTTGCCTCCTTCGGTGTACAGCCTGTTGCCGCGCCTGGTGGAGCGGGCGGGGTTGAGCAATGACGGGGCGATCACCGCGCTCTATACCGTGCTCATCGAGCAGGACTCCATGAACGATCCGGTGGCGGACGAAGTCCGTTCGCTGCTCGACGGCCACATCGTCCTGTCGCGCAAACTCGCGGAGCGCGGTCATTACCCGGCCATCGACGTGCTTGCCAGCCTGTCGCGAACCTTGGCCAATGTGGCCGAGGCCGAGCACCTGCGCGCGGGCATCAATCTGCGCCGCTTGCTGTCGGCCTACGATCAGATCGAGCTGATGCTGCGCCTGGGCGAATACCAGGCCGGCGCCGACCCCTTGACCGACCTGGCGGTGGAGTCGCGCGGTGCCCTGGACGCATTCCTGCGCCAGGACCTGCGCGAGCCCGAGCCGTTTGCGTCGACGCTCGCCCATCTCCAGCAGTTGACCGCTTATGTCCCGGGCTGATCTGGATGCCCTGACGCCGGTGCGTCGGCACCGCGAGGCGCAAGCCGAACGGGCCTGGCGCCAACAGCGCGACCTGTTGCGCGAGCGCGAAGCAGCGGTCGCCGCCGCGCGGGCGCGCTGGCAGGCCGCGAGCGAACAGCAGGCAGCGCAGCGCGAGGCGTTATACGGCGAGCACCGCGGCCGCGCGCTGAGCGTCTGCGAACTCAACGCCTGGAGCACCGAGGAGCGACGCTTGATCGGCGAGTTGGCCGAGCAAGCGCAGGCCTTGCAGGCGCTCGACGACGAACAGGCGCAACAGGCACGAGACACCGAAGCTGCCCTGGAGCGCCTGCGAGGGCGCAGGCGTGACCTGGAAAAGCTCAGCGCAATGATGGATTACCTGGTGGAGGTCTCCGGTGATGAATGAACGCTCTGTGCACGGTGGACCGTCACCCCATGGCAGCCCTGCGGCGGCCCCCGTTCGTCACGCGCCGAAGGCGTATGAGCAACCGCTTGCCCAGGTGAGCCGGGCCAGTCGTCCAGTGGCGCGCGAGCCTTTGCCTGCCACTGGGCGCGACCCCGAGGTGACGGCAGAACGCAGCGACGGCTACTGGTTTCGCCAGTGGGTCGATGCGCCGCGGGGCGGCTCCGAGGACGACATGGCAGGCACCGGCTCCCTATCGGGGTTGGTGAATCTGGAGGGTGGTGAAATGGAGGCATTTGTCGATCAGCTCTCGCCACGCCTCCAGGCCACCCTCGACCAGCAACTTGACCTGCTGCTGCACCTTCCTCATCTGGGCCGGATCAGGGTGACTGCCCAGCGGCTGGGCGGGACGTCCGGCTGGGACATCGGCCTGAGCGGCGAAAGCGAAGAGACGCGCGCGCGGCTGTCGAGTCGAACCGGGCGCCTCGAAGAGGCACTGGCCCAAAGCCTGGGCCAACCGGTGGTGGTGCGCGTGACCCACGAAGAAGAGGCGAGCGTGACATGAGCGTACAGGCTTTGGCGCTGCCACCGATGAGCGGCGATGACGCCGTCGCCCGGCAGCGATTGGGAACGGGCGTCAGCTTGTCTTTCGAGGTGGCGGGCGAGACGGGCTTGCTGGAACTGACCCTGGACAGCGGCGCCGTGGGAGGCGGGTCGTGTTTGCTCGAGTGCACCCATGGCGTCTTGGCGCTTGACGAGCCGGGGCCGCTGCTCAGCTTGTTCGGCGAATGTCCGGTGGTCCTGCCGGCCGAGCCTGGGCCGGACGATGCCTGGTTCTGGGCGCTGTTCCAGCAGACCCTGAGCGAGCCGCTGCGCCAGGCGTTCGGTTTTCTCAAGCCAACCACCGGCCCCGCGGTCCGGGGCATTCCCTGCCGGCTCGAAGCACGGCTGGGCGCGGCCCATGCGACGACTCACCTGGAACTGGCCGGGTCGACCTTGCTGGGATTGCTTCGCGCAGCGCCTTGGCAGCGGCGGACAACACCGGTGGACGATCATTTTGCGCTGCACGTTCCATTGCCGCTGGGGCACCTGGTGCTGGCGGCCGGGCAGGTGTCGGCGTTGCGCCCCGGTGACGTGCTGGTGCCGGAAACCGCCTTGTTCGACCCATCCGGCCAAGGGCTGGTTCGCCTCGGCCGGCACTGCCTGCGGGTCGGGGTGCAGAGCCGCTCCGCGCCGTTGCGCCTGACCTTGCTCGCTCTGGAGGAGACCGATATGAGTACCACCGCTGACACCGATATCCTGACCCCCGACTGGGACGATACCGCCCGCTACGAACCCGACGCAGAGGCGCCCGAGGCGACGGGTTTCGCGGCGCCTGACGATGCCGAAGCTGTAGCCGCAGAGACGCCGGTGCAGGCGCCGGTGGCCGGCGACGAGCGCTTCGGCGACTTGCCTCTGGCGCTGACGATACGCTGCGGTCACTTGAGCCTGACCCTGGGCGAACTGCGCAACCTGGCGCCCGGCGCGGTGCTCCAGGTCCAGGGCGTGGCACCGGGTGCGGCGACGTTGTTCCATGGTGAACGGGCCTTGGCCCAGGGTGAACTGGTGGACGTCGAGGGTCGGCTCGGCCTGCAAGTCACTCGCGTGGATGTGGCTGGATGAGCTTCCAGGGGGTCGACCCCTTTCTGCTGGCGCTGTTCATCGGCGGGATCTCATTGGTTCCGCTGCTGCTGATCATCTGCAGCGCCTTCCTCAAGATCGCCATCGTGCTGACCATCACCCGCAACGCCATCGGCGTGCAGCAGGTGCCGCCGAACATGGCGCTCTACGCCATCGCCCTGGCCGCGACGCTGTTCATCATGGCGCCGGTCGGTCACAACATCGCCGAGCAACTGAAGGAGCAGCCGCTGGATTTCAGCAGCACCGAGGCGCTGCAGGGCTCGGCCTTGAACGCGGTCAAGCCGTTGCAAGCGTTCATGTCGCGCAATACCAACCCGGACATCCTCACCCATCTGCTGGAAAACACCCAGCGGATGTGGCCCAAGGAGCGCGCCGAGCAAGCCAGTCGCGATGACCTGATGCTGCTTATCCCGGCCTTCATGCTGTCGGAGCTCGAAGCGGGTTTCCAGATGGGGTTCCTGATCTACATCCCGTTCATCGTCATTGACCTGATCGTGTCCAACCTGCTGCTGGCGCTCGGCATGCAGATGGTTGCGCCGATGACCATCTCGTTGCCGCTCAAGCTGCTGATCTTCGTGCTCGTGCAGGGTTGGACGCAGTTGCTCGACAGCCTTTTCTATTCCTATCTTTGAGGGCCTGCGATGGACGCGTTGACGTTGTTCAAGGAAGGCATGCTGTTGGTGGTGCTGCTATCCGCGCCGCCCTTGATCGTCGCGGTGATCGTTGGCGTGCTGACCTCCCTGGTGCAGGCGTTGATGCAGATCCAGGACCAGACCTTGCCGTTCGGGATCAAGCTGGTGGCGGTGGGACTGACCTTGCTGGTCACCGGTCGCTGGATTGGCGGCGAGCTGCTGGGGCTGTTGCGCCGGGCATTTGAAATGATGGCCAGCACCTGATGACGGCCCAGGCGTTCGTCCCGTATTTCGACTTGCTGCTGTCGATCGCCCTCGGCATGGCGCGCATTTATCCGGTGGCGTACCTGGTCCCGGTGTTCTGCTTCCAGCATCTGCGAGGCTTGCCGCGCCATGCCGTGGTGTTCGCCCTGGGCATGTTGCCCGCGCCGGGTATTCGCCAGGCGTTGATTGACGCACAGGCCGACTGGCTGACCCTCGGCGGGCTGATGTTCAAGGAGGTGCTGCTGGGCCTGCTGCTCGGTGTGCTGCTGGCGATGCCGTTCTGGCTCTACGAATCGGTGGGGGCCTTGCTCGACAACCAGCGCGGCGCGCTCATCGGCGGGCAATTGAACCCGGCCCTCGGCACGGATACGACGCCCTTGGGCCATCTGTTCAAGGAAATGACCATCCTGTTGCTGGTCGCCACCTTGGGCATCGGCACGTTGACCCAGGTGATCTGGGACAGCTACCTGGTGTGGTCGCCCACGGTCTGGTTCCCGTTGCCCGGCGCGGATGGCTTTGGGGTGTTTCTCGGGCTGCTCGGTGAAATGTTCATGCACATGATGCTCTACGCCGCGCCCTTCATCGGCTTGCTGTTGCTGGTGGAGTTCGCCCTGGCCTTGCTCAGCCTGTACAGCCCGCAATTGCAGGTGTTCGTCCTCGCCATGCCGGCCAAGAGCCTGGTCGGCCTGGGCTTCCTGCTGTTCTACCTGCCCACGTTGTGGGACGCGATGACCGGCCGTCTCAGCCGATACGGGGAAATCCGCCATCTGCTGCATCTGTTGATACCGGCGCCCTGAAGGAGGGGCTCGTTCATGAGCGAAGACAGCGGCGAAAAGACCAAGCAGGCGACACCGAAGAAAATCCGCGATGCGCGCAAGAAGGGTCAGGTCGGGCAGAGCCAGGATTTGAGCAGCCTGCTGGTGCTCACGGCAATCACCGAAGTGGCGTTGACCCAGGCCGACAGCAGCATGCAGGCGCTGGGCGACATGGTCGCGTTCCCGCTGCACCGGCTCGATGGTGACTTTGTCCGTGCCTTCGAGGAAACCCTGGCCCGCGCCGGCGGGGTGTTGCTCAACTCCACCTTGATGACCGTGGGGTTGGCCATTGCCACGCGGCTGATCGCCGGTTGGGTACAGTTTGGCTTCCTGTTCGCGCCCGAGGCCCTTCAACCTGATCCGAACCGTCTGAATCCGCTGAACCAGGCCCAGCAGATGTTCTCCGCCCAGGCGCTGATCCAATTGTTCATGGGCCTGGTCAAGGCAGTGTTCATCGCCAGCGTGCTTTACCTGGTGACGATGCCGGCCCTCGGCTCGTTGATCAGCCTGGTCAATGGTGACCTGAACGGGTATTGGCGCGGGCTGGCCGGCCTGTTCCGGCACATCATGCACATCTGCCTGGGCGTGTTGCTGGTGCTGGCGATCCTCGATTTCGGCCTGCAGAAATACTTCTTCGCCAAGCGCCTGCGCATGAGCGAAGAGGAGGTGCGCAAAGAGTTCAAGGAAATGGAAGGCGACCCCCACGTCAAGATGCACCGCCGCAGCCTGGCCCGACAGTTGATCGACCAGCCCGCCAGCCAGGAAACCAAGCCGGTGGAGGAAGCCGACATGTTGGTGGTCAACCCGACTCACTATGCCGTCGCGTTGTTCTATCGTCCCGAGCAGACGCCGTTGCCGCAGTTGATCACCAAAGGTGTCGATGCCGATGCCCGCGCGCTGATCGAGCGGGCCAAGGCTGCGCGCGTCCCGGTGATCCAGTGCATCTGGCTGGCGCGAACGATCTACCGCGAAGACGTTGGCGGTTATATCCCGAGGGAAACGCTCCAGGCCGTCGCGCACATCTATCGGGTCCTGCGCGAGCTGGACGACGAGGCCAAGGGCGAGGTGATCGAAATTCCGGAATTGAACCTGCGTTGAGGCCGATGGAACCGATGCATACGCGGGTGCCACTCAGGTAGTGAGTCGGACTCGCCCGGGCGATGCCGGCTTGCCAACCGTGCGCATTGCACGCCCATCGACTCGAGGAGATTTTCCATGCCTGAACCCAATCCGCTGTCCATAAGGGGCACCGGTGCCCTGCATGGCGCCGAAGGTTTGCACTCATCGCGCTCACCCTCGCTGAGCCAGCAACCTCGCGACGCCCAGCAGCGCACCGGCACCCAGAGCCTGCATGGGCTGGGACGTTCATCATCGGTCCCCCCTGCGGTGCACCAACGTGGCCGGACCCGCACTCGGGGCGCGAACCGCACGGCGGCGTCCGACGATCGGCCGCTGGATGACACGCAAAGGTCCAGCTCCACGCCACCGTCTCGCACGCCCGACTCGTTCATGAGCGAGATGGAGACCCGTCAGAAAGCGCTGATGGAAAAGCAGTTCCAGATGCAGATGGGAATGGAGGAGCGTCAGAGCACCATGGTGCTGGTCAAAAGCTCCGCCGACATGGCCAAGTTGATGAGCGATACGGTGACGGAGGTGACCAAGGGCTTCATGGACAGCGCCAGGAAAGTCATGCAGGAGGGCGGTGAAGCGATGAAGCTTCGGTAAGGACCGCAATGGCCCAGCAGAAACACCCCGTGGCGAGGGAGCTTGCTCCCGCTTGAGGGCGAAGCCCTCACAAAAAACGGGTCTGCTGCGCAGCCCAGCGGGAGCAAGCTCCCTCGCCACGTTCGTTGTCTAGACCAGCCGGGCACGGCCCGCGTTGAGCGAGGCTGGACGTGAAGCCGTGGGTGCTGCGGACGGCATCCAGCGTGTACGCACCTCGCCGACCTGGCCGATGAAACCCACGACCCAATGGCAGAACTGCGCTTCATCGAGCATCGACAATGGGCAGTGGGCACACAAGCGAACGCTGCCCTTGTCGTCCAGGGCCAGCCAACTGCCGGCGAGCAAGTCCAATCGAAAGTTGAGCTCCAGCAAGCGCTTGTGCAGGCCGGGCATATGGGCTGGCACGTCGACCGCGCAGTGGAGGATGGCGAGATCGCCATGTTCGGGCAGCTCGATGACCACGGCTTCGCGGTTGCTCGCGTCATACAACGCACAGACGCCGCCCTCCAGCTGAAGGTCCGCATTCAAGTGTTCCGCTAGGGCCGCGATCAGGCGCTGGGCGATGGGTGGAGCGGTCATGGAAAATCTCCTCAACAAAAAATCATGAACCCCTGTGGCCAGGCAGCTCGTTAATAAGCCACCGAATAATCATCGAGGTCTTCCAGGCCCAGCAGCGCCAACTGCCGGGACTGGATCTCGTCGAGCATTTGCGACGATATCGGTGATTCCGGCAGGGCCTGCCAAACCACCAATGCGCGCTGCGGATCAAGAAACAGGAACAGCTGCGCGTAGTCTGCCGGCTGGGCGAAACGTCGCTCGAGCGCGTGCTGCATCTGGTTCGCCCGCAGCGCCTGGCTGTGCACTTGCAAGGCCAGCCCCACGCTGTGGGGTTCACGTCGCAGGCAGAACTCGATGCCCGGGGCAATTTCCCAATACGTCGCGATGCCGGCGATGATGTTTTTCTGAAAAGCCTGGCGCGTGCTTACGCTGTGTACCGAAAAAGACATACCGTTTCAGTTCTCCAGTGGAACGACCGTGTGGTCGAGCGGGTGTTCAGGTGAACCCAGGCCGCCGCGCATGCCCGGCGACCACCAGATCACCAGCCGGCCGGTATCGGGTTCGGCGCGGTCGCAGGCATCGCCCTGGCAGCCCCAGCGGCTTGCGCAGCCGGCAAACACCGGCAGGCTCAGCAATAAGATGAGTAGCTTCAACGTGCGACTCATGGCGTGGTCCTCGCACTGGTTTGCAGGAGAGAAGAGCGTCCGCCGCCTGGCGTGCGCTTGGGTTGTTTCATGACGACGAAGACTTCCGTTTCTTCGCCCGGCTCAAGCCACACCTTCGGCCAGGCGGAAGCCGCCAGGGTCCAACGGGTGCTGCAGCTCGCCTCGTCGAAGCGCAGCCGATGACTGCCCTCGTTGCGCACCACGCCCACGGCGATTCCGTAGTCGGGGCCGGCGAACCATTGGGCTCTCGTGGCGTCCAGGGACAAGCCAGGCTGCAACGCACACAGCGTGTCGGGTGAATAGGGGATCGAGGCGGCCTGCTTGAATGTCGCCGGGATATTGCCGTCGGCCAGTTGCGCGAGGACATCGCTGACCTCGACGCGACCGACGGGCCGCGTGCCGTTGCGCCGCTCTTCCAGGCGCGCCATGGCGCTGTCCACTTGTTCACGGTCGAGTGCGGAGATGTAGCGAGCCGGGTCGACCTGGTCACCGATCAGGCGGGGCGTGAGGATGAACACCCGTTCGCGGCGACTGGTCTCGCGCGTGGTCGAGGAGAACAGCAGCGGTCCGATCAGCGGGATACGCCCCAGCCACGGCACGCGCTCAAGGTTGTCCCCGGTTTCTTCGGTATGAAAGCCACCCACCACCAACGAGCGGCTTTCCCCCATCACTGCCTGGGTGCTGACCACGCCCCGGCGCACGCTGGGGGTCTGTTGCCCGACTTCCGAGGGTTCGATGCGACCGTCCTCGATGTCCAGGGACATCTGGATCTGGTTGCGGCCACCGGTTTCGATGGCGTGGGGCACGACCTGCAGGCTGGTGCCGGCCGTGATGGGCTCGACGGTGGCCACGCGTTCGCCGATGGCGGAGATGTACTCGGTCTTGCTGAAGTCGATGACCGCCGGCTGGTTTTCCAGGGTCAACACCGATGGATTGGCCACCACCGAGGCCAGGCCGCGACCTTCCAGGGCGCGCAGTTGCGCGGAGAAATCGCCGTAGTCCTGGATGAACACCGTCGAGCTGGCGCCGGGACGAATCATCGAGGCGCCGCCAATCAGGTCGCCGCTTTCAACGTTCCAGTTCGACGCCAGCTCGGCCAGTTGGGTGCGGTCGATGTCGAGGATGATCGCGTCAATCTCCACGAGCTTGCGCGGCACGTCCACATCACGAATCAGCGGTGTGTAGATCTCCCGCCGTTTGGGTGAGTCGTAGATGAGCACCGCGTTGTTGCGTACGTCGGCTTCGACGCGGATCCGGCCGCGGCCGCCGCTGCCCCCGTTCCCGCCGGGCTGCACGCGGTTGGTGTTCGGGCGGCCCATGCCGTTCAACGCCAATTGCTCGATGTTGCCCATGCTCATGGATTGCTGGGTCTGCATGTTCTGGAACGCCGCTTGGGGCGAGGCCGCCTGCATCCCGCCCGAAACGGCGCTGCGGCTTTCCAGCAAGCCTTTGAGGATGGTCGCGACCCCGGGAATCACCAGCGTATCGCCCCGGTACTTGACGCTGCGGTCGGCGGCGGTGGCGTAGCGCAGCGGGAAGCTGATCACTTCCTGCTTCTCTTCCGGTGTCTTGCGTGCTTCGGCGAACTGCGCCACCAGGCGCACGTAGCGCTCCGGGCCGGAGACCAGGACCACGCCTTCGTCGGGCAACTCGCCCCAACCGAAGCGCGGGTCCAGCAGGCCGATGTCGATCAAGGCTTGCTTCATGTCCGGTGCCGCGTCGGCGGACACTTCCAGGCGCTTGGAGTCCTGGTTCTGCAACGGGCTGACGTACAAGGTGTTGCCGTACATGAACCACTGGAAGCGATTTTCCAGGCCGAGCCGATCGAGGAACGCCTGGGGACTTTCAGCGCGCATCCGGCCGTCGACGGTGCCTTTCACGGTGCCGTCGAGCACCAGTTGCACGCCGAAGGTGTTGGCAAAATCGCCAAGTACCTTGGGCAGTGGCGTGTTCTGGGCATCGTAGGCGTACGGCGTGTTCTTCCAGTCGGTCGGTACTGCCGCCTCTGTCGGCATGCCCGCGCCCAGCGCGCCGGCCAAGGCCAGGGCGAGCAACGAGGCTTTCGTCCAACGACGCGCGATCGACCGGCGAAGAACTGCCTTGCCAGCGGACAACGGAGGGTACGGTGCAAGCCACCTGTTAGGCATGGCGGATTCCTGTTCCGAGCAAGTGAAAGTGCGAGGGACGTTGCGCGACGGCGCGTGGGCTTTTATGAAGGGCCGACTGCCAGGTGTCCCGCTGGTTGAGCAATGCTTCGAGCGTTTCGAGCAAATCGTCGAGGTGTGCGTCCTGGGCCAGGTGCGCCAGTAGCCATAACCGGTCGTCCTGGGGCGAACGGGCCAGCGCACCGGGAAACCGCGAGAGGCTTGGGTGCGCCAGCCGCAGGACGTCTTCCAGGGACGCTTCGTTGCCCAGCGCGACGTTCAACTCGACCGACACCAGCAAGCCGGCTTCGAGCGTGTTGAAAACCGCTTCGCCATCGTCGACGACAAGGGCGAAATGCTCGGGGCCATCGACGCTGGCGCGCCAGCGGGCGAGCTGTGTGCGCAGCTCATGGCATTGCATCGATGATCGCCTTGGCGAGGTTGTGGTGGGCGGTGGTCTGTTGAGTGGCCGCATTCACCGCGACCGACATGCCGTTCATGCTGGTGAAGAACGAATGCATGTCGTCCAGCGATTGGCTCTCTGCGGCATTGATCGCCGCGTTGTTGACGTTATCGGTGGCGCGCTGGAAGTAGGTGTCGAGGCGGCGCTGCAAGGCATCGATAGAAGACATGGACGGTTCCTCCGAGATAGGCGTGTTCACCGGATGAGTGGTGGTTACGCCAGTGGCGGTTCCGCGAAAAGTGAGGAAAAGATCGAAGGGGAGGCGTGAGACTCTTCAGGGGCGCGCAATCCCCGTGGCGAGGGAGCTTGCTCCCGCTGGTTTTGTAGGAGCTGCCGAGCGAAGCGAGGCTGCGATCTTTTCACTACTCATTGAAGCTTGAGCAAAAGATCAAAGATCGCAGGCTTCGCCAGCTCCTACAGAGCCGAGCGGGAGCAAGCTCCCTCGCCACGGGGGCGTGGTGCTACCGCTGCGGTTCAGGCAGGCGCAACGCGTTGACGGCTGTTTCCCAATCGAGCAGGAACGTCCCCCCCGGCGTTTCCAGCTTCAGCTGGTGAACCTCCAGGTTGGCGTCCGCGACGGGCGTCCAGGGACGTTCGCCTGCCGCGCCCAGGCTTTGCGCCAGGCGCGTCAGGTCATCGGGATGACAGCGAAGGGTGGCCTCGATCGGGTCGTCCTGGCGGGCCGCCAACTGACGCACGAGCGCATCGATCCGTGCCTGCTCCGGGACATCGTCCAGTAGCGTCCCCAGGGCCTCGTTGACCAGCTGCGCGGCGCTGGTCTCGATCCGTTCCCACATGGCCTGGCGCTGGCTTTCCCAAGCGGCGAGCACGGTTTCGGCGTTCTCCCAGAATCGCGCTTGAGCCTCGATCACCGCGGCGTCGGCCTGCTCGGCGGCGCGTGCGATCAACTGCGCGGCCTGTGCCTGGGCATGCTCGAGTACGGCCTGGGCACGGCCACAATCCACCAGGGTTTCGTAAGGGATGTAAGGCTGTTGCAAGCCTTGACCTTCAGGGCGTAGTTCAAGCGAGCGCCGGGCGAGCATCGTGCGTCTCCGTTTGGGTAGTCGCTGGTGCCAGGCTTTGCTCGGCTTTCCAGCAGGCGGACTGCCACAGCGTGTTGAGCTTGGCGGCGGGCGGCTGTGGGGTGGGCTGCGATTCGAGGGCGATGATCCGGCTGCGAGGAAAGGCCAGGCGCACCCGCTTCCAGGTCCGCTCTCCCAGCCAGGCGCGTAGCAGTACAAGCGAATCCTGGTCCTGTTCGAGCCAATGGCCAGGACGCAGTGCCTTGGCGGTACGCTCGCACCAAGCCTGATCCTGTGGGCAAAGCTCGGCGGATACCGTTAACGGCGAGCACGTGTTCGCCACCAATTGACAAGCAAGGTGCAGGGTTCGGGGCGTGCCGCAACACAGCGAAAGCACCGAAGGATCGGGCGGGGGTGGCATGCAAGGCGTGATGCCGAAGCGGCGCGCCAATGCGGCGTGCTGCCCTCTCGCCAAGGCGTCCATTTGTGGCGCGGTCAACAGGCGAAGCGCCGGCGGATACCAGTCCCGATCGGCCTCGCGCCACGCAAGACTCCACCAGCGAACCCAATCGAGCGTCGCGTTCATGCCGCCGTCCCGTTGTTGTCAGGCTTGGCCCCCGGGGATTTCACTGCGAACAGCGACGGTGTCGCGCCGCTCGGTTGCGGCGCCGGCGTTCCAGCCTTGCGATCGAGAAAACGCGGCAACACCAGCACGCCGTTGCGCCACAACCGATAGACGCCGTACAAGACGCCCGCCAAGAGCGCGAGCAACGTGACGCTGGCCGCAACGGTCACGGCGCGCCAATAACCGACGTCTTCGGCCTGCATGAGGAACGGTCCGAAATAGGCCATCTTGCGCCGCTCCTGATAAGCCGCGGCGGGGACGAAGACCACCGACAGCTTGGCCGGGTTCTGGGCCGCGTCGGCCATGCCGGGGATCCCGCTGGCGACCAGGTTGCGCACGCGCGGCGTGATGCTGTCGGGATCCAGGGCGCTGGTGTGCTTGATGAACACCGAGGCCGATGCCGGTTGGACCGGCTCGCCTGGCGCGACCCGTTCCGGCAGGACCACATGGACCCGGGCGAGCACCACGCCATCGATTTGCGACAGCGTCGATTCGAGCTCCTGGGACAGTGCGTAGATGTAGCGGGCGCGCTCTTCCATCGGCGTTGAAATAACCCCTTCCTTGCGGAAGATCTCCCCCAGGCTGGAGCGCGACCGGCGTGGCAGGCCGGCCGCTTCCAGCACCTGCACGGCGCTGTTCATGTCGGCCGGCTCGACCAGTACGGTCAGCCCGTCCTTGTCGACCTGCTTGCTGGCCTCGACATTCTTGTTCGCCAGTTCGGCGATCACTTCATTGGCATCCTGCTCGGAGAGATGACTGTGCAGCGCGGTCCTTTCGTCGCAACCGGCGAGCAACAGGCACAGCACTAGAGATGAGAATGCGCGCATGAACATGACCGGCTTCCCTTTACTGGAGATTGGTGAGCTTCTCGATGGCCTGGGAGCCCTTGCTGACGATCTTCGCGGTCATCAGGCTCTCCAGGTGGAAGGACGACAGCGACCGGTTCGACTGCAACATGTCTTGCGGATCGGCGGTGCGGATGGCCTTGAGCATGTCGCGGTTGGCGCGATCATCCAGCCGCTGCAATTCGCCGGAGCGGCTGGACAGCGAATCGATGATCCTCGCCGCGACATTGTTTTCGCTGTCGGGGACTGGGGGCTTCTCGTGCATTTGCGCGTTGAACCAGCTGACATCGCTGGTCTCGGCTCGCGCGTGGGGGCTGCCGCCAGGCTTGGCAGCGGTGGAGGCAACGCTGGTCGTGTCGAGGGCTTGGATGGTCATGGATTTTCTCCAATTTCAGGGTGGGCTTCAGGCGTACATCAGCTTCAAGACGTTGCGAGCGCTACCGGTGACGCTCAGGTGAAACTCGACTTCTTCCCGGCTGCGTCGGCCGCGCCGCATCATCGGGGTGTGCTGGCCGGACAGGCGGGCGAGGGCGAGGTCCAATTCTTCCAGGGCAAGTTGGACCAACCGGGTTTCGCGAGCATCCAGGGACGCACCGCAAGCAACGCGTTCGGTCCATGTCCACTGCCCTGCATCGGGGCCTGTTGGTGATGGATAGCGCGTCGGGTGTTGGTCCATGAATCGTGCGACTTCGAACAGCAGGTCCAGGTCCTCTGGTTCATAGCGCGCCTGCCGTTCCTCTTCGTCGATGTCCAGCAGCGTCAGCAATTTCCTCCGGCCCAGGACCGCGATGATCTGCAGCAGCAGCGACAGGCTCGTGTCATGACGACTGCGCCGCGTGGCGTGTTCGCCCTCCATCTCCCAGGCGCCGAACAGCGCGCCACAGAACGGGTTGTTGGCGTTGCCGAAGTCGCTCTGGCTGTCGACATCGTTGTCGCCGATGGGCTGCCGGCGATGGGCGAGCATCTGCGCCAGGTCGTTGAACAGGTCTTCGTTGGAATAGGCGTCATCGATGTCCACGTCGAGCGTGGAGCCGGTGCCACCGTTGATCTCTTCAAGAATGTCTTCGAGCACCAGGTGCAGAGGCGCTTCGGTCTCTGCCGCCAGTCTGTCCTGTGGGCTGGGCAGGCCTGGCCGGGACTGGCCGCCTGTCGAGCCGTGCTCACTGCCCCATTGCACGAGCGATTCGCGCAGCCGATTGCCCGCACCCGGCTGTGCCAGATGTTCGGCGAGCAGATTCGCCAGGCCCGCCGAGGTCGAGGTGGGGCGCTGCGTCGTGTCGTCGCGGGGCAAGTCCCTGGGAGCGTGAAGGCTGTCGGGCGTATGGATCTGCATAGGGCCTCCTCTCATCGCACGTGAGGTTCCCCGCCGGAGCGGGGCTGGAGCGAGAGGGTCAGAATCGTATGTTTTTCGACGCCTCCCCCATGGCGGTGATGGCCTTGGTCGCGCTGTCCATCGACTCCGCTGAAATGGCATTCATGGTGTCGGCGACCAGTTTTTTCTGGTCGAATTGGGATTTCATGGTCGTCATCGCCGCCGACGTGGCGTCCATCTGCTGCATGGCAGCCATGGAGGCGGCGAGAGAAGCTCCACCGAAACTCATAGTCGTATCTCCGGATTGTGGAATGGCGAGACGATCGTGAACGTCTCGACGGTTAAGTGGCGACCGCTACGCAAACGGTTCCACCGATCCACTCAACTCGAGGAGATTTGCAGGCACTTCATCCGGTAATACAGCGTGCGCCGGGCGATGCCCAGCTCAGCGATGACTTTGTCGATGCAGTGATGGTGACGGCGCATGCAGTCTTCGATGAGGATCTTTTCGAACTGCTGCAAGTGTTCCTTCAGCTTGAGCGTCGAGCTGTTGTGCTCCAGCTGCTCGGCGCGGGGCAGTGCCGGGAGGCCGAGCACGTAGCGCTTGGCGGCCGATTGCAACTCGCGAATGTTTCCGGGCCAGGCGTAGCCGAGCAACTGGCGCAGCAGCGCCGGCGACGGTGCGACATAGGGGCGGTCCAGCGCCTGGGCTTCGCGCCGCACGAGGGTCTGGAACAGCGGCACGATGCGCTCCTTGCGGCTGCGCAGCGGCGGCAACTTGAGGCTGATGATGTTCAGGCGAAAATAGAGATCCCGGCGAAATTCGCCGCGTTCGACCATGTCCGCCAATGGGCTTTGGGCCGAGGCGATCACTCGCATGTCCACCGGGATGTTCTGGGTCGAGCCCAGCCGCTGCACCGTCCTCGACTCCAGGACACGCAGCAGCTTGGCTTGCAGCCCCAGCGGCATGCTGTCGATTTCATCCAGGTACAGGGTGCCGTTGTGCGCGGCTTCGACGAACCCCGCGCGATTCTGGCTGGCCCCGGTGAATGCCCCGGTGTTGGCTCCGAAGAGCTGGCTCTCCGCCAGGGATTCGGGAATGGCGGCGCAGTTGATGGCGACGAATTTTCCGGAACGGCCGGACAGGCCGTGGATCTTTTCCGCCAGGGTGTCCTTGCCAGTGCCGGTTTCGCCGCGCAACAGCACATCGACCCCTAGCGGGGCCACGCACTGGGCAAACGCCTCAAGGTTGAGAGCATCCTCTTTGGTGGAAGTGGAAAGTGCAGCGCATAGCAACTTTTGCATCACTGACGATTCCATTTTTTGTTTGGTTTAGGAGGGTCGACAAGTAAAACGATGAAAAGGCGTGTACAACTTCCTCGATATATAACGCCGCCGCGCAACCGAATAGGTGATCAACATCTGCTGTACGGGTTTAGAGAAGCGTTTAAAGAAAAGTTCACGTTGCGGCGGCGGTTGTTAAACGATTCAGCTCAACGGTCCGAAGGCCTCGAAAACCCCTGATCAACCCGGCTGGCCTGGGGCTTGAAGGCAAAAATGAGGCGCATCGGGCGCGCTGGGAGAAATTGGATCCGACAAACGGTTCAGCTGAAACCGTCACTTTGAGCAAGCGCTCTAAAACAGAGTAAACGCTCAACTTTGCGCGGCGAGGGTGGGCTATTGCCAATACGTATCGTAGTTTGCTTAGATCAATGCGAAGTCGACCACGGGCAATAACAGCCCACCGCGAGCGTATGGGTCGCGTTAACTTCCCGGTTAACACTTAGTGCTTCGAGAATCGGTTCGATAAAGCTGTTGCTCGAGTTGCACGTCAGGCCCTCGCTGTAAGGCCCGAAATACGCCAGCTTGCCAGCGCGGTCCCAGATCGCCACGGCGGGACTGGCAGGAATCTGCCCCGAGCCGGGCAACGCGGCCAGGGGCTTGAGGTGGGTCAGGTTGGTGGGTAGGTGCCCTTGGCTGCCGGTTTTCTGAACCGCATAGAACTCGACCCCTTGGGCTGCGTATTTGTCGATCAGCTCGGAAAGGTGCTGCTGGTTGCCGACGTTGCACGGGCAGGCCGGATCCCAGAAATGCACCAGGCGGATCGCGCCGGGGCCGGCCAGGTCGGGAGGCAGGCGCAGAGGATCGCCGGAAAACACCGCGGTATGTTGGCTGAATGCCCTGAGGAAGCGCCCCTGGAACCAGTCGTAGGCGAACCACAGCACGGCGGCGCACCCGAGGGCGATGAGGCTGGCAAGCAAGGTCGTGCGGTGGGACGAGCGCATGGAGTCGATCCTCTGAAGCGGCGTAGCTTGCCATGCCTGGCGCGACAGATGAATATCGCAGGCTCATAAAGCCTGTTTCGCGCGATGCGCTTTTGCCTGGACTCTTGATGCCTGCCTCTTTCGACCCCGATCAACTGCGCGCCAGCCTGCAACCGCTGGCGCAATGGCAGCCCCTTTCTGCGCAAGCGCAGGCTTATCAGCGCTTCTATGGGCTGGATTTCCCGACACGTACCTTGCGCCGAGGCCTGGGACGGTTCGAGCGCGCCGGGTATGAGTTGGTAGGCCAGGTGTGGTGGCCGGAAAAAGCCGTGGCGACCTTGTTCCTCTTTCACGGTTATTACGACCATATGGGGTTGTATCGGCATCTGATCGAGTGGGCTCTGGACCAGCAATTCGTGGTCATCAGTTGCGATCTGCCGGGCCATGGCCTGTCGGGTGGAGAGCGCGCCAGCATTGGCGATTTCGCCGACTACCAGGCAACGCTGCAAGGCCTGCTGGCTGAGGCCGGAACGCTGGATTTGCCGCAACCCTGGCACCTGTGCGGACAAAGCACCGGCGGGGCGATCGTGGTGGACCATGTGCTCAACCAGGGCGCGCAAAGTCCGGCCCAGGGCCAGGTCATCCTGTTGTCGCCCTTGGTGCGACCTCGGGCCTGGGGCTGGTCACGCCTCAGTTATTACCTGCTCAAGCCGTTCGTGACCGGCATTGCCCGGCGCTTCAGCGAGAACTCCACCGATCCGGATTTCCTGCCATTCCTGCAAGCCGACCCACTGCAACCGCTGCGCCTGCCCACCGCGTGGGTCGGCGCGCTGGCGCAATGGATCAAGCGTATCGAGGCGGCGCCGAGCAGCTCGCGCCAGCCGCTGATCGTGCAGGGGCAGGCGGACATGACCGTGGATTGGCGGCATAACCTGCAGGTGTTGCGCGGTAAGTTCGACCGGCCGCAAGTGTTGATGCTGCCCGAAGGACGGCATCACTTGGCGAACGAGGCGCTGGAGATTCGGCAGGAGATGTTTGGGTTCTTGACCAAGCGGATGAGCCGGGATCGGCGGTGACTGGGCTACCGTCAATCGCGAGCAAGCTCGCTCCCACAATGGAACTGTGCATTCAGTCCCTGTGGGAGCGAGCTTGCTCGCGATAGCGATGCTGAACTACTGCCCCAGGTTCTGCCCCACCGCCAACCCCGCCCGAATCGCCGCCAAGGCGGCTTGGTAATACGCCTGTCCCTCGGCCGACTCGGCGAAGGTGGCGAACTCTTCCAGCTCGGTGTCGCTCAGGTCGCGGTAGACGTACAGCAGCGTGTTGTTCAGGTCTGCGCCGATCTGGTCCATCAGGCGCTGGCGCTGGCCGTTCAGCATGCCTTGGGCCTGGCCGCCGCCCAGCAGGCCGGGAATCATCGAGCTCAGGCTGTCGGCGGCCACGCCGGCGATCGCCAGGCTGACTTCGGCACCCGCTTCACGGGCGGGCAGCGCCTGGGCCAGGTGGCCGATGATCAGCAGGCGGTTGTCGCTGGCTTGCATCTTCGGCAGGCCCTTGGCGTTCTTCGCCAATTGATCGCGGCGAGTGGCAAGCAGTTCGGCGGCGACGACTTTACGGCCCAGCGGCGTCTGGAAAAAGCTCAGGGCCGGGTTCGGGTCGGCCAGTTTCTTGCGCAGTTGGGCCTCGGCCCGTTGATCCATGGCCTGGGGCGCGAAACGCTGATTGCTGTTGTTCACCAGCGCCTGGAACACCGCCGGCGGCAGGCTGCTCTGGTAACGCTGCTGCGCGGCGCTCAAGGCGTCATTGAAATGCGCCCGTTGTTCCGGCCAGCCGGCGACCTTGTACAACTGGTCGTAGCTGTCTGCCCAGGCGGGCAAAACGCAGAACATCAACAGTGAGAAAAGCAAACGGCGCATAGGGACTCCTGTCAGCAGCGGACTATTCTCCGTGGGGTACGGGAACTTGTCGAGAATTCGTATCAAGTTCGTACGGCGGTGCTACCTGGCGTGGCTGATCTGCTGCGCGGCGCTGTCGGTTTTGCAGGCACAGGAATACTATGCGCGCCATGCAAATACCTTCTGATCATCCGTTGCTGTTACGTATCGTCGACGACCTGGCCGAGCGCGGCTGGTCGCAGCAGAACATCTTCCTGCCGGATGCGCTGACGCGTGCCCTGGCGGCTGAATGCCGCCAGCGCGCCGTTGAAGGCGAACTGGCCCCGGCCGCCGTCGGGCGCGGGCCGTTTTCCGAGATTCGAGAGGGTATTCGGGGTGATCGCATCCAGTGGATCGAGCCTGGCCAGGTCGACGCCTGCGATCGTTACCTGGCGCTGATGGACAGCCTGCGCGAGGCCTTGAACCGTGGGCTGTTCCTGGGCCTGGAGGATTTCGAAAGCCACTTTGCCCTGTATCCGCCGGGTGCGCTCTATCTCAAGCACGTCGACCGATTCCGGGATGATGACCGGCGCATGGTTTCGGCGGTGCTCTATCTCAACGACGCCTGGTTGCCGGAACACGGTGGTCAATTGCGCATGTACCTGGATGACGGCGTGGAGCATGACGTGGTGCCCACGGGCGGCTGCCTGGTGGTGTTTCTCTCCGGGGACATTCCCCATGAAGTCCTGCCGGCCACCCGTGATCGCCTGTCGTTGACCGGTTGGTTCCGGCGTCGCGGCAACGAGTTGTTCTGAACATGGAAAAAATCCTCGTCAGCCGCTGCTTGCTCGGTCACCGCGTACGCTACGACGGTGGCGCCAGTGGCCCGTTCGATCAGCTCCGGCAATGGCTCGACGAGGGTCGGGTCGTGCCGCTGTGCCCGGAAGTCGCCGGCGGCTTGCCCACGCCTCGGGCGGCTGCGGAGATTCCCGGTGGGCAGGGTGCGCAGGTGCTCGATGGCGACGCGGCGGTGATTACCACCGACGGCGAGGACGTGACCGTGCAGTTTCTGTCCGGTGCGCATCAGGCATTGGACCTGGTGCGTGAACACGGCATCCGGATCGCTGTGCTCAAGGCCAACAGCCCGTCTTGCGGCAACCTGCTGACCTATGACGGCACGTTCAGTGGTGTGAAAGTCAGTGGCGAAGGCGTGACGGCGGCGTTGCTCAAGCGGCATGGCGTACGGGTGTTCAATGAACTTGAATTGGCGGAAGCGGCTTCGACGCTAAAAGCGTTGGCCGCAAAATAATTGCGGCGAATCGCTTTTTTGTGGCGAGGGGATTTATCCCCGCTGGGGTGCGAAGCGCCCCCAAAAAATATCGGCCGCAGCAGCGCATCCAATGGAAAGCCGGGGCCGCTACGCGACCCAGCGGGGATAAATCCCCTCGCCACAGAGGAAGGCTTAGGCTGGTGGGCTAGAGCTGCTCGGCCAATTGCTCGATCTGCTCTTGTCGCTCGGCCTGGCTCAATCGCGGGTTGGCATTGAGCGACGACCACTGCGGATACGCCCGGGCCTTGGCCAACGCCTCGGGCAGCTTGCCCTCGCGCCAGGTCTTGTCCTGGGGTGTGGCGATGCGGATGCTGTCCATCGCCGCATGGCCGCGCTGGTTGATCGCTTGCAGCAATTGCCGTTGGCGCAAGGCCAGCAGGCGCAGCACGCCGTCGTCCACGGTCAGTTCACGCTGGCCCTTGAGCTTGCCCATCAACCGGTTGCCATAACTGCGGGCTGTTTGCAGCGCACCGCCAGCAATCGCCCCGGCCAGGGCGGCCGCGCCAAGGGTCAGCCCGCCCACCAGCAAATCCACGCCTGCACCAGCCGCTGCACCCGCCGCGATCCCGCCGCCGACGCGTACACCGAGTTGCTTGAGGGTATCGGGATTGAACAAGTCGTCGCCCCAGCGGCCATCCAGCAGCGGCAAGTCGCCAGTCGCGGCGTCCTCGGGGCGGAAGGCGTAGAGCTTGAGCAGCGCTTCGACGCAGCGCTGCTCACGCTGGCGAACGGCGTCGCGCAATTGGCTGATGGCTTGGTGCTCCAGATTGGCATCGCTGGCAACGCTGCGTCGGCAGGCGGCGCAGTCGATCAGCAGTTCAGCGATCAGGCGCTTTGCACTCTGCTGGCGCGCCTGGCGCTGGGCCTGTTGATCGGTGATCAGCCGCTCCAGTTGTTCGCGCGCGCTTTCCAGCAACAGCGCCAGGCTTTCATACAGGCGTCGTTCGCCATCTTCCGGTGGGGCGACGCTGTCGAAGCGCACCAACGCATGCAGCCCCAATCGCGCCAGGGCTTCGCGCCACTCAGGCTCGCGATGCTGGGCGCTGCTGACGAAGTTGAGCACTGGCAGCAACGGTTTGCCGCAACTGGCGAGGACTTCCAATTCATCACGGTACTTGGCCAGCACGGGCTCGCGGGCATCGATGACATACAGCCCGGCATCGCTGGCGAGCAATTGCCGCAGCACCTTGGCTTCCTGTTCGAAGCGTTGCCGAGCCTCGCTGCCGTCGAGGAAGCGTGCAAGCCGCGCCGGGCCGTCCAGGCGTTCACCGGGACGTTCGAGACGTTCGAGGTAATCGAGCAGGGCGATGGCGTCTTCCAGCCCCGGTGTGTCGTACAGTTCCAACAGCGCCTGGCCATCCACCGACAGGCGAGCGCCCTCAACATGACGGGTGGTGCTCGGGCGGTGGGAGACCTCGCCGAAGCCGACGTCGCGGGTCAAGGTGCGCAGCAAGGAGGTCTTGCCGACATTGGTGTGGCCGACCACCGCGAGCTTCAGAGGCTTGAAGGATTCAGTCATGGCCGGTCTCCAGCCAGTTCATCGGGGCGCAGTCGGCAAACGGCAGTTGCAGCTGTTGCAGCGCGTTGTGCCAGTCTCCCAGGCGCTCGGCATCCAGGGCTTCGCCGGGCGGCGCCTGCAGCAGCCAGACACGGGTGGCGCTGGCGCTGCGGGCCAGCTCGGCAATCAACGCGAGGCTGCCGCGGTCTGGCGAGCGCCGTGGATCACAGGCAATCGCCAGGCGCGCGGGAGGAAAGCGTGACAGTTGTTCCAGGAGTTTGTGGCGAGACTCGCGGCTGTCGAGGATGCCGGCGTTTTTAACGGAATCGGGCAGCTTCGGCGGCCAGGGCCGTTCGTCCAGCTCGATCGCCACCAGCAACGCGCCGTCACTTTCCATTGCGCCGATGGTGCTGTCGATTCGGTGCAGTTGCGCGGGCGCGGCATCGTTGACCCCCAGGCGTTCGCTGCTGGGCATCAACCGCTCGCGCAACTGCGCGTAGCCAGGCAGGTTCAAGTCCAGGCGAAGGCTGGCGCGGCCACGACGCCAACGCCACAGGCACAGCAGCGCCAGGCATAGACGTGGCAGTACGCCGTAGACCAGCAGGACGCCGACCAACCAGCCGGCCCAGGCCTGGCGGGCGCTCTCGATATTCAACGCGGCGTCGCCGCTGGCGCGGATCATCTCGATGGTCGGCACGCTGAAGCCCAGCAGGGCCGGCAGTGCGCCAAGGGCCTGGGTCATGGCGACAAAGGTCTCGCCACCGAGGATGGTGGTTTCCCAGACGAAGCCATAGCGCCGGGTCGCCATCAGCAGCAAGACGATGACCAACGCGCTGAGCATCGCCAACAGCCATAAACCGTTGACCAGCACACCGAGGGCCCAGCGATTGAGCCGGTGCCGTTGCAGCAACAGCAACAGGGCTGGCGCCAGTTGGGCGGCCTTGGCGTCGCGGGCGAGTTTTTCGCTGAGCCACAGCCAAAGGCGTCCCAGCGTGGCGCCTTGTTCCCCGGCGAATATCAAGCCCAGGGCCCAGCCGATGAGCAGGAGCACGTTCAACCCCAACAGACTGCCCAAGGCCCAGAAGACATTGACCGGCGCACGCCCATCCCCGAGTGCGGCAAACCCCAGGCCGGCGCCGCTGATGATGGCGAGCACCGCCAATACCACCAGTGCCAGACGCGCCCCTTGCAGCCAATGGCGCAGGGCTTGGGTAAGGCCATCGCGGTCGGCCAGCCAGCGGGCGCGGTGGCGGATGCGGGTGGTTAAATCGCCTCCTGCCGCGCGGGCCAGGCGATTGGCTTCCTGGTCCTCGAGCGGGCCGGCGTGTTCTTCACGCAGGCGTATCGTCTCGGTCAGCCAGAGGTTCTGCAGTTCTGTCACGGGGGCTTCCGTTGCTCGAATGAGCAAAGAGCATAACCGCTGTGGCGCCGGTCCGGGCCTCTGGTATCCTCGCGGTCATGAAAAAAACACTTCCCTTAAGCCTGATCGCAGCCCTCGGTGAAAACCGTGTGATCGGCATCGACAACAGCATGCCCTGGCACTTGCCGGGGGATTTCAAATACTTCAAGGCCACCACCCTGGGCAAGCCGATCATCATGGGGCGCAAGACCTGGGACTCCCTGGGTCGGCCGTTGCCGGGTCGCTTGAACATCGTGGTCAGCCGCCAGCCGGACCTGGTTTTGGATGGCGCGGAGGTTCATTCCACGCTTGAAGCGGCGGTGGAGCGGGCCGAGGCCTGGGCGTTGGAACAGGGGGTGGGCGAGCTGATGCTGATCGGCGGGGCCCAGCTCTATGCGCAGGCGCTGGACCAGGCTGATCGGCTGTACCTGACCCGCGTGGCGCTGAGCCCGGAAGGGGATGCGTGGTTCCCGGCGTTTGATTCGAGCCTATGGACGCTGGTGTCGAACCAGCCGAATCCGGCTGAAGGGGACAAGCCGGCCTACAGTTTCGAAGTCTGGGAAAAGCGCTAAAAGCATCGCGAGCAAGCTCGCTCCCACATTGGATTTTTGGCGAACATGAAATTTGTGTTCAGTGCTGATCCCTGTGGGAGCGAGCTTGCTCGCGAAGGCGATCGATCAGGCGCCGCCGAGTCAAGCGTGCACCAACTCCCCATGCTCCTCGGCATCCAGCAGCGCCTTGTCAGTCTGCTGCATCACCTGGCTGGTGATCGCCCCCGCGGTGATCGAGCCGCTGACATTCAACGCGGTGCGGCCCATGTCGATCAGCGGCTCCACAGAGATCAGCAGCGCCACCAGTGAAACCGGCAAGCCCATGGCCGGAAGCACGATCAGCGCGGCAAATGTCGCGCCGCCACCGACACCGGCCACGCCCGCCGAACTCAAGGTCACGATGGCGACCAGCGTTGCGATCCACACGGGGTCCAGCGGGTTGATGCCCACCGTCGGCGCGACCATCACCGCCAACATCGCCGGATAGAGCCCGGCGCAGCCGTTCTGGCCGATGGTGGCGCCGAACGAGGCGCTGAAGCTGGCGATCGCACGGGGAATGCCGAGGCGGCTGGTCTGGGCTTCGATGCTCAACGGGATGGTTGCAGCGCTCGAGCGGCTGGTGAAAGCGAACGTCAGCACCGGCCAGATCTTGCGGAAGAAGCACAACGGATTGATCCCGGCCGCCGATACAAGCAGGCCATGGACCACGAACATCAAGCCCAGCCCCAGGTACGACACCACCACGAAACTGCCGAGCTTGATGATGTCCTGCAGGTTGGAGCCGGCGACTACCTTGGTCATCAATGCCAATACGCCGTACGGCGTCAGTTTCATCACCATGCGCACCAGGCGCGTCACCCAGCCTTGCAAGGTGTCGATGGCATTGATCACTTTCTGGCCTTTCTCGGCGTCATCCTTGAGCAACTGCAACGCCGCGACACCCAGGAACGCGGCGAAAATCACCACGCTGATAATCGACGTCGGCTTCGCTCGTGCCAGGTCGGCAAACGGGTTCTGCGGAATGAACGAAAGCAGCAGTTGCGGGATATTCAGGTCGGCGACCTTGCCGGCGTAGTCGCTCTGGATCACTTGCAGGCGCGCCAGTTCCTGGGTACCGGCCACCAGGCCCTCGGCGGTCAGGCCGAACAGGTTGGTCAGGCCGATGCCGATCAGTGCCGCGATGGCGGTGGTGAACAGCAGCGTGCCGATGGTCAGGAAGCTGATCTTGCCCAGGGACGAGGCGTTATGCAGTCGTGCCACGGCGCTGAGGATCGAGGCGAAGACCAGCGGGATCACGATCATTTGCAGCAACTGCACGTAGCCATTGCCGACCAGGTCGAACCAACCGATCGAGGCCTTGAGCACCGGGTTGCCTGCGCCGTAAATCGTATGCAGGGCGATGCCGAACACCACGCCCAGCACCAGCGCCAGCAATACCTTTTTTGCCAGGCTCCAGGTGCCGTGGCGGGTTTGCGCCAGGCCGAACAGCAGCCCGATGAACACCAACAGATTGAGTATCAGCGGCACATTCATGAAATAGCTCCGATAAGACTTTGCCAGCCGCCAAGCGCCGCGACTGTGAGCCGGAAAGCCTAACAGTCTGAAATCTAAAGAATTAATACTAAAAAAGAATGTTTACTGTCGCTTTTGGAATAAGCCGCTGGCGCCCAGGGACATGCCGCTGCCGTTATCGAGACGCAAGCGGTCGCCCACAGGCGAGATCTGTCACAGGCATTTGTTAGCGTCGAACTCTTATCAAATGGGAGTAATGCCGATGAAGCTCGTACCTCACTTGCTCGCTGTCGCTTTAGGCCTGAGCCTCGCCGGCCAAGCGCTCGCCACCGATCTCAAGCACTGGCCGGCGGAACAGGCCAAGGCCTTGGAGGCCATGATTGCGGCCAATGCCAACAAGGGTAACTACGCGGTGTTCGACATGGACAACACCAGTTACCGCTATGACCTCGAAGAGTCGTTGTTGCCATTCATGGAGAACAAGGGGCTCATTACTCGGGAAAAACTCGATCCATCCTTGAAGTTGATGCCGTTCAAGGACACGGCGGATCACAAGGAAAGCCTGTTCAGCTATTACTATCGCCTGTGCGAAGTGGACGACATGGTCTGCTACCCGTGGGTGGCCCAGGTATTCTCCGGGTTCACGCTCGAGGAATTGAAGGGGTATGTCGACGAATTGATGGCTTCCGGCAAGCCGGTGCCGACCACCTATTACGATGGCGACAAGGTAGTCCAATACAACGTCAACCCACCGAAAGTCTTCACCGGCCAGGCCGAGCTGTACAACAAGCTGATGGAAAACGGCATCGAGGTCTATGTCATGACCGCCGCTTCCGAAGAACTGGTGCGCATGGTCGCCTCGGACCCGAAGTACGGCTACAACCTCAAGCCACAGAACGTGATCGGCGTGACCACGCTGCTCAAGGACCGCAAGACCGGTGAACTGACCACGGCACGCAAGCAGATCACTGCCGGCAAGTATGACGAAAAGGCCAACCTGGGCTTGGAATACACGCCCTATCTGTGGACTCCGGCGACGTGGATGGCTGGCAAGCATGCCGCGATCCTGACCTACATCGACGAATGGAAAAAACCGGTTCTGGTGGCTGGCGATACGCCGAGCAGCGACGGCTACATGCTGTTCCACGATGTGGACGTGGCCAAGGGCGGCATTCACCTGTGGGTCAACCGCAAGGACAAATACATGACCCAGATCAACGGCATGATGGCCAAGCACGCGGCTGCCCAAGCCAAGGAAGGACTGCCGGTGACGGCGGACAAGAACTGGGTGATCGTCAAGCCGGAAGATATCCAGTAAATCTCCCGTCCCCTGTGTGCGAGCTTGCTCCACCCAGGGATACCAAGGAACCTGTGGCGAGGGAGCTTGCTCCCGCTGGGCTGCGCAGCAGCCCCAAGGTCGTCAGCTCATACATTGAGGTGAGGGGCGAATTTTGGGGCCGCTTCGCGACCCAGCGGGAGCAAGCTCCCTCGCCACGAAGATCACTTGGCTCAACGGGCCGAGCTGAAGCCCAAAAAAATGCCCCGCACTTGGCGGGGCATTTTTGTTTGCGGCTCGGGGCGCTTACAACCCGTCAAGCATCGCCTTGTTGCGCACCGCGCCCTTGTCGGCGCTGGTGGCGAGCAGGGCGTAGGCCTTCAGGGCCGTGGTGACTTTGCGCGGACGCACTTCCACCGGTTTCCAGCCTTTCTTGTCCTGTTCTATGCGGCGCTCGGCCAGTTCCTCGTCGCTGATCAGCAGGTTGATCGAGCGGTTTGGAATGTCGATCAGGACCTTGTCGCCATCGCGCACCAGGCCAATGGCGCCGCCAGCCGCCGCTTCCGGCGAGGCGTGGCCGATGGACAAGCCTGAAGTGCCGCCGGAGAAACGACCGTCTGTCAGCAGGGCGCAGGCTTTGCCCAGTCCCTTGGACTTCAGGTAGGAAGTTGGGTAGAGCATTTCCTGCATGCCCGGGCCGCCCTTCGGACCTTCATAGCGAATGATCACAATATCGCCGGCCTTCACTTCATCGGCCAGGATGCCGCGTACGGCGCTGTCCTGGCTTTCGAAGATCTTGGCGTTGCCTTCGAATACGTGGATCGACTCGTCGACGCCGGCGGTTTTCACCACGCAGCCATCCAGGGCGATGTTGCCGTACAGCACGGCCAGGCCGCCTTCCTTGGAGTACGCGTGCTCGACACTGCGGATACAGCCGTTTTCACGGTCGTCGTCCAGGGTTTCCCAGCGGGTCGACTGACTGAACGCGGTTTGCGTCGGAATACCCGCCGGGCCGGCCTTGAAGAAGTGATGCACGGCCTCGTCGGTGGTCTGGGTGATGTCCCACTTGGCGATGGCCTCGGCCATGCTCTTGCTGTGCACGGTCGGCAGATCGGTGTGCAGCAGGCCGCCACGGGCCAGGGAGCCGAGGATGCTGAAGATCCCGCCGGCACGGTGCACGTCTTCCATGTGGTACTTCTGGATGTTCGGCGCAACCTTGCACAGTTGTGGTACGTGACGGGACAGGCGGTCGATGTCACGCAGGTCGAAATCGATCTCGGCTTCCTGGGCAGCGGCCAGCAAGTGCAGGATCGTGTTGGTGGAACCGCCCATGGCGATGTCCAGGGTCATGGCGTTTTCGAACGCCTTGAAGTTGGCGATGTTGCGTGGCAACACCGACTCGTCGTTTTCGCCGTAGTAGCGCTTGCACAGCTCGACGATGGTCCGGCCAGCCTGCAGGAACAATTGTTCGCGATCGCTGTGGGTGGCGAGGGTCGAACCGTTGCCAGGCAATGCCAGGCCCAGGGCTTCGGTCAGGCAGTTCATCGAGTTGGCGGTGAACATGCCGGAGCACGAGCCGCAGGTCGGGCAGGCGCTGCGCTCGTACTCGGCGACCTTCTCGTCAGAGGCGCTGGAGTCGGCGGCGATCACCATGGCATCGACCAGGTCGAGGCCATGGCTGGCGAGCTTGGTCTTGCCGGCTTCCATCGGGCCGCCGGAGACGAAGATCACCGGGATGTTCAGGCGCAGGGCGGCCATGAGCATGCCCGGGGTGATCTTGTCGCAGTTGGAAATGCACACGATGGCGTCGGCGCAGTGGGCGTTGACCATGTATTCGACGGAGTCGGCGATGATCTCGCGGCTCGGCAGCGAATAGAGCATGCCGTCGTGGCCCATGGCGATGCCGTCGTCCACGGCAATGGTGTTGAATTCCTTGGCAACGCCGCCGACACGTTCGATTTCACGGGCAACCAGTTGGCCGAGGTCCTTGAGGTGGACGTGGCCCGGTACGAACTGGGTGAAGGAGTTGGCAATGGCGATGATCGGCTTCTTGAAGTCGTCATCCTTCATCCCCGTGGCGCGCCACAAAGCACGGGCGCCGGCCATGTTGCGGCCATGGGTGGATGTTTTCGAGCGGTAATCAGGCATGGAGCACTCCGGGCGGCTAATCAAAGTATCAAAGGGGAAGTGAGCTTCTGTTGACCTCTGGAACACTCGGGATTGGCGGTGTATCCGGAAGTGGCCGATGACTTTGCAGGATCGCTGCGCGCCTCGGCATGAGCTCATAAACCCGCCGGGGATGAATGGCGATGAATGCCACGATTCTACACCGCTGGCGCCAGGATGAAATGACGCAAAGCGCTGAATCGAGGCCAATGTCGCGCTCGGGATGACGACTGGCACGGTTCAGCCGGGCAACAAGCCCTTGCCACGCTGCCGGACCAGGGCATTGAGTACCAGCCCCAGCAGGCTGAGCAGGATCAGGCAGAGGGCCAGGGCCAGCTGTAAGTCCAGCGGGGTGAGGCTGATCACGGCACTGGTTATCCCGCCGACAATAAAGATCAGTACGCTACCGGCCGAGGCGGACGTGCCAGCCTGCGCCGGAAATATCGTCATGGCTTGGTTGTTGGCTGCCGCCCTGGCAATGGTCGTTCCGGCGGTGCAAACGATCATGGGCGCTAACAGAGTAGTGATCGACAAGCCTAGGTAATTGGCGAGCCCCAGCATCAGGAGGCCTGCGGCAAGGATCAGGCCCAGCCCCGTGACGATTTGCGCCTGTGGATCGACTCGATTGCTCAGCACGGACGCCACCGCGCCCCCACCGATATAGGCCAGCCCATAGCCCAGCAGTACCAGCGAAAAAGCCTCGGGTGATAAGTGCAACTGGTCGATCAGCACCAGGGGGGAAATGACGATGAACGAAAAATGGCAGGAAAAAGCCAGCGCCGAGGTTAACCAATAAGCGATGAAACTGAAGTCACCGAAGACCTTTCGATAGGATGCGATGATATTGAAACGCCTGGATTGACTGCCGGACGGGGAGCGTTCAAGCAAATGACAGGCGCTTGCGAATACGCCAATTGCCAGGGCAATGAACACCAGGAAGCTGCCGCGCCAGCCCATCCAGCTTTGCAGCCCGGTGCCAGCCAGGGGCGAAACGGAAATAAAAATCCCGCCGCAGGTGACCAGCAAGACTCGCAATCGCTGCTGTTCCTGTCCGGTGAACAGGTCTTGGATCAGCGCTTGGGACAGCACGAAACAACCGCACCCCAAGGCCTGGACGACACGGAAGAAGAGAAAGGACCAGTAACTGTCGGCGAGTACGCAACCTGTTGCTCCACCCGCTGAAATGGTGATCCCGATCAACAGCAGGTTTTTTCGTCCCATAACGTCGGAAAGCGGACCGATCAGCAGTTGCGAAAGGGCGATGCCCACCGCGAACAGGCTGACAGACAGGGCGATATCGGATGATGGGCTCTGAAAGTGTTCGGACAGTGCAGGGAACGAGGGCAGCACCACATCTATCGGAAACACGCCAAGCAAGGTCAGCGTCAGTAGCAAACCGACGGCAGCAGGTTTGCGGGTCTGCATAAGGATCTTGGTGTCAGCCATCGATAAACCCCGCTTGAGAAAAAAGCTGTCGGTTGTGTTCGTTGTCGAAGAAGCGCGCCTTCTTCATGGCTGCGAACGTCGATACCGTGCCGGAGCGAAGCCGTTGTATATGGGCGTCTGGTTGCAAGAGATCTGCGATGATCAGTCGGGATGACTGCTCGTCGAAGCCTACGCTGGCAAGGCTACTCATTAGCCAGGACGCGTCTGGTTCGAAATAAAGCCCTATGATCTCCAGTAACATCCTTGCGGCCTGATCGCGCTGTGGTGGGGCTAGGACGGCCCACAGAAACTGGAACACTTCGCTAAAGTAGCGACTGTGGCGTGCTTCGTCCTCAAGATGATTCCTGAGCATTCGGTACACCGTGGAAACCAAGCTTTCGCGGGTGATGGCCAGCAGCTCTTTGGCGATTATTGTTTCAGAGACGAATCCCATCAGGAACCATGCCAGGGGACGATGCTTCGAATGGATTTTATCGATCATGCCCAGCAGCCGTTCAATGCGTCTCGGCGTTTGACGATCACCGATGCCATACATGGCGGCGACCTGCTCGGCTACTTCATTGGAGAACAGCGCGTGATAGCCTTCATCGGTATAGAGCTGCAGCGCGGCAGTTTTCATCATGTTCGGAATCGTCACGTCAAGTTCGCCATGAACGATGGTCTCCACGGAACGGTTGACGACCCGGTGTTCCAGCAACGTGGTGTAGTCTAAGAAATACACTAGGTGATTAGCCTCAAGACGCTGGACGATGGAACGTCCAGCTGCCTTGATCAGCGGGTGTTCGATATAGGGGACGAAGGCCGGCGGGAACCAGTCCCTGACCCACAACTGTTGCTCCAGATCCTCGGGAAGGCGGTAGTCGTCCTTGCGCACGCGCACCGCTGCCTTGTTGTCCCAGTCGCCTAGGGTGTAGCAAGGCGTTTGCGTAAAGGTTGAGCCAGTCATGGGGTAATGTCCTGAGTATTGGCCAATGCCCTCAGTGCTTCGCAATGCACTTGCCCGTCGCCCCGGCCACAACCGACAAAAAACAATGGTTGCTCGGGACTTTCTTTAAGGCCCAGCAGTTGTTCCACCTTGCAATCAGTTAGCGCTCCGGTCAGCCACGTATCGAGTCCAAGACCGGTCGCGACCATCAGGAATACCTGAGACACGTGTCCCACTTCGATGAAAGCCATCCGATAGGTGCGGGAGTGTTCGTATTTCCACCAGAGTTTGTCGAATCGGGAGGTGAGGAATAGCCCGAATGGCAGCGCATTGATGAAATGTTGTCCGCTTAACAACAGGCCCAAAGGTTCAGCCGGTAGCGGGCCGATCAGGCTCAAGGCATGTTTATCCGGGTAATAAGCGTAGACACCGGCTTTCAACCCCTCGACGTTGCGCACGTAAAGGTAGCCATCGCAGGCATTCAAACCTCCACCAGAGGGACTGCTGCGTCGCGCGCCCAAGGCTTCCGGCTGGTCAGCTCCGGGAACGAAAGGTCGTTCGTTCAGGTAACCTAGCGTCAGATAAAGCAGGGTGCTGACCTGCTTTAGCGAAATGGACTCTTCGCTGAATGAGCGAGACGTGCGGCGGTCGACAAGCGTCTGCGCCAGAGAAACGTCCTGAAGGTCCTCCCACGAGCAGGGCGAAAGGAAAATAAGCTTGCTCAAGTCCGGTTTTATCTTGGCCGGAGGTGCTGGCGACTCGAGGACTTCGTTGCAATGTTCCAGATAAAGCTTTGCCCATTCGGTCACGTTTTGAGGAACAGTTTCGCAAGGAATATTTTTTGTGCCGATATGGAATATCTTAGACAATGAATCCCATTTCCAATCTAAAGGTTTTTTGGGCTCTGCTATAAGTATCCCAGCTTCTAATAGATCGATATCAATGGGATTGTGCTTGTCGAATAAAGTTGGGTCGCTAGTGAGTTGAGCTAGACGTGTAGAATAGTCGAGTTCGAGTTCATGCTGGGTGTGGTTTTCATAGTTCCAGACAATCTGGCATGGCGGGTGCGCAAGTATAAAGAGGCTCGGATTTATATGCATCGATTTTGACCCCGCAGTGGCTCATAAGTTGAATGGGGCTGAGTTGCCGGCACTCCTCGGCCCCACTTATTACTTACTTAGCGGCTTTTGGAATAATCAGGCTCGCCAGGTTTGCAATTTTATTAGCTTCTAGATGGATTGTTTTCATTGTTAAACTCCTTTGCTTTGTTGATGTGTTTTTTTTGTATGGATTGTCACTTGCGTCGTGACAGGTTGATCATAGTTATTAGTGAGACATTGGCAAATAAATTTTGAGTAGGAAAGTTCTAATAATGTCGTGGGGAGCTTCTTACAGAAACTTCAATGCAGTACTTTCCAGACGCGCAAAAAAATCGCAGCCAAGGCCGCGATCAGCATGGAATTCGAATGTGCGGGGCACAGCGCTACGGCACTGGCCCCGCCCGGCCTCAGCTGTTAGGCAACAACCGGCAAGTGATGCTCTTGATGTAGCGGGTTTCGGCGATTGCCGGGTGCACCGGATGGTCTGGTCCCTGGCCGCCGCGTTCGAGCAGTTGGATGTTGCGGTCCAGGTGACGGGCGCTGGTCAGCAGGATGTTCTGCAGGTCGTCTTCGGGCAGGTGCATCGAGCACGAGGCGCTGACCAGGATGCCGTCCTTGGTGAGCAGGCGCATGGCTTGCTCGTTCAGGCGGCGGTAGGCGCCTTCGCCGTTCTTCATGTCTTTCTTGCGTTTGATGAACGCCGGCGGGTCGGCCACGATCACATCGAAGCGTTCTTCGCTGGCCTTCAGTTCCTTGAGGGCTTCGAACACGTCGCCTTCGATGCAGGTCATTTTTTCGGCGACACCATTCAGTGCGGCGTTGCGCTCGACACCGTCGAGGGCAAAGGCCGAAGCATCGACGCAGAACACTTCACTGGCGCCGAACGCCGCGGCTTGCACGCCCCAGCCGCCGATGTAGCTGTACAGGTCCAGTACACGTTTGCCTTTGACGTACGGCGCCAGGCGTGCGCGGTTCATGCGGTGGTCGTAGAACCAGCCGGTTTTCTGGCCTTGGATGACTGGCGCTTCGAATTTCACGCCGTTCTCTTCGAGGGCGACCCATTCCGGCACCAGGCCGAACACGGTCTCGACGTAGCGTTCCAGGCCTTCGGCGTCACGAGCAGCGGAGTCGTTCTTGAACAGGATGCCGCTGGGCTTGAGCACTTGGGTCAGCGCGGCGATCACGTCGTCTTTATGGGCTTCCATGGTGGCGGAGGCGATCTGCACCACCAGGATATCGCCGAAACGGTCGACCACCAGGCCCGGCAGAAGATCGGAGTCACCGTAGACCAGGCGATAGAAAGGCTTGTCGAACAGCCGCTCGCGCAAGGACAACGCCACGTTGAGGCGATGCACCAGCAGGGACTTGTCCAGCGGCAGCTTCGCATCGCGGGACAGCAGGCGCGCGCAGATCAGGTTGTTGGGGCTCATCGCGACGATGCCCAGCGGCTTGCCCCCCGCGGCCTCGAGGATTGCCTGGTCGCCGGCCTTGAAGCCGTGCAACGGGGTGGCGGCTACATCGATTTCGTTACTGTAGACCCACAAGTGGCCGGCGCGCAGGCGACGGTCGGCGTTGGCTTTGAGGCGCAGGCTAGGCAGGGACATGACGTCGCTCCGGAAAAAAGAGCGGGAGTATACCGTGTTGCAACCGTTGCGGGGCTCGTGGTGGACATGCGGCGAGGGAGCTTTGCTCGCCTCGCCACCATGGGTCACGCGGACAATGCGCTGATCAGCTCGCGATTGAACGCCGGAATGTCGTCGGGTTGGCGGCTGCTGATCCAGGTTCCGTCCTTGACCACTTCCTGGTCGACCCAATTCGCTCCGGCGTTGACCAGGTCGTCCTTGAGGGTTTTGTAGCTGGTCATGGTCTTGCCCTTGACCAATCCGCTCGACACCAGCAACCAGCCGCCGTGGCAGATTACCGCGATGGGTTTGCCCGCCGCGTCGAAGCCCTTGACCAGGTTCTGGGCGTCGGTGTCGATGCGGATGGTGTCGGAGTTCTGCACGCCGCCGGGCAGCACCACGGCATCGTATTGGTCGATATTGGCGGCCTTGAAGGTCAGGTCGACCTTGAAGTCGTCGGCCGGTTTGTCATGGTTCCAGCCTTTGACCTGGCCTTCGCTGGCCGAGACAATCTCCACCTTGGCCCCGGCCTGCTCCAGCGCCTGCTTGGGGCCGGTCAGTTCGGCCTGTTCGAAACCGTTTGTCACCAGGATGGCCACGCGTTTGTCATTCAGGGAGCCAGGCATGAAAAATCTCCTCAAGCTGAGTAGGTAGGCTGCCGACCTAAGCCTGTATGCAGGCTTGGCTGTCGGCTCTACAAAATCCGAAGCCGAGGCTTTAATGAAAGTTCCGCCGAGCTACCCGGCGGTGTATCGGATTGCGCTTTAAGCGTTAGAATCCCCGCCTGGCCCAGAGTGCGTACCCATGTCCAAAGAGCTTTCCGCCGAACAGATCCAACAGTCCCTGCAAGGCATCAGTGTCCCGCCCCAGCCGCAAATCATGGTGGATTTGCAGATGGAGCAGTACATGCCCGACCCGGACCTTGAGACCATCGCCAAGCTGATTTCCCAGGACCCGGGGCTCTCGGGCGCGTTGCTCAAGATCGTCAATTCGCCGTATTACGGCCTGAGCAACAAGATCACCTCGATCCAGCGCGCGGTGAACCTGCTGGGCAGCCGTTCGATCATCAACCTGATCAATGCGCAGTCCATCAAGGGCGAATTGCACGATGACACGATCGTCACCTTGAATCGTTTCTGGGATACCGCCCAGGATGTGGCGATGACCTGCCTGACCCTCGCCAAGCGCGTCGGCCTGCAGAACGGTGACGAAGCCTATGCCCTGGGCTTGTTCCATGATTGCGGCATACCGCTGATGCTCAAGCAATTCCCCACTTACATGAGCGTGTTGGAGGAGGCCTACGCCAATGCCAGCGCCGAGTGCCGGGTGGTCGACACCGAGAACCGCGTGTTCAACACCAACCATGCGGTGGTCGGTTATTACACATCCAAATCCTGGCGCCTGCCGGATCACGTCAGCCAGGCCATCGCCAATCACCACAACGCCCTGGCGATCTTCAGTGACGAAACTTCGCGCAATAACAGCCCGCTGAAGAACCTGCTGGCGATCCTCAAGATGTCGGAGAACATTTGCGCCTCCCATCGCGTGCTGGGCAACCAGGCCGACGATCACGAGTGGGACAGCGTCGGGCCGCTGGTGCTCGATTACATCGGGTTGTCGGAATATGACTTCCAGACCCAGAAACAGGAAATTCGCGACCTGGCCACTCGTTGAGTGCCGGTGTTCGCCTGATTCGAGAACCCCATGCCAGAACTGCCGGAAGTCGAAACCACCCGTCGAGGCATCGCGCCCCATCTTGAAGGCCAACGGGTCAGTCGTGTGGTGGTCCGTGACCGCCGCCTGCGCTGGCCGATCCCGGAAGATCTCGACGTGCGGCTCTCGGGCCAGCGCATCGTGCAGGTGGAGCGGCGGGCCAAGTACCTGTTGATCAACGCCGAGGTCGGCACGTTGATCAGCCACCTGGGTATGTCCGGCAACTTGCGCCTGGTTGAAATCGGCATGCCGGCCGCCAAGCATGAGCATGTCGACATCGAGCTGGAGTCTGGCCTGGCGTTGCGCTACACCGACCCTCGCCGTTTCGGCGCGATGCTCTGGAGCCTGGATCCGCTCAACCATGAGCTGCTGATTCGCCTCGGCCCCGAGCCCTTGACCGACCTGTTCGATGGCGAACGGCTTTTCCAGCTGTCGCGCGGGCGTTCGATGGCGGTCAAGCCGTTCATCATGGACAACGCGGTGGTGGTGGGCGTGGGCAATATCTACGCGACCGAAGCGCTGTTTGCCGCCGGGATCGACCCGCGGCGTGAAGCGGGAGGCATCTCGCGGGCGCGCTATTTGAAACTGGCGATCGAGATCAAGCGCATCCTTGCCCATGCCATCGAGCGCGGCGGCACCACGCTACGGGACTTCATCGGCGGGGATGGCCAGCCGGGCTATTTCCAGCAGGAACTGTTCGTCTACGGTCGGGGCGGGGAGTTGTGCAAAGCCTGTGGCACGGGGCTGCGGGAAATCCGCCTGGGCCAGCGCGCCAGCGTCTGGTGTCCACGCTGCCAGAGATGATTTGTCCTACGGTCTATAGTCAGTTATCAGACTGCTTAGCCGAAGGATGGCCTCATGAATCTGCTTCGACCTATCGTTCTGGCGCTCTCGTTGGGTGCCAGTTTGCCTGCCTTTGCGAACACCGAGAGCGGTGACCCGCGCTACACCATCCAGAATCCGCCGGCCTACGCCATGATCGGCGATTTGCTGATTGCACGGCCGTTGCTGCTGGCTGCCACCGTGATTGGCGCCGGGGCGTTTGTCGTGTCGTTGCCCTTTACCGCGCTGGGCGGTGGGGTTGGCGATGCGGGGAAGGCGCTGGTGGTTGATCCGGCGAAGGCTACCTTCGTGCGTTGCCTGGGGTGTATCGGGGAGGGGTTTGAGCGGCAGGATTGAGCATTGGGCGCGGCTGACGCCCTCATCGCGAGCAAGCTCGCTCCCACAAGTAGTTTGCGTCAGCCGCCAATAATGTAAGCAGAGCAATCCCTGTGGGGGCGAGCTTGCTCGCGATGAGGCCAGTAGGGCCCCTGAAAATTCAAGCCTTGCCAGTAATCTTGCGATACTTCGCCATCAACTGTTCTTCAGTCTCCGGGTGCGCTTCGTCCAACGGGATGCAATCCACCGGGCAGACTTGCTGGCACTGGGGTTCGTCGTAATGGCCGACGCATTGGGTGCACAGGTTCGGGTCGATGACGTAGATCTCTTCGCCTTGGGAAATGGCTTCGTTCGGGCATTCGGGTTCGCAGACGTCGCAATTGATGCAGTCGTCGGTGATGATCAGGGACATGCAGGCTCCTGCCGGGGCATTGGGCCCGGGCATCTGAAAACGTATGGGCGCAATTGTGCCGCATTGGCGAGCGCAGTGCACGCGGGCGCGATGGACTGCGCCGTGCTGCGAGGCGACTCGCAGCGCCGGCAGGTTATTTCTTGAAACGCAGGGTCAGCGCGTCGGCCACGGCCGGATGGACAAACTTGGTGATGTCGCCACCCAACGCTGCGATTTCCCGAACCAGGGTCGAGGAAATGAAGGAATAGCGTTCCGACGGCGTCAGGAACAGGCTTTCGACGTCCGGTGCCAGTTGCCGGTTCATGTTCGCCAGCTGGAATTCGTATTCGAAGTCCGAGACCGCGCGCAGGCCGCGCAGGAACACGTTGGCGTTCTTTTCCTTGGCGAAGTGCGCCAGCAGCGTCGAGAAGCCGACCACCTCCACGTTGGGCAGGTGCTTGGTGACCTCACGGGCCAGTTCCACACGTTGTTCCAGCGGGAACAGCGGGTTTTTCTTTGGGCTGGCGGCGACGGCGATGATCACATGGTCGAACAGGCGCGAGGCGCGTTCGACCAGATCGCCATGGCCCTTGGTAATAGGGTCGAAGGTACCTGGGTACAACACTCGGTTCATCGCGTCGTCCTGGCGGGAGTGCGTTGGGGAGTCGGATGGTATCGCAGCCTTCTCGGTCGGCCAAGTCGGCTGTTGCGTAGAAAAGAACTATAGACGCTGCGAATGGTGCATATTTTCATGAATTTTTCAGGCGTTCGGCCAGATTCGACGCCAGTTTCGCCGTCAGCCCATACACCGACAACTGTGGGTTGGCGCCGATGCTGGTGGGGAACAGCGAGCCATCGTGGATCGACAGGTTGCCCAATTGGTGGTGGCGGCCAAGGCTGTCGGCCACGGCTGAGCCTGGATCTTCGCCCATGGCACAGCCGCCCATGACATGGGCGCTGCCCAGGCGCGTGCGGTAGAGGGCGAGGTCGAGCCCGTCGATCATCACCCGTGCCTCGGCCAGGGTTTTCACATAATGGGCATCGCTGTGCATCGGCATGACCGCCCTGGCCCCGCCGGCAAACTGAATCTCGGCCATGCTGTGGAACGCTCGGCGCAGACCGTCCCACGCATAGGGCGAAACCTGATAGTCGAGCACCGGCGTGCCGTCGCTGCGTAACTCGACGGTACCGCCGGGGCTGTCGGGGTGAAAGCCATCTCGCAGCAACGCCAGCATGGCGTGGGTATGGGGCAGGTGCGCCATGTGCCTGGCATTTTCCTCGCCGAAGCCTCCCAACAACGTGGCGGCCAGTGCGGGATGCAAGGGCGGCACTTCCAGCTTGTAGGACATTTTGCCGGTGACACCGTCCTGCCATTGGAAGTGATCCGAGTAGATCGATTGCGGCGCGCCGTAGAACGGATTGATGACTTCATCGAACTGGCCGGCCGACATGTTCACCAAATGCAGGAACGTACGCTTGCCCAGGCGCTCGTGAGGGTCTGGCGCATCGGAGCGCAGCAACAGGGCGGGACTGTTGATGCCGCCACCGGCAAGCACGTAATGCCGCGCCTTGACGGTGATGCGTCGCCCGGTCGGCGCCACGCAACGCTCGTCCATGGCTTGGCATTCGAGGCCGTCGACGGTGTCGTTCTTGATCGTCAGACGCTCGGCTCGCGCCAGGTAAAGCAGCGCGCCACCCTTGTCCAGCGTGGCAGGTATCGTGGTGACGAGCATCGACTGCTTGGCGTTGGTCGGGCAGCCCATGCCGCAATAACCCAGGTTCCAGCAACCGCGCACGTTGCGCGGGATGACGTGCCAGTTGTAGCCCAGTTGCTCGCAGCCCTTGCGAATCACGTCGTTGTTGGCGTTGGGTGGTATCAGCCAGGGCGCTACACCGAGGCGCTGCTCCATGCGTTCGAACCAAGGCGCCATTTCGGCGGCACTGTGACCTTTGACGTTGTGCTCGGCGGCCCAGTGCTCAAGGGTTTGCGTAGGCGTGCGAAAGCTCGATGTCCAGTTGATCAAGGTCGTGCCGCCCACCGCCCGCCCCTGGAGAATGGTAATGGCGCCGTCCTTGCTCATGCGCCCGAGGCCCTCCTGGTACAGGCTGGTATAGGCCTGGTCCTCGCGCAGCGTGAAGTCATGGCTGGTCTTGAGCGGGCCTTCCTCGATCAGCAGCACCTTGTAGCCGGCGGCGCTGAGAATCTCCGCCGTGGTACCACCGCCGGCGCCGCTGCCGATGATCGCCACATCGGCTTCCAGCGTCAGGTCCTCGGCCAGTTGCGCGCCGTTGTAGGTGGTCCAGCCACGGGCGAGGCCTTCGCGGAACGGGTCGGGTACGGGCATGTTCGGGGCCTCTTGTTGTGAGTAGGTTGCGACAGGCTCTTGTGGGAGCGGGCTTGCTCGCGAAGGCGGTGGATCAGCTTGCACAGGGGAGAATGTATAACTGCATTCGCGGGCAAGCCCGCTCCCACAGGGATTGGATCTTGCTTCAAACCACTGGCGGCCCTGGGTATCCGCAATGGCCCCAGGATTCGGGGCAGCTGTACCAAGCCATCATCACCATTTGCAGCAACGATCCGTGGCCTTGGCGCAACAAACTCAGCGAGCTGTTTTCCCACCGTGCCAGAAACGCTTGGATGTTCTCGGTGCTGGCGTTTTCCCACGCACCCCAGATCCCGGTCAGTGGCCCGCGAGTGATACCCAGCGTGAGCACATCGAAGAGCTGGCGTGTGAGCTTGAGCATGGACGGGGACAGATGCGCCAGGCCGCGATCCAGGCTCTGCAACGTGGCGTTGGTGGCGGCGTCGAGCGTTTGCGCCGTCACGGCGCCGTTCAGCATCACCGCAATGACCGCACGCAAAAATGGCAGGTCACTGTCACGCAATGCTACTAGGCCGCTGGCCGGCTGGCTGGTGGAGCAACCGCTCAACGTGGCTCCCAATCCGACCGTGGCGAGAAACGCGCCGGCGCCGAGGCTCAAGTGCAGCAAGCCCCGCCGCGACAGGGTGGGCGTATCGGTCAGGCTCGGGTTCATTATTGTTATTCCCCTGGGAAGCACTGTCAGCGGATGAACAGCTTCTGGATCAATTTCTGCAAAGGCTTGCCATAGGGCGGATAGATCAGTTTCGCGGCGTTGAACCGCTGCTTCACCAGCACGCCCTTGGCCTTGCTGAAGGTCAGGAAACCCTCGTGTCCGTGATAGTGCCCCATCCCTGAGGCACCAATGCCACCGAACGGCATGTCGTCCTGGGCCACGTGCAAGAGCGTGTCGTTCAGGCAGACGCCACCGGAATGGGTTTCATTGAGTACGCGATTCTGCTCGGCCTTGTTGTAGCCGAAATAGTAGAGCGCCAGCGGGCGAGGTCGCTGATTGATGTAGGCAAACGCCTGGTTCAAATCTGTATAAGGCACGATCGGCAGCAGCGGGCCGAAGATCTCGTCCTGCATGACGGTCATGTCATCCGTTACGTTGAGCAGCAGACTATGGGCCATGCGTCGGCCCTGGCCCTGGTCGAACAGCTCGATCAGCAAGGCGCCTTTACTGGTGGCATCACTGATGTTGCCGTTGAGCCGTGCCAGCTGTCGCTCATTGATGATTGCGGTGTAGTCCGGGTTGTCAGCCAGCGTCGGATAAAAACCACGGACCGCCTCACGATACGCCTCGACGAACGCCCCGACGCGGTTCTGCGGCACCAGCACGTAGTCGGGCGCGACGCAGGTCTGTCCGGCATTGAGGGTCTTGCCGAAGGCGATGCGCTCGGCGGCGTCCTTGAGTGGGACATCCTCGGACACGATGGCGGGGGACTTGCCGCCCAGCTCAAGGGTAACGGGGGTGAGGTTTTCAGCAGCGGCACGCATCACATGCTTGCCGATGCTGGTGGCGCCGGTAAACAACAGGTGGTCGAAGGGCAGCCGGGAGAACGCAACGCCGACGTCCGCTTCGCCCAGCACGACGCACACCAGGTCCTGGGGAAAGACCCGGGCCAGCAATTGCTTGAGCAGCAAGCCGGTGGCAGGCGTCGACTCGCTGAGCTTGAGCATCACTCGGTTGCCCGCCGACAGCGCCCCCACCAACGGCCCGATGGCCAGGAACAGTGGATAGTTCCAAGGCACGATGACTCCGACAACGCCCAGCGGCTGGTAGACGACCTTGGCCGACGCCGGCTGGAACGCCACGCCGACCTTGCGTCGGGAGGGTTTCATCCAGCCCTTCAGGTGCCGGCTGGCGTAATGGATGCCATGCAGGCTCGGCATCAGCTCGGCGAGTAGCGTTTCGTCTGGACTGCGGTGGCTGAAGTCCTGGCTGATCGCATTGATCAACGCCTGCCGTTCATTGCTCAACAGTTCGCGCAATGCCTTGAGCCATTGCAGGCGCTGTTCAGCCGGTGGCATCGGATGGGCTGTGTAGGCCAGGCGCTGGGCATCGAACAATGCTCGGAGCTCTTCCAGTTGCTGTTGGGACTCGTGCAGGTAAGCAACGTCGGCGGGCATGGTGGGCACCGGATTTATTATTGGAGTCGGTGCTTTCTAGAGCTAATACTCTAGAAAGTCAAATGAGGACCTGTAAAATTGCTTGGGTTTTATCCCGTGACCGATAGGTCGTAAGATGCCTCCCACTGACTTTTGAATTAAAGCCCAAGCCATGGCCCCACGAATAAAAACCAGCGAGCGCATCGTGCAGAACAGCCTGGAGTTGTTCAATCGGCAGGGCGAGCGCAGTGTCAGCACCAATCACATTGCTGCCCACATGGACATGTCCCCGGGCAACCTCTATTACCATTTCCCCAACAAGCAGGCGATCATCGCCGTGCTGTTCAGCGAATACGAAAACCTGGTGGACAGCTTCCTGCGTCCGCCCCAGGGCCGCGCGGCCACGGTGGACGACAAGCGCTTCTATCTGCAAGAACTGCTGTCAGCGATGTGGCGCTACCGCTTCCTGCATCGGGACCTGGAGCATCTGCTCGACAGCGACGCGGAGCTGGCGGCTCGCTATCGACGGTTCTCCCAGCGCTGCCTGATCCATGGCACCGCGATCTACGAAGGCTTCGTCGCTGCCGGCATCCTGAAGATGGACCGGGTGCAGATCGAATCCCTGACCCTCAATGCCTGGATTATCCTCACCTCGTGGGTACGTTTCCTCTGCACGACCCGGGAAAACTCCAGCCATCTGAGCGAGCAGGCGATCAAGCGCGGTGTCTATCAAGTGCTGGTGCTGGAGGCGGGTTTTGTGACCGACGGAGCCCGTGAAGCGGTGGATGATCTGTTCAAAGAGTTTTACGTCCCGCTGGCCCAGACCCTTGAGGAGGGGCAGTAGGTTCGGCCCTCCCTTGTTTCAATCTCAGGAGCTCACCATGCCCATCGCGCAACTTATCAGCCCCCAGGCCCTTGAAGAGAGGCGGTCGCAACCCGGGTTGGTCATCCTTGATTGTCGTTTTGCCCTGGATGATCCGGACTATGGCCAGCGCAGTTACGCCGAGGGCCATATCGCCGGTGCGTCGTTCGCGGACCTGGAGCGGGATTTGAGCGGGCCGGTTCTAAAGGGTGTGACCGGGCGCCACCCTTTGCCCGGTCCTGGCGCCTTGATCGCGCGCCTCCAGAGCTGGGGCATCAACAACGACAGCGACATCGTGCTGTATGACGATGGCCCCGGTGCCTATGCCGCCCGGGCCTGGTGGCTGCTGGCCTGGCTGGGCAAGCGGGACGGCGTGTATCTCCTCGACGGAGGACTCAAGGCCTGGCACGCGGCCGGCTTGCCCCTGAGCCTGGATCCGCCTGCCACGTCGGCCGGGACCTTCAGTGGTTCGCCGGATGCGGATTTGCTGGTCGATGCCGACACGCTGCAGCAACGCCTTGGCCAGCCGGACATGACCTTGCTGGACGCACGAGCGCTGCCGCGCTTCAAGGGCGAAGTCGAGCCGATCGACCCGGTGGCCGGACACATCCCGGGAGCGCAATGCGCGGCCTTCACCGATAACCTCGGCGCGGATGGCCGGTTCCTGCCGGCCGACCAGCTCAAGCAGCGCTTCGCCGAAAAACTGGGCGATCGCTCGCCGACTGGGCTGGTGGCCTACTGCGGCTCTGGCGTGACGGCGTGCCATAACCTGTTTGCCTTGAGCCTGGCCGGGTATACCTTGGGGCGGCTGTACGCTGGCTCGTGGAGTGAGTGGATCAATGATCCTCAGCGCGGTGTGGCGAAGGGCGAGTAACAGCTGCTCAGGGGCAATGTGGGAGGGTCAATGTGGGAGCGAGCTTGCTCGCGATGACGGTGCGTCAGTCAAATTCAATGCGGCTGACCACCGCTATCGCGAGCAAGCTCGCTCCCACATGGGCTTTGGGCAGATTCGTGTCTTAGTCACCCGCGACCCAGGCTGGCCAGCCAATCCGGAATGCGCCGTTCCAGGTAATACCCTGGACACCGCAAGGTTCCATCGACAAACCCCACATGCCCACCCCTGGCGTGCAGCTCGAATTGGGTCGAGGTTGATAACTCGCCGGGTTCGGGCAGGCTGTGGGGGAACACGAACGGATCGTCGGCGGCCTGGATGACCAGGGTCGGCGTGCTGATATCCGCCAGGAAGTAACGGCTGGAGGCACGACGGTAATAATCCGCTGCGTCGGAAAACCCATGCAGCGGCGCCGTTACCCGGCCATCGAAATCCCAGAAGGTGCGCATGTTCTCCAGCGGGCCAAGCGCCGCCAGGGTTGCCAGGCCCTCATGACGTCCGTCGTGCAGGAACTGGCGTTGCTTGTTGCGCACATAGGCCACCAGTTGCCGCATGAAGTGCGCCTGGTAGAACTTGGAAAATCCCTGGCCGATGCGATCGGCGCACTGGTCGAGGCGAAACGGCACCGAGACCGCCACCGCGCCTTGCAACTGGCTGTTGCTGCCGGTTTCCCCCAAGTGCTTGAGCAACACATTGCCGCCCAGTGAATAACCCACTGCAAACAATGGCGCCAAGGGTCGCCGGGCTCGTAGATGAGCAAGGGCGGCTGCCAAATCTTCGCTGACGCCAGAGTGATAGCTGCGGGGCAACAGGTTCGGCTCGCCCGAGCAACCGCGCCAGTTCAAGGCTGCACTGGCCCAGCCCTGGCGATCGAGAGCCTGCTGCAAACCGGCCACGTAAGGGGAGTTGGAAGAGCCCGTCAACCCATGAAGCACCAGTACCAATGGCGCTTCGGCGCTGTGGGGGCCGTACCAGTCGAGATCGAGGAAATCGCCATCCTCGAGCCACAAGCGCTCGCGTTGACGAGCGATGTGCGTGGTCTTGCGCCACAAGGGGCCCCACAAGGTTTGCAGGTGAGGATTGCCGAGCCCCGGAGCCGGGGCGAAACGTTCAGATGCGGCGGACATCATTATTATTCTCGATGCACTGGTCAGCCGTTCAGCCAATGTCCTTTGTCAGACGCTGCCACAAGGCGTAATACACCCGTCCGGATTTCTGCTCGCGGTGCAAGCGCCAGTTGCCCGGCAAGCCCAGGGTGGACGGGGCGGTTTCGCTTTCAGTGTAGACCCAGGCATCCTCGGCCAGCCACTGACGTTCCTCGAGCAAGGCGCAGACCGCCGGCAACAGGTTCTGGTTGAAAGGCGGGTCTAGAAACACCAGGTCGAAGGCCGTCGCCGGTTGGCTGTCAAGGTAGCGCAACGCATCGGCGGTTTGCACCTGGCCAACGGTGCAACGCAGGGTCCCCAGGTGTTCCTTCAGGCTGGAAACCGCCACGTTGCTGGCGTCCAGCGCCTGGCCCATGGCGGCGCCACGGGACAGCGCCTCGAGAAACAGCGCACCGCTGCCGGCAAACGGGTCGAGGACCTTGGCGCCCGCCACGTAAGGGGCGAGCCAGTTGAACAGGGTTTCGCGCACTCGGTCCGGGGTCGGCCGCAGGCCAGGGGCATCGGGGAAACTCAGGCGCCTGCTGCGCCATTCGCCGCCAATGATACGCAACTGGTTCACGCCGTTGTGCGCGGGTTTCTTGCTGGGATTGGATGGGCGGGCCATTAATGCTCCGGGACCCCGAGCGGCTGCTCGGCAGGTTTGTCAGTGGGGGCCGGCAACGGCTTTTGCGGCACGCTCGGGCCAGCGGTGACGATGACCATCTTGTCGGTGCTCAGATGTTTGTTCAGTGCGGTCTTCACCTGCTCAACCGTCAGTTCCTGGGTTTGACGCATGAAGTCTTCCAGGTAGCTCAGCGGCAAGTCATAGAAACCCATGGCGCCGAGCTGGCCGACGATGTCGGCATTGCTGGCGGTGGACAGTGGGAAGCTGCCGGCCAGTTCGCGCTTGGCGTCTTCGAGTTCCTTCTGGGTCGGGCCATTCTTGAGGTAATCGGCGAACACGTCCTGAACCAGCTTCAAAGTGCCCTCGCTCATCTCCGCGCGGGTTTGCAGGTTGATCATGAACGGGCCACGGGCTTGCATCGCCGTGAAGCCGGAGTAGACGCCATAGGTCAGGCCGCGCTTCTCGCGCACTTCCGTCATCAATCGCGTACCGAAACCACCGCCACCGAGGATCTGGTTGCCGAGGGTAACGGCCGCGTAATCCGGGTCGTCGCGGTCGATGCCCAGTTGCGCGAGCATCAGGTTGGTCTGCTTGGACGGGAATTCGATATGGCCGATGCTCGCCTTCGGCTCCGCCGGTGCGGGGGTTTTCGCCAGGGCCGGACCTTTGGGCAGCGCGGCGGAGACCTGGCTGGCAACGGCTTCGGCCTCGGCGCGGGACAAATCACCCACCAGCGCAATCACGGCGTTACCGGCGGCGTAGGCCTTGGCGTGGAAGGCCCGGGCCTGGGCCAGGGTGATCGGCGGAATGCTGTCGGCGGTGCCATCGCTGGAATGGGCATACGGATGCTCGCCGTACAGGCGCTTCATCAGCTCCAGGCCCGCCAATTTGCCGGGATTCTGCTTCTGGTACTCGAAGCCGTCGAGCATCTGGTTCTTGATCCGGGCGAAGGAGTCGGCGGGGAAGGTCGGTTTGCCGACCACTTCGGCGAACAGCTTCAACGCCGGCTCACGCTTGTCCGCTGCGCTGAGGCTGCGCAGGGACGCCACGGCCATGTCACGGTAGGCGCCGTTGCCGAAGTCCGCGCCGAGGCTTTCGAAGCCTTGGGCAATCGCGCTGACGTCCTTGCCGGCTACGCCTTCGTTGAGCATGGCGTTGGTCAGCAGGGCGAGGCCGGGGGCGTCGCCGTCCTGGCTGCTGCCGGCGGCGAAGGTCAGGCGCAGGTCGAACATCGGCAGCTCGCGGGCTTCGACGAACAGCACCTTGGCGCCGTCGGCGGTTTTCCAGGTCTGCACGTCTAGCTGGCGCCGACTGGGCGCCTTGTCGTTCAGTTCGGCCAGGGATTGCAGTTTGCTGCTGGACTTGGCTTTGTCCAATGCCTGGCTGGCCTTGGGGGCGCTTGAAGGTGTCAGGTAAAAGGCCAGGGCGCCGACCAGGGCGATCAAGACCAGGCCGATCAGCACCAGGCGCGATGATTTGCGCTCACTCATGAGCTTTCTCCTCGGGCAGGACGTGCGCAACGCTCAGGCGCGAGCGGGTGAAATACAGCTGGGCTGCCTTCTGGATATCCTGCGGGGTCACGCTTTGCAGTTCGGCGAGTTCGCTGTCCATCAGTTTCCAGGACAAGCCGACGGTTTCCAGCTGGCCGATGGCGGTGGCCTGGCTGGTGATCGAGTCGCGCTCATACACCAGGCCTGCGATGACCTGGGCGCGGACGCGTTCCAGCTCCTCGGCGGTCGGTGCGGTGGTTTTCAGCTGTTCAAGCAAGCGCCACAAGCCCGCTTCGGCCTGGGCGAGGGTCTTGTTTTTCTGCGTGTTGGGCGTTGCCGACAAGGTGAACAGCGTGTCGCCGCGGGTAAAGGCGTCGTAGTTCGACGAGCCGCCGGACACCAACTCTTCGCCGCGCTCCAGCTGGGTCGGGATCCGGCCGCTGTAGCCGCCATCCAGCAGGGCCGAGATCAGCCGCAGCGCGTTGACCGACGCCTTGTCCGTCGCGGTGGCGATGCTTGGCACATTGAAGGCCAGCATCACGCTGGGCAGTTGGGTCTGCACATGCAGGGTAATCTGGCGTTCGCCGGGTTCGGCCAGCTCCAGGGGGATTTTCGCGACCGGCACCGGGCGCCGGGCAATCGGACCGAAATAACGCTGGGCCAGGGATTTGACCTCGTCTGGCGTCACGTCGCCGACCACCACCAGCGTGGCGTTGTTCGGGGTGTACCAGGACTCGTACCAGTGGCGCAGCTCCTCGACAGTCATCCGATCCAGGTCGGCCATCCAGCCGATCGTCGGCGTGTGGTAGCCGCTGGCCGGGTACGCCATGGCCTTGAAGCGTTCGAAGGCCTTGGACATCGGCTTGTCATCGGTGCGCATGCGGCGCTCTTCCTTGATGACTTCGATCTCGCGGCTGAACTCTTCTGGCGGCAGGCGCAGGCTGGCCATGCGGTCGGCTTCCAGTTCGAAGGCCACGCCCAGGCGATCGCGCGCCAGCACTTGGTAGTAGGCGGTGAAATCGTCGCTGGTGAAGGCATTTTCTTCGGCACCGAGGTCGCGCAGGATCAGCGACGCCTCGCCGGGGCCGACTTTCTCGCTGCCCTTGAACATCATGTGTTCCAGGGCATGGGACAAACCGGTCTGGCCCGGTGTTTCGTAGCTGGAACCGACCTTGTACCAGACCTGGGATACCACCACCGGCGCGCGATGGTCTTCGCGAACGACGACCTTCAGGCCGTTGTCGAGGGTAAATTCGTGGGTGGGTTGTGGATCGGCAGCAAGGGCTGAAAAAGGCAGGCAGACCGTGCCGAGCAGCAGGCCAGCGGCGCAGCGGGCAAGAGCATTCATTCGTGTTTAAACCTGTTGGGCTGCCTGCCGGGTCTTAGCCGCAGCAGGCGAGGAGGTGCTAGGATAACGGTCCGTTTTACTGGCGGCCACGCCTATCGGGTCTTTTATCGGCCCAAGGTTGTCTGGGTTCTGGGCATTAACGTTGGGTTTTTTCGTGGATCCCCGCGTTTTCGCCGATGATGCCGTACCAGTCCTTCGAAAAAATCGACCAAGAGGTGTCCTGGCGACATTTCGACAATCTGTTGCGCGTGAACAAGCTGGATGAAACGCAGTCTGTTCAGCATCGAATATTTATCACCGAGGCGCCCTCGTGGCGCGTCGCTACCGTGAGATAGCCGTCCTCCATGTTTGGTTCCAACGACGACAAGAAGACCCCAGCTGCGGCTGGCGAGAAGAAAAGCCTGTTCGGATGGCTGCGCAAGAAGCCGCAGGAAACCGTTGCCGAACAGCCACAACCGCAGCCAGAGCCCGCCGAAGCGCCGGTGGCCGAAGAGGCCGCGCCCATTGTCCTGCCGATTGCCGAACCGGTATTGCAGCCGGCCGAGCCTGAAGCCGAGCCAGTGGCTGAGCCGGTGCTCGAGCAACCCCTGACTCCGCCCGCCGGGCAGACGCCCTGGCTGACCCTGCCCGTGGCGGAAGAGCCGGTCGCGCTGGTGGAGGACGCCCAGGCGCCCCACGTCACCCCGCCAATTCCCGCCCCGACGCAACCGGAGGAAACACCGAGCGCCGTGGTCGTGCCTCCGGTTCCAGATCTTGTAACAGAGCCAGAGCCAGAGCCAGTAGAGGTTCCGGTCCCGGCCGAAGAGAACAAAGTCGGCTTCTTTGCCCGCTTGAAGCAGGGCCTGTCCAAGACCAGCGCCAGCATCGGCGAAGGCATGGCCAGCCTGTTCCTGGGCAAGAAAGTCATCGACGATGAATTGCTGGAAGACATCGAGACCCGCCTGTTGACCGCCGATGTCGGCGTCGAGGCCACTTCCGTGATCATCCAGAGCCTGACCCAGAAGGTCGCGCGCAAACAGCTGACCGATGCCGATGCACTGTACAAATCCCTGCAAGGCGAACTGACCAACCTGCTCAAGCCGGTGGAAAAACCCCTGGTGGTGGCCTCGCAGAACAAGCCATTCGTGATTTTGGTCGTGGGCGTCAACGGTGCCGGCAAGACCACCACCATCGGCAAGCTGGCGAAGAAGCTGCAACTCGAAGGCAAGAAGGTCATGCTCGCCGCCGGCGATACCTTCCGCGCTGCCGCAGTCGAACAGCTGCAAGTGTGGGGCGAACGCAACAAGATCCCGGTGATCGCCCAGCACACCGGCGCCGACTCCGCCTCGGTGATCTTCGACGCCGTGCAGGCCGCCAAGGCCCGGGGCATCGATGTGCTGATCGCCGACACGGCCGGTCGCCTGCACACCAAAGACAACCTGATGGAAGAATTGAAGAAGGTCCGCCGGGTAATCGGCAAACTCGACGCCGATGCGCCTCACGAGGTCCTGCTGGTGCTGGACGCCGGTACCGGCCAGAACGCCATCAACCAGGCCAAGCAATTCAACCAGACCGTCGAACTGACGGGGTTGGCCCTGACCAAGCTCGACGGCACTGCCAAGGGCGGGGTGATTTTCGCCCTGGCCAAGCAGTTCGGCCTGCCGATTCGCTACATCGGCGTGGGCGAAGGCATTGACGATTTGCGCACCTTTGAAGCCGAGCCTTTTGTCCAGGCATTGTTTGCCGAGCGGGAGCATTCATGATTCGTTTCGAACAGGTCGGTAAACGCTATCCGAACGGTCACGTCGGCTTGCATGAGCTGAGCTTTCGGGTCCGTCGGGGCGAGTTTCTGTTTGTCACCGGCCATTCCGGCGCTGGTAAAAGTACCTTGCTTCGCCTGCTGCTGGCGATGGAGCGACCCACCACCGGCAAGCTGCTGTTGGCTGGCCAGGACCTGAGCACCATCAGCAACGCCCAGATTCCCTTCTTGCGCCGCCAGATCGGCGTGGTATTCCAGAATCACCAGTTGTTGTTCGACCGCACGGTGTTCAACAACGTCGCGCTGCCGTTGCAGATCCTTGGGTTGTCCAAGGCCGAGATCAACAAACGCGTGGATTCGGCCTTGGAACGCGTAGCGTTGTCGGACAAGACCGACCTTTATCCGGGCGACCTGTCCACCGGCCAGCAACAGCGCGTGGGTATCGCCCGCGCCATCGTCCATCGTCCGGCCTTGCTGTTGGCGGATGAACCCACCGGTAACCTCGACCCACGACTGGCGGCAGAAATCATGGGCGTATTCGAAGACATCAACCGTCTGGGCACCAGCGTACTGATTGCCAGTCACGACCTGGCCCTGATCGCACGCATGCGTCATCGCATGCTCACCTTGCAGCGCGGTCGACTGATCGGTGACGGGGAGGCAGGTGTATGAGCGCAACCCGAAGCCCTAAAGTGGCCGAGCGTGTAGCCCCCAAGGCCTCCGATCCGCAGCCGCCGAAAAAGAAACGCGACGATGACGACGGTCCGGATTTCGCCACGCTGCTACATGCCTGGATCGAAAGCCATCGCGCCAGCCTGCTCGATAGCCTTCGGCGCCTGGGCAAGCAGCCCATCGGCAGTTTCTTTACCTGCATGGTCATGGCAGTGGCCTTGAGCTTGCCCATGGGCCTGTCATTACTGCTGAATAATGTCGAACGCCTGGGTGGCTCCTGGCAGCGTGCGGCGCAGATCTCCCTTTATTTGCAACTGGATGCGACGCCGGGCGAAGGCGAGGCGCTGCGTGAGCAGATCAAGGCCATGCCGGGCGTGGCCGATGCCGAGTACGTGGGGCGCGAGCAGGCTCTTGAGGAGTTCCAGCAGCAATCCGGCCTGGGCGAAGCCCTCAAGGAACTGCCGGAAAACCCGCTGCCGGGCGTGGTGCTGGTGACCCCGAACGAGGTCGACAAGCCGACCCTTGAAGCATTGAGACAAAGACTTTCCGAATTGCCGAAGGTACAACAGGCACAACTTGATCTAGTCTGGGTCGAGCGTCTTGCGGCGATACTCAAGCTCGGCGACCGGTTTGTCTTCGGCCTGACGGTGCTGCTGGTTTCCGCATTACTTTTGGTGATAGGCAATACCATTCGTCTTCATATTGAAAACCGCCGCACCGAGATAGAAGTGATTAAACTCGTCGGCGGTACGGACAGTTATGTACGCAGGCCCTTCCTTTATATGGGGGCGCTGTATGGCTTCGGTGCCGGGATCCTGTCCTGGGGCGTATTGGCGTTCGGCCTGGATTGGCTGAACGATGCGGTAGTGGGTCTGGCCGGTTTGTACGGCAGCGATTTCTCGCTGGCCGGTGTGCCAGTCGCCGACGGTCTGTCGCTCTTGCTTGGCGCGGTGCTGTTGGGTTATATCGGTGCATGGATTGCGGTAGCACGCCACCTGCGTGAGCTTGCTCCAAAATAGTATTTTTTGCGCGTATTGACCTTTCAGTTTTTGTGGGAACTTGTCCTACGGTTCCCGGTCAATTTTCGCAGTGCTGAACTGCACGAGTTATGTGAGTCGGAGGTTTTTTCGTATGACCACTTCTTTGCAACCTGCTTATGCTCTAGTCCCGGGTGCAAACCTTGAGGCCTATGTGCACACGGTGAACAGCATTCCATTGCTGTCGCCCGAGCAGGAGCGTGAACTGGCCGAGAGTCTCTATTATGAGCAGGATCTTGAGGCGGCTCGGCAGATGGTGCTCGCCCACCTGCGTTTTGTCGTACATATCGCCCGCAGCTATTCCGGCTACGGGCTGGCCCAGGCCGACCTGATCCAGGAAGGCAACGTTGGCCTGATGAAGGCGGTCAAGCGTTTCAACCCGGAAATGGGTGTGCGCCTGGTGTCGTTTGCGGTGCACTGGATCAAGGCGGAAATCCACGAGTTCATCCTGCGCAACTGGCGCATCGTGAAAGTCGCGACCACCAAGGCCCAGCGCAAGCTGTTCTTCAACCTGCGCAGCCAGAAGAAGCGCCTGGCCTGGCTGAGCAACGAGGAAGTCCATCGCGTAGCCGAAAGTCTAGGTGTGGAACCTCGTGAAGTGCGCGAAATGGAAAGCCGCCTGACCGGCCATGACATGGCCTTCGACCCGGCCGCCGAAGCGGACGACGACAGTGCTTTCCAATCGCCGGCCAATTACCTGGAAGACCACCGGTACGACCCGGCGCGTCAACTGGAAGACGCCGACTGGAGCGACAACTCCAACACCAACCTGCACGAAGCCCTGGAAGTGCTGGACGAACGCAGCCGCGACATTCTCTACCAGCGCTGGCTGGCCGAGGAAAAAGCCACGCTGCACGACCTGGCGCAGAAGTACAACGTGTCGGCCGAGCGGATTCGCCAGCTTGAAAAGAGCGCGATGAACAAGCTCAAGGTGTCGATCGCGGCCTGACCTGCGATAAAGGCCACAAACAAAACGCCCCGATCAGTGATGATCGGGGCGTTTTTTATTGTGCGCGATGTTGGATTCGACCCGGGTCCCTTGTGGGAGCGAGCTTGCTCGCGATGGCGGTGGGTCAGTCGACATCTCTACTGAGTGCTCAATTGTCATCGCGAGCGAGCTCGCTCCCACAGTTGATTATTGGTGTCTCGGCTACTGCGCCCAAGGCGCCCGCCGCGCATGATCGAGTTCCAGCAGATAACCATCGCCCCCCAACTGGCTCATCTGCTGACGAATCCAGCCCGCCCGCCGTAGCACATAAGGGCTCGGTCGGCTGGCGCTCCATTTGCGCGGGTTGGGCAGCACCGCTGCCAACAAGCTGGCCTGTTGCCGGGACAAGGCATCGGCACTTACGCGAAAGTGGTGCCGCGCCGCTGCTTCCGCGCCGAACACCCCGTCGTCCCACTCGACACTGTTGAGGTACACCTCAAGGATCCGCTGCTTTGGCCAGAACACTTCAATCAGCGCGGTGAACCAGGCTTCCAGCCCCTTGCGCAGCCAACTGCGACCGGACCACAGAAACAGGTTCTTCGATACTTGCTGGCTAAGGGTGCTGGCGCCACGAATTGAACCGCCGCGTCCGTTATGGGCGAACGCAGCCTGGATTGCACTGATGTCGAAGCCCCAGTGTTCGGGAAACTTCTGATCTTCGCCGGCAATCACCGCCACCTTGAGGTTGTCGGAAATCTGGTCCCAGGGTTGCCAGTCGCGCTGCAGGTCGATGGGTTCGCCACCGAACCAGGATTCAACCTTGCGCTCGATCATCAGCGCGGTGAATGGCGGCGGCACCACGCGAAACAACAGCACCAGCACAACACTGCCGACGGCGAACCAGAGCAGGGCTTTAACGAATCGTCGAAACAATGTACGCAGCATAGAGATGGCTTGGCCGAACCCGTCGAGCGGGCCATTATACAGACCCTGTCCACCGAGTCTGATCGGAGTTCCCATGTTGCGTAGCTTTCTGATGCTGGCGGCTTTTTTCGGCTTCACCGGCGTGGCCTTAGGTGCGTTTGCCGCCCATGGCCTGAAAAACCGCCTGAGCGCCGATTACCTGGCGATTTTCCACACCGGCGTCACCTATCAACTGGTGCATACCCTGGCCCTGCTGGGTGTCGCGCTGCTGGCCACGCATATTCCGGGTCGTATCGTCACGTGGGCCGGGATCTCATTTGTGATCGGCATCCTGCTGTTCTCCGGCAGCCTTTATTTGCTGACCCTCACCGGCATCAGCAAGCTGGGCATCATCACGCCCCTGGGCGGCGTGGCCTTTCTGATCGGCTGGTTATGCCTGGGCATCGCGGCCTGGCGCCTGCAACTTGCCGCGTGAAGCTTGAAGCTGACCAAGGGACTTGGGTCACCCAGACTGATCGGGCTAGAATGCCAGCCCCTAAAAATGATGGCGGCATCCGGCATGCGCATTCAGTTGAACGGCGAACCCCTTGACCTGCCCGACGGCGAAACCGTTGCGGCCCTGCTGACCCGTCTGGAACTTACCGGACGCCGCGTCGCGGTGGAGCTCAATCTGGATATCGTCCCGCGCAGCCAGCACGCCGAAACCACGTTGAACGACGGTGATAGCGTCGAAGTGGTCCACGCCATTGGCGGTGGCTAGTCGCCTCGATTTCGCAGCCTTTCGCAAGAACCTCACCCCTACAGAGGATTTCCCATGAGCATCGTTCGTAGCGACAAGCCTTTCGTCCTGGCCGGTCGTACCTACCAGTCGCGTTTGCTGGTAGGCACCGGCAAATACCGCGACATGGAAGAGACCCGCCTGGCCATCGAAGCCTCGGGCGCCGAGATCGTGACCGTCGCCGTGCGCCGGACCAACATCGGCCAGAACCCGGGCGAACCGAACCTGCTGGATATCCTGCCGCCGGATCGCTACACCATCCTGCCGAACACCGCCGGTTGCTTCGACGCCATCGAGGCCGTGCGCACCTGCCGCCTGGCCCGTGAGCTGCTCGATGGCCATAACCTGGTGAAGCTGGAAGTGCTGGCGGACCAGAAAACCCTGTTCCCCAACGTGATCGAAACCCTCAAGGCTGCGGAGACGCTGGTCAAGGAAGGTTTCGACGTGATGGTCTACACCAGCGATGACCCGATCATCGCCCGTCAACTGGCGGAAATCGGCTGCATCGCGGTCATGCCGCTGGCCGGCCTGATTGGCACCGGCCTGGGGATCTGCAACCCATACAACCTGCAGATCATCCTGGAAGAAGCCAAGATCCCGGTGCTGGTGGATGCCGGTGTCGGTACCGCCTCCGACGCCACCATCGCCATGGAGTTGGGTTGCGAGGCGGTGCTGATGAACTCGGCCATCGCCCATGCCCAGCAACCGATCCTGATGGCCGAAGCCATGAAGCACGCCATTGTTGCCGGCCGCCTGGCCTACCTCGCGGGCCGCATGCCGAAAAAACTCTACGCCAGCGCGTCTTCGCCGCTGGATGGTCTGATCAAGTAAGAGCCATTGATGACTGAATCGAACGACACGCCTGTCCTGCCGGAAGAGGGCGAAGAGCGCCAGCACCGCCGCATCAAGAGTTTCGTGATGCGCGCCGGGCGCATGACTGAAGGCCAGCAACGCGGCCTGGAGCAAGGCGCCCCGCTTTACGTCCTGCCCTTGGCCGATGCGCCGGTGGATTTTGACCAGGTCTTCGGCCGCTCGGCGCCGCGCTCGCTGGAAATCGGCTTTGGCATGGGCCATTCGTTACTGGAGATGGCTGCCGCTTCGCCGGAGCAGGATTTCATTGGCGTGGAAGTACACCGCCCGGGCGTCGGAGCACTGCTCAACGGTGTGTTGACCCAGGGCCTGACGAACCTGCGGGTCTACGATTGCGACGCCATTGAAGTGCTCAATCGCTGCATCGCCGACAACAGCCTCGACCGACTGATGTTGTTCTTCCCGGATCCTTGGCACAAAAGTCGTCACCACAAGCGCCGGATCGTCCAGGCGTCGTTCGCTGAGCTGGTGCGTAGCAAGTTGAAGGTCGGCGGTGTGCTGCACATGGCTACCGACTGGGAGCCCTACGCCGAATACATGTTGGAAGTGATGAACGTCGCCCCGGGTTATCGCAACCTGGCCGAAGACGGCAAGTGCGTACCGCGCCCGGCCGAACGGCCGATCACCAAGTTCGAACGCCGTGGCGAACGGCTTGGGCATGGGGTTTGGGATTTGAAGTTCGAGAAGCTGGCCTAAACACCAGAAGACCCATGGTGAAATGGTACTCCCTGTGGGAGCGAGCTTGCTCGCGATGAGGGCATGACATTCAACATCAATGTTGACTGTTACACCGCCATCGCGAGCAAGCTCGCTCCCACAGTTGTTTTTGGTTGTGGCTGAATCAGCGCCGATCCGCCACCACGCCAATCAACACCAGCACCACCAACAACACCGGGGCCAGGCTGTAGTTGTTGAACTGGCTCAAGCCTCGGACGATCCACGGCGTGGCGTAGATCAGCGCGGCGCCACTGCCGATCATGCACAGCAGGGCAATCAGCGGGACGCGCAACGCGCCGGCGATGCTGCCCAGGCGTTGTTCGACCCAGCCCTTGATATCGGCACCAAACAGCACCAGCAGGCAGCCTACCAATGCCAGGGAGATTTCCGACAGGTTGCTGCGGCTCCAGCGGGACACAGTGGCGAGCAGGTCGAGTACCAGATCCATTCGATTTCCTTGTGTTGATCAGCTCAGAAATGTTTGCAGCAAGTCATTGAGAAACAGCTGTCCGCGCTCGGTCGCCGCCAGACGTGACGGTTCGACCTGCAACAACCCACTTTGTTCGGCCTCGCGCCGGCCTTCGGCCAGGCTCTCAAGGGGCAGACCGGTGCGCTCCGGGTACAGCCGCGCTTCCACGCCTGCGGTCAGGCGCAGGGCATTCATCAGGAACTCGAACGGCAGTTCCTCGTTGGCGAGGGTTTTCTCACCCGCCTGGAAGCTTTTGGCCGGATTCAGGTAATCCTTGGGCAAGCGGGTCTTCCAGGTGCGCACGATGCGCCCGTCCGGATGGCTGAGCTTGCCGTGGGCCCCGGCGCCGATGCCGATGAAATCGCCGAAGCTCCAATAGTTGAGGTTGTGCCGCGCCGCCCGACCGGGCTGGGCATACGCCGAGACTTCGTACTGGGCGTAGCCGTGCTCGGCCAGCAATGCCTGCCCGGCTTCCTGGATGTCCCACAGCGTGTCGTCTTCCGGCAATGTTGGCGGCTGGTTCCAGAACACGGTGTTCGGCTCCAGCGTCAGCTGGTACCAGGACAAATGAGTGGGCTTCAGCGCAATGGCCTGGCGCAGGTCGCTCAAGGCGTCTTCGAGGGACTGGTCAGGCAAGCCGTGCATCAAGTCGAGGTTGAAGTTGTCGAACCCGGCCTGGCGGGCCATGCCAGCGGCGCGCACCGCCTCATCACCGTTGTGGATCCGGCCCAGCGCTTCGAGCTTGGCCTGCTGGAAGCTCTGGATGCCGATGGACAGGCGATTGATGCCCAGCGCCCGGTAGGCGACGAACTTCGCTTGCTCGAACGTTCCGGGGTTGGCTTCCAGGGTGATTTCAATGTCCGGCGCGAAGGGAATGCGCGCCTCGACACCCTGGAGAAGCCGTCCCAGCGCCTGGGCGCTGAACAGGCTTGGCGTACCGCCGCCGAAAAATATCGAACTCAGTTCACGACCATGAACCGCGTGCAGATCCTGGTCGAGATCGGCCAGCAAGGCGTCGACATACTCTTCTTCCGGCAACTGCGGGCTGGCGGTGTGGGAGTTGAAGTCGCAATACGGACATTTGCGCACACACCACGGGATGTGGACGTACAACGCCAGGGGCGGCAGCACCGGCAGTGGCGCCCGAGGGGTTTGCGCGCCGCCGTGGATCAGCGGTGCGGGGGCGTCGGTGGTCATTGCAGGCCTAGGCGCTGGCGCAGCAGGGCCATGGCGCGGGCGCGGTGGCTCAGTTGGTTCTTTTCGACCGGTCCCAGCTCGGCGCTGGAGCAACTGCGCTCCGGCACCCAGAACAATGGGTCATAGCCGAAACCGTGTTCGCCGCTGGCTTCGGTGAGGATGCGTCCATGCCACAGGCCTTCGCAGAGGATCGGCAGCGGGTCATCGGCATGGCGCACCAGCGCCAGCACACATACGAACTGCGCGCCGCGCTCGGCTTCAGGAACATCCTTGAGGGCTTCGAGCAGCTTGGCGTTGTTCGCCGCATCACCCTTGCCATCGGCGTAACGGGCTGAGTAAATGCCCGGCGCGCCGCCGAGGAAGTCCACCGCCAGGCCGGAATCGTCGGCCAGCGCCGGCAGGCCGGAGATGCGCGCGGCGTTGCGGGCCTTGAGAATGGCGTTCTCGACGAACGACAGGCCGGTCTCTTCCGGTTCCACCTGGCTGAACTCGCCGATCGAGCGCAATTGCACCGACCCGCCGAGCATGGCCTGGAGTTCCTTGAGTTTGCCGGCGTTGTGGCTGGCCAGCACGAGTTGGGTGAGCTTGATCATTGGCCCGGGAACAGTTCCTGGTTGAAGTTGAGGGTGTTGATCTTGTCGCCGATTTGCACCTTGATTTCAAAGGTACGGGTTTCCTGCTGGTCCACCGGGTATTGGGCGACGTAGTAAATCGCGCCTGGCTCGGTGATCTGGCGGAAGCTGAGCGGGACCGTCTTGCTGGTCAGGTCCTTGACCGTGCCGCTGACCTGGGCGATCAGCGGCTTACCACCCTTGATCACCGAAACATTGATCACGCCCTGGTTCTTGCTGCGGATCAGTTCGGCGCCCTTGGCGATGTCAGGCGTTAGGAAGGTGGAGTTGAACGTGTTGTAGTGCACGGTGACGTCACCGAACACTTCCTTGCGCTCGCCCTTGATGACATCGGCGGCCATGACGCCGACGCTTAGGCAGGCGGTGATGAGAAACAACCCTAGACGTTTCATGTCGTGCTCCTGGAAAGGCCGGCGTTTACACCGCGACCTGATGATCGGCGAGGCCTGGGCTGCTGACCCGATAGATGCCTATCTCACCTAACAGATTAGGCCAAAGCTTGCTCGCCCACCCGTGGCGGTGCTGCTGGTCTACGGCCAGGCGATCAATGACCTTGGCTTCGCGTTCGCGGCACAACTCCTCGAAATCCTCGAAGGTGCAGAAGTGGATGTTCGGCGTGTTGTACCAGGTGTAGGGCAGGAACTCCGACACCGGCATCCGCCCCTTGCTCGCCAGGTACCAGCGGCACCGCCAGTGACCGAAGTTGGGGAAGGTGATGATGCACTGGCGCCCGACGCGCAGCATTTCGTCGAGGATCTTGTCCGGGTAGTGCACGGCTTGCAGGGCCTGGGTCATGACCACGATGTCGAAGCTGTTGCTGGCGAAGTTGCCCAGGCCCTTGTCCAGGTCCTGCTCGATGACGTTGATGCCCTTGGCCACGCATTCGGCGATGTTGTCCGGGTCGTTTTCCAGCCCGTAGCCCGTCACTTGCTTGTTGTCCCGCAGCCAGGTCAGCAATTCGCCGTTGCCGCAGCCCAGGTCGAGCACCCGGCTGCCGGCGGGGATCCATTCCTGGATGATGTCCAGATCGGCTCTCATGGCGTCCTCACAGCGTAATACGGTTCATGTAGTTGCCGAACGCCTGCAGGTAGCGCGGGATCGGGATCAAAAAGGCGTCGTGGCCCTGGGGCGCGTCGATTTCCAGGTAGCAGACGTCCTTGCGCGCGGCCATCAGTGCGTCCACCAGTTCCCGGGAGCGGGCCGGGGAGAAGCGCCAGTCGGTGGTAAACGACATCACGCAGAACTTGGCGGTGGCGTTGGCGAAGGTTTTCGCCAGGTTATCGTCGAAGTTCGCCGCCGGATCGAAGTAGTCCAGCGCCTTGGTCATCAACAGGTAGGTGTTGGCGTCGAAACGCCCGGAGAACTCTTCTCCCTGATAACGCAGGTAGCTCTCGACCTGGAACTCGACGCTGTGGAAGTCGTAGTTGAGCTTCTCGCTCTTGAGACCACGGCCGAATTTCTCGCCCATGGAATCGTCGGACAGGTAGGTGATGTGCCCGACCATCCGTGCCAGCATCAGCCCGCGCTTGGGGATCACGCCGTGTTCCTGGAACGAGCCGCCGTGGAATTCGGGGTCGGTGAGGATCGCCTGGCGCGCCACTTCGTTGAAGGCGATGTTCTGCGCCGACAGCTTGGGTGCCGAGGCGATTGCCAGGCAGTGGCGCACACGGTCCGGGTAGGTGATGGTCCATTGCAGCGCTTGCATGCCACCCAGGCTGCCGCCGATCACCGCTGCCCATTGGGCGATGCCGAGACGGTCGGCCAGGCGCGCCTGGCTGTGGACCCAGTCTTCCACGGTCAGCACCGGAAAATCGGCGCCGAAGGGCTTGCCGGTGTCCGGGTTGATACTGCTGGGGCCGGTGGAGCCGTTGCAACCGCCGAGGTTGTTCAGGCTGACGACGAAGAACTTGTTGGTGTCGATGGGCTTGCCCGGGCCGATGCAACTGTCCCACCAGCCGGGCTTGCGGTCATCGACGCTGTGGTAGCCGGCGGCGTGGTGATGCCCCGACAAGGCGTGGCAGATCAGCACGGCATTGCTCGCCGTGGCATTGAGGGTGCCGTAGGTTTCGTAGATCAGGTCATAGGCTGGCAACGAACGGCCGCAGGCCAGGGCCAGGGGCTCGCTGAAATGCGCCATTTCAGGCGTCACCAGACCAACGGAATCGGGGGGAAAGGCAGCTGGCATCGACCCTGCTCGCGTTGAAATGAGGCGTAAGTCTAAAGACCGCTGGGGTTAGCGGCAAGCAAACGGCGCAAGCGGGGAATCCGATGGTTGCGAGCGGATTTATTTGTGGCGAGGGGATTTATCCCCGTTGGGCTGCGAAGCAGCCCTGAAACCTGAGTATGCGGAGTATCAGGCTGGCCGAGTTGTCTGCTTTGGGGCCGCTTCGCGGCCCAGCGGGGATAAATCCCCTCGCCACAGACAGGTCCTTTGCCACAGGGATCAGGTTGCCTGGATCAAATAAGCACCCGCAAAATCTCCGGCATCATAGTCATCGCCGCCAAATTGTTGATCACCAGCATGTCGAGCAGCTTGAGCACCATGAACGCCAGGATCGGCGAGATATCCAGGCCGCCGAGGTTCGGCACGATGCGACGGAACGGCGCCAGGGCCGGCTCGCAGATCTGGTTCACCAGTTCGGCCCCCGGGTTGTGGCTGCCCGGTGCGACCCAGGACAGGATCACGCTGATGATCATCGCGAAGAAAAATATGTTCAGGAACAGCGCGGTCACGCCAATGAGCGACCAGATCAGCAGTTGCAGCGGGTTGCCGGTGGTGCCGTAGGTCAGCAGCAGGGTCAGCGCCATCAGCGCCAATTGCACCAGGATCGCCAACACCAGCGAGGACATGTCCAGGCCGAACAGGCTAGGGATGATCCGGCGCAACGGCTTGAGCAGCGGCTGGGTAGCCTTGACCACGAACTGGCACAGCGGGTTGTAGAAGTTGGCGCGCACCAATTGCAATACGAAGCGCATCAGCACGATCAGCAGGTACAGGCTGCCGAGGGTTTGCAGGACATAGACCGCTGCAGTGTTCAATCCAATCATGAATGGCTCCTTATTGGCCCAGTTGTTCGGCCATTTCGGCCGAGCGGTGCGCGGCGGCGCCGAGTGCTTTTTCCACCAGGGCTTCGAAGCCGCCGGCCTGGAATGATTTGATGGCCGCTTCGGTGGTGCCGGCCGGAGACGTCACGCGACGGCGCAGCTCGGCCGCATCGACGTCGCTGGACACCGCCATGTGGGCGGCACCGAGGGCCGTCTGCAAGGTCAACTGGGCGGCGGTCTCGCGGGGCAGGCCGAGTTTCTCGCCGGCGGCGGTCATGGCTTCGATCAGCAGGAAGAAATACGCCGGGCCCGAGCCGGAGACGGCGGTGACGGCATCCAGTTGCTGCTCGGTCTCCAGCCACAGCGCCAGGCCGACGGCCGACAGCAGTTCTTCGGCCTGCTGGCGCTGTCCGGTGCTCACTTGGCCGGTTGCATACAGGCCGCTGACACCCTGGCGTAGCAGGGCCGGGGTGTTGGGCATGCAGCGCACGATCGGCTGGGCGCCGAGCCAGTTGTTCATGCTCGCGCAGGTAATGCCCGCGGCGATCGACACCACCAGTTGATGAGGCTGGAGATTCGGGCGAAGGGCTTCGCAGACGGTCTTCATCGCTTGCGGCTTGACCGCCAGCACGATGACGTCCACGCCGTCGATGGCCTGGGCGTTGTCGGCGAAGGTTTCGATGCCGTGCTCGGCGCTGACCCGCTTGCGAGTCTCTTCACCCGGATCGCTGGCGCGAATCATGGATGCGTCCAGGCCCTTGGCCCGCAGGCCGCCGATCAGGCTGGCGGCCATGTTGCCGGCGCCGATAAAGGCAATACGCGTGTTGCTCATGACAGGTCCTTATAAAGAGATGAATGGATCAGCTGGGTGTTTGACCGTAGTCGCGAGCGCCAAACAATGCAGTACCGATGCGCACCCAGGTGGCGCCTTGGGCGATGGCGGATTCGAGGTCATGGCTCATACCCATGGATAACGTATCCAGGGGCAGGTCCAGGCTGGCTTGCAGGCGCTGGACGGCCGCAAACGCCGCGTCCTGCTCGGCGCGATCGTCGGTCGGTTCGGGAATGGCCATCAACCCGCGCAACGTGAGATGCGGCAATGCAGCGATGGCCTTGGCGAGGGCTGGCAGGTCCGTTGGTGTGCAACCGGATTTACTGGCTTCGCCGCTGACGTTGACCTGGATGCAGATGTTCAACGGCGGCAGCTCGGCCGGGCGCTGCTCGGACAGGCGTTGGGCAATTTTCAGGCGATCCACGGAGTGCACCCAGTCGAAATGTTCGGCAATAGCGCGCGTCTTGTTCGATTGAATGGGGCCAATGAAGTGCCAGATCAAGGGCAGGTCGGTCAGTTCCGCCTGCTTGCCGAGCGCTTCTTGCAGGTAGTTCTCGCCGAAGTCCCTGAGGCCGGCGGCATAGGCTTCGCGCAGGGCCTGGGCGGGCTTGGTCTTGCTCACTGCCAGCAGTTGGACGCTGTCTGCGGCACGCTGGGCGGCGTGCTCCGCCGCATGGATGCGCGATCTAACCTGAGCAATGTTGTCTGCTATCGTGGTCATAAAGAAAGGCCAGCGGGTCTGAGGTTCGCGGCATTCTACTGGAATTGAGGAGCGCTATGGATATCACTGAACTGTTGGCCTTCAGCGCCAAACAGGGGGCGTCGGACCTGCACCTGTCCGCCGGGCTGCCGCCGATGATCCGTGTCGACGGCGATGTGCGACGGATAAACCTGCCGGCACTGGACCATAAACAGGTTCATGAGCTGATCTACGACATCATGAACGACCGGCAGCGAGTGGATTACGAGAAATTTCTGGAAACGGATTTCTCCTTCGACGTGCCGGGTGTGGCGCGGTTCAGGGTCAACGCCTTCAATCAGAATCGTGGCGCCGGGGCGGTGTTCCGGACCATCCCGTCGAAAGTCCTGACCATGGAAGACCTGGGCATGGGCGAGGTGTTTCGCAAGATCACCGAGGCCCCACGCGGGCTCGTACTGGTGACCGGGCCTACTGGTTCAGGCAAGTCCACGACCCTGGCGGCGATGATCGATTACCTGAATAGCCACAAGCACCATCACATCCTTACCATCGAGGACCCGATCGAGTTCGTCCATGAACCGCGCAAATGCCTGATCAACCAGCGCGAGGTGCACCGCGACACCCAAGGTTTTTCCACGGCCCTGCGCTCGGCCCTGCGGGAAGACCCGGACGTGATCCTGGTGGGGGAAATGCGTGACCTGGAAACCATTCGCCTGGCGCTGACCGCCGCTGAAACCGGGCACTTGGTGTTTGGTACGCTGCACACCACATCGGCAGCCAAGACCATTGACCGGGTGGTGGATGTGTTCCCCGGCGACGAAAAGTCCATGGTTCGCTCGATGCTGTCGGAGTCGCTTCAAGCGGTGATCTCCCAGACGCTGGTCAAGAAGATCGGTGGCGGCCGGGTCGCTGCACACGAAATCATGCTCGGCACCTCGGCGATCCGCAATCTCATCCGGGAAGACAAGATCGCGCAGATGTATTCGTCGATCCAGACCGGCGGCTCGCTGGGGATGCAGACGCTGGACATGTGCCTGAAAGAGTTGGTGAACAAGGGGCTGATCAGCCGCGAACATGCGCGGGAGCGGGCGCGTACGCCGGATAATTTCTAGGGTAGGAGGCAGTACCGCTTTTGTGGCGAGGGAGCTTGCTCCCGCTGGGGCGCGGAGCGGCCCTGAAGGCGGCTGCCTGGGACTGTCTGGGTGACGGTGGCGTCTGGTTTGGGGCTGCTTCGCAGCCCAGCGGGAGCAAGCTCCCTCGCCACAAGGGCCATGCGAGCTCTTCAGCTCAGCGCTGAACCACCCGCATCGCACCCGGCTCTTTCGGCAGCACCCGCTTGGCAACCACGTAATGGGTGTTCCAATACGGCTTGTTCAGCGTGTCGATGGTCACCGACTTGCCCCGCCGTGGCGCGTGGATGAAGCGGTCGTTGCCCAGGTAGATCGCCACGTGGTTGACCCGGCGGCTCTTGAGCTTGAAGAAAATCAGGTCGCCAGGCTTCAAGTCCTTGCGCTCGACTTTCTCGCCATGACCGGCAGCCATCGCATTGGAGGTGCGCGGCAGGTCGAACGTGGCGTCGTTGAAGGCGTACTTCACCAAACCGCTGCAATCGAAACCTTTGCTTGGGCTGCTGCCGCCCCAGCGGTAAGGTGTGCCCAGTACATTCACGGCGCGGCTCAACACGTTGCTGCTCGCTTTGGTCGCCATGGGCGGAACCAGCTTGCTGTTGGTCGTGCTCAGGCGCTGGGTGCCTGGGTTGTTTTTGCTCCCTGGAGCAGAAACATGGGATTTCGGGGTGTAGCCGTTGACGTTGGGAAGACGTTGCTCACGATTGGTGGCGTGGGCGGCCAGTGGCAATAATAGGCAGATGGTCAGCCATGTCTTGAAAAATGGACGCATTAGGCAAGGCTCATAAAGGTTAGCGCGCAACTTTATAACAGCTTTTTTCGCCGTTTCGAGGCCGTTTGTCGATCCGGAACCCAGCCTGAACCCTGCACAATTGCGACAATTGATCCAATTGTCCGACAAGACCCCCATAGCACGGGCGTTTCACAGGTCCGAGTCGCTCAGGACCGCTTGTCGGCGAGACACAAAAAAGTCACAAAAAGTCCGAACAAATTTTTCTATCGAGGCAAAAGAGGCCATTCATGAACAGCTATCAGCAGGACGCAACCCGTGACACCCATAGCAAAGTGATCGGGTATCTGCTCTGGATTTTCGGCTTCACCGGTGCGCACCGTTTCTATTACGGCAAGCCGGTGACTGGCACGATCTGGTTCTTCACCTTCGGCCTGCTGGGCATCGGTTGGTTGATCGACCTGTTCCTGATCCCGGCCATGGACCGCGAAGCGGATCTGCGTTTCACCCCGGGACCTATCGAATACACCGTGGCGTGGATTCTGCTGACCTTCCTCGGCGTCTTGGGCGTGCATCGCATGTATCAGGGGAAGTGGCTCAGCGGGATTATCTATCTGCTGACCGGCGGGGTGTTTTTCCTGGGTGTGCTGTATGACTTCTGGACGCTGAACGACCAGGTGTCGATTCGTAATGCGCAGAAGCGTGGGGCTTTTCACTAAGACCGAGTTGCCTGCATCGCGAGCAAGCTCGCTCCCACACTGGATCGGAGGTGTTCACATATCCTGTGTTCACCGAGATCCCTGTGGGAGCGAGCTTGCTCGCGATAGGAGCGACGCGGTTTTTCAGGCCTGGTGGGTAATCCGCCCATCCATCAGCGTATAGCGCACCACCCCCGGCAGGCTGTGACCGAGGAACGGGCAGTTGTCGCCCTTGGAGCGCCAGGCTTCGCCAGCCACGGTGGACGCGGCGGGGTCGAACAGCACCAGGTCCGCCGCCGCACCCACGGCCAGTTTCCCGACCGGCAATTGCAGGGCCTGGGCCGGGCCGGCGCTCAGGCGCGCCAGCAAGGTTGGCAAGTCCAGCAAGCCGTCCTCCACCAGCGTCATGGCCAGCGGCAACAGCAGTTCAACGCTGCTGATGCCCGGTTCGGTGGCGCCGAAGGGTGCCAGCTTGGCGTCGCGCTCGTGGGGCTGGTGATGGCTGGAAATGGCCGAGATCACCCCGGACTTCACCGCCTCGCGCAAGCCTTCGCGGTCGGCGCGGGTGCGCAGCGGCGGCTGGACGTGATAGACGCTGTTGAAATCGATCAGCGCCTCATCGGTCAGGATCAACTGATACAGCGCCACGTCGGCGGTCACCGGCAAGCCGCGGGCCTGGGCCTGGGCGATCAGCGCCGCGCCACGGGCGCTGGTCAGTTGGCTGAAGTGGGCGCGCACGCCGCTTTGTTCCACCAGCAGCAGGTCCCGGGCCAGGGCCACGGTCTCGGCCGTTTCCGGAATGCCCGGCAGGCCGAGGAAGCTGGCGGTCGGGCCTTCATGGGCGAGACCGCCTTCGGCCAGGTCGTGATCCTGGGAATTGAAGATGACGGTCAGGCCGAAAGTCGCCGCATATTCCAGTGCGCGACACAGCGTACGGGTGTTGCGGAAGCTGTTCAGGCCATTGCCGAACGCCACGCACCCGGCATCACGCAGGGCGATCAGCTCGGCCAATTGCTCGCCATCGAGGCCTTTGCTCAGTGCGCCAATCGGGAAAACCTTGGTGTTGCCGGCTTCGCGGGCGCGGTCGAGGATCAGTTCGGCCACGGCCGATGTGTCCAGCACCGGTTTGGTCTGCGGTGGGCAGCACAGGCTGGTCACGCCACCGGCGGCGGCGGCGCGGGTTTCGCTGACGATGCTGCCTTTGCGGCTGTAGCCCGGCTCGCGCAGGGCGACGTTGAGGTCCACCAGGCCAGGGGCGGCGACCAGGCCTTGGGCGTCGAGGGTCTCGACCGCCGCGAAGCCTGCCGGCGCCGCGCCAAGGGCGACGACCTTGCAGGCATCGATATGAATGTCGGTCACTTGATCCAGGCCGCTGGCCGGATCGATCACGCGTGCGCCGAGAATGCTGAGCTTCACTGGGCGTTCTCCTGGTCAAATTGGCGCTGGGCCGTTTGCCCGCTCATGGCCATGGACAGCACGGCCATGCGGATGGCGATGCCGTAGGTCACTTGGTTGAGGATCACCGAATGCGGCCCGTCGGCCACCGCCGACTCGATCTCCACGCCGCGGTTGATCGGCCCCGGGTGCATGACGATGGCATCCGGCTTGGCCCCGGCCAGGCGCGCGGTGGTCAAGCCGAACAAGCGGTAGAACTCGCCTTCGCTGGGCAGCAGGCCGCCGGTCATGCGTTCGCGTTGCAGGCGCAGCATGATCACCACGTCCACATCCTTCAGGCCTTCGGTCATGTCGGTGTAGACCTTCACACCGTATTGCTCGACGCCGATGGGCAGCAGGGTTTTCGGCGCGATCACGCGGATGTCCGGGCAGCCGAGGGTCTTGAGGGCCAGCATGTTCGAGCGGGCCACCCGCGAGTGCAGGATGTCGCCGACGATGGCCACCGACAGGTTCTCGAAGCTGCCCTTGTGCCGGCGGATGGTCAGCATGTCCAGCATACCCTGGGTCGGGTGGGCGTGACGGCCGTCGCCGCCGTTGATGATCGCCACTTGCGGGCACACGTGTTCGGCAATGAAGTGCGCTGCACCGGAATCACCGTGGCGCACGACGAACATGTCGGCGGCCATAGCTTCGAGGTTACGCAGGGTGTCGAGCAGGGTTTCACCCTTGCTCGCCGAGGACGTGGAGACGTTGAGGGTGATCACGTCCGCCGACAGCCGCTGGGCCGCCAGTTCGAAGGTGGTACGGGTGCGGGTGGAGTTTTCGAAGAACACGTTGCACACGGTCTTGCCGCGCAGCAACGGGACTTTCTTCACCGCACGGGCGCCAACTTCGAGGAACGAGTCGGCGGTGTCGAGGATTTCTGTCAGCAGCTCGCGGCGCAGGCCGTCGAGGGACAGGAAGTGCCGCAGCTGGCCCTGATCGTTGAGCTGCAGCGGGCGCTTGGTTTCGAGAGGCGTCATCGCGATGGACTCTTACAAGGGCAGTTAAAGGGCAAGGTCTTGCAGTTCGAGTTGCAGCGGCGACGGCCCGGAGAGCTTGACCCGCTCATGGGCGGCCAGCGTCAGTGTCGCGCCGACCACGTTCGGCCGGATCGGCAGCTCGGCGGCGTCCAGGTCCAGCAGGCACACCAGCGTCACGCTGGCCGGGCGGCCGTAATCGAACAGTTCGTTCATGGCGGCGCGGATGGTCCGGCCGCTCATCAGGACGTCGTCGATCAGCACCAGGTGCTGGCCTTCGATCTCGAATGGCAGGGCCGAGGGGCGCACTTGCGGGTGCAGGCCGTTCTGGCTGAAGTCGTCGCGGTAGAAGGACACGTCCAGGGTGCCCAGCGGCGAATCGCTGCCCAGCTCATCGAGCAAGGCCTGGGCAACCCAGACGCCGCCAGTGCGGATGCCGATGTAGCGCGGTTCGCTGATGCCGCGTTGTTCCAGGTGCGCCGTAAGACGGATCGCCATCTGGCTGATCAGCTCGGCGGGATTGGGCAGGCTCATGCTGGCTCCTTCAGGTTTCCGGGTCGGTGCTCGTGACTCGGTTTATCGCTAAAAGAAAGCGCCTTGGCGGCGCTTTCAAAAAATCAGGTTTCGAACAGGGCGGTATTGGCATCGAGCCAGCCCTGCAACAGCAGGGCGGCGGCGATGGCGTCCACCGGGTTGTCGCGGTAACTGCCTTTCTGCCCGCCGCGCACCAGGCGTTCGCCCTTGGCCTCGAAGGTCGTCAGGCGCTCATCATGGGTATAGAAGGGCAGGTTGAAGCGGCCGTTGAGCCGGCGGGCGAACTTTTCGGCGCGCAGGCACATGTCGCTGGGCGTGCCGTCCATGTTCAGCGGCAGGCCGACCACCACGGCGTCGGGTTTCCATTCCTTGATCAGCGCTTCGACCTGGTTCCAGTCCGGAACGCCATTCTGCGCCTTCAAGGTGCACAGCTCACGGGCCTGGCCGGTAATGACCTGGCCGACCGCAACGCCGATCTGTTTGGTGCCGTAATCGAAGCCCAGCAGCAAGCGCAAGGCCATCAGGCGTGTCCCGCCTGGCTGGTGAGCAGGCTGAGGTTGACACCCAACCGGCTGGCCGCCGCTTCCAGGCGCAGTTCGCTGCTGGTATTGAAGAGGATGTCGGCGTCGAACGGGCAGGTCAGCCAGGCGTTATCCGCCAGCTCGGCTTCCAGTTGCCCGGGTTCCCAACCGGCATAGCCGAGGGCAATCAGGCTTTTTTGCGGGCCGACGCCGTCGGCGATGGCGAACAGCACGTCCTGGGAGGTGGACAGCGACACACCGTCCAGGTCCACCGTGGCCTGGAATTTGGGGCCCGACGGATGGAGCACGAAACCGCGATCGGTCTGCACCGGGCCACCCATAAAAATCGGCACATGCTGGCACAGCAGTGGCGGTTCGACCTCGGGGCGCAATTGCTCAAGGATGTCCGCCAGGTTCAGCTCCTGCGGGCGGTTGACCACCAATCCCATGGCCCCGTTCGCCGTGTGCTCGACGATGTAGGTCAAGGTGTGGGCAAAGTTCGGATCGGCCATGTGCGGCATGGCGATCAGGAAATGATGCTTGAGGTAGGTGGGGCTGACGTTTTTCATAGGCGCTAGTGTGGCGGGGCAGGGCCGAACTGACAAGCCAGGAAATGCCTGAGACTGTCACCGATCCCCTGTGGGAGCGAGCTTGCTCGCGATAGCAATTGATCATTCAACACAGAGGTCGACTGACCGTCCGCTATCGCGAGCAAGCTCGCTCCCACAAGGGAATTGGGTGGTTATCAGTTACTGGACAGCCGATCACCGCGGGCAAACTTCCAGGTGCGGATGATTTCCAGGCGGTCGATGTCCGACAGGTCCCCGGTGAACGGCGCGAACGGCGCGGCCAGGCGTACGATCCGCTGGGCGGCCTGGTCCAGCAGGGGTTGGCCGGAGGATTCGAGCACCAGCACCTCGTACAGCGAGCCGTCGCGGTTGATCGAGACCATTAGCCGCAGGTTGCCGTAGATCTGTTTGCGCCGGGCTTCCTCGGGGTAATTGAGGTTGCCGATGCGCTCGACCTTCTTGCGCCACTCATCCTTGTACCAGGCACCCTTGTCGCGCATGGTCGAAGCGGCACTGAGGCGGTGAATGCGCGGACGCTTGGCGTACAGCTGTTGCTCCTGGGCCAGCTCGGCTTCCAGGCTGGCGATGTCGCTGGAAAGCTGCGAGCTGTCGAAGGTCGGCTCCGGTGCCTTGGGCTTCGGATCGGGCTTGACCTCTTCCTTGACCGGGGCCTTTTTCGGCTTCGGCGCCACGGTGGTCACGGCAGCCTTGGGCGCCGTCTCCTGGACCTCCGGCTTGGCGGCCGGCGGTGGGGTTATCTTCTGGACTTTGTTGTCCTGGAACGGCGCGATCTCGGTGGTCTTGGGCGTTGCTTTCTTTTCCAGGGTGCCGCTGCCTTGCTGGTTTTCCTGGGCGAGAAAGTCGGCCTTCCTGGGCTTGGTCTCGCTCTTGAACGTCGCCAGGGTAATTTCCAGGGTCTGGCTGATCTGCTTGGGTTCGACCGTGGCAAACCCGACGCCCAGCAGCACGGCCAGGTGGACCAGCGCCGCCAGGAACAGGGTAAAACCGAGACGATCAGCCGCGCGCACGCCACGATGGGCGAGCTCTAGGGGCAGATCGGACGGGAGTGTCATGGCAAAAAAACCAACATCGCGGGTTTCACAGGCCGGGCATGATAACGCAATGTTGGTTTTTAGCTTCAAGCCTCAAGCTGCAAGCGACAAGCTGCATCAAACTTGTCGCTTGTGACTTGCCGCTTGCAGCTGCTTCTCGATGGCATCCATCAGCATCCCGCCAATGTCGGTGCCGAAGGCATTGTCGATCTCGCGGATGCAGGTCGGGCTGGTGACGTTGATTTCCGTCAGGTGCTCGCCGATCACGTCCAGGCCGACGAACAGCAGGCCTTTTTCCCGCAGCGTCGGGCCGACCTGGGCGGCGATCCAGCGGTCCTTGTCGGTCAGCGGACGGGCTTCGCCACGACCACCGGCCGCCAGGTTGCCACGGGTTTCGCCGGCCGCCGGGATGCGTGCCAGGCAATAATCCACGGGCTCGCCGTCGATCATCAGGATGCGTTTGTCGCCGTCGATGATGGCCGGCAGGTAGCCCTGGATCATGATTTGCTGCTTGCCATGCAAGGTCAGGGTTTCCAGGATCACCGACAGGTTCGGGTGGCCGGCGGTGTGGCGGAAGATCGAAGAACCGCCCATGCCGTCCAGCGGCTTGAGGATCACGTCACCGTGATGATCGGCGAATTCACGCAACACGTCCGGACGACGGCTGACGATGGTCGGCGGCGTGCATTGCGGGAACAGCGTGGCGAACAGCTTTTCGTTGCAGTCGCGCAGGCTCTGCGGCTTGTTGACCACCAGCACGCCGGCGCTTTCTGCCTGTTCAAGGAGATAGGTGGAATACACGAATTCCATGTCGAACGGCGGATCCTTGCGCATCAGGATCACGTCCAGGTCGCTCAGCAGTGCATCGCTTTCCTCGCCCAGTTCGAACCATTTCTCCGGGTTGGCGAAGACTTTCAGCGGTTTCATCCGCGCCCGGGCCTGGCCTTCGGCCTGGTAGAGGTCGCGCTGCTCCATGTAGAACAGTTCCCAGCCGCGCTTCTGAGCGGCCAGCAGCATGGCCAGCGAGCTATCCTTCTTGTAGGAAATGCTGGCGATTGGGTCCATGACAATGCCGACGCGTACGCTCATGGCTTGGTTCCTCATAATTTCGATGGGCACAAATGGCGTGAAAAAGTGGCGTCAGAGTGGCGCCCGGAAGATTGGCGGTCAAGGAAAAACCACCGTGCCGAGCGGCTGATAGATCGGCGATGGAGACTGTGCTAAAAAGGCTGCCATGTGACGTGCGGGCCTTGAACATCAAGGGTTTGCGCTGTCGTTCACACTTATGCGTTAAAAACCGGTTCGCAGTGGCAATGGCAGAGCAATCTACGCAGCAGCAACCCAGCGCCTTGAAGGTCATGGTCATCGACGACTCGAAGACTATCCGCCGCACCGCCGAAACCCTGCTGCGCAACGTCGGTTGCGAGGTAATCACGGCGGTCGACGGCTTCGATGCGCTGGCCAAGATCGTCGACCATCATCCAGGCATTATCTTTGTCGACATCATGATGCCGCGCCTGGACGGTTACCAGACCTGCGCCCTGATCAAGAACAACGGGGCCTTCAAGGCGACGCCAGTGATCATGCTGTCGTCCCGCGATGGCCTGTTCGACAAGGCCAAGGGGCGCATCGTCGGCTCCGATCAGTTTCTGACCAAGCCTTTCAGCAAGGAAGAATTGCTGGGCGCGATACAGGCCCATGTCCCGGGCTTTTCCGCTGTCCAGCCGCACCAGGCAAACTCATGACGCTCGGCCTGCGGGCCCGAGGTCTACAGAAAATGGGGAACACCATGGCACGAGTTCTGATCGTCGATGATTCGCCGACTGAAATGTACAAACTGACCGGCATGCTGGAAAAGCACGGTCATCAGGTTCTCAAGGCTGAGAACGGCGCCGATGGCGTGGCACTGGCCCGCCAGGAAAAACCCGACGCGGTATTGATGGACATCGTCATGCCCGGCCTCAACGGGTTCCAGGCCACTCGCCAACTGACCAAGGACCCGGACACCGGGCACATTCCGGTGATCATCATCACCACCAAGGACCAGGAAACCGACAAGGTCTGGGGCACCCGCCAGGGCGCGAGGGATTACCTGACCAAACCGGTGGATGAAGACACCCTGATCGCAACCCTGAACAAAGTACTGGGTTGAACGCACGGCCATGAGCCAATCCCTGACCGCTTTCGAGCTGTTGCTGCGGATCGATCGGCGCTGTCGGTTGCTGGGCGCGGACCTGCCGTCCCAACCGGTCCACCGCGACACCTGGAGCGGTATCGGCTTTCGCCTGGGCGAACACTGGTTCGTGGCGCCCATTGGTGAAGTCAGCGAAGTGCTGCACGAGCCGCGTCACACGCCGTTGCCCGGGGTCAAGCCATGGGTTCGCGGAGTGGCTAACCTGCGCGGGCGTTTGCTGCCGTTGATGGATCTGTGCGGCTTCTTCGGCCATGAACTGTCCAGCGTGCGCAAGCAGCGGCGGGTGCTGGTGGTGGACCATGACGAGGTGTTCGCCGGTTTGCTGGTGGACGAAGTGCTCGGCCTGCAGCATTTTGCCCGGGACGGCCTGGAGTCGGCCCCGGCGAACGACCTCGATGGCCCGGAGACGGCCTTCGTCCAGGGCCGGTTCGAGGGCGAGCGGCAGTGGCAGGTGTTCAGTCCGTTTGCCCTGGCGCGGTCGTCGGGATTCATGGATGTGGCGGTTTAACAGGCCGCAGCGCGGCCCCTGTGGGAGCGAGCTTGCTCGCGATAGCGCCAGTGCAGTCAACATTGATGCAAGCTGTACCGCCGCTATCGCGAGCAAGCTCGCTCCCACATTTGAATGGCGGTGGTTTGGGGTTTTGGGGACAGGCGAGAACCGATGATCAAAGCAAAAACAGGCAAGCCACTGGAAGCGTCGCGCAGTCGTTCGCAGATCATCGTGCTGTTCGTCGCGTTGATTGTCTTCATCATGCTGTTGTTCGCCAACTTCGCGTACCTCAACATCCAGTCCACCTATGACAAGCAATACATCGGGCACGCCGGTGAGCTGCGGGTGTTGTCCCAGCGCATTGCCAAGAACGCCACCGAGGCCGCCGCCGGCAAGGCCGCCGCGTTCAAATTGCTGAGCGATGCGCGCAATGATTTCGCCCAGCGCTGGGGTTACCTGAAGCAGGGCGACCCGGTCACCGGCCTGCCGCCTGCGCCTGCCACCCTGCGTCCGCAGATGCGCGCCGTGCAGCTGGACTGGGAGCGCCTGCTCAAGAACACCGATGCCATTCTTTCCAGCGAACAAACCGTCTTGTCGCTGCATCAGGTCGCGGCGACGCTGGCCGAAACCGTGCCGCAACTGCAAGTCGAATACGAGAAAGTCGTCGAAATCCTCCTGCAAAGGGGCGCACCGGCCCCCCAGGTGGCCATGGCCCAGCGCCAATCGCTGCTGGCCGAGCGGATTCTCGGCGCGGTGAATACCGTGTTGGCGGGGGACGAAAACGCCAGCCAGGCCGCCGATACGTTCGGTCGTGATGCCGCGCGTTTCGGCCAGGTGCTCAACGGCATGCTGCAAGGCGACCCGACCTTGAAGATTTCCCAGGTGCAGGACCGCGATGCCCGGGCGCGCCTGAGCGAAATCAGTGAGCTGTTCGAGTTCGTCTCGGGCTCGGTGGATGAAATCCTCGAGACCTCCCCGGAACTGTTCAAGGTTCGCGAATCGGCGGGCAACATCTTCAACCTGTCGCAAACCCTGCTGGATGAAGCCTCGCACCTGGCTTCGGCGTTCGAAAACCTGGCGGGCGGGCGCTCCGTCAACACCATTGGCGGTTATGTGCTGGGTCTGCTGGCGCTGATGTCGATCATCCTCATCGGCCTGGTGATGGTTCGCGAAACCAACCGCCAGTTGCGCGAAACGGCGGAAAAGAACGAACGCAACCAGAACGCGATCATGCGCTTGCTGGACGAGATCGAAGACCTGGCCGACGGCGACCTGACCGTCACCGCCTCGGTCACCGAGGATTTCACCGGGACCATCGCCGATTCCATCAATTATTCGGTGGACCAGCTGCGCGATCTGGTGGCGACGATCAACCTCACTGCCGGCCAGGTGGCCGCCGCGGTGCAGGAGACCCAGGCCACGGCGATGCACCTGGCCCAGGCGTCCGAACACCAGGCCCAGCAAATTTCCGAAGCTTCGACTTCAATCAATGAAATGGCCCAATCCATCGACCAGGTGTCGGCCAATGCCGCCGAATCGTCGGCGGTGGCCGAGCGCTCCGTGGAGATCGCCAACAAGGGCAACGAGGTGGTGCACAACACCATTCATGGCATGGACAACATCCGCGAGCAGATCCAGGACACCGCCAAGCGCATCAAGCGCCTGGGCGAGTCGTCCCAGGAAATTGGCGACATTGTCAGCCTGATCGACGACATCGCCGACCAGACCAACATCCTGGCGCTCAACGCCGCGATCCAGGCGTCCATGGCCGGTGATGCCGGGCGCGGCTTTGCGGTGGTGGCCGATGAAGTTCAGCGGCTGGCGGAGCGCTCCTCGGCCGCGACGCGGCAGATCGAAACGCTGGTGCGAGCGATCCAGGCCGATACCAACGAGGCGGTGATTTCCATGGAACAGACCACCACCGAAGTGGTGCGCGGCGCCCGGCTGGCCCAGGATGCCGGCGTGGCCCTGGAAGAAATCGAAGGCGTGTCCAAGACCCTGGCGGCGCTGATCCAGAGTATTTCCAACGCGGCGCAGCAACAGACCACCTCGGCGGGCCAGATATCCTTGACCATGAACGTGATCCAGCAGATCACTTCGCAAACGTCCTCGGGCTCCACGGCCACGGCAGAGAGCATCGGCAACCTGGCGAAAATGGCCAGCCAACTGCGCCGGTCGGTGTCAGGGTTCACCTTGCCGGCGGGGCCGGCTGGCGATGAGGACAAGCAGTAACTGATCAGCCCTGCATATTGAAAAAGGGCATGTGGCGAGGAGGCTTTGTGGCGAGGGAGCTTGCTCCCGCTTGAGTGCGCAGCGCTCACAAAGTTCTTGGGGCCGCTGCGCCCGAAGCGGGAGCAAGCTCCCTCGCCACAAAGGCTGATGTAATCCTGCGGCATACGACTGTTGATTTGGAGTGGTTATGGGTGATCGGCACGACTATGTGGCCCTGGAATGGGTCAAGGGCGAGATTGCCGAAACGCTGAAGCAGGCCCACCTGGCCCTCAACCGCCTGGTGGACGATCCGCAGGCAGTGGATGCCCTCGGCCAGTGCCTGGCCTGCATCCATCAGGTCCATGGCGGCCTGCAGATGGTCGAGTTCTATGGCGCGGCGTTGCTCGCCGAGGAAATGGAACAACTGTGCATCGCCCTGCAGGACAACCGTATCGCCCACCGCGACGAGGCCATCAGCCTGTTGCGCCAGGCGCTTGGCCAACTGCCGACTTACCTTGAGCGCGTCCACGGCGCCCGCCGCGACCTGCCGTTGGTGGTACTGCCGTTGATCAACGACTTGCGCAGTGCCCGGGGTGAAGGCCTGTTGTCCGAAACCCGCCTGTTCAGCCCGGAACTGCCAGACATCGCGCCGCTCGACGATGACGCCTTGAAGCGGCTCGAACCGGCCGACCTGCCGAATATCCTGCGCAAGTTGCGCCAGAGCCTGCAAGTCGCGCTGGCGGGATTGCTGCGTGAGCAGGACGACGTCACGCATCTCGGTTACCTGGCCAAGGTCTTCCACCGTCTCGAAGCCCTGTGCGCCGGAGCGCCGCTCAATGCGTTGTGGCAAGTCGCCTCGGCGCTGGTCGAAGGCATGCGCGACGGGCGTATCGCCAACAGTCCGGCGCTGCGCAGCCTGTTCAAGGACGCCGACAAGGAACTCAAGCGCTTGCTGGAGCAAGGCATATCCGGCATCAATCAGCCGGCCCCGCCACACCTGCTCAAGAGTCTGTTGTTCTATATTGCCAAGGCCGAACATCCCAGCGGGCAGATGCAGATCATGAAAGAACGCTACTCACTGGACGATGCGCTGCCCGACAGCGCCATGGTCGACGAAGAACGCGCGCGCCTGGCCGGACCCGACCGCGATGCCATGCGCTCGGTCCTTGCCGCATTGTGCGAGGAGTTGGTGCGGGTCAAGGAGCGCCTGGACCTGTTCGTGCGCAGCGATCGCCAGCATGCCTCGGAACTGGACAGCCTGCTGGCGCCCTTGCGGCAAATCGCTGACACGTTGGCGGTGCTGGGGTTTGGCCAGCCGCGCAAAGTCATCATCGATCAGTTGGCCGTGGTGCTGAGCCTCGCCCAGGGCCAGCGCGAGCCTGACGATGCGACGCTGATGGACGTCGCCGGCGCCTTGCTCTACGTCGAGGCGACGCTGGCCGGCATGGTCGGCACCGTCGAACCTGAAAGTCGCGAAGACAACCACCTGCCGACGATCGACCTGACCCAGATCCACCAGATCGTCATCAAGGAAGCCCACACCTGCCTGCAACAGGCCAAGGACATGATCGTCGACTACATCGACGCCGACTGGAACAGCGAGCAGCTCACGGAAATGCCCGCGCTGCTGACCCAGGTGCGCGGTGCGCTGGCGATGATCCCGTTGAGCCGTGCCGCCAGGCTGGTGGAGGCGTGCAACGAATTCATCCGCGAGCACCTGCTGCTCGAACATGCCCAGCCAGGGTGGGAGGAGCTCGATCACCTGGCCGATGTGATCAGCGGCCTGGAATATTACCTGGAGCGTTTGGGCGAAGACCCGCTGAAGCCCGCCGAGAGCCTGTTGGACGGCGTCGAGCGCAGCCTGGGCGTCCTCGGTTATTTCCCTGACGAAGCTCGCGTCCCCTTGCTCGATGATGTACTGAGCCCCAACGAAGCCCAGGTCATGCAGGATTTGCAGGAACTGGACGATCCGCAGACCGTGCAGTCATTGGCCGAAGTGCTGGCCAACCCGGTCTCGGCGGTCAACCCGCCGGCGAGGAACATGCCGGGTAGCCTGCTGCCGCCCCCCGTGGATGAAAGCCCGGTGGACGATGAACTGCGCGAGGTGTTCCTCGAGGAGACCGACGAGGTACTGGATGTCTTGCATGAATACCTGCCGCGCTGGACGGCCGACCCCGACGACCACGGTGCCCTGACAGAACTGCGGCGGGCTTTCCATACCCTCAAGGGCAGCGGCCGGATGGTCCGGGCGCTGGTGTTGGGAGAATTGGCCTGGGCGGTGGAAAACCTGCTCAACCGCGTGCTGGAACGCAGTGTCGAGCCGGGCGCTTCGGTCCGGCAGTTGGTTGACGAGACGGTGCAATTGCTGCCGAGGCTGGTCGCTGAGTTTGCGGCTCATCACCAGCGCCAGCGTGATGATGTCGACCGCCTGGCTGCTCGCGCCCACGGGCTCGCCAAGGGCGGCGATGTCGAAGAGGACGATGAACAGGACGTGGCGGCGCTTGACCCGCTGTTGCTGAAGATCTTCGACAACGAAGCCCAGGGGCACCTCGCCGCGCTCAATCGCTTCCTCGACCAGGCCGCCGAACACCTTCCACTGCAGGCCAACGACGAACTGCAACGTGCCCTGCACACGCTCAAGGGCAGCGCTTCCATGGCTGGCGTGCTGCCCATTGCCGAGCTCGCCGGGGCGCTGGACGAACTGGCCCGGGAATACAAGGCGCACTTGATCGCCCTGGACCTGGATGAGGTGGAGCTGCTGCTCGAAGGCGAAGGTCTGTTACGACGAGGGCTGCGTCAACTGCACAGCGAGCCGCTGGCGTCGATCCCCGGTGCCGCCGACCTGATCCAGCGCGCCCAGGCACTGATGACCGAGCGCTTGCAAGCGGTCCTCGGCACACCGGACCAAGGTGCGCGGACCAAGCGTGATCCGCAGTTGATCAACAACTTCCTCGCCCAGGGCATGGACATCCTGCTGGATGCTGAAAACCTGCTGCAGCGCTGGCAACAGCATCCTGGCGAAGGCCAGGAGCTCAGCGCGTTGCTCGACGAGTTGACCACCCTGGGCGAAGGCGCGCACCTGGCCGACCTGCACCCGGTGGATGAACTTTGCGAAGCCTTGCTCGACCTTTACGGCGCGGTCGAAGAGAGCAGCCTGGCGGTCAGCGACGCATTCTTCCAGGAAGCGCAACGCGCCCATGAAGCGTTGATCGACATGCTCGACGAACTGGCGGCCGGGCAGGAAGTGCATTCGCAACCCGAGCGGGTGCAGGCTCTTCGCACGCTGCTCCAGGAAAGTCTCGACCCGGCCGCCACGGGGCTGATTCGCAGCGACGGCAGTCGCACCCTGAGCATTCGCGAGCTGGGCCAGGCGACGGCCGAAATGGAACACGGCGCGAGCGCCGATACGTCCGTGGACGATGACATCGCGTCGATCTTCCTCGAAGAAGCGCAGGACATCCTTGAAAGCGCCGCCCAGGCCTTGCAGCGCTGGCTGGCGGACCCGGACAACGGCGCGCCACTGTCATCCCTGCAGCGAGACTTGCATACCCTCAAGGGCGGCGCGCGCATGGCCGATATCCGGCCGGTGAGTGATCTGGCCCAGGAACTGGAAAATCTCTATGAGGGGTTGGTGGACCGCCGCTACAGCTACAGCGAGGCGCTGGCGCAGTTGCTCAACAACAGTCACGAGCGTCTCGACCTGCTGCTGGGGCAGTTGCAGCAAGGACAACCGCTGGGTGACCCCGTTGCGCTGATCGATGCCCTGCACCGGTTCCGCCAGGACAAGCCGAATACCATCGAGCTGCCGCCGTCCCATCAAGGTGACGCCGCGGGCCATGACCCCGAACTCCTGGAAATATTCCTCGAAGAGGGCTTCGACATCCTCGACAGTTCCGGCGCGGCGTTGCTGCGCTGGCAGGAGGATCCGGCGAACCGCCAGGCCGTGGAAACCCTGTTGCGCGACCTGCATACCCTCAAGGGCGGCGCGCGAATGGTCGAAATCGCGCCCATCGGCGACCTCGCCCATGAGCTGGAAAACCTTTATGAAGGGTTGTCGACAGGACTGCTGCAGCCGAGCCCGGCGCTGTTTACGCTGGTGCAGGGAGGCCATGATCGCCTGGCGCAAATGCTCGACGCCGTTCGCGCCGGCCAGCCGTGCCCGCCCGGTGACCGGCTGATTGCGCGGATCCAGGCGGTCAACCATCCGCAGGTGAGCGAGGCGTCAGAAGACGCTGCCGCGCCGCCAATCGCCCCATCGCCAACGCTGCCTGCGCGAGCCGAACCCGCTACGCCGAGCGACGGCGCTGACATGGTCAAGGTGTCCGCCGAATTGCTCGACGACCTGGTGAACCTGGCCGGCGAGACCTCGATTTTCCGAGGGCGCATCGAACAGCAGGTCAACGACGCGCGCGTGGCGCTGGGCGAGATGGAAACCACCATCGAGCGCATGCGCGATCAGTTGCGGCGCCTGGACACCGAAACCCAGGGACGGATCCTCAGTCGTCAACAAGTGGATGCCGAGCGCCTGGGCTACGAAGAGTTCGATCCGCTGGAAATGGATCGCCATTCGCAACTGCAGCAATTGTCCCGGGCATTGTTCGAGTCGGCCTCGGATTTGCTCGACCTCAAGGAAACCCTCGACCGCAGCAATCACGACGCGGAAAACCTGCTGCAACAGCAAGGGCGCATCAACACCGAGCTGCAGGAAGGCCTGGTGCGTACGCGCATGGTGCCGTTCGAGCGTATGTTGCCGCGCCTCAAGCGCATCGTCCGGCAAGTCGCGCAGGAGCTGGGCAAGGACGTCGAGTTCGTGGTCGATAATGCCGAGGGCGAGATGGACCGCAACGTGCTTGAACGCATGGCCGCGCCTCTGGAACACATGCTGCGCAACGCCGTCGACCATGGCCTGGAGCCGGCTGACGTGCGCATCGCCGCCGGCAAGCCGGCCCGTGGGCGCATCAGTCTCGATTTGTCGCGAGAGGGCGGCGACATCATTTTCGACATCCGTGACGATGGCGCCGGGGTGCCGTTGGACGCGGTGCGGCGCAAGGCAATCAAACGGGGCCTGCTGGCGCCCGACAGCGACATCAGCGACCGTGACGTGCTGCAATTCATCCTCCAGCCGGGCTTTTCCACGGCGGAAAAGATCACCCAGATTTCCGGACGTGGTGTCGGCATGGACGTGGTCCACGAAGAGGTGCGGCAACTGGGTGGCACCATGTCCATCGACTCCACGCCTGGGCAGGGTGTGCATTTTCGCATCCGCCTGCCGTTCACCGTGGCGGTCAACCGCGCGCTGATGGTGCAGTGCCACGAAGACCAATACGCCATTCCGCTGAACACCATCGAGAGCATCGTCCGGGTGTTGCCCGCCGAACTGGATGGCTATTACCAGCTCGATCCGCCGACTTACACCTACGCCGGGCAGCGCTACGAGCTGTGTTACCTGGGTGAGCTGCTGAAAACCGGCGCCCGCCCGAAACTGCTGGGCCAGAGCCAACCCTTGCCGGTGTTGCTGGTGCAGTGCAACGAACGGCATGTCGCGGTTCAGGTCGACGCCACCACCGGCACCCGGGAGATCGTGGTCAAGAGCCTTGGCCCGCAATTTTCGGCGGTGCGGGGCCTGTCCGGGGCGACGATCCTGGGGGATGGGCGAGTGGTGCTGATTCTCGACCTGTTGGCACCGATCCGCGCCTTGCCCCACCAGGTACCGCGTCGCGAAGTGCCGACTGAAGGCGATGGCGAACCGCAACGGCCGCTGCTGGTGCTGGTGGTGGACGACTCCGTGACGGTGCGCAAGGTCACCAGCCGGCTGCTGGAGCGCCATGGCATGCACGTCCTCACCGCCAAGGATGGCGTGGACGCCATGGCCCTGTTGGCCGAACACTCGCCGGACCTGATGCTGCTCGACATCGAGATGCCGCGCATGGACGGCTTCGAAGTCGCCACGCAGGTGCGCAACGACCCGCGCCTGGCGCACCTGCCGATCATCATGATCACCTCCCGCACCGGCCAGAAACACCGCGACCGCGCCATGGCCATCGGCGTCAATGACTACCTGGGCAAGCCGTACCAGGAATCGGTGCTGCTCGACAGCATCGCCTACTGGAGCAAGACCCATGCATGACTTTCACCCTCGTACCAGCCACCTCACCGGGCTGTTGCTGCCATTGGCCGATCGTCATCTGATCTTGCCCAACGTGGCGGTGGCCGAGCTGATCGACTACCAGCGCAGCGCCTTCGATATGGACACGCCACCGTGGTTCCTGGGCTGGGTAAGCTGGCGCGAGCGACAAATCCCGTTGCTGAGCTTCGAGTCGGCCTGCGGCCAGAAAACCGTCATCGGCGAGCGCGCCCGCATCGTCGTGCTCAACGCCCTGGGCGGGCGCCCGGAACTGCGCTTCATCGCTTTGCTGGTCCAAGGTATTCCACGTTCCTGCAAGCTCGACAGCCAGTTGAGCTACGTCGACGTGCCGCTGTGCGGGCTGGAGCAGGCGGCGGTGCAGGTCGGGGAACATGTGGCGAAGGTGCCGGATTTACTGGCGATGGAAGAGTTGGTGGTTGCTGCGGGGCTGGTAAGAAAATAGACCTGACACTGTAACTGTGGGAGCGGGCTTGCTCGCGAAAGCGGAGTGTCAGACACGTCAATGTTGATTGATATACCGCCTTCGCGAGCAAGCCCGCTCCCACAAGGTAATTATTCAACTTGATATATCGGGTTACCAAAAACCGCGACGAGGGAACGGGTCCCCCTGGGTAAAAACCTGCAAAGCCAGGCGACCTTTCGTGATTGTCTATTTATCGGGAACCCGCTCGACCTTGATGTCATCGATGTCCAGCTTACGGGACACACCAGACTCCCCGAAATCCGTACCGATCACGACATGGGCCCCGGTACCAGAGTAGGAAACCGCAATTAGATCACTCGGGAGCCACGTACCGGTTGGCGTGCTCGGATATATCCAAAAAGCGGAAAAGCCCAGCGATACGTTTGCAGTAACTATGACTCTGATCGTTTCTGCTTCCCCCGCCTCCGGTGGGTGAACGCGGTATCTGAAGGATGTGAGAAGAAAACCTTTGTCTTGCTTTGGTTCTGGAAAGGTAAACATCTTGGCGAGAGATGGCTGAAACGTTGATGGGGGTCTGTATTCCAGCTTGCCGGACCAGAAGGTATTCTTCTTGCCGCCTGGGTCTTGTTCCGACTTGAGCGTCCCATCCAGGGAGCCAATATCATTTTCCCAGCCGTTGCGTTTTCCATCTTCAAAGTCGTGCCCGTATTCGTTGTCGTTCATGGTGTTTCTCTCCAGTCAGCGCTTTTTTGACCTTGCCGAAGAAACCGGACATTAAAGATCGCGGCGCAGCCTATTCGGCGCTGTAACTGGCAGGTTGGCTACTGTCAGGACTGACAGTTTGAAGCCTCAATTCGACCAGCGGCTGTTTATGAAAGGCGTTGGTTTGAGGCTGCTTCGCTAATTCGCTGTAATCACATGGACTCCTGTGGTGCGAGCCTGCTCGTGATGGTGGCAGAACAGTCAGCATGCTTGACCCATCGTCATCGCGAGTAAGCTCGCTTCCACAAGAATTTGTACCCGCTCAGGAATTCGTTACTCCCACCGTAACGATCCGCCGTCGAGCTTGATTGATGCCCTCGCCACAACACTCCTAATGTGACCTCCACGACAGCGAACCCGTGGAGTGGTCATGACAACAACAATATCCCCCGACTCGCGATGGACGCGGCGGCGCAGCGAAAAGCAGCGGCGCCTGGCGTTGGTCAAGGGCCTTGCCGATGGCGTGGTGTTGCCCACCGATAAAATCGTTGCGGCGCTGGAGGCCTTGATCCTGCCCGGCGACCGCGTGGTGTTGGAGGGCAATAACCAGAAGCAGGCGGATTTCCTTTCCCGCTCCCTCGCCAAGGCCGATCCGTCAAAGCTGCACGATCTGCACATGATCATGCCCAGTGTCGGTCGTTCCGAGCACCTGGACCTGTTTGAACGCGGCATCGCCCGCAAGCTCGATTTCTCCTTCGCCGGTACCCAGAGCCTGCGCATCAGCCAATTGCTGGAAGACGGCCTGCTGGAAATCGGTGCGATCCACACCTACATCGAGCTCTATGCGCGGCTGGTGGTGGACCTGATTCCCAACGTCGTGCTCTCGGCCGGTTTCATGGCCGACCGCGCCGGCAATATCTACACCGGCCCGAGTACCGAGGACACGCCCGCGCTGATCGAGCCGGCGGCCTTCAGCGATGGCATCGTCATCGTCCAGGTCAACCAATTGGTGGACGACGTCAGCGAGCTGCCGCGTGTGGATATCCCGGCGTCCTGGGTGGATTTCGTGGTGGTGGCCGACAAGCCGTTCTACATCGAGCCGCTGTTCACCCGCGACCCGCGTCATATCAAGCCTGTACACGTGCTGATGGCGATGATGGCGATCCGCGGGATCTACGAAAAACACAACGTCCAGTCCCTCAACCACGGTATTGGTTTCAATACCGCCGCCATCGAGTTGATCCTGCCGACCTACGGCGAATCCCTCGGCCTGAAAGGCAAGATTTGCCGCAACTGGACGCTCAATCCGCATCCGACGCTGATTCCGGCCATCGAAAGCGGCTGGGTCGAAAGTGTGCATTGCTTCGGCACCGAATTGGGCATGGAAAACTACATCGCCGCCCGGCCCGACGTATTCTTCACCGGCCATGACGGCTCGCTGCGCTCCAACCGCATGGTCTGCCAACTGGCCGGGCAGTACGCGGTGGACCTGTTCATCGGCGCCACCCTGCAAGTGGACGGCGACGGTCATTCCTCCACCGTGACCCGGGGCCGCTTGGCCGGCTTCGGCGGGGCGCCGAACATGGGCCATGATCCGCGCGGTCGTCGTCACGGCACGCCGGCCTGGCTCGATATGCGTCACGGTGACGGTGAAGCGCCGTTGCTCGAACGCGGCAAGAAGCTGGTGGTGCAGATGGTCGAGACGTTCCAGGAGGGCGGCAAGCCGACCTTCGTCGACACCCTCGACGCGGTGGACGTGGCGAAGAAAGCCGGCATGCCGTTGGCGCCGATCATGATCTACGGCGACGACGTTACCCACCTGCTGACCGAGGAAGGCATCGCCTACCTGTACAAGGCCCGCTCTCTCGAAGAGCGCCAGGCAATGATCGCCGCCGTGGCCGGAGTGACGGCCATCGGCTTGCGCCATGATCCGAAAGACACCGCGCGCATGCGCCGCGAAGGGCTGATCGCCTTGCCCGAAGACCTCGGAATCCGCCGCACCGACGCCACCCGCGAATTGCTCGCGGCCAAGAGCGTGGCCGACCTGGTGGAGTGGTCCGGTGGCCTCTACAACCCGCCCGCCAAGTTCAGGAGCTGGTAAATGCGCGCCTTAAATCTGCAACCCAAGCCAATCTCCCTGGCTGAACGTCTGGCCGACCTCGCGGTGGACGCGTTGATCGACGAGGCCGACCTCTCGCCGAAACCGGCGCTGGTGGACCGTCGCGGCAGCGGTGCCCACACCGATTTGCACCTGGGCCTGATGCACGCTTCGGCGTTGTCATTGTGGCCGGCTTTCAAGGAAATGGCCGAGGCCGCCCTCGACTGCGGCGAGATCGGCCTGCCACTGCGCGAAGCCCTCGGCCGGATCGGCCGGGAAGGTGAAGCCGCGATGCTGGTGACCACGGGCGGCGTGAATACCCACCGTGGCGCAATCTGGGCCTTGGGCCTGCTCGTAGCGGCGGCGGCGCTGGAAGCTGAATCCAGTGTTGCCAGTGCCGTCACTTTACGTGCCGCACGCCTGGCCTTGCTCAATGACCGTTATGCACCGCAACCCCTCAGCCATGGCGCCCAGGTCGCCCAACGCTACGGCGTGCGCGGTGCCCGGGAGGAAGCGCAACTGGCATTCCCGGCGGTGACCGGCCTGGGCCTGCCGCAACTCAAGCGCAGTCGCGCGGCGGGTGCGGGCGAACAGAACGCCCGGCTCGATGCTTTGCTGGCAATCATGACCACCCTGGCCGACACCTGCGTGCTCTACCGCGCTGGCGAAGCCGGTTTGCAGGCCATGCAGCACGGCGCCAAAGCGGTGCTCGACGCCGGTGGTAGCGCCAGTCTCGGCGGGCGCCGCCAGTTGCATGCGCTGGACCAACAATTGATTGCCTTGAACGCCTCGCCCGGCGGCGCTGCCGACTTGCTCGCCGCCTGCCTGTTTCTCGACCGTATCGAACGCGGCGATGGCCTCTTCCCAGGAGCTTGCTGATGGAAACCTTATCCTTTGAATTCCCCGCCGGGCAGCCGCCACGGGGCCGGGCGCTGGTGGGTTGCGTCGGTTCGGGCGACCTGGAAGTACTGATCGAACCGGGACTGGCGGGCAAATTGACCATCCACGTGCAGACCTCGGTCAACGGCAGCGAGCAACGCTGGCAGCATTTGTTCACCCGCATGTTCGACGGCCAGACGCCGCCGGCAATGAGCATCGACATCCATGATTTCGGCGCCACCCCCGGCGTGGTGCGTCTGCGCCTGGAGCAAGGTTTCGAGGAGATCGGCCATGACTGACAGCGCAGCGTTGCTCAACAAGCACAGCTTCGTCGAACTCGGTGCCCGGCAACGGGCCAGGGCCTTGCTCGACAAGGGAACGTTCCGTGAACTGCTCGATCCGTTCCAGCGCGTCATGTCGCCGTGGCTGCTACGCCAGGGCGTGGTGCCGCAGAGCGACGACGGCGTAGTGATCGCCAAGGGCAACCTCGACGGTCTGCCGGTTGTCGTGGCTGCCATCGAAGGCGCGTTCCAGGGTGGCAGCCTCGGTGAAGTCGGCGGGGCGAAGATTGCTGGAGCCTTGGAACTGGCGGCCGAAGACAACCGCAAAGGCATTCCGACTCGCGCCGTGCTGCTGCTGGAAACCGGTGGCGTGCGTTTGCAAGAGGCCAACCTCGGGCTGGCGGCGATTGCCGAGATTCACTCAGCGATTGTCGACCTGCGCCAGTTCCAGCCGGTGATCGGCGTGGTGGCCGGCAGCGTCGGCTGCTTTGGCGGCATGTCCATCGCCGCCGGGTTGTGCAGTTATCTGCTGGTGACCCAAGAAGCGCGATTGGGCCTGAACGGCCCTCAGGTGATCGAGCAGGAAGCCGGCCTCGAAGAATACGACTCCCGCGATCGCCCGTTCATCTGGAGCCTGACCGGCGGCGAACAGCGTTACGCCACTGGATTGGTGGACCGATACGCTGCCGACGACGTCGCGCAGATTCGCCAGCAGGTCAAAGAACTATTGCACTTGGGTGTGCCCGACAAACATCGCAGCGGTCAGGCCGAACTGTTCCTGCAACGCCTGGCCCGCTTGGACACCGAAGTGCAAATCGAACCGGCAGCGGTTCGCCAGCTGTATCAGGGAGAACGTCCATGACTTCGTATTCATTGAGAGGCCTGCGCTGGTTTGAGGCCCTGAGCGGTGGTGCCGAGGCGTTGGCCGGCCTGCCGGCTTCGCTGAAAGTCGCCGATGTCCAACTGGGCGAACAAACTGCGCGCCTGTTCGCCGTGGTGGCCGATCCCGCCAACCGTTTTCCTCGAGCACGCAACGGCGAAGTCGGCTTGCTCGAAGGCTGGGGCCTCGCCAAGGCGGTGGACGATGCCATTGAAGCCGACCGCAATGCGCCGCGCAAACGTGCGCTGGTCGCCATAGTCGACGTGCCCAGCCAGGCTTATGGCCGTCGCGAAGAAGCCCTCGGGATTCATCAGGCGCTGGCCGGCGCGGCGGACAGTTATGCCCGCGCCCGATTGGCCGGGCATCCGGTGATTGGCTTGCTGGTGGGCAAGGCGATGTCCGGTGCGTTCCTCGCCCACGGCTACCAGGCCAACCGGTTGATCGCCCTGCGCGACCCGGGCGTGATGGTTCATGCCATGGGCAAGGCCTCGGCGGCGCGAGTGACCCTGCGCAGTGTCGAAGAACTCGAAGCCCTGGCCGCCAGCGTGCCGCCGATGGCCTATGACATCGACAGCTACGCCAGCCTGGGGCTGCTCTGGGAAACCCTGTCGGTGGAACAGATCGAGCAGCCGACGGCGGCGGATCTGGGCCGGGTGATTGATTGCCTGCAACAAGCGATCAATGACCTGGCTGGTGCACCTCGGGATTTGACCAATCGCCTGGGCTCGACCCATCGCGCCGCTTCGAGCACCGTTCGCCAATTGCTGAGGGCGCAGTGGTGAGCACGTTCCTGGCCCATGACCTGCTCTGGGGGATGACTGCCTCGCAGTTGCCTGCGGATGCGCCGGGCTGGGCCGTCGAGTCGCTGGACCTCGGGCAACCGGTAGTGGTGCGCCGTGCGCTTTCCTCGCCTGGGCATGTCGCGGTGGGCGTGCGCGGTCGCTCCCGCGAACAGCGCTACGCCACATCGATGTCTATGGCTGCGATCCAGCACCGAGTGCGCCCGGAAGACCTTTGCCACGTCGAATCCCGTCGTGACCTGCCGGCATTGATAGCCCTGGCGCAGTTGCGACCCTTGCTCGACGCCGGTGGTTGGAGCTGGGGCGTGGGCGGCAGCGCCGGCTTCGAATTGGCCACCGGCGTCGAGGCATTGCATGAACGCAGCGACCTGGATTTGATCCTGCGCACGCCGCGGCGTCTGGGTCGTCTCCAGGCCAAGGAAGTGCTGGCGCTGCTGGATGCCTCGGTCTGCGCCGTGGACATGCAGTTGCAAACGCCTTGCGGCGCCGTGGCCCTGCGCGAGTGGGCGGGTTCATCGCGGCGGGTCTTGCTCAAGGATGATACCCAGGCGCGCCTGGTGAATGACCCTTGGCAATCTTCGCTGGAGCAGGTCGCGTGAGCAGCCTCTTCGTCTTCCCCGGCCAGGGTGCGCAGCGCGTGGGCATGCTCCATGGCTTGGCGCCGCTGATTCTCGACGAGGCGGGGGATGTGCTGGATGAAGACGTCTTGCGATTGGACAGTGCCGAGGCCTTGCAATCGACGCGCGCCGTGCAGCTGTGCCTGCTGATCGCCGGCGTGGCGGCGGCTCGTCGACTGCTGGAGCAGGCCCTCGCACCGGATTACGTCGCGGGACTGTCCATCGGCGCGTATCCGGCAGCGGTCGTGGCCGGTGCGCTGGGTTTCGCCGATGCGCTGCGATTGGTCAGCCTGCGCGGCGAACTGATGCAGCAGGCCTACCCGCAAGGCTACGGCATGACGGCGATCATCGGCCTGGACCTCGCCGCCGTGGAAACCTTGCTGGCCCAGGTGCACAGTGAAACAACGCCGGTGTACCTGGCCAATATCAACGCCGACAACCAGGTGGTCATTGCCGGCAGCGACGAAGCCATGGGCCTCGTCGCCGAGAAGGCCCGGCGGCAAGGCGCCGGCAAGGCCTGCCGATTGGCGGTCAGCGTGCCGTCCCATTGCCCGTTGCTGGAGGCACCGGCGCGGACATTGTCCGAGGCATTCGCCAACGTATCGTTGAAGGCGCCGACCCTGGGCTATCTCAGCGGTAGCCGCGCCCGCCCGGTGATCAAGGCCGATGCGTTGCGCGACGACCTCGCGTTCAACATGTGCCGTGTCGTCGATTGGCGCGGCACGGTGCAGAGCGCCTACGAGCGTGGCGTGCGCCTGCAAATCGAATTGCCGCCCGGCGCGGTGCTCACCGGGCTGGCGCGGCGGGTGTTCGAGCAAGGCACCGTCATGGCATTTGACGGCGCGCGGCTCGACACGCTGCAAGCGCTGCTGCATGAGGAGGGACTCCGCCAACCCTAGACACCGACTCAAGCTGGCGAAGCACAACAACAACAACTTCGACGATGCATTTTGAGGATGACGACAATGATTATTTACGGTGTGGCACTGTTGGCGATCTGTACGCTGACAGGGGTGATCCTGGGCGACATGCTCGGCGTGTTACTGGGCGTCAAGTCCAATGTGGGCGGGGTCGGCATCGCAATGATCCTGCTGATCTGCGCACGCTTGTGGATGCACAAGCGCGGTGGCATGACCAAGGATTGCGAAATGGGCGTTGCCTTCTGGGGCGCCATGTACATTCCCGTGGTGGTGGCGATGGCGGCGCAACAGAACGTCGTCACTGCCCTGCACGGCGGCCCGGTGGCGGTGCTGGCGGCCATAGGTTCTGTGGTCCTCTGCGGTTGCACGATTGCGCTGATCAGCCGGACCCACAAGGGCGATCCCTTGCCCGACGAGCCGGTGGAACTGACGCCGCTTGGCACGCCTGCGGGAGGTCGCTGACATGTGGGATCTCATTGAAAAAGGCTTGGAACATAACGGCTTGATCACGGCCTTTGCGTTTGTCGGCGTGATCATGTGGGTCTCGGTGATACTGTCCAAGCGCCTGACGTATGGCCGCATCCACGGTTCGGCGATTGCCATTGTCATCGGCCTGGTGCTGGCCTGGGTGGGCGGGACGATGACGGGTGGACAGAAAGGCCTGGCCGACCTGTCGCTGTTTTCCGGCATTGGCTTGATGGGCGGGGCCATGCTGCGAGACTTCGCCATCGTGGCCACGGCGTTCGAGGTGCAGGCCACCGAAGCGAAAAAAGCCGGGATGATTGGCGTGATTGCACTGCTCCTGGGCACAGTCTTGCCGTTCATTGTCGGCGCGAGCATCGCTTGGCTGTTCGGCTATCGCGACGCGGTGAGCATGACCACCATCGGCGCGGGCGCGGTGACTTACATCGTCGGGCCAGTGACTGGGGCGGCGATTGGCGCCACGTCCGATGTGATGGCCTTGTCGATTGCCACCGGTTTGATCAAGGCGATCATCGTGATGGTCGGCACGCCCATGGCGGCGCGCTGGATGGGCCTGGACAACCCGCGCTCGGCCATGGTCTTCGGCGGCCTGGCCGGGACCGTGAGTGGCGTGACTGCCGGCCTGGCCGCGACGGATCGGCGGCTGGTGCCGTATGGCGCGTTGACGGCGACGTTCCACACCGGGCTGGGGTGCCTGCTGGGGCCTTCGTTGCTGTACTTCATCGTGCGCGGGATTGTCGGCTAATCGGGAACTGCTTTTGTGGCGAGGGAGCTTGCTCCCGCTCGGTTGCGCAGCGACCGCAAAATCCTGGGGCGCAGCCCAGCGGGAGCAAGCTCCCTCGCCACAACGTCCTATGCCTGGCGATTGGCATACATCCGGCACTCCGCCAACAGCGCCAGCAGGTTCGGGTCGCGTTCCTTGGCCTTGAGGAACACCACGCCGATGTGCTGCTGCAACCGGTACTTTTCCTGCAACGGGATCAGTTTCACCCGGTTTTCGTAGACCGCCGCGATCCTGCCCGGCAGCAGGGCATAACCCACCCCGGAGCTGACCATGCTCAGCAGGGTAAAGATATCGTTGACCTGCATCGCCACCTTCGGCTCGAACCCCGCCTGCTTGAACACCCGATTGCCGTCCTGGTGCGTGGCAAAGCCCTGGGTCAGGGTGATGAAGGTTTCGTCGCGCACTTCGGCCAGGTCGACTTCGCTGCGCTGGGCGAAGGGTGAGTCGGCTGGCGTGGCAAGAAAGATGTCATCGGAAAACAGCTGGATCTGTTCGCAGTCCGGGTCGTTGACGCTGTCGTCCAGCGACACCAGGATCGCATCGACTTCCATGTTCTTGAGCTTGTACAGGAGGTCGATGTTGGAACCCATGATCAGGTCGATATTGAGTTCGCTGCGGCGGATCTTCAGGCCCATGATCAGCTGCGGCACGGTCTTGACCGTCAGCGAGTACAGCGAGCCAAGCTTGAAGCGCTCGGCGGAAAAACCAGCCGCCTCGCGGGTCAGGCGCACGCTTTCGATCACGTCCTGGATGAGTTTCTGCGCTCGCTCTTCCAGCACATAGGCGCTTTCCAAGGGGGTGAGGTTGCGGCCCTCGTGCTTGAACAATGGGCAACGCAAGGCGCTCTCCAGCGAATGAATGGCCCGGTGCACGCTGACGTTGCTGGTCTGCAACTCGGCCGCCGCCCGCGCGAGGTTACCGGTGCGCATGAAGGCCAGGAACACCTCGAGTTTCTTCAGGGTCAATTCTTCGTCGATCAGCATGGGGGGCGGACTCTTATTCGTATGGGCTGATTGTGCCCCAATCGACTCTTTTTAGAGGGTTAATCTGTGGCGAGGGGATTTATCCCCGCTGGGCCGCGAAGCGGCCCCAATACATCTGAATGCCATCGGCCTGACACACCGGGGTGACAGGATTTGGGGCTGCTGCGCAGCCCAGCGGGGATAAATCCCCTCGCCACAAGAGCTGTATCGCAATTTGAAAAAGCAATTTATTGCACTTTGCCGCGCCAAGCCTGAGCCTTGGCGCCAGTTTCGGAATATGGGGTGGGATTGGATGTATCACGGGGAACGACTCAACGCCTGGACGCACCTGGTGGGGGCGGTCGCGGCGTTTATCGGCGCGGTGTGGTTGCTGGTGATTGCCGGGATGGCGGGCGATCCGTGGAAGATCGTCAGCGTGGCGATCTACGGGTTCACCTTGCTGGTGCTGTACAGCGCCTCGACGGTGTACCACAGCGTGCGTGGGCGCAAGAAAGCGATCATGCAAAAGGTCGATCATTTTTCGATCTATCTGCTGATCGCCGGCAGCTACACGCCGTTCTGCCTGGTGACGCTGCGCGGGCCGTGGGGCTGGACCTTGTTCGGGATCGTCTGGGGGCTGGCCGTGATCGGCATCCTCCAGGAAATCAAGCCACGCTCCGAAGCACGGATCCTGTCGATCGTCATTTATGCGGTGATGGGCTGGATCGTCCTGGTGGCGGTCAAGCCGTTGCTGGCGGCGCTGGGCAGCGCCGGGTTCGCCTGGCTGGCTTCGGGCGGCGTGCTTTACACGGTGGGCATCATTTTTTTCGCCCTCGACCAGCGCCTGCGCCATGCCCATGGCATCTGGCACCTGTTTGTCATCGCTGGCAGCCTGCTGCATTTCGTCGCGATCCTGTTCTACGTGCTTTGAGCACCTGCAAACAGACGATCCAGTTGTGCCTGGGCCTGGCTGGCGAAGATCTCCAGCAAGGCGCCCATCGTATGGGCCGGGGCCTCGTTGGCCCGGGTCACCGCGTAGAGGGAAATGGGCAGCGGCGGCGACAAGGGCCGGATGGCCGTGCGGGAGCGCGAAGCGCCTAAAGCCGTGAACGGGTCGATCACCGCCAGCCCGGCGCCGGATTCGACCATGGCCCGGGCCAGTGAATAGGTCTGTACGGAAATGCTGACGCGTGGCGGTGGTTCCACCGACTTGAGGTAGCCGTCCAGCCTGGCTGACAACGGGTCGGTGCTGGACAGGCCGATCAACGGCGCGCCGGCCAGGGCCTGCAACGGCATGGGCGTGCCGATCGCCGCCTCGGGCCAATGGCCGCTGGGGGCCAGGGCAACCAACACGCCGCTGGCCAGGGGCTGGGCCTTGAGGCCGGGGTGATCGGGCGGTTGCAGGGTCAGGGCGACGTCGATTTCGCGCATCAGCAGGTTCTGCGTCAGTTCGCGGCTGTGGGCGCTGGATAACTCGCAGACGATGTCCGGGTAACGTTGGGTCCATTGATGAACCGCCGTCGGCAGCAATGACAGCGCCAAGGCCGGCGTGGCGCCGATCCGCAGGCTGTGCCCCGGCTCGCGGCGCAGGCTCTGGGCCAGGCGCCACACGCCTTGCAGGCTTTCGCTGACCTTGTCTACTTCGCGCTCCAGCTCCAGCGCTTCGGGCGTGGCCTGCAACTTGCCGCGCACCCGCAGGAACAGCGCAAAGCCCAACTGCTGCTCGGCATGCTGCAACACCTTGGTCACCGCCGGCTGGGAGACATGCAACAACTGCGCGGCGCCGCTGATGGAGCCGGTCTGGCGGATGGCCTGGAAAATCTCGATATGACGAAGGCGCATGGCGAGCCCATAACCTTTGTTTATAGGAAGCCCATCTTTATTCATTGTTCGAACGCTGTCATCCGATCCTAACCTTGGGCCATTCGAAACAGGTGCGAGACGGACATGGCTCAGCGGGTTTGCATCATCGGTGGCGGCGTGATCGGGCTGGCGACGGCTTATGCGCTGGTTCGCGAAGGCATCGACGTCACGCTTGTCGAAGCTCGGGACGCGTTGGGCAGCGAAACCAGCTTCGCCAATGGCGGGCAGTTGTCCTATCGCTACGTCACGCCGCTGGCGGATGCCGGGGTGCCGTGGCAAGCCCTGGGCTGGATGTTGCGCGCGGATTCGCCGCTGAAGTTGCGCCCGCGCCTCGACCCGGCCCAATGGCGCTGGATGGCGGCATTCATCGGGGCGTGCCGGACCTCGGTCAACCGCCGCAACGGTGAGCACCTGTTGCGCCTGGCGTTGCTGAGCCAGGCGACATTGCAGACTTGGCGCGAAGAGGATCGCCTCGACGGCTTCGACTGGCGGCGCAACGGCAAGTTGGTGACGTTTCGAAATGCCGGCCATTTCGAACATGCTCGGCGACGGGTGACTGACCTTGATCATCAACAAGTACTGGGCCTCGAGGAGTGCGCGAGCCTGGAGCCGGCACTGGCTGACGTGCCGTTCGTGGGCGGGATCTATACGCCGGACGAGGAGGCCGCCGATTGCCATGCGTTCTGCCTGCAATTGGCGGCGCGGCTCCGGGCTTCGGGGCGCTGCGAGTTTTTGCTAGGGCGTGCGGTGACCGCTCTCCATCATGCCAACGGCACGGTGCAGGCAATCGACCTGGGCGGACATCGCCTGGACGTAGACGCCTTGGTGATCGCCGCGGGTCATCGCAGCGCAGCGCTCGCATTACCCGGGCTGCGATTGTCGCTGTATCCCCTCAAGGGCTACAGCCTGACGGTACCGATCGAGGCGCGGCACCGGGCGCCGGAGCTGAGCATCACCGACTATGACCGCAAGGTGGTCTACGCTCGCATCGGTGAACAATTGAGGGTGGCGGCGATGGTCGACATTGTCGGTTTCGACCCGGCACCGGACCCCAGGCGCCTGGCCCTTATCCGGCGCCAGGCGATGGACACCTTGCCGCTGGCCGGGAATTACGAACGCGCTATCGAGTGGGCGGGCATGCGTCCGGCCACGCCCAGCGGCGTCCCCCTGATTGGTGCCACCGGCTACCGCAACCTGTGGCTCAACCTGGGCCATGGTGCCTTGGGCTTTACCCTGGCCTGCGGCAGCGGCCGCTTGCTCAGTGAGCTGATCCGCCAACGTACACCTTCCATCGACATGCGAGGCCTCACGCCCCGCGCCGCCTGACCCACCCGCAACGGAGAATAACAATGCAAAAAATCACGTTGATCGGCTGTACCCTGAGCCTGCTGCTGAGCGCTGCGGCATTCGCCAATGAAGCGCCGCCGGCCGGCACGCTGGGCAAGATCGCCAGCAGCAAGAGCATCACCCTGGGCTATCGCGACGCTTCGGTGCCGTTTTCCTACGTCGCGGACAACAGCGGCAAGCCGATGGGCTATTCGGTGGAGCTGGCAGGCAAGATTGTCGCGCGCATCCAGCAACAATTGGCATTGCCGCAACTGAACGTGAAGTACAACCTCGTCACGTCCCAGACACGCATCCCGCTGGTGCAGAACGGCACCGTGGACCTGGAGTGCGGTTCCACCGGCGTGACCGCCGAGCGGCAGAAGCAAGTGGCGTTTTCCTACGGTTTCATTTACGTGAAGGGCCAACTGTTGACGGCCAAGGACAGCGGCATCCACAGCTTCGCCGACCTGCGCGGCAAGAATGTGGTGACCACCGCCGGCACGACCAACGAGCGGTTCCTGAAGAGCTACAACCAGGACAACAAGGTCGACATGTTCGTCATCAGTGCCAAGGACCACGGCGAAGCCTTCCAGATGCTCGAGACCGGGCGGGCGGCGGCGTTCTACATGGACGACGCGCTGCTGTACGGCGAGCGGGCCAAGGCGCGCGATCCGCATAAATGGGTCGTGGTCGGGGAAGAGCAGTCGCGGGAAATCTACAGCTGCATGGTGCGCAAGGACGATCCGCAATTCCTCGCGCTGGTCAACGCGACCCTGGCGGACCTGTACAAGTCAGGGGAGATCAACGCGATCTACGAGCGTTGGTTCCAGCAGCCGATCCCGCCCAAGGGCTTGAACCTGGAATTCCCGATGACCAGCGAGTTGAAGGCGATCATTGCCAAGCCGACGAGTGAGCCGGTGCAGTGATCGCGCTGCACCGATGATTCCTGTGGGAGCGAGCTTGCTCGCGATAGCGGTGGGTCAGCCTGTGCAAGTGTCGACTGATTCACCGCAATCGCGAGCAGGCTCGCTCCCACAGTTGATCTTCAGTGGTCGCCGAGGCTCAGAAATCCCCCCACAACTGCTGCGCCACCGCCAACGCCACCACCGGCGCGGTTTCGGTACGCAGCACGCGGGGGCCGAGGCGGGCGGCGTGGTAGCCGGCGGTCTTGGCCTGCTCGACTTCGGCATCCGACAACCCGCCCTCGGGACCGATCAGGAACGCCAGGGTCGAAGGCTTGGCATGGCTGACCAGTGGATCGGCCACCGGGTGCAGCACCAGCTTCAATTCGGCCTCGGCCTGCTTCAACCAGTCGGCCAGCAACAGTGGCGGATGGATCACCGGCACGGTGGAGCGCCCACATTGCTCGCAGGCGCTGATCGCCACCTGGCGCCAATGCAGCAGGCGCTTGTCGGCGCGCTCGTCCTTGAGACGTACTTCGCAGCGCTCGGTGAAGATTGGCGTGATCTCGCTGACCCCCAGCTCGGTAGCCTTCTGGATCGCCCAGTCCATGCGCTCGCCCCGGGACAGACCCTGGCCGAGGTGGATGCGCAGGGGCGACTCGGCCTGTCCGGCAAATTGTTCGTCGAGTTGCACGCGCACACGTTTCTTGCCGACCTCGGCCAGGGTGCCGCGAAACTCTTGGCCTGAGCCGTCGAATACCTGCACCGCATCGCCCTCGGCCATGCGCAGCACACGGCCGATGTAATGGGCCTGGGCTTCGGGCAGCTCGTGGTCGCCGAGGCTCAGGGGGGTGTCGATGAAGAAGCGGGACAGTCTCATTTCGAATCTCTAAATAGTTAAACCTGTGGCGAGGGGATTTATCCCCTCACCACAACAGTGTTTCAACAGAAAGCCGGGATTCAGCCCGGATCGCGATAGCCCGGGTGGAAGTCCTTCGGCACTGCCACGCTGACCTTGTCCCGGGTGGCGATGTCGATGCCTTCACTGGCCACTTCAGCCAGGAAATCAATCTGCTCCGGCGTGATGACATACGGCGGCAGGAAATACACCACGCTGCCCAGCGGCCGCAGCAACGCGCCGCGCTCCAGGGCATGCTGGAACACCGCCAGGCCACGGCGCTCCTGCCACGGATAAGCGGTTTTGCTGGCCTTGTCCTTGACCATCTCGATGGCCAGCACCATGCCGGTCTGGCGCACCTCCGCAACGTTCGGGTGATCGGCCAGGTGCGCGGTGGCGCTCGCCATGCGTTGGGCCAGCGCCTTGTTGGTTTCGATGACGTTGTCTTCTTCGAAAATATCCAACGTCGCCAGGGCAGCGGCGCAGGCCAGCGGGTTGCCGGTGTAGCTGTGGGAATGGAGGAAGGCGCGCAGGGTCGGGTAGTCATCGTAGAACGCGCTGTAGACGTCATCGGTGGTCATGCACGCCGCCAGCGGCAGGTAGCCGCCGGTCAGGGCCTTGGACAGGCAAAGGAAATCCGGTGTGATACCGGCCTGTTCACAGGCAAACATCGTCCCGGTGCGGCCGAAGCCGACGGCGATTTCGTCGTGGATCAGGTGCACGCCATAGCGATCGCAGGCCTCGCGCAGCAGCTTCAGGTACACCGGGTGATACATGCGCATGCCGCCGGCGCCCTGGATCAGCGGCTCGACAATCACCGCCGCCACCGTTTCGTGGTGCTCGGCCAGGGTTTGCTCCATGGCGGCGAACATATTCCGCGAATGCTCCTCCCAACCCATGCCTTCGGGGCGGTGGTAGCAGTCGGGGCTCGGCACTTTGATCGTGTCCAGCAGCAGCGCCTTGTAGGTCTCGGTGAACAACGGCACGTCGCCCACCGACATCGCGGCGATGGTTTCGCCGTGGTAGCTGTTGCTCAGGGTGACGAAGCGTTTCTTGGCGGGCTGGTCGCGATTGATCCAGTAGTGAAAGCTCATCTTCATCGCCACTTCGATGCACGACGAGCCGTTATCGGCGTAGAAGCACCGGGTCAGGCCATCCGGCGTCATCTTCACCAGGCGCTCGGACAGCTCGATCACCGGCTGGTGGCTGAAGCCGGCGAGGATCACATGCTCCAACTGATCGACCTGATCCTTGATGCGTTGGTTGATGCGCGGGTTGGCGTGGCCGAATACGTTGACCCACCACGAACTCACCGCGTCGAGGTAGCGCTTGCCTTCGAAGTCTTCCAGCCACACGCCTTCGCCGCGCTTGATAGGGATCAGCGGCAGCTGTTCGTGATCTTTCATCTGGGTGCAGGGGTGCCACAGTACCGCGAGATCGCGTTGCATCCACTGGTTATTCAGGCCCATGTACAGTCTCCTCGAGGCGGCTCGCGGCGGGCGCGGGCAAAACAATCGCGCAAGCCTATGCAATGGCGGCCCGGCGGACAACCCATTGTGTCGTTGTCGCTACTTTGAGCCAGGCGATAGACGTCGCTGGCGGCCTTTTGATGGCTGACGTATTCTTCGCGGTTCCTGAGCCGACTGGCTCGAAAGACCGAGAGCCGACTGGCTCGAAAAAATCGAAAATTCTTACGCTTTATTCCGGAGTTCGCTGAATGTCTGCTGGTTGGCTGCGCGCCTGTGCGCTGGTGATGATAGGGCTGTTCAGCGTTTCGGCGCTGGCCAAGGACAAGCAACCGACGGCCATCGTCATCGGCGGTGGGCTGGCCGGACTGACGGCGGCCTATGAGCTGCAGAACAAGGGCTGGGCCGTGACCCTGCTGGAAGCCAAGCCGAGCCTGGGCGGCCGTTCGGGCATGGCCACCAGTGAGTGGATCGGCAACGAAAAGACTCAGCCTGTGCTGAATAAATACGTTTCGACGTTCAAGCTGAGCACCACCCCGGCCCCGGAATTCGTGCGTACCCCGAGTTACCTGATCGACGGCACTTATTTCACCGCCGCTGACCTGGCGACCAAGCAACCCGCCACCGCCGAAGCGCTCAAGCGCTACGAGACCACCCTGGACGAATTGGCGCGCTCCATCGACGATCCGCTGAACCCGGCGGCCACCAGCACGCTGCATGCGCTCGACCAGATCACCGTGTCCAACTGGCTCGACCGCCTGCAACTGCCTGCCACCGCGCGGCAATTGGTCAACCAGGAAATTCGTACGCGCTATGACGAACCGTCGCGCCTCTCTCTGCTGTATTTCGCCCAGCAGAACCGCGTCTATCGCGGCGTGTCCGACCGTGACCTGCGCGCCTCGCGCCTGCTCGGGGGCAGCCCGGTGTTGGCCCAGGCATTCGTCAAGCAACTGAAAACAATCAAGACCGGCTCCCCGGTTTCGGCCATTTCCCAGGACAAGGACGGCGTCACCGTCAAGGTCGGCAGCGTCGGCTACCAGGCTGACTACGTCGTACTCGCGGTGCCGCTGCGGGCGTTGAACAAGATCCAATTGACCCCGGCCCTGGACGCCCAGCACCAAGGCGCGATCAAAGGCACCAACTACGGCTGGCGCGACCAGATCATGCTCAAGTTCAAGACCCCGGTCTGGGACAGCAAGGCGCGCATGTCGGGCGAGATCTATAGCAACACCGGCCTGGGCATGATGTGGATCGAGCCGGCCATGAAGGGCGGGGCCAACGTAGTCATCAACCTGTCCGGCGACAACGCCCGGGTGATGCAGGCCTTCGGCGACAAGCAGATGGTCGACCAGGTGCTGATCCGCCTGCACGCGTTTTATCCGCAGGCCCGTGGTGCGTTCACCGGTTATGAAATTCGTCGCTACAGCACCGACCCGTCCATGGGCGGCGCGTACCTGGCGTTTGGTCCGGGCCAGATCAGCAAATACTGGCGCCTGTGGGAAAAGCCCTTGCAGCGCGTAGCCTTTGCCGGTGAACACACCGACGCCATGTACCCAGGCACGCTGGAAGGCGCGCTGCGCAGCGGTCAACGTGCCGCCAGCCAGGTTGAAGACCTGGCTGCAGGCAAATCCTTCGAACCACCGAAGGTCGCCCCGGCCGCGGCGGCGGCGAAGAAGGGCAACTTCTTCAGCAACCTGTTCGGTGGCTCGGATGACGACAAGAAGCCGGAGCCGGTCAAGGCCCCCGAGCCGGTAGCCCCGCCTCCTGCGCCTGCACCTGCTCCAGCGCCGGCCCCGGTAGAACCACCCGCGCCGGCCCCGGCGAAAGTCGAGCCGGCCAAGAAAGCGGCGGCCAAGCCAGCAGCGAAAAAACCGGCCGCCAAGGCACCGGCAAAAAAAGCCCCGGCCAAGGCTCCGGCGAAAAAGGCCGAGCCGGTGAAGAAGCCGGTGGCCAAACCGGCGACGGCTACTGAGACCAAGGCTCAATAACGTTCAGGTGTAAAAAAAACGCGGCCCGTGGGCCGCTTTTTTTATTCGGGTTCATTCAAGAGAAACGATGGCCCCGTGGCGAGGGAGCAAGCTCCCTCGCCACGGGTTTACCGAAGCCCTCAAAATGAACAGCATTCGCGATGAGCCCCTTCCACCCTGCGGGATCCATGCCCGCTTCCCCTCGCCACCACGCAACGCATCCGCTTTAATCTTTCCTTAACGCACCCCTCCCAGACTGATGATCGTATTTCTCGATATTTCAAAGCGAAAATTTCCGCTTTAAATCGATAGATAACTCGCTAGTCTTGGCCGAAGTTTTTACAGGATATGAGCAATGCAGCTACGCAACTCTTCTTCTCGCTATGGCTGGGTCAGCATCGTTTCGCATTGGGCCGTTGCCCTGGCGGTGTACGGGTTGTTTGCGCTGGGCCTGTGGATGGTCGGGCTGGATTACTACAGTTCCTGGCGCAAAGACGCGCCGGAGCTGCACAAGAGCATCGGCCTGGTGCTGTTGGCGGTGATGGTGCTGCGAGTGCTCTGGCGTTTTGTCAGCCCACCGCCACCGACCCTGGAAACCTATGGTCGTCTCACCCGCGTAGGCGCCAAGGTTGGCCATAGCGCACTGTATCTCGGGCTGTTTGCCGTGATGATCGCCGGCTACCTGATTTCCACCGCAGACGGTGTCGGGATCTCGGTGTTTGGTCTGTTTGAAGTGCCCGCGCTGGTGTCCGGACTGCCCGACCAGGCAGACGTCGCCGGCCAGATCCACCTGTACCTCGCATGGGCGCTGGTAATTTTTTCCGGCCTCCATGCGTTGGCAGCATTGAAACACCACTTTATCGACCGTGACGCGACCCTCAAGCGCATGCTGGGGCGCCAAGCCTGATGTTCAACCTCGACTCCAAAGGAATAGAAAGCATGTTGAAAAAGACGCTCGCCGCCCTGGCAATCGGTTCTGCCCTGCTGTCCGCCGGCCAGGCCATGGCTGCCGACTATGTGGTCGACAAGGAAGGCCAGCACGCCTTCGTTGATTTCAAGATCAGCCACCTGGGCTATAGCTACATCACCGGTACCTTCAAGGACATCGACGGCAAGTTCAGCTTCGACGCCGCCAAGCCTGAAGCCAGCAAGATCGAGTTCAACGTTCGTACCGCCAGTGTTTTCACTAACCACGCCGAGCGCGACAAACACATTGCCAGCAAAGACTTCCTGGAAGTGGCCAAATACGCTGACGCCAAATTCGTATCCACCGGCGTCAAGCCCACTGGTAAAAACGCCGACGGCAAGGACACTGCCGACGTGACGGGTGATCTGACCTTGCACGGCGTCACCAAGCCAATCGTGGTGAAAGCGACATTCCTGGGTGAGGGCAAGGATCCATGGGGCGGCTACCGCGCTGGCTTTGAGGGCACCACCACCATCAAGCGTTCCGACTTCGGAAAAATGATGGACCTGGGTCCGCAATCCGACGCCGTTGAGCTGTACATCTCGTTTGAAGGTGTCAAAGCGAAGTAACGTTCGCGCCTGACGAAAAAACGCCCCTGGTCTTGCGGTCAGGGGCGTTTTTTATTGCACCGGGTTCCGGGTGATACAAAGGACCCTGTGGGGGCGAGCTTGCTCGCGATAGCGGTGCATCAGCCAACCTTAATGTGACAGGACTGCCGCCATCGCGAGCAAGCTCGCTCCCACATTTGGAATTGTGTTGGGCCAAAAAAAATGCCCCGGGTCGCGAGACCCGGGGCATTTTTCATGGCTTGGGAAAACTCAGCGATTGCGTGTCAGCAAGGCCGGTTTTTCGCCACGCGGACGGCTTGGCAGTTGATCCAGCTGTTCAGGCGTCGGGAAACGATCGGTTTTCGATTCCTTGTGGATGATTTTCGGCTGGTTGCCACGCGGGTTCTGCACCGCGGGCTCCTGGCGAGCCTGGTCGTCGCCACGGGCTGGACGTCGTGGACGGGAGTCTTCACGACGGGCCTGGCCGTCACGTGGCGCACCGTTGCGCGGGCCGTTGCGCTTGGCCGGTGGGGTGCCGGTGGACGAACCGTTGCTGTTGCGCGGTCCGTTCTGGCGCCCTTGGGGCTGGCCATTGCGCGGTGCTCCTGAACCTGCGCCTTGTGCCGGGGCGCCTGGGCGGCGGCCGCGGCCTGCGGCCGGTTTCTGCTGGGGTACGTAGTCGACGCGGTTGCCGAAATTGTCGATATCGTCGTCCAGGAACTCGTCTGGGGCGCGGTCGGCCGGGCCGCGATCAGCTGCGGCGCGAGGTGCCGGGCGCTGCTGCTCACGGGCTGGGGAGCCCTCGCGGGGTTTCTGCTCGCGGGCCGGGCGTTCGCCGCGACCGTTGCTGGCCGGCTTTTCCTTGCCCTTGTCTTTTCCTTTGTCCTTGCGACCGCCACCGCTGCCATTCGGGCCATCGCCACGCGGGCCTCTTGGGTTACGCGGGTTGCGGACGTCCGGACGCTCGCGCACTTCAGGCTTCTCGGCCTCGATCGTGCTGGCATCGAAGCCCATCAGGTCGCCGTCGGGAATCTTCTGCTTGGTCATGCGCTCAATGCTCTTGAGCAGCTTTTCCTCGTCCGGCGCGACCAGGGAAATCGCTTCGCCCGAACGACCGGCCCGGCCAGTACGGCCGATACGGTGCACATAGTCTTCATCGACGTTGGGCAACTCGAAGTTGACGACGTGAGGCAACTGATCGATGTCCAGGCCGCGTGCGGCGATGTCGGTGGCCACCAGGATGCGCACTTCGCCGGCCTTGAAGTCGGCCAGGGCCTTGGTACGAGCGTTCTGGCTCTTGTTGCCATGGATCGCGACGGCGGGCAGGCCGTGTTTGTCGAGGTATTCGGCCAGGCGATTGGCGCCATGCTTGGTGCGGGTGAAAACCAGGACCTGTTCCCAGGCGCCGGTGGTGATCAGGTGCGCCAGCAGGGCACGCTTGTGGCTGGCTGGAAGGCGGAATACGCGTTGTTCAATGCGCTCGACCGTGGTGTTCGGCGGCGTGACTTCGATGCGTTCCGGGTTGTGCAACAGCTTACCGGCCAGGTCGGTGATGTCCTTGGAGAAGGTCGCCGAAAACAGCAGGTTCTGGCGCTTGGCTGGAAGGCGGGCCAGGACTTTCTTCACATCATGGACAAAACCCATGTCGAGCATACGGTCGGCTTCGTCCAGCACGAGGATTTCCACGTGGGACAGATCGACGCTGCCCTGGCCGGCGAGGTCCAGCAGGCGACCGGGGCAGGCCACCAGCACGTCGACGCCGCGCGCCATGGCCTGGACCTGCGGGTTCATGCCGACACCGCCAAAAATGCAGGCACTGACGAATTTCAGGTCACGAGCGTAGACCTTGAAGCTCTCGTGCACCTGGGCCGCCAGTTCGCGGGTAGGCGTCAGGACCAGTACGCGCGGTTGGCGCGGGCCATGACGCTGGGATTTGTCCGGGTGACCGTTCGGGAACAGCCGTTCCAGGATCGGAAGGGCGAAACCGCCGGTCTTGCCCGTACCTGTCTGTGCGGCGACCATCAGGTCGCGACCTTGCAACACGGCGGGGATGGCCCGCTGTTGCACCGGGGTAGGCTGGGTGTAGCCGGCGGCTTCGATGGCGCCGACTAAAGCCTCGGAGAGACCGAGGGAAGCAAAGGACATGAGTAATCCTGTTTTTAGTGAGGGCCTGGCCCAATGGGATAGTCTTGCCTGGCGCGAATGATGGTCGATCGAAGACCTCATCCCGTCCGGTCCTGCCGGGTCTGGAAGGCGGGTCCGGACAGGGCTCGCGCGGGCTGGAAGCTGCGCTGTAGCGGTGTCGGGATGCCTTTTGCAAGACCGGGCGTCCGGGCGTGAGCCTGGCGGGAAGGCCGGAGTATAACAGAGCAATCGCCGTGCGCCGCTTTCCTGCTGCTCAACGGCGTATTTCAGCGTGGCACGGTGTCGCGCGGCGCAACGTTGGCACTGGAGCCTGCGCCATATCGGGCACTCAGTTCGGCGTAGGCCGGCTCATGCTTGAAACGCTTGAGTTCTGCGCCGAAGCGTTGCACGAGCAAATCCATGCCGGCCTTGCGCCGTACCGCCAGGTATTGGCTTTGTCGGCTGACGACCAAAGGGTTCTCCGTGATCTGGTCGCCTAGTTGCAGCGCCTTGAGCACATGCCGGCCCACCCGGCGGTCGGTAATGAGCAGGTCGATCCGACCCAATTGCAATTTGCCGAAGTTGGCTTCATGAGTCGGCGCAGTCTCCCGTTTGAATCGGGACGATTCCCTGAAAGCCTGGCTATACAGATAACCTGGCGAGGTCCCCACGGTCAGTCCATCGAGTTCATCGAGCGTACGAAATGGATGAGGCCGGGCGTTGGCATAGAACATCACAAACTCGACGTCCGACAGCGGTTCGCTGGGGTAAAGCAGCAGGGCGTCGCGCTCGTCGCTGTGGAAGATGTCCAGCGCACCGTCCGCCAACCCCTGTTCCAGCATCGCCAGGCAGCGCTTCCAGGGCAGCAACTGCCATTCGACGTCGATGCCCAGGCGCTTGAAGACGATGGCTGTTGTTTCATAGTCCAAGCCGAGGATCTTGCCGTTTTCCTCGTAGACATAGGGTGCCCAGGGTTCGGTGACAATGCGCAATTTCTCGGCCTGGGCAGCGAAGCTCAGGCACAAGAGAAGAAGTGTCGTTAAACGGGCGATTACAGGCATGACCGGAGGTTACGACGAGAGCCTGTCAAATAGCTAGAGCGCTCTGGCACGCGGGCTGGGGCTTTGCTTGGACGGGATCAAAAAAGGCCCTGGTTGTGCCAGGGCCTTTGCGTACACATCAAGTTGGCTTTAACGCGGCAGCTTGAGATTGTTCCACACCGCGAGGCTAGGCTCTGCCTGGTTCAGGGTATAGAAGTGCAGCCCCGGTGCGCCGCCCTGTAGCAAGCGTTCACACATCTGCGTGATGACCTCTTCACCGAAGCGCTGGATGCTGGCGGTGTCGTCGCCGTAGGCTTCCAGTTGCTTGCGGATCCATCGGGGGATCTCCGCGCCGCAGGCGTCAGAGAAGCGTGCGAGCTTGCTGTAGTTGGTGATCGGCATGATTCCCGGCACTACCGGAATCTCGACACCCATCTGGCGAACGCGCTCGACGAAATAGAAATAGCTGTCGGCGTTGAAGAAGTACTGGGTGATTGCGCTGCTGGCGCCGGCGTTGGCCTTGCGCACGAAGTTGCGCAAATCGTCTTCGAAATTGCGCGCCTGGGGGTGCATCTCCGGATAGGCGGCGATTTCAATGTGGAAGTGCTCGCCGGTTTCTTCGCGAATGAACTCAACCAGTTCATTGGCGTGGCGCAGCTCGCCGCTGGCCATGCCCATGCCCGAGGGCAGGTCGCCGCGCAGGGCTACGATGCGCTTGATCCCTGCGGCCTTGTATTGGGTCAGCAGGCTGCGCAGGTCGTCCTTGCTGTCACCCACGCAGGACAAGTGCGGTGCGGCCGGGACTTTGACTTCGCTTTCGAGCTGCAGCACGGTATTCAGCGTACGGTCACGGGTCGAACCGCCGGCGCCGTAGGTGCAGGAGAAAAAATCAGGGTTGTAGCTTGCCAACTGGCGAGCAGTGGCGATCAGCTTTTCATGCCCAGCATCGGTCTTCGTCGGGAAGAACTCGAAGCTGTAGCGACGGTCTTGGGACATGGTCATATCCTTGGAAACTCGTGGGCTTGGAGACCTTGCGCAGCACAATGTGGGAGCGGGCTTGCCCGCGAAGGCGGAGTGTCAGGCGCATCAATGTTGAATGATGAACCGATTTCGCGAGCAAGCCCGCTCCCACAAGGAGAGCAGGCAATAGCACCGATCAGTAGCGATAAGCGTGCGGCTTGAACGGGCCTTCGACGGTGACGCCGATGTAGTCAGCCTGTTGCTTGGTCAGCTTGGTGACCACGCCGCCGAAACCGCGGACCATTTCCAGGGCCACTTCTTCGTCGAGTTTCTTCGGCAGTACTTCCACGGTCAGACGCTCGGCTTTCTGGGCTGGCGACAGGTCGGCGTATTTCTGGCCGAACAGGAAGATCTGGGCCAGGACCTGGTTGGCGAACGAACCGTCCATGATGCGGCTTGGGTGACCGGTGGCGTTGCCCAGGTTAACCAGGCGGCCTTCGGCCAGCAGGATCAGGTAGTCATCGTTCTGTGGGTCGAAGCTGCCAGCGCCGGTGCGGTGAACCTTGTGGACCTGTGGCTTCACTTCTTCCCATGCCCAGTTCTTGCGCATGAAAGCGGTGTCGATTTCATTGTCGAAGTGACCAATGTTGCAGACCACGGCGCGCTTTTTCAGGGCCTTGAGCATGTTGGCGTCGCAGACATTGACGTTGCCGGTGGTGGTCACGATCAGGTCGATCTTGCCCAGCAGGGCCTTGTCGATGCTGGCCTCGGTGCCGTCGTTGACCCCGTCGATGAACGGCGAAACCAGCTCGAAACCGTCCATGCAGGCTTGCATGGCGCAGATCGGGTCGACTTCGGACACCTTGACGATCATGCCTTCCTGGCGCAGGGACTGGGCGGAACCCTTGCCCACGTCACCGTAGCCGATCACCAGCGCCTGCTTGCCCGACAACAGGTGGTCGGTGCCGCGCTTGATGGCGTCGTTGAGGCTGTGACGGCAGCCGTATTTGTTGTCGTTCTTGCTCTTGGTCACCGAGTCGTTGACGTTGATGGCCGGGATCTTCAGCTCGCCCTTGGCCAGCATGTCCAGCAGACGGTGTACGCCGGTGGTGGTTTCTTCGGTCACGCCGTGGACCTTGTCCAGTACGGCCGGGTATTTCTTGTGCAGCAGCTCGGTCAGGTCGCCGCCGTCGTCGAGGATCATGTTGGTGTCCCATGGCTGGCCATCCTTGAGGATGGTCTGCTCCAGGCACCACTCGTACTCTTGCTCGGTCTCGCCTTTCCAGGCGAACACCGGGATGCCGGCGGCGGCGATGGCGGCAGCGGCCTGGTCCTGGGTCGAGAAGATGTTGCAGGAAGACCAGCGCACTTCGGCACCCAGGGCAACCAGGGTTTCGATCAGCACGGCGGTCTGGATGGTCATGTGGATGCAGCCGAGGATTTTTGCGCCTTTCAATGGCTGTTCGCCAGAGTATTTGCGACGCAGGCCCATCAGGGCTGGCATTTCGGATTCGGCGATGATGATTTCGCGACGGCCCCAGGCAGCCAGGGACATGTCGGCGACTTTGTAGTCGGTAAAAGCGGCAGGCGTGATAACAGCGCTCATGAAGAGCCTCCATTCGTAATGTATGCGAATGGGCGCCGTTGTGCGTTTAGTGCCTGTACGAGGAGCCCCGTACGGGCAACGCCCCATCCGAGCCTGACAGGTCGAGCCTGCTGCAGCGCCCCTCGGACAGGTGGCGGGAGCGGCCCAAAGCGTGGGCCGATGAAACGGGGGCGATTATAACGGCCTAATCGGATCTTCCAAAGGGTTTCTGTCGGCAAATCGAAATTGCCGATGATCGTTATAGGGGCGGCGACGTAGAGCCGGCGCGCCTCGTCTGCCATGATGCGGGCATTCATCGGCCAGACGTCCAGGAGTGATCATGAATTTCCATACCCGCAAATGGGTCAAGCCCGAAGACCTCAACCCCAATGGCACGCTGTTCGGCGGCAGCTTGTTGCGCTGGATCGACGAAGAGGCGGCCATCTATGCCATCGTCCAGCTGGGTAACCAGCGCGTGGTCACCAAGTACATTTCCGAAATCAATTTTGTCAGTGCTTCGCGCCAGGGCGACATCATCGAACTGGGCATCACCGCCACCGAGTTCGGTCGCACCTCCATCACCCTGACGTGCGAAGTGCGCAACAAGATCACCCGCAAGAGCATCCTGACGGTGGAGAAAATGGTCTTCGTAAATCTCGGCGAAGACGGCCTGCCGGCCCCTCACGGCCGGACCGAGATCAAGTACGTCAAGGATCAGTTCAAGGACGATACCGTCGAGTGAGGTCGGCGGCGCGCCCTTCGCGAGCAGGTTCGCTCCCACATTGGATCCCCTGTGGGAGCGAGCCTGCTCGCGAAGGCAATTCTGCCGGCGCCGGTCATTTCCCGGCATCACTGAACAGCTCCGGATGTCGTGTGTCGTAGGTACATCACGCCACCGGTTCAGGAGCTGTATGGACACTCACGAAGACGGCAAGACCCCTGACCTCTCGGCAGAGGAACAGCACGAGGTCGACCGCAACCAGCCGCCGCGGGCGGCGGTTCTGCACGAGATCATTCGCACCCAGGGCAACCAGGAGCTGGAGCGCAGCGTCGCGGCACTGTGGTGGTCGGCCCTGGCGGCGGGATTGACCATGGGATTGTCGCTGATGGCGATGGGACTGCTCAACTCCAGGCTGCCCGACCACGACGGCTTCAAGGTGATCGCCAGTTTTGGCTACTGCGCGGGCTTCCTGGCGGTGATCCTGGCGCGTCAGCAATTGTTTACCGAAAACACCCTGACCGCTGTGCTGCCCATCATGAGCAAGCCAACCTTGGGCAATTTCGGTCGATTGTTCCGGTTATGGGGCGTGGTGCTGGCGGGCAACCTGTGCGGTACGTTGCTGGTGGCCTACGTGATGCTGCACCTGCCGATTTTCGATCAGCGCACCGACTTGGCGTTCCTGGATATCGGGCGCAAGGTCATGGAGAACGACAGCGGCCAGATGTTCGCCAAGGGCATCATTTCCGGTTGGATGATTGCCACCATGGTGTGGATGATTCCGTCCATGGAAAGCGCCAAGATGTTGATCATCGTGTTGATCACCTACTTGATGGCGCTCGGGGATTTCACCCACATCGTGGTCGGTTCAGCCGAGGTGTCGTATCTGGTATTCGCTGGCCAGTTGTCCTGGGAAGATTTCTGGATGGTGTTCGCCGCGCCCACCCTGGCGGGGAACATCATCGGTGGCAGTTTCATCTTCGCGCTGATCAGCCATGCGCAGGTGCGCAGCGAGACCAATACGCCCCTCAGTCGGCAAAGCCTGCCACGGCGCCCCGACGACGCTGGCGATAAATAAAGTAGAGCGCTGCCAGTACGGTGAGCCCGCCCACCAGCGCGCCGGTCCACGGCAGATCGGCAAGGTTGGCACCGCTGGCGACGACCAGCCCGCCGATCCAGGCGCCGGCGGCATTGCCGAGGTTGAAGGCGCTCTGGTTCAGGGTCGAGCCAAGATTCGGTGCCTCATGGGCCTGGTCAATGATCAGCAGTTGCAGGATCGGGCACAGGGCGAAGGCAAAGATGCCCCACAGCACCAGAGTAATCGCCGCCGGAATCACCGATTGACTGGTCTGGCTGAACGCGGCAAGCACCAGCACCACGGCCAGCGCCATGCCCACCAGGGACGGTAGCAGGCGCCGGTCAGCCAAGCGTCCGCCGAGGAAACTGCCCGCCGTCAGGCCAACGCCGAACAACAGCAGCATGACGGTGACGCCGTGGGGACTGACCCCGGTGATGTCCTGCAGGATCGGCGCGATGTAGGTGAACACGCTGAACAGACTGGTGGAGGCCAGCACGCTCATGCCCAGCGCCAGCAGCACATTGACCTTGCCGAGTACCTTGAATTCGCTGGCAAGGTTGGCCTTGTCCATGGGGATTTCCCTGGGCAGCCAGACCCATTGGGCAACGGCGGCAATGATGCCAATCACCGAAACCGCCCAGAACGTCGCCCGCCAACCCGCGTATTGGCCCAGCGCCGTGCCCAAGGGAACACCCAGGACGTTCGCCAAGGTCAGGCCGGTAAACATCATCGCGATGGCCTGGGCCCGTTTGTTCGGCGCCACCAACCCGGCCGCCACCACCGAGCCGATACCAAAAAAAGCTCCGTGGCACAGAGCGGTAATCACCCGGGCGGCCATCAGCGTGGTGTAGTTCGGGGCCAGGGCACACAGCACATTGCCGAGGATGAACATCAGTGTCATGCCCAGCAACGTGGCCTTGCGCGGCATGTTCGCGGTGCCGATCGCCAGGATCGGTGCGCCAAATACCACCCCCAGGGCATAACCGGTGATCAGCAACCCGGCCTGGGGAATGCTCACGGCCAGGTCACGGGCGACATCGGGCAGCAGCCCCATGATGACGAATTCAGTCGTGCCGATGCCGAAAGCGGCGACGGCCAAAGCAAGCAAAGCAAGTGGCATGCGCAAGGTCTCTGTCTGTAGTCTTGACGCTCGGATCAGGCATACGCATGCCGGCGCCTTGGTTCGATCGAACGGGCGGCAGGCAGAATTATTGGTATTGATCTATGCGCAACTGAAGTGCGGCGTGGTTGCGTGCAGTATAAACAGCTGTTGAAGGATCGCGAGTCAATTCTACGGGCGGAATCAAGGAGCGTGCCGTGCTGGCAACGGTGTTGGTATTGGTCGCGGCGCTGTTGCATGCGGCATGGAATACGCTGATCAAGTTCAGTGGCGAGCGGTTGTTGGTGGTGGCGTGCATGGACACTGTCGCGTTGCTGTTCGGGGCATTGGCGGTGGGCTTCGTGGAATGGCCGCCGCTGGAAATCTGGCCATGGATCCTGGCGTCGGCTGCATTCGAGCTGTTGTATCGCTATTTGCTGATCCAGGCTTATCGGGTCGGTGACCTGGGGCTGGTCTATCCCTTGATGCGCGGCCTCTCTCCGCTCGTGGTGCTGGCCCTGACGCTGATGTTTGCCGGTGAAGTCCTGACGACGCAACAGATCATCGGCATCCTTCTGATACCGTTCGGCATGCTGTGCCTGTTGTGGCAGGGCGGTGGTGGCGAGCGGTTGCCCTGGTCGATGCTGCCGGTGGTCGCGCTGATCGGCCTGTGCATCGGCGGCTACACCTTCATCGATGGCCAGGCCCTGCGCCGCTGGCCTCATCCGCTGGATTACCTGGTCTGGATCACGCTGCTCAGTGCCTGGCCGTTTCCTCTGTTGGCGCTGGTCGGCAAACGACCGGCGTTCATGCTGTTCTGGCGTGAACAATGGCGCTTGGGGCTGGCGGTCGGGTTCTGCGTATTGTTCAGCTACGCTCTGGTGCTATGGGCGATGCAATTGGGCTCGATCGCCGAAGCCGCGGCGCTGCGGGAGATCAGCGTGATCCTGGTGGTGCTCTTCGGCATGCGCTACCTGAAAGAACCTTTCGGCCGGCCGCGACTCTTAGCCTGCGGGCTGGTGCTGGTTGGCATGCTGGTCATGAAATTCTAAACAATGGCCGACTCTCGATTTCCCATAAATTCAAAGAAGGAACTGCGTCATGACGGTTGCGCTGTGGTGTGTGTTGATTGCCTTTCTGCTGCCTTACCTGTGTGTGGCGATCGCCAAGGCGGGCGGGCGGTTCAGGCTACGGGATAACTACGATCCGCGGGATTTCCTGGACTCGCTCGAGGGCGCTCCCCGGCGTGCATACGCCGCGCAACTGAACAGCTTCGAGATCACACCTTTTTTCGCAGCGGCGGTGATCGTCGCGCATCTGGCCGGCAATGCCGAGTTGGTGACTATCAACGTGCTGGCCGTGCTGTTCATCACCAGCCGCCTGCTCTACATCATTTGCTACCTGGCCGACTGGGCGGTCCTGCGTTCGCTGGTGTGGTTCGTGGGGGTGGGGTTGGTGCTGAGTTTCTTCTTTGTTTCGGTCTGAGCCTGGTATTTGAATGAACGCGCCGGTGCTGGCCTCTCCGCGAGCAGGTTAGCTCCCACATTGGATCGAGTGTATGCACAAAAATCTGTATTCATCGAAACCCATTGTGGGAGCGAGCCTGCTCGCGAAATGGCCCGCACAGTCAACACATTCCTAGGGGGCTGCGGTCACCGCATTCGCCACCTGCGGCACCTGGGGCAACGCCATGTCCTTGGGCCAGAGCATCCAGATCTGGCCTTGTTGCTTCATGTCCCCCGCCAGTTGCCCGGCCGTTTCGCCCGTGCCCCAGAACAAGTCGGCCCGCACTTCACCGGCAATGGCCCCGCCCGTATCCTGGGCGGCGACGGGGCGGTTCAAGGCGCTGCCGTCGGGGCGTGTGGTGGACAGCCACAACAGGCTGCCCAACGGAATGACCTTGCGATCTACCGCTACGCTGTAGCCGGCGGTGAGCGGGACGTTCAACGAGCCTCGCGGGCCTTCGTTGCTGTCGGGGTTGCGGTTGAAGAACACATAGCTGGGGTTGCTGCCCAGCAATTCAGGAATGCGGTGGGGGTTGGCCTTGGCCCAGGCGCTGATGGTGCCCATGGTCACGTCTTCCTTTTTCAGCTCTCCCTGCTCAACCAACCAGCGGCCAATGGGTCGATACGGGTGGCCGTTCTGGTCGGCATAGCCGATGCGCACCTGGCGGCCGTCATCAAGCCGAATGCGTCCCGAACCCTGGATCTGCAGGAATTGCAGGTTCATCGGGTCCGTCAGCCAGGCGATAACCGGCGCCTTCACGCCCTTGGTTTCGATGGCGGCGGCATCGTCGTAAGGCTTGAGCACCCGGCCTTCGAGGCGCCCGCGCAGGCGTTTGCCCTTCAGCTCAGGATAAATGCTGTCCAGGGACACGATAATCATGTCGTCCGGTACGCCATAGACCGGAATATTCGCCTTCGCGGTCTGGGTGAGACTGCCAGGGTAGACCGGTTCGTAGTAGCCGGTAATCAGGCCATTGGGGCTGTTATCGCCCGAGCGCAGGCCAAAGACGTCCAGGTTCTGCTTCAAGAAATTGCGCACGGCCTTTGCGGTCTGCGGCACATTGGCGGCAGCCGCGCAGGTTGGGCCCCAGGTTGCGTCCGCCTTGAGTCGGGTGCAAGCGCTGCGCCAGGCACCGAAGCCGGCCAGCAGGTCCTCATCGGATACCGCTGGCAGCGCTTCCCAAGTGGCACTGGCATACGTCGCGACGGCGTGCGTCTGGGGCTCTTCGACCTTTTCGCCGCGATTGCAGCCAGCCAGTAATGCCATCAGCGGTAGGGTCAATGCCAGGCCTTTGTGCCAGGGCTTGATGCGGCTGTTCATGAAATTTCCTTTGCGGTCATCCAGCGTTTTCAGGCGCTCGACAACCCCTATTGTTGATAGGGCCATTGGCCTTTGCCAATGACCCGAGGATACTGACGGCCGTTTCCTGTCCCGAGGCCGAAATGTTCGTAAAACGATTGTCCATGACCGTACTGGCCTGCCTGCTGCTGTCCGCTTGTGGCGGTGTCGATCCCAACTCTCCCCTGGGCCAGCGCAAGGCGATCTTCAAACAGATGCTCAAGACCAACGAAGAGTTGGGCGGCATGCTGCGCGGCCGCGTCCCGTTCGATGGCGCGCGTTTTGCCGAGGGTGTGGTAAAGCTGGATCAGCTGTCCCACGAGCCTTGGAAGCATTTTCCGCCAGTACGTGAGCAGGACCATACCAGCGCCACGGATGAGGTCTGGAAAAAACAGGCGCGCTTCCAGGAGCTTGCCCGCAGCCTTGAAGCCGCCACTGGTGAATTGGCGATTGTCAGCAAGGTCCAGCCCTACCGAGCCAGCAACCTGGGGCCAGCGGTGCAGAAGGTCGAAGATGCGTGCAGTGCCTGCCATAAAGAGTTTCGGGATCATTGATTGTGAAGCAGTTGCAAGCGTCAAGCTGAAAGCTGCAAGTGTGGCGCTTTGAACTTGCAGCTTGCCGCTGGAAACTTGCAGCTAGAACCTACTTATCCAACTCATCCACCGCTTCCTGCAATTCCTTGCGGGACGCTGCCAATTTGTCCTTGCGTTTGTTGATCCTTTCCGCGTCGCCTTTTTTCATGGCCTTGTCCAGATCGGCCTGGCGACGACTGACTTCATGCTTGGCTTCGAGCACTTTGTTCTCCCGCTCCTTGCGCAGGGAGGCATCCGTACAATGGGTCGTGACTTCGTCCAGCGCCGTTTCGAGGCCCGCCTGCTGGTCCTGGTTGCCCCGGGACTTGGCCAGTTCGATCTGATTGATGATGCCTTGGCGTTTGGCTGCGCAACCGGTGAGCTCCGGGGTTTGCTCGTCCGCCGATGAAAAGGTGGCCATGGCGCTGCATAGCACCAGCAGGGCAACAGGAGGCAGGAAATTCATAACAACTCCATAAAAACTCGCGGGCGGTCGGTACAGGTGCGCAGTTGGAACGCGTAGTCGCCCCTTGGGTTCAACCGTGGGGGGCGGATTAAAAACCATCGACCCCGGCGGTGCGTAATATCTCACTCAAGGCCAGCACCTGCGGGTCGCGAAAAAAAGCGCTCAGTTGCGCGGCGCGTCCCGGCCCGATGCCGGCTTCGACTTGCCATTGTTCAGTGCTGCGTTCGGCCAGCGCTTGCCACGGTCCGTCCAGCCGCGCATTTGCAGTGGGCGGCAAGCCAAGGGCCTTGAGCCATTGACGAAAGGGCCGCTGCCGGGCGCTGTCGAGGCTGGCAAGCAGACGGGCACTTTTGCGTTCGCCGAAGCCGGCAATGGTAGCAAGCTCGGCGGCATCGAGGGTCAACCAATCCAGCAATCCGTCGAGTTGACCGGCGGCCAGTAGCTTTTTCCACGTGCCGGGGCCGACGTGGGGCAGGGCGAGGCCATTCTTGCCGCTGAGCCAGTCCAGGCGCGCGAGGAATTGGCTTTCGCAGCCGGGCGTCGGTTGCCAGCAACTCAGGAAATGATGGTCGGCTGCCGCAGGTGGGTTGACTTCCTGGCGTTCGAGGCTGCGAAGCACGACCTCATCGAGGCGCGGAATGGTCAGGCCGGCCAGGCTGATGGCGACCCGATCGCCGGGGCGAATGTCCATCTCTTCCCAGCGCTGGAGGGAGCTGACGCTCACCCGGCGAATCCATCGGTCGTCGAGTCGGATGCGTTCAAGTTCCAGTACGGGGGTGATGCGTCCCGTGCGACCGATCTTGAAGTTGACCTTGCGGACTTCAGCCATGGCTTGGGCGTACGGGTATTTCCAGGCGACGCTCCAGAACGGCGTCCGGGCCTGCCAGCGGTCGGCGGGAGGGCGGCGACTCTGGCGTAGAACGATCCCGTCGCTGGCGAATGGCAGCGGGGTGCGATACCAGTGGTTACGCCACCGTTCGGCATCGGCCAGGTCCCGGACAGGTTGGCTGTAGTCAAGGGAATCAGCGAAGCCCAGCTCACCCAGCGCGGCCATCCGCTCGCTCAGGGTGTCGGGCCCTTCAGGCCATTCCCAGACAAACAGGCCTATATAGATCCCGTCGTGTATCGTCAGGTTGGTGCGTGCCATCAGGCCCGCCATGGTTGCGCGGGCATTCACGCTGCCGCTGTCGGCTTGGACATGAGTCTCCAGGCGCCAGTACAACTCACCCTGGACGACCAGGTCCAGGGGCTGGCGCAGTCGCTGGGGGATGGCGCGGATCTTTCGCGCGTTAACGGTCCAGTCCTGGCCCAGAACGCCATCGCCGCGACTGATCGCCTGATACAGCTGGCCCTTTCGATACACCAGCGTCACCGCCACGCCATCGACTTTCGGTTGGGCCCAGACGTCTTCGCGACCGTGCAGCCAAGCACTGACGGCTTCGGCATCCTTGAGTTTCTCCAGGCCGGTATGGACGACCGGGTGTCGCACCGTCCCGCCCGCTGAGCGCAGGGGATTATCGATTGCCGGAAGACTGAAGCAACTGCGCCACTGGCTCAACTGCGTGCGGGACTGATCGTAGAGTTCGTCGGCCACCTGGGATTGGCCGAGGCGGTGATAGCTGTCGTCCCACGTGTCGATTTGCTTTTGCAGGGCGGCGACCTCGGCGTGGGCACGCTCCGTGGGCCAGTTGGGACAAGGCGTGGCCATTGCGGGTACAGCGATGAATAAAAGACCGGCGATTGCATAAAAAAACGGTGGCATTGAAGCATCCTTGCTTGGTTGAGTTCCTGAAGGCTAGCCACTGTGCGTAAAGTTGCGAGACCCAGAGCGTTACCGCGTTTTGCGAAGCCTGGGGGCAAAGTGCCGAAGGTACAATCCTGACCGATTTGGCTGTGCAACTGTCCCTTGAACCCATCGATGAGTGGTGCAGAATGGACGCTTGATCCGCTCTGCCAGGAGTGCAACCGATGGACCTGACGACCCTCGCTGTCTTCATCCCGGCCTGCTTCGCGCTGAACATGGCGCCGGGCCCGAACAACCTGCTGTCGATCAGCAATGCCTCGCGTTATGGTTTTGTCCAGGCGTGCAGCGGCGGCATCGGTCGTTTGGTGGCGTTTGCCATCATGATTGCCCTGGCGGCGGTGGGGCTGACGGCGGTGCTGCACACCTCGGAGCTATTGTTCCTCGGCATCAAGCTTGTGGGCGCCGGTTATCTTTTCTACCTCGCCGTGCAGTTGTGGCGCGCGCAGCCTGAAGCCAGCGGCGAGGCGACGACCGTTTCCATGAGCATGGCCAGCCTGGCGCGGCAGGAGTTCCTGGTGGCAATCGGCAATCCCAAGGCGATTCTGTTGTTCACCGCTTTCCTGCCGCAGTTCGTTGACCGTACTGGCACTGTCGCTCAGCAGTTCGCCGTATTGGGCGGGCTGTTCCTGGCGTTGGAATGCGTGGCGATCGGCTTGTATTGCTACATGGGCATTTATGCGCGGCGATTGTTTGCCCGGCCGAGCGGCAAGCGCTTGTTCAATCGGATGTGTGCGGGGCTGTTGGCGAGCGCTGCGTCGTTCCTGCTGGTGGCGCGCCGCGCCTGAAGCGGGTATGACCCTCCTCAAAAGCAAAAAAAAGCCCCTGGCGACTCTCGGTCGCCAGGGGCTTTTCATTGCAGCGAGGTATTACAGGCCAGCAGCGGCGCGCAGGGCGTCGGCGCGGTCGGTTTTTTCCCAGGTGAACGTGGTGAAGGTGTCGTCGCCCACGGTCTTGGTCTGCGGCGTGCGACCGAAGTGGCCGTAGGCTGCGGTGTCCTGGTACATCGGGTGCAGCAGGTCGAGCATGGTGGTGATCGCATATGGACGCAGGTCGAACACTTCACGCACCAGCTGGATGATCTTGTCGTCGCCAATCTTGCCGGTGCCGAAGGTGTTCAGCGAAATCGACGTAGGCTGGGCGACGCCGATGGCGTAGGAAACCTGGATCTCGCAACGCTCGGCCAGGCCGGCGGCAACGATGTTCTTGGCGACATACCGACCGGCGTACGCCGCCGAGCGGTCAACCTTGGACGGATCCTTGCCGGAGAACGCGCCGCCGCCGTGACGGGCCATGCCGCCGTAGCTGTCGACGATGATCTTGCGACCGGTCAGGCCGCAGTCGCCCACTGGGCCGCCGATGATGAACTGGCCAGTCGGGTTGATGTGGAACTGGGTGTCCTTGGACAGCAGTTCGGCAGGCAGCACGTGCTTGACGATCAGCTCCATCACGCCTTCGCGCAGGTCCTTGTAGGACACTTCAGGGTTGTGCTGGGTCGACAGCACGACCGCGTCGATGCCGACGACCTTGCCGCCTTCGTAACGGCACGTCACTTGGGACTTGGCGTCCGGGCGCAGCCAAGGCAGCAGGCCGGATTTGCGGGCTTCTGCCTGACGCTGGACCAACTGGTGCGAGAAGGTGATCGGTGCTGGCATCAGCACGTCGGTTTCGTTGCTGGCGTAGCCGAACATCAGGCCTTGGTCGCCAGCGCCCTGATCTTCCGGCTTGGCACGGTCAACGCCCTGGTTGATGTCCGGGGACTGCTTGCCGATGATGTTCATCACGCCGCAGGTCGCGCCGTCGAAGCCGACGTCGGAGCTGTTGTAGCCGATCCCGAGGATCACGTCGCGAACGATCTGTTCCAGGTCGACCCAGGCCGAGGTGGTGACTTCGCCGGCGATGATCGCCACGCCCGTTTTCACCAGAGTCTCGCACGCCACGCGGGCGAACTTGTCTTCAGCAATGATGGCGTCCAGCACCGCATCAGAAATCTGGTCGGCGATTTTGTCCGGATGCCCTTCAGACACGGACTCGGAGGTGAAAAGGGAGTATTCGCTCATCTCGATGTTTTCCTACAAGTTACCGATGGTGAGTGTCGCCAGCCGGCCGCTGAAAATGGCGGACCTGAATCTGGAAACCATTACGTAAGCCTACATAGAGGCTTTCCCCGGGCACGAGGCCCGCAGCGGTGGCCCAACGGGCCAGATCGTCCTGTTCAAACCCCAGCCAGAGATCTCCGCAGGCCTCCTTGGCCCAACTCTGGTTGTGGCTGCATAATTCTGTCACCAACAGGCTACCGCCCGGTTGCAGCAGGTTGGCCATGTGCTTGAGCGCGTCGGCCGGTGCGGCAAAATGGTGAAGCACCATGTTCAATACCACGCAATCGGCCCGCAGGCTGACGCCGTTCAGGGCATCGGCCAGTTGCAGGCTGACATTAGCCAGGGATTCGCGTTCGCACACCTGGCGGGCCAGTTCGAGCATCGCCGGGCTGTTGTCCAGCGCGGTGACCTGATTGAAGCGCCGCGCCAGTTCCGGCAGGAAAGCGCCGTCGCCGGGGCCGACTTCTATCGCCGTGGCAGTCGGTCCGAAACTCAGTTTATCGAGCAGCGCCACCACACTGTCACGGTATTGCGGCAGCCCGGCGATCAGATCCTGCTGGGCGCGAAATTTCTCCGCCACCCGTGCGAAAAAATCCTGGCTGGCGGCGGCGCGTTGCCCGTGGACCTGGGCAATGCGCTCCTGCACATCCATCGGCAGGTCCAGCTCGTCCACTTCTTCGAGCAACGCGGCGTGCAGCTTGCCACCCAGCAGCTCGGTGTGGGGCAGGGCGCGCCGATAGAAAATCGCATTGCCTTCGCGACGTGTCGCCACCAGGTCGGCCTGGGCCAGGACCTTGAGGTGATGACTCATGCCGGATTGGCCGATGCCGAAGATCTGCGCCAGTTCCAGTACGCCGAACGAGTCGTTGGCCAAGGCGCGCAATACATTCAGCCGCAACGGATCGCCGCCGGCCTTGCAAAGGGCCGCCAGCTCATCGCTGTCATCATGGCGAATGGAAGGCACGCGTAAATTCATAGGTCGGCAGTCTAGTGACGGGTCTGGCGCATCGCAAGGGCAATATCAAAAAGTTTTGATATTGCTCGATAAATGGCACTTCCAAGTGCGTGCTGGACTCTACCCACCATCAGCGGAAAGGTTTCACCTGGCCAATGCGACTTTATCCACCGCAAATATCGCCTTTGGACGAGTATCTGATTGCCCCGGGGCGGGTGGGTGAGGGAAAATGCTCGCCTTTTTTCAGTTTCGTTATTCAAAACCCAGGAGATCAGCGATGCCCAGCCGTCGTGAGCGTGCCAATGCCATTCGTGCCCTCAGCATGGATGCCGTGCAAAAAGCCAACAGCGGCCATCCCGGCGCCCCCATGGGTATGGCGGATATCGCCGAGGTGCTGTGGCGCGACTACCTCAAGCACAACCCGAGCAACCCTTCGTTCGCCGACCGTGACCGCTTCGTGCTGTCCAACGGCCACGGCTCGATGTTGATCTATTCGTTGCTGCACCTGACGGGTTATGACCTGTCGATCGATGACCTGAAGAACTTCCGCCAACTGCACAGCCGCACCCCGGGCCACCCGGAATACGGCTACACCCCTGGCGTGGAAACCACCACCGGCCCGCTGGGCCAAGGCCTGGCCAACGCCGTGGGCTTCGCCCTGGCGGAAAAAGTCCTGGCCGCGCAGTTCAATCGCCCGGGCCACAACGTTGTCGACCACCACACCTACGTTTTCCTGGGTGATGGCTGCATGATGGAAGGCATTTCCCATGAAGTCGCGTCTTTGGCCGGTACCCTGGGCCTGGACAAGCTGATCGCTTTCTACGATGACAACGGTATCTCCATCGACGGCGAAGTCGAAGGCTGGTTCACCGACGACACCCCCAAGCGCTTCGAAGCCTACAACTGGCTGGTGATCCGCAACGTCGACGGTCACGACCCGGAAGAAATCAAGATCGCCATCGAGACTGCTCGCAAGAGCGCTCAGCCAACCCTGATCTGCTGCAAGACCACCATCGGTTTTGGTTCGCCGAACAAGCAGGGCAAGGAAGACTGCCACGGCGCGCCATTGGGTGCAGAGGAAATCGCCCTGACCCGTGCCGCGCTGAAGTGGGAGCACGGTCCGTTCGAAATCCCGGCCGACATCTATGCCGAATGGGACGCCAAGGAAAAAGGCCGCGCGGCCGAAGCCGAGTGGGACCAGCGCTTTGCTGTCTACTCCGCTGAATTCCCTGAGCTGGCCAACGAACTGGTCCGTCGCCTCAGCGGCGAGCTGCCGGCCGACTTCGCCGAGAAAGCCTCTGCCTACATCGCCGAGGTTGCCGCCAAGGGCGAAACCATCGCCAGCCGCAAGGCCAGCCAGAACACCCTGAATGCCTTCGGCCCGCTGCTGCCGGAACTGCTGGGCGGTTCGGCCGACCTGGCAGGCTCCAACCTGACCCTGTGGAAAGGTTGCAAAGGCGTCACGGCCGAAGACGCCAGCGGCAACTATATGTACTACGGCGTTCGCGAGTTCGGCATGAGTGCGATCATGAACGGCGTAGCCCTGCACGGCGGTCTGGTGCCTTACGGCGCGACCTTCCTGATGTTCATGGAGTACGCCCGCAACGCCGTGCGCATGTCGGCCCTGATGAAGAAGCGCGTGCTGTACGTGTTCACCCACGACTCCATCGGCCTGGGCGAAGACGGCCCGACTCACCAGCCGATCGAGCAACTGGCGAGCCTGCGCTGCACGCCGAACCTGGACACCTGGCGCCCATGTGACGCCGTGGAGTCGGCAGTGGCCTGGAAATACGCGATTGAGCGTAACGATGGCCCATCGGCGCTGATCTTCTCCCGTCAGAACCTGCAACACCAATCCCGCGATGCCGGCCAGATCGGCGACATCAGCCGTGGCGGCTATGTGCTCAAGGACTGCATCGGCGAGCCTGAACTGATCCTGATCGCCACCGGTTCGGAAGTCGGCCTGGCCGTCCAGGCCTACGACAAGCTGACCGAGCAGGGCCGCAACGTGCGCGTGGTGTCCATGCCATGCACCAGCGTTTTCGACGCCCAGGACGCCGGCTACAAGCAAGCGGTGTTGCCGCTGCAGGTCAGCGCGCGCATCGCCATCGAAGCCGCTCACGCCGATTACTGGTACAAATACGTGGGCCTGGAAGGTCGCGTGATCGGCATGACCACCTACGGCGAATCGGCTCCTGCGCCAGCGTTGTTCGAGGAGTTTGGCTTCACCCTGGAGAACATCCTGGGGCAGGCTGAAGAGCTGCTGGAAGACTGATCTGTAAAAGGTTGTCTGTGCTGACGCCATCGCGAGCGAGCTCGCTCCCACAAGGATCTCCACCGACCCTGTGGGAGCGAGCTTGCTCGCGATAGCGGTGGTGCAGGCAATGCTGGTCTTAACGGATTCACCCGATCAGAGAACCCCCATGCCCCAACCGCGTCCCTACAAAGTTGCACTCAACGGCTACGGCCGCATTGGTCGTTGCGTCTTGCGTGCGTTGTTCGAGCGAGGGGCGAAGGCCGGGTTCGAGATTGTGGCCATCAACGATCTGGCCGACATGGCCAGCATCGAATACCTGACACGCTTTGACTCCACCCATGGCCGGTTCCCCGGCGAAGTGCGGGTCGAGGGCGATTGTCTGCATATCAATGGCGACTGCGTGAAGGTCCTGCGCAGCGCCACCCCTGAAGGCATCGATTGGGCGTCCCTGGGCGTCGACCTGGTGCTTGAATGCTCCGGCGCCTACAACACTCGCGACGATGGCCAGCGGTTCATCGCCGCGGGCGCGCCACGGGTGCTGTTTTCCCAGCCGATGGCCAGCGAGGCGGACGTCGACGCCACCATCGTCTACGGTGTGAACCAGGACTGCCTGACCGGCGAAGAGCTGCTGGTCTCCAACGCGTCCTGCACCACCAACTGCGGCGTGCCGCTGTTGCGCCTGCTGGACCAGGCCATTGGCTTGGAATACGTGTCCATTACCACGATCCACTCGGCAATGAACGACCAACCGGTGATCGACGCCTATCACCATGAGGACCTGCGGCGTACCCGCTCGGCGTTCCAATCGGTGATTCCGGTGTCCACTGGTCTGGCGCGTGGCATTGAACGGCTGTTGCCGGAACTTGCCGGGCGAATTCAGGCCAAAGCCGTGCGGGTGCCGACGGTCAACGTGTCCTGCCTCGATATCACGATGCAGACCGTGAGCGATACCGACGCTACCGAGGTCAACCGGATCCTGCGCGAAGCCGCCACCAGTGGCCCGCTCAAAGGCCTCCTGGCCTACACCGAGTTGCCTCACGCCAGTTGTGATTTCAACCACGACCCGCATTCGGCCATCGTCGATGCCAGCCAGACCCGCGTTTCCGGGCCGAGGCTTGTGAATATCCTGGCCTGGTTCGACAACGAATGGGGTTTTGCCAATCGAATGCTGGACGTTGCCGAGCATTACCTGCAAACAGCTTCCAATAAACCTGCTCTCTAAACAGTTACCCAGGAATTGCGACCCATGACCGTGTTGAAGATGTCCGACCTCGATCTGCAAGGTAAGCGCGTACTGATCCGCGAAGACCTCAACGTCCCCGTCAAGGACGGTGTTGTCACCAGCGACGCGCGCATCCTGGCCTCGCTGCCGACCATCAAGCTGGCCCTGGAAAAAGGCGCGGCCGTGATGGTCTGCTCGCACCTGGGCCGTCCGACCGAAGGCGAGTTTTCGGCGGAAAACAGCCTCAAGCCTGTGGCCGATTACCTGAGCAAGGCCCTGGGCCGTGACGTTCCCCTGGTGGCCGATTACCTGGGCGGTGTCGACGTCAAGGCTGGCGACGTCGTGCTGTTCGAAAACGTGCGTTTCAACAAAGGCGAGAAAAAGAACGCCGACGAACTGGCCCAGCAATACGCCGCCCTGTGCGACGTGTTCGTGATGGACGCCTTCGGCACCGCCCACCGCGCCGAGGGCTCGACCCATGGCGTGGCGAAGTTTGCCAAGGTCGCCGCTGCTGGCCCGCTGCTGGCCGCCGAACTCGATGCGCTGGGCAAGGCTCTGGGTTCTCCGGCCCAGCCGATGGCCGCTATCGTTGCCGGTTCCAAGGTGTCGACCAAGCTCGATGTACTCAACAGCCTGAGCCAAGTCTGCAACCAGTTGATCGTCGGTGGCGGCATCGCCAACACCTTCCTCGCTGCGGCCGGCCATCCGGTTGGCAAGTCGCTGTACGAGCCGGACCTGCTGGACACCGCCCGTGAAATCGCCGCCAAGGTCAGCGTGCCGCTGCCGGTGGACGTGGTGGTCGCCAAGGAATTTGCCGAAAGCGCCACCGCCACCGTGAAGCTGATCGACGACGTGGCCGAAGACGACATGATCCTCGACATTGGCCCGCAAACTGCGGCCAATTTCGCTGAACTGCTGAAATCCTCCCAGACCATCCTGTGGAACGGTCCAGTTGGCGTGTTCGAGTTCGACCAGTTCGGTAACGGCACAAAAGTACTGGCCCAAGCCATCGCTGAAAGCGCCGCGTTTTCCATCGCCGGCGGTGGCGATACCCTGGCGGCCATCGATAAATATGGCGTGGCTGAGCAGATCTCCTACATTTCTACCGGCGGTGGCGCGTTCCTTGAATTCGTCGAGGGCAAAGTGTTGCCAGCCGTGGAAGTCCTGGAAAGCCGGGCCAAGGCCTGAGGCAGCGTTGACCAGGCAAAGGAGTGTTCCAATGGTCAAGACGTTCATGGTGCTGATGGCTGCGACGTTGCTGGCGGCCTGTTCCAGCAGCCCTAAAGCGACGGCGCCGGACAATGCGGCGCCAACGCCCGAGGATGGTTGCTACCAGGCTGACTGGCAGGCCGAGACCAACCCGGTGCTGAACAAGCGTTCCGGGCCGGACGGCCTGGATAAATACGAGACGCAAGCGCCGGTCAAGGAACATGGTTGCCCTTGACGGGTCAGACTCTTTAACTCATGGCGGGCGGCCTGTGCCGCCCGTCGAGGAACACGGATGAAAGGCTTTGTCGCCGTCATGGCGTTGGCATTGTTGGCCGGTTGCTCGCAACTGGGTTTTCTGCAGTCGTCCGAACCCGTTGCAGAGGGCTGGACAAGTTGGACATGTGACAGCGAAGCCAAGGTGCTCTGGCGTTATACCGATGCGGCACGCAAGGCAGTCGATGTCCGCCTCGGCGGCGCCGAGAAGGTTTATCGTCTCAAGCTCGAACCGGGTGTTGAAGGTTCGCTGTACAGCGATGACATGCTGGCGCTGCACGTCCAGGGTGAGGAAGGCCTGGTGTACTGGGTCGCCACCAATGATCTGATCGGGCGTGGTTGCAAGGCTGAGTGACACGATTCATCTGATTCACACAGATCTGAATAGGGAAGCAGATCCCATGTGGGAGCGAGCTTGCTCGCGATAGCGGTCTATCAGGCAACAGAGATGTTGAATGTGCCACCCTCATCGCGAGCAAGCTCGCTCCCACAGGGATCGCGTCAATATTTGGGTTTAGCGATACCGAACACGCGGCTCGGGCCAACCCCCGATCCGCAATGACTTGAATAGCCGCCGCCGCTCCGGCAGGCTGGCACGATTAACGACCCTCGACCGGGAGAGATACACACAATGGCACTTATCAGCATGCGTCAGATGCTGGACCACGCAGCCGAGTTCGGCTACGGCGTCCCAGCCTTTAACGTCAACAACCTTGAGCAGATGCGCGCCATCATGGAAGCCGCTGACAAGACTGACTCCCCGGTGATCGTCCAGGCTTCGGCTGGTGCCCGCAAATACGCCGGCGCGCCGTTCCTGCGCCACCTGATCCTGGCGGCGATCGAAGAATTCCCGCACATCCCGGTGTGCATGCACCAGGACCACGGCACCAGCCCTGACGTCTGCCAGCGCTCGATCCAACTGGGCTTCAGCTCGGTAATGATGGACGGCTCCCTCGGCGAAGACGGCAAGACCCCGACTGACTACGAGTACAACGTGCGCGTCACCCAGCAGACCGTCGCCATGGCCCACGCCTGCGGCGTCTCGGTGGAAGGCGAACTGGGTTGCCTGGGCTCGCTGGAAACCGGCATGGCCGGCGAAGAAGATGGCATCGGCGCCGAAGGCGTGCTGGATCACAGCCAGATGCTGACCGACCCGGAAGAAGCCGCCGACTTCGTCAAGAAAACCCAAGTCGACGCCCTGGCCATCGCCATCGGCACCAGCCACGGCGCCTACAAATTCACCAAACCGCCCACTGGCGACGTGCTGGCCATCGACCGCATCAAGGAAATCCACAAGCGCATCCCCAACACCCACCTGGTGATGCACGGTTCTTCCTCGGTACCGCAGGAGTGGCTGGCGATCATCAACCAGTACGGTGGCGACATCAAGGAAACCTACGGCGTGCCGGTTGAGGAAATCGTCGAAGGCATCAAGTACGGCGTGCGCAAGGTCAACATCGACACTGACCTGCGTCTGGCGTCCACCGGTGCCATGCGTCGTTTGATGGCGACCAACCCTAGCGAGTTTGACCCGCGCAAGTTCTTTGGCGCGACCGTAACGGCGATGCGGGATGTGTGTATTGCACGTTATGAGGCGTTTGGTACGGCGGGTAATGCTTCGAAGATCAAGCCGATCTCGTTGGAAGCCATGTATCAGCGGTATTTGAAGGGTGAGTTGAACGCTAAGGTCAACTAAGGCTTCAGTGTTGTGAGAAAACCCGCAGAGATGCGGGTTTTTTTATGGGTGGGATTTGTGTATATCCGTTTTTTGGATGATGGCCACTTATGGTTCCGCCCGTAAGGGCGAAACCATAAGTGGCCGTTACAAAAAAACGGACATACACACAGATCCTGATAGCGCTGTGTCAGCCGACATCCCTATCACTGACCCAGCGCTATCGCGAGCAAGCTCGCTCCCACAGGGGATCATCTCCCACCGGGAGGGCTTTATTGGTCTTCGAGGCCGCGTTGTTCAATGACGCCGAACACGTCGGTAACATCCTGGACCAGAATCCGGGCGACGTTGGTGAGAGTGTTGAAATCGCTGGCGGCCGAATCGCGCAGGGTGGTGCAGGCCATGAGCGTCAGGTAATCGAGGGTCGCATGCAGGCGTTCGCTGGCGCAGGCGTGGAGCTCGGCCAGTGGGACGGTTTTATCGACGAACAGGACGGGCTGGGTGGTGGCGATCGGGGTGAGCGGAGTGAAGCGGGTGGGAAATTGTTCGGCTTTCATGACAAACCTCTAACTCAAATAGTATTTGCCACCGTTCGCTGCGAAACAAATTGGGTGGCAGCCATGTGCGGGTTCGCAGACCGAGGAGTTAGAGAAACCCGGCAGACCCGAAGATCTCCCACACACAGCCGCCATGAGACGCCGAGGTAGGCAGGATAGGCCTACATCGATTTCTGACGGTCGTGATTCTAACCCACCGGGGCTGCGAAACCCCTGTCCACCGACCAAAGCCAGCAGCCCCCCGAACTATAGAGCAGATTCCCAACGCCAAAATCTCCCCTGTAGGACGCATCGCCCCCCGTGGCGAGGGAGCTTGCTCCCGCTCGGGGGCGCAGCCGCCGTAAAACCGGCAAATGCGGTAGGTCTGGAGGAAAGGGGGGCCGCTTCGCCGCCCAGCGGGAGCAAGCTCCCTCGCCACGGGGCGTAAATTCCTACGAGATTTTCAGAAGGAGCAAATCAGGTGTTGTGATCGATATCCAACACGCTGAACGTCACCTTCCCACCTTCGCTGGTATAGCCCGTGTTGTCCTGCACATACACTCCGGCCTTGAAGTACAACGGCTTGTCGCGCCAGGCCGCGCCGACCGTGGTGTACCAACTGTTGCCGGCAGCAGTAATGCCCAGGTCGCCGGTCCGATCAAGGTGGATTCGGTAAGAGAACGACCGGTTGAGCTTCACTCCCGTGGCAACGGTGATAACCCTGCCTTCGCTGTCATCGGGGCGCATGCGGACCTTGGCAACAATGTTGCCGGTGGAACTGGAGTCGCTGTATTGGTATTCCAGCTTGACCATCGGCTTGCTGCTGTCCTTCGCATGGATCTGGCCAATCACGATCTTGCCGCTGCTGGGCACTTGATTGACGACCAGGGTTGCCCGCAGGAAGTTGTCGGCGTCTGGATAGACCCAGTTGCGCAACCTTCCGTCTCGGTAGGTTTCGCGCAATTCGCTGCGCGGGTAGATCGCGTTTTCAGTCTTGGTGCCGGTAACCGGTGACCAGAAATACACGGTGCTGCCTTCGGAATTGAAATACTTGTCCTGGAACCCGTCTATCAAGCGAGGGGTTTCGATGGTTTTCGGCGGGCTGCCTTCGGGAATGCTCAGGTTCCAGGTTGCCATATCGACCATGTTCGGATCCTTTCTGAGGAGAAGAAATGATTTACGCCACAGCCGGAGGCTCTAAGACGCGCTTTTTCCGACGCCAAGAAGGGGGAAGGACGAAGATTTGACACAGTCGTCCGGCGGAGGGTTGGCGTCAGCAGACCGTCAGAGTGGCGTTTTCCAGTTTTGTGCCTGAAAAAAATGACCATTGGTCGATTATCCGAATTTTCTGGGGAACCTTATGGGGTGGCGATTTGGCACCTAGGCCTGAATCAGGGCTAAAAAAAGCACCCGGAACCGGATGCCTTCTAAAGGGGAGGGCTGATAGCAGCGATCCGTGCTGCTCTTACGGCGGAAGGGTGGGCAGTCAAAGGGTGGCGTGTTTGATTTCCAACAGGCTGAACGTCACTTTTCCGCCTTCGGTGACATAGCCCGTGTTGTCCTGGACATAAACGCCGGCCTTGAAATACAGCGGCTTTACCTTCCAGCTCGGATCTACGGTGGTACGCCAGTTGTAACCCGCCGCGCTGATGCCAAGTGCACCCTTGGGGCTCAGGTGAATCATGTACGAAAAGCTGCGGTTCAGGGTCACGCCGGTGGCAATGGTGATCACCTGGCCCGTCTCGTCATCAGGTCGCATGCGTACCTTGGCGACGATGTTCCCCGTGGAGCTGTAGGTCTTGTATTGGTATTCCAGCTTCACCATCGGGCTGGTGCTGTCCTTGGTGTGAATCTGGCCAATCACGATCTTGCCGGTGCTGGGTACCTGATTGACGGTGATAGTGGCGCGCAGGGTGTTGTCCGCCGCCGGGTAAAGCCAATTGCGCAGGGTGCCGTCGGGATAGGTTTCGCGCAGTTCGCTGCGCGGGTAAATCGCGTTGGCCGTCTTGGTGCCGGTTACCGGGGCCCAGAAGAACACGGTGCCGGTCTCGGCGTTGAAATATTGATCCTTGAACCCTTGCGCCAGGCGAGGGGTTTCGATGGTCATCGCCGGGCTGCCTTCGGGGATGCTCAAGTTCCAGGTGGTGAGATCGATCATGTTCAGGTCCTACGTATCGGGATGTAAAAAAGGGTGCGCCGTGTCGGGAGGCTTTAAACCGCCCTTTTGAAGCGTCTCGAAACGCTGGATAGGGGCTTTTCTTGTTGACCGTTCGGCGGTTGTTTGACGTCAATTGACTGTCAGTGGTGTCGTTGCAGCTTTTGTGCCTGACTGGGGTGACCGTTAGTCGGCTATTTCGGGCTTTGTCTGGATGATGGCGCGATGACACCTACTGCTTTTCAAAATCCCGGTCTAGAGTGAGATCACTGTATGTTGTCCGCCTTGCTCGATAGGGCGGACATGGCGCCCCGATAAGAGAAGCAGCATGGAATGCGCGCAACCCCCGTTTGGCGAAGACAGCTCTGTCCTTTTGATCGTTGATGACTACCCCGAAAACCTGCTCAGCATGCGAGCGTTGCTGCAGCGTCAGGATTGGCAGGTGATGACCGCGTCCTCGGGGATCGAGGCGCTGAATCTGCTGCTCGAACATGACATCGACCTGGTGCTGCTGGATGTGCAGATGCCGGACATGGACGGTTTCGAAGTGGCGCGCCTGATGCGCGGCAGCCAGCGCACGCGGCTCACGCCAATCATTTTCCTCACCGCCAACGAGCAGTCCCAGGACGCCGTCATCAAGGGCTACGCCAGTGGCGCGGTGGATTACCTGTTCAAACCCTTCGATCCGCAGATCCTCAAGCCCAAGGTCCAGGCGTTGCTCGAGCACCAGCGTAACCGCCGCGCCTTGCAGCGCTTGAGCCAGGATCTCGAAGCGGCACGGGCCTTCAATGCCTCGGTGCTGGACAACGCCGCCGAAGGGATCCTGGTGGTGGATGAGGACGGCTGCATCCGTTTCGCCAACCCTTCGACGTGCCGTCTGCTCAATGCCACCGCGGACCAGTTGCAGGGGATGCCTTTACTCGATTTCCTGCAGAAGCCCCATATTCCCGAATGGACGGACTCGGAGATCCATATCGCCTACCAGCGCGGCGAAACCTGGCGCCTGCACGATGCGGTGTTGCGTACCGCACCCGGCCAGCAGGTGTCGGTGGCCCTGTCTTGTGCGCCTCTGCCCTCGGAACAGAAGGCCATGGTGGTGACGCTCCAGGACATGTCGGTGGTTCGCCATCTGCACCAGCAATTGGAATTCCAGGCTGTGACTGACCCGCTGACCGGCTTGCTCAACCGCAGGGGGTTCTATCAGACGGCGGAAAACCTGCTGATGCGCAGCGAACGGCTGGAAAGCAACTGGGTGCTGCTGTACCTGGATCTCGATGGCTTCAAGCGCGTCAACGATTCGCTGGGCCACGATGCCGGCGATCGGGTGCTGCGCTGGGTCTCCGAACAATTGAAGGCGTGCCTGCGACCCTTCGATATTCTTGCGCGGCTCGGCGGTGATGAGTTCACGGCCCTGCTGGACCTTGAAGTACCCGAGCAGGCTGCCAAGATCGCCGAGAAACTTATTGAACGGGTTTCGATCTGCCAGCAGATCGAAGGCATGGACGTGACGCTGGGGGCCAGCATCGGGATCGCGACTTACCCGGATTGCGGCTCCAACCTCGATGGCCTGCTGCGCGCTTCCGACATCGCGATGTACGAGGCCAAGCGCGCCGGCCGCCAGCAATATCGTTTTTATGACCACGAAATGAACGGTCGGGCCCGTTCACGGCTGATGCTCGAGGAAAGCGTGCGCTCGGCCATCGAAAACCGCGACTTCAATATGGTCTACCAGCCGCAGGTCAGTATTCATGATGGACGCATTCGCGGGTTCGAGGCGCTGTTGCGTTGGCAGCACCCAAGCGTCGGCGATGTTCCGCCGGGCTTGTTCCTGCCGCTGTTGGAAGAGGCGCGGCTGATCAGCCGACTGGGCAGTTGGATCTACCACCGCAGCGCGGCCCAGCGCAAAGTCTGGGAGCGCTTGTTCGCCGAGGATCTGGTGTTGGGCGTGAGCTTGAGCAGCACTCAGTTCGGCATGCCCAACCTGGTGACCGAGTTGCGCCAGGTGCTGGAGCGCCACGCCTTGAAGCCTCGGCAACTTGAGGTCGAGGTGACCGAGGATGCGCTGATGCGCAACCCGGACGAGACCCATAAGCAACTGCGATTGCTGCGCCATCTGGGGGTGCGCGTGGCGCTGGATGACTTCGGTTCCGGGCCTTGCTCGTTGGCTCACCTGCGGGATCTGGAGCTCGATACCCTCAAGCTCGACCGGCATTTGATCGCCCGTTTGCCAGGCTCGCCCCGAGATGCCGCATTGGCCGCCTCGGTGATCGACCTGTGTCGGCAACTGGGCTTGCGAGTGATCGCCGAAGGGGTGGAGACCCGCGAACAATATCAGTGGTTGCAGGCCCACGGCTGCGAGTTCGTGCAAGGTTTCCTCGTGGCGCGCCCCTTGATGGCGGAAGACACCAACGCCTTCGCCAAGCCCTTCGACTGGAGCGCGGTCATCGCCTGAATTCGCTACACTGGCGGCCTTTTGTAATGGTGTGGCCGCCCGATGACTGCGCTCAAATACCTCCAGGCGTACCCCGCCGCCTTGCAAGCCCAGGTGCAACAATTGATCGCCGAGGATCGGCTGGGCGATTACCTGCGCCAGCGCTATCCCGACCGGCATCCGATCCAGAGCGATAAGGCGTTGTACGCCTACGCGCTGGAACTCAAGCAGCAATACCTGCGTAACGCGCCGGCCATCGACAAGGTGCTGTTCGACAATCGCCTGGACCTGACGCATCGTGCACTGGGCCTGCATACAGCCGTGTCGCGGGTGCAAGGTGGCAAGCTCAAGGCCAAGAAGGAAATCCGCATCGCATCGTTGTTCAAGGAGGCGGCGCCCGACTTCCTGAAGATGATCGTGGTTCACGAGCTGGCCCACTTCAAGGAATCGGACCACAACAAGGCGTTCTACCAACTTTGCGAGCACATGCTGCCGGGTTATCACCAGTTGGAATTCGACCTGCGGGTGTACCTGACCTGGCGGGACCTGCAACAAGACAAGGAATGATCGGATGGACGTCAGCAAGACCAAGAGCAGCTTCTATCGTCGCTTGTATGTGGCTTACCTGATCGACAGCGGCCTGGCCAGTAACGTCCCGGCCCTCACCGAAGTCACCGGCATGCCCCGGCGTACGGCCCAGGACACCGTGGCGGCGCTGGCGGACCTGGATATCCTGTGTGAGTTCGAACAAGAAGAAGGCGCGCGCAACCATGCCGGGCGATATCGGATTCGCGATTGGGGGGCGATTGATCGGGGGTGGATCGAGCAGAACCTGGAGCGGATCAGGGCGGTGCTCGGCTATCCCTGAATGCTGGTTGTGTCTGGGTTGGCGTCTTCGCGAGCAAGCCCGCTCCCACAGTGGGATCTTTTGTAGGCACAAAAACTTTGTCTACCTCAGAACCCTTGTGGGAGCGGGCTTGCTCGCGAAGAGGACCTTAAGGACGATGCATGCCGATATGCGGAATCCCATCCTCCAGATACTCGACACCCACCGCTTCAAACCCATACCGCCCGTAATACCCCTGCAGATGCGCCTGGGCCGACAACGAAATCGATGTGCCGGGCCAGTGCTTCTGCGCCTGTTCGAGCGCACGCTCCATCAGCGCATGCCCCAGCCCCTGGCCGCGTGCTTCTGGCGCGATGACCACCCGGCCAATCACCACGTCGCTGTTGCGCGAGTGGGGATCGAGCAAACGAAGGTAGGCGATCAGGTGATTGTCCCGCCAAGCCATCAGGTGGCACGTGTCTCCTTCCAGATCGAGTCCATCCACGTCCGGGTAGGCGCAGCTCTGCTCGACCACGAACACGTCGGCGCGCAATTTTAGAATGGCGTACAGCTGCTCCTTGCTCACGTCGCTGTGATGTTTGCAGACCCAGTCGATATCCATTTTTTGAATTTCCTTGAATGCCTGATGCCGATATTAGGCGTCCTCACGTCGGAAGTCTCTTTTCGATTGGTCGGAAAATCTGTGATAAAGACCAAAATGCCATCATGGATGTGTCGCGGTCTTGTCTTCTTTGTGTAATCTTCGATTCAGCCCTGCGCAGCGGTTTCGATGAGCTAACGTTAGGACCGGACGTCTGCGGATGTCCCTTGGATTTCGGCTAAAAACAAACCGGGCTTGAACCCGTCAAGGATGTTTGGCATGCCGCGATTGCATCGAGTTCTTGCTTTGGTCGGACTGCTGTTGCTGAGCCACAGCGTCTGCGCGCAGAAGTTGCGCCTGGTGGCCGATGCCTGGCCCCCTTTCACCGATTCGACCTTGGTCAACGGCGGCCTGGCGACCGATATCGTCACGACGGCCCTGGCGCGGGCGGGCTATGCCAGTGACTTCGAGCAGGTGCCCTGGGCACGGGCGATGCTGGGCATCAGTGAAGGGCGCTACGACGTGCTGGTCAACGCCTGGTACGCCGAAGAACGCACCCATGTGGGTCAGTTCTCGGCCGAGTATTTGCTTAACCGGGTGCGCTTCATCAAGCGCAAGGATGCGGACATCGAGTTCGATAATCTTCAGCAGCTATATGCCTACCCCGTCGCCGTGGTGCGTGGCTACGCCTATGCCAAGGCGTTCGACGAGGACGCGCAGATGCAGAAGATCCCTGTGCACAACTTTGCGATGGCCGTGCGCATGCTGGCTGCCGACCGGGTGAAACTGACCTTGGAAGATGAGTACGTCGCCCGTTACTACCTGGCTCGGGAATCCCCAAAGGTGCGCAACGCCGTGGAGTTCCTGCCCAAGCCCTTGAGCGAAAACAGCCTGCACATATTGGTCAGCCTGAAGAACCCCGAACACGAGCAGATCGTGGCTGGATTCGATCGTGAAATTGCGGCGATGAGGGCGGATGGGAGTTATGAGCGGCTATTGAAGGCGCATGGGATGTAGAGCAAGAGCAGCTTCAAGCTTCAAGCTTCAAGCTTCACGCCCGGCGTCACGAACTTATAGCCTTGACTTGCAGCTTGCAGCTTGCAGCTTGCAGCTTGCAGCCGGCCGTCAGGCCTTCATCAAATGCGCCGCCAACGTGCGCAACGGCCCCAACTGGCGGCAGATCAAGGCCAATTGAGTCTGCACCAGCCGCTGCCCTTCGTCGATTTCGTCGGGCATCTGCTCAAGCTCGCTGGCCAGTGCTTCCTCTTCGTCACTCTGGATGGCAATCGACTGTTTGCTCGCCAGGCCTTGGGCGATTTCATCGATGCTGGACGCCAGTTTTACGCCCGCGCCGTCGATCAGGTATTCGCGCACTTCAGTTGGCAATTCCGTGCCCCGGTGGGCGCCCAGGCCTGACAGGTAGCTGAGCAACGTGTGGGACAACACCAGGAAGCGGAATCCGACGTCGGCCTCCTTACGGAAATGCCCAGGCTCCATCAGCATGTTCGCCAGTGTGGTGGACAGCGCCGCATCGGCGTTATGGGCGTTGCGTCGGGCCAGGCGATAGGCCAGGTCGTCACTTTTTCCGGCCGCGTATTGCTGCATGATCTGGCGCAGGTAGATGCTGTTGCAGGTGAGCGTGTTGGCGAGCACTTTGTTCAGCCGTCGGCCCTGCCAGTCGGGCAGGAACAGGAACACTGCCAGCCCGGCGATCAGGCTGCCTACCAAGGTATCGAATAGCCGTGGCAGCAGCAGGCCGTAGCCGTCGCCGACCTGGTTGAAGCAGAACAGCACCATGATGGTGATTGCCGCGGTCGCCAGGGTGTAGCGGGTGGTGCGGTTGGTAAAGAATATGACTCCGGCGACGATGGCGAAGCACGACTGCACCAGTGGGTTCGGGAACAGATCGAACAATGCCCAGGCCACCGTCAGGCCGATCGCGGTGCCGATGATCCGCTGGCCGAGCTTGCGCCGGGTGGCGCCGTAGTTGGGTTGGCAAACGAACAGTGTGGTAAGGACGATCCAGTAGCCTTGGGACGGGTGGATCAGGTGCACCATGGCGTAGCCCACGGTCAAGGCCAACGGCAATCGCAGCGCGTGACGAAACAGCAGCGAGGTGGGCGTGAGCTGGGTACGCAGGCGTACCCAGACGTCCTTGAGGTTGCGTGGTGAGCGGTCCAGGAGGCTGCTGTCGGTGGCGTCGGCCAACGCGTCGGGATTGCTCGCATCGCTGAGCAGACGGTCCATCGTGCCAAGGTTCACCGACAATGCGCGCAGCGAACGCAGCAAACCGCGCCAGGCCGGGTTGCTCTGGATGCGCAAATGTTCGAGGGACGCGTGCAGGTCGTTCAACGCTTCGGCAAAGCTGTCGTCATAGACGAACGGCTGGCGCAGCTGGATCGACTCCGCCAGAGCCTGGCAGGCCTTGCCCTGCTGGCGCAGCAGGCGCTGGCAGCGGAACAGCACATCGCTGTGAAAGAAGGCTTCGGCCAGCGCGTTATAGGGGTAATGGGAAGAGCTCGCGCGTTCGTGGATGTCCTGGGCGAGAAAATACAGCTTCAGGTAGCGGCTGACTTTCGAGCCGGGTCGGCCGTTGCCGACGCGGTGCAGGATGATTTCCTTGGCGCTGTTGAGCGCGGCGACGACCCGACCGTTCTGCTGGGCCAGTTCCAGGCGTCGCGCCTCGACGTCCAGGTGGCGGATCGGTTCGAGCAACGACGACTTGAGCTTCAGGTAACGCCCCAATTCGCGAAACAGTCGCGCCAGGCTTTGCTGCACGGGCTGGTTGGAAAACAGCGCGTGCCAGAGGACCGAGAGCAGGCCATACCATGCGGCACCGGCGACCAGCAGTGAAGGTTCGTGCCAGAAGTCAGTCACCGCGCCGCCGCGCTGGTCCACGCCGATGACGGTGTAGACCGAGAGAATCAAGGTGGCCGAGGCGATCGCGCCGTAGCGCTCGCCCAAGGCGCCAAGCATGGTCAGGCCAAAGGCAGCCAGGGCCAGGGCGACTATGAACAGGACGGGATAGGGAAACAGCAACTCCACCGACAACGCGGCAACGGTGAAGCACACCAGCGTCACGACCAAGGCGTTGAGGCGGCCTTGCCAACTGTCATCGGTCTCGGCCAGGGCGCTGGCGATGATGCCCAGGAACAGGGGAATCAGCAGCCCCATTTCATCCAGATACCAGCACAGCCCCATGCTGCCGGTCAGGGCGATGAACACCCGCACGCTATAACTGAACTTGTCCAGCGCCCAAAGGCGCCGCAGGGATTGGCTAAACGAGGTCGATGACATGAAGTGCAAGGGCCTGACGGGCAATGACGCTAAATTGAGGCAGTAATGACGCCGATGCAATGGCGGCGATCACATCTGACAGCAAAAAGTGTTCCGGAGGATGAAGGACACTTACACCTCTGTGGCGAGGGGATAAATCCCCTCGCCACAAAAGCAGGCTCAACATGGGGTGGGATCAGACGTACTGCGCCGCCGCATACCCCGAAGCCCAGGCCCACTGAAAGTTGAACCCGCCCAGGTGCCCGGTGACATCCAGCACTTCGCCGATGAAGTACAGCCCGGGGCTTTTCAACGATTCCATGGTCTTGGACGAGACTTCCCGGGTGTCGACGCCACCCAGCGTGACTTCGGCGGTGCGGTAGCCTTCAGTGCCGGCAGGGACGACGTTCCAGCTCGCCAGTTTCTCGGCGATGTCCGCCAGCTCCGCGTGGGTGTATTGCTTCATGGGTTTGGAGGCGAACCAGGTGTCGGCCAGCAGGTTGGCCATTTTCTTGGTGAACAGCTCGCCCAGCAGTGTTTTCAATTCGCTGTTGGGACGTTCGGCCTGTTGCTGCTGCAGCCATTGCGGCACGTCGTGGTCGGGCAAAAGGTTGATCTGCACCGTGTCCCCTGGTTCCCAGAACGAGGAAATCTGTAATATCGCCGGGCCGCTCAGGCCGCGGTGGGTGAACAGGATGTTCTCGCGAAAACTCTGGCCATTGCAGCTCACCAGGCAATCGACCGAGGTGCCCGACAGTTCAGTGCACAGGGTCTTGAGCTGGTCGGTGATGGTGAACGGCACCAGCCCGGCGCGAGTTGGCAGCAACTCATGGCCAAATTGCTTCGCCACCTGATAACCGAAGCCGGTTGCCCCGAGGGTCGGAATCGACAGCCCGCCGGTAGCGATGACCAGGGACTGGCAGGTGAGGGCGCCGAGGGTGGTTTGCAGCAGGTAGCCGCCGTCGGTCTTTTCGATCTGCTCGATCGAGGTGTCCAGGTGCAGGTTGACGCCGGCCTGGTCGCATTCGTCCAGCAGCAGGCCGAGGATGTCGCTGGACTTGTTATCGCAAAACAATTGGCCGAGTTTTTTCTCGTGATAGGGCACGCCGTGCTTGGCCACCAGCGCGATGAAATCCCATTGGGTGTAGCGGGCCAGCGCCGATTTGCAGAAGTGTGGGTTCTGCGAGAGGAAATTGCCCGGCTCGGTGTACATATTGGTGAAATTGCAGCGTCCACCGCCCGACATGAGGATTTTCTTGCCGGCCTTGTTGGCGTGGTCCAGCAGCATCACTTGGCGTCCGCGCGCGGCAGCGGTCAGCGCGCACATCAACCCCGCGGCGCCAGCGCCAATGATCACGACTTCGGTAGAGCGCAAAACGGTGTCCTCTCAGCTTTCCACAATACTGAATGTGGGAGCGAGCTTGCTCGCGATAGCGGTGGTTCAGTCAACATCGAGGTGACAGAACTGACGCCATCGCGAGCAAGCTCGCTCCCACAGTTTGATATCTGTTGGGTTGGCGATCGCTTTACAGGATCCGCACCCGCAACGACCGACCCTTGATCTTGCCATCGTTCAGGCGTTGCAGCGCCTGCTTGGCGATCCCGCGTTCCACGGCCACGTAGGCCTGGAAATCGAAGATCGCGATCTTGCCGACCTGGGCGCCGGGAATGCCGGCCTCGCCGGTCAGGGCACCAAGGATGTCACCGGGGCGGACCTTGTCCTTGCGCCCGGCGCCGATGCACAGGGTGCTCATCGCTGGTAGCAGCGGACCGCCGCCCTGGGGCTTGAGGTTGTCCAGTTGGTCCCAGCTCAGCGGCGACTTCTGCAGTTGCTCGATAGCCTGGGCGCGGTGGGCTTCGGACGGCGCCACCAGGCTGATGGCGATGCCTTTCTCACCGGCGCGGCCGGTGCGGCCGACGCGGTGGATGTGGATTTCCGAATCCCGGGCCAGTTCGACGTTGATCACCATGTCCAGGGCATCGATGTCCAGGCCGCGGGCCGCCACGTCGGTGGCCACCAGCACCGAAGTGCTGCGGTTGGCGAACATCGCCAGCACCTGGTCGCGGTCGCGTTGTTCAAGGTCGCCGTGCAGGCCGACGGCGGAGATGCCCTTGGACGTCAGGTGATCGACGGTTTCCTGGACCTGCTGCTTGGTGAAGCAGAACGCCACGCAAGAAGCCGGACGGAAATGCGCCAGGACCTTGACCACCGCGTCCATGCGCTCCTCGGGCGAAATCTCGTAGAAACGCTGCTCGATCTGCGCGTCGGAGTGGAACGCCTCGGCCTTCACTTGCTGTGGGTCACGCATGAACTTGGAGGCTAGCTGCTTGATGCCCACCGGGTAGGTGGCGGAGAACAGCAGTGTCTGGCGGCGTTCCGGGGTCTGCTGGATGATGTCTTCAATGGCGTCGTAGAAGCCCATGTCGAGCATGCGATCGGCTTCGTCGAGAATCAGCGTATTGAGGCCGTCGAGCACCAGCGAGCCCTTGCGCAGATGCTGCTGGATGCGCCCCGGCGTGCCGACGATGATGTGGGCGCCGTGTTCGAGGGAGGCGATCTGCGGGCCGAACGACACGCCGCCGCACAGGGTCAGGACCTTGATGTTGTCTTCGGCGCGGGCCAGGCGGCGGATTTCCTTGGCAACCTGGTCGGCCAGCTCGCGGGTTGGGCACATCACCAGGGCCTGGCAGCCGAAATAGCGCGGGTTGATCGGGTTCAGCAGGCCGATGCCGAAGGCGGCAGTCTTACCGCTGCCGGTCTTGGCCTGGGCGATCAAGTCCATGCCCTTGAGGATCACCGGCAAGCTTTGCGCCTGGATCGGCGTCATCTGGGCATAACCGAGTGATTCGAGGTTAGCCAGCATGGCGGCGGACAGCGGCAAAGTATTAAAAGCGGTGGCAATGGTGGTCACGGGACTGGCCTGCAAAACAAAATGTCGCGCAGTGTAGCAGCCTCGTGCCACTTTCTTCGAAAGTTCTGGACGAGCTGTGAGGGCCGAACCGCAGAACATGTGGCGGGGATTTATTGTGGCGAGGGGATTTATCCCCGCTGGGCTGCGAAGCAGCCCCTAGGATGGTCACCTTGGTGGATCAGGGAGAGCGCATTCAGCCTTTTTGGGGCTGCTGCGCAACCCAGCGGGGATAAATCCCCTCGCCACAAAAGCTCCCCAATTCCACTGGTCAGTGTTCGATATGCTCATCCGGGCGTTTCACCCGTCGCCCGTCTTCGCGTGACAACTGGGAAAAGATCGTCGCCGCCAGCATCGCCATGATCCCCACCGTGACGAACGTCAGCTGGAACGCCCCCAGTACGGTCTCCACCCCATCGTTACCCACCTGGGCGGTAAAGCCGCCAAGCAAGGCTCCGGCGCAAGCCACGCCGAGGCTCAGGGACAGTTGCGCCACCACCGACAACAGGCTGTTGCCACTGCTGGCGCTGGCATCGTCCAGGTCGATCAGGGTCACGGTGTTCATCGCGGTGAATTGTAGCGAGTTGATCGCCCCCAGCACTGCCAGATGCGCCAGCAACAGCCAGTACGGCGTCTGTTCGCTGACCAGGCCCATGCTCGCCAGCATCACGCCCAGGGCGAGGGTATTGGCGGTAAGGACAATGCGATAGCCGAAGCGCTCGATCAATGGCCGGGCGACCGATTTGGCGACCATCGCCGCGGCCGCCAGGGGCAGCATGCTCATCCCGGCCTGGGAGGGTGAATAACCCAAGGCGACTTGCAACAACAACGGCACCAGGAACGGCAGGGCGCCGCTGCCCAGGCGCGCGAACAGGTTGCCGAGGATGCCCACGGCGAAGGTTCGGGTCTTGAACAGCGACGGTGGGAACAGCGCGTTCTCGACGTGCCCGGCCCGCAACCAGTAGGCCGCCAGGCAGGCCATGCCGCCGAACAGCAGCAACATCACCCGCAGGTGCGGCAGGTGCAATTCACCCAGGCCTTCCATGGCAATGGTGATCAGTACCATCGCCGCGCCAAACAGCAAAAAGCCCAGGCCATCGAAGCGCGTGCGCTCGCTGCCGCGCAGGTCCGGGATGAATTTCCACACGGCATAACAGCCGATCACGCCCACCGGCAGGTTGATGATGAAAATCCAGTGCCAGGTCATGTATTCCACCATCCAGCCGCCCATGGTCGGGCCGATCAGCGGGCCGAGCAGGCCGGGAATGGTGATGAAACCCATGATTCGCACCAGCTCCGAGCGTGGATAGGCCCGCAATACCACCAGCCTGCCCACCGGCAGCATCAACGCACCGCCCAGGCCTTGGACGACACGGGCGCCGACCAGCATGCTCAACGAACTGGACAAGGCGCAGAGCAAGGAGCCGAAGCTGAACAACAGGATCGCGCCGAAGAAAATCTTCTTGGTGCCGAAGCGGTCGGCGATCCAGCCTGACGCCGGGATCAACAGCGCCACGGTGAGCATGTAGGCAATGATCACACCCTGCATGCGCAGCGGGTTTTCCGCCAGGTCACTGGCCATGGCGGGCAGGGCAGTGTTGAGGATGGTCCCGTCGAGGGACTGCATGAAAAAGGCAATCGCCACCACCCACGGGAGCCAGCGGGCGGTGACGGCATCGAGGGGAGCGCGGTTGGGCATGGGACCTCTTGTGTGGACAGTGGACATTGACCTGCAGCGAAAGCGCTTTGTGGCGAGGGGATTTATCCCCGCTGGGCTGCGAAGCAGCCCCCGATCTACCAGCCCAGTAAAACAGGCGGAGCCTATTCAAGCTTCTTGGGGTCGCTTCGCAACCCAGCGGGGATAAATCCCCTCGCCACAGGTTCTGTGTTTGCTAACTACAGGGTCAAGGTCAAGCGCTTCACCAACGCCCCCGGCAACAACATCGAGGCCGTGGCCCGTTGGCTGTAGGTGCTGGCCGAAAGCAGAAGTTCCCGCTCCCGGGTCAGCGCTTCGAGCTGCGACCCCAGCAGGCTGTAGACGCTGTCGTCGAAACGCATGGTGCTGACCGGTGCCTGGATCTGGCCGTTCTCGACCCAGAACGTGGCGAAGCGGGTCATGCCGGTCAGGCGCGCCGCCGGTTGGTCCGAGTAGTTCAGGTACCAGAGGTTGCTGATGTACAGCCCGGTGCCGAGTTCTTCGAGGATGTATTTCTGCTCCAGTTGCCCGCCCTGCATGTCCAGCGCCGTAGGGTATTCATAGCTGCTGGCGCCATTGGCAGTGAGACCATATTCGGCGGCGCTGCGGGAGTTGACCAGTCGCGCGTTGGCCGTGCCCTTGGCAATCAGCGTCAGGTCGTCGCGGGGATAACCTTCGTCGGAAAACGCCGGGCTCAAGGAGCCGCTGACCTGCTCGGTCAACCACACGTTGGGACTGAAGTGGGCCTCGCCAGCGTAGAACTTCTGCAGCGGGCTCTGCTTGCTGGCAATCGCCCGGGCGGAAAAACCGCCCCAACTGAGCATGCCCATGATCTCTTCCAGGGCGGCCGGCGCCAGATAAGCGCGGTATTCGCCGGGCGGCAGCGTGCGCAGCGGGCGGCCGAGAAACTCCAGTTGCTCGCGAGCCTGTTCGAAGCGCCGGGCGAATCCCTCGCGGCTCCATTCATGCCCGGCGTAGCTGGCTTTCACTGCCTGGCCGTTCTCATGGAACAGGCTGAAGTCGAAGTTGAAACTGTTGGCCTGGTGCCAGCCGAATGCGCCTGAAGAACTGGCGAAACCGCGGCTGATGGGCCCCGCAGCATAGAACCCGACCAGATCCAGGCCTTCGGCGGCGCGGGTGATTTCAGCGACGGCCTGCTCCGTTTCGGGCAGTGGATGGGCCTGCACGTTGTCGCTGCGCCAGTGATTCTGGTTGAGCAGCAGGTAGGGATCGGCAGGCAACAGCGGCAAGGTTTCGCGCAGTTGCCGTAGCCCTTCGGCCAAGCGTTGCAGGTCGGTCTCGGTGTCACCGGACAAGGTGATCTGCAAATCGGCATGATGGCCGTCGTTGATCAATTTGAAACTGACATTCGCCTGCTGCACCTGGCCGGCCTGGCGGACCTTGCCGTGGTTGAAGCGTACGAAGGCCGAAGACTCGGCGGCGTAGCCGAGGGTGAATTGTTCAGGTTCGCGCAGCGCATCGCGTAGCCAATCGACCAACGCCTTGAACGCCCCCGCTTGATTATTGACAGTGCTCATCAGGCGTCTCCCCCAAACACATCGACATTGCTGAACACACAGGCCGGCGACGCATGGCCGACGCGGATGACCTGGTTCGGTTCGCCCTTGCCGCAGTTCGGCGTGCCCAGAACCTGGGACGTGCTCGCATCGCCCACCGCTCTCAGGCTCTTCCAGAATTGCGCGGAGATGCCCCGGTAGTTGGGGTTCTTCACCACATCCTTGAGCTCACCGTTTTCGATCAACTGGCCCCATTCGCAACCGAACTGGAACTTGTTGCGGGCGTCGTCGATGGACCAGGACCGGTTAGTGCGCATCAACACGCCGTGCTCGATGCCCTGGATCAGTTGCTCCAGGGATTGGTCGCCGGGTTCGATGTTCAGGTTCGCCATGCGATCGATGGGGGGGCGGTTCCAACCGCAGGCGCGGCTGTTGGCGACACCGTCGAGGCCAGCGCGGAACTGCGACAGCGCGCCGCCCAATGGACGCAACAGCAGCCCTTCACGAATCAGGAACTGCTTGCTCGCGGCGCTGCCGTCGTCGTCATGGCTGTAGCTCGCCAGTTCCTCGGGAATATCCGGGTCGAAGGTCACGTTCAACAGGCTGGAGCCATATTGCAAGTGGCCGAAATCGCTGGTCTTGACGAAGCTGGTACCGGCGTAATTGCGCTCATCCCCGAGGATGCGGTCCAGTTCCAGCGGATGGCCGATGGACTCGTGGATCTGCAGCATCATCTGGTCGGGCATCAGCAGCAGGTCACGCGGGCCTGCTGGGGTATTCGGCGCCATGAGCAACTGCAGGGCCTGGTCGGCGATTCTCGGGCCGGCGCCGATCAGGCCGCAACGGCTGATCACATCGAAGCCGCCTTGCTGGCCGAAATTTTCCCGGCCCAGGGTGCGGGTCTGGCTGTCGTGGCCGTCGAAGGCGGTGACGTCCAGGGCCGGGTAGATGAAGCGTTGGGCCTGGCGCAACTCAGCGCCGGCACTGTTGAGGTAGATCTGCTCGACCTGGGTCAGGCCGATGCTGGCCTGCCAGTTCACCAGACGCTCGTCTGCGGGCACTGCGGCCGATTCATCGCCGAGCAATTGGTAGCAATCGCTCAAGGGCGGGAAGACCTGGTCGAAATGCGGCGAGAAATAATCGGCGCGGTCGCTGGACACCGCTTGCTCGCGCAGATCGAGCAAGGCATGGGGCTTGAGCCGGCGAGCGTGTTGCTCGGCGCGCTCCAATGCCGCTTGCAGGCCGGCCTGGGACAGATCGTTGGTGGCCGCGTAGGTCTCGACACCGTTGACCCGCACGGTGAGCATCGCCCCTTCGTCGCGGTCCAAGCTCGGTGGTTCGGCGACGTTCTTGCGCACCGACAGGTGCTGGCCGGACTCACGGACATAACGCAGGGAAAAGAATTCAGCACCCGTGCGCAAGGCAGCAAACCGCTGCTTGAGCTGGGGATGGAAGTCGAACATGAAACCTCCTTGTCTGGAGTGGCGATGCAGCGAGGTGCGGCGCATTGACGCGGTGGCTCTAGAGTAGGCCTGGGGCGGGGGAGGGATCAAGGCAGATGGGAATTTTGCGGTGTCAGGTTGGACGCCTTCGTCGGATCGCCGCCCGGAGCAGGCTCGCTCCCACATTGGATATTTGGTGGTCACGAAATCTTTGCCCACCTCAGAATCCCTGTGGGAGCGAGCTTGCTCACGATGGCGGAGTGGCAGTCAACGAAGATATTGAATGGGCCGGCCCCATCGCGAGCAAGCTCGCTCCCACAATGGGATCTTCAGCGGTCACGAAATCCGTGTCCACCACCGAACCCCTGTGGGAGCGAGCTTGCTCCGGGCGGCGATCCGACGAAGGCCGCGCCGCGGTCTTGAGTCTTACTGTGCAGCCGTCGCCACTTCACGCACCGGCTTGCCGCGCACCGGCGCATCGCCGGCCACATAGTACGGTGCGGTCGAGCGCGGCAGCGGCTTGCGACCACGGATCTTGTCGGCGATTTTCTCGGCCATCATGATCGTCGGCGCATTGAGGTTGCCGGTGGTGATGATCGGCATGATCGAGGCGTCGACCACGCGCAACCCTACCATGCCATGCACGCGGCCTTCGCCGTCTACCACGGCCATGTCGTCGGTGCCCATCTTGCACGAGCAAGACGGGTGGAACGCGGTTTCGGCATGCTCGCGGATGAACTGGTCCAGTTGTTCGTCCGTCTGCACCTCGATGCCCGGGCTGATCTCGCGGCCACGGAAGGCGTCGAGCGCCGGTTGTTGCATGATCTCGCGGGTCAGGCGGATGCCGTCGCGAAACTCCTGCCAGTCCTGCTCAGTGGCCATGTAGTTGAACAAGATGCTCGGGTGCTGGCGCGGGTCTTTGGACTTGGCCTGGATCCGCCCACGGCTCGGCGAGCGCATGGAGCCCATGTGCGCCTGGAAGCCATGTTCCTTCACGCCGTTGCTGCCGTTGTAGTTAATCGCCACCGGCAGGAAGTGGTACTGGATGTTCGGCCATTCGAAATCCGGGCGAGTACGGATGAAGCCGCCGGCCTCGAACTGGTTGCTGGCGCCGATGCCGGTGCCGTTGAACAGCCACTCGGCACCGATGGCCGGCTGGTTGTACCAGAGCAGCGACGGGTACAGCGAGACCGGTTGGGTGCAAGCGTATTGCAGGTACAACTCCAGGTGATCCTGCAGGTTTTCGCCGACGCCCGGCAGGTCGTGGACCACCGGGATGTCGAGATTCTTCAGCAGCTTGGCCGGGCCAACGCCGGAGCGCTGGAGGATCTGCGGCGAGGCAATGGCGCCGGAGCACAGCAGCACTTCCTTGCGTGCCCGAGCTTCGACGCGCTCTTCAGCGGCGCCCACCAGGTAGCGCACGCCGACCGCACGCTTGCCTTCGAACAGGATCTTGTCGGTCAGGGCATGGGTAACGATGGTCAGTGTCGAACGCTTCTTGGCGATGTCCAGGTAACCACGGGCGGTACTGGCGCGACGGCCGTTGGGCGTGACGGTACGGTCCATCGGGCCGAAACCTTCCTGCTGATAACCGTTGAGGTCGTCGGTACGCGGGTAACCGGCCTGCACGCCGGCTTCGACCATGGCGTGGAACAACGGGTTGTTACCGGCCTTGGGCGTGGTCACGCTGACCGGGCCGTCGCCGCCGTGGTAGTCGTTCGGGCCGATGTCACGGGTTTCGGCCTTGCGGAAATACGGCAGGCAATCGAGGTAGGTCCAGTCTTCCAGGCCCGGCAGCTTGGCCCAGTTGTCATAGTCCAGGGCGTTGCCGCGGATGTAGCACATGCCGTTGATCAGCGAAGAACCGCCCAGGCCCTTGCCGCGTCCGCACTCCATGCGACGGCCGTTCATGTGCGGCTCCGGGTCGGTTTCATAGGCCCAGTTGTAGCGACGGCCCTGGAGAGGAAATGCCAGGGCGGCGGGCATTTGCGTACGGAAGTCGAGGCGATAGTCCGGGCCGCCGGCTTCGAGCAGCAGGACGGTGACGCCTTCGTCTTCGGTCAGGCGGGTGGCTAATGTGTTGCCTGCTGAACCGGCACCCACAATGATGTAGTCGTATTCTGTAGTCATAGGTTCTCCGTGGGAGCTGCAAGCCCCAAGCTTCAAGCTGCAAGAAAGAGCAGCGAGCGGTGTTTATAGGAGGGCGGCAGCCTCGAACTGCTTTTTACTTGCAGCTCCAAGCTTGCCGCTCGAAGCTCCTCAGAACACTGAGGCGTAATCGCCCATCTCGACCTGCACCGACTTGATGCGGGTGAAGTTGTTCAGCGAGCTGATCCCGTTCTCCCGGCCCACGCCCGATTGCTTGTAGCCACCGACCGGCATTTCCGCCGCCGATTCGCCCCAGGCGTTGATCCAGCAGATGCCGGCTTCGAGCTGATGGATCACGCGGTGGGCGCGGTTGAGGTCGCGGGTCACGACGCCGGCGGCCAGGCCGAAGTCGGTGTCGTTGGCGCGGCGGATCACTTCTTCTTCGGTGTCATAGGTGAGGATGCTCATCACCGGGCCGAAGATTTCTTCGCGAACGATGGTCATGTCATCGGTGCAATCGGTGAACACGGTCGGCGCGACGAACGCGCCCTTGGCGAATTCGCCTTCGGTCAGGCGACCGCCGCCGCACAGCAAGCGCGCGCCTTCGGCTTTGCCTTTCTCGATGTAGCCCAGCACGCTTTCCATGTGGGCGAAGCTCACCAGCGGGCCGAAGTTAGTGTTTTCGTCTTCAGGGTTACCGACGCGGATGCGCGCCACGCGCTCGACAATCTTGGCTTCGAACGCCGCTTTGAGATGGCTCGGCACGAACACGCGGGTGCCGTTGGTGCAGACCTGGCCGGAGCTGTAGAAGTTGGCCATCATCGCGGTGTCGGCGGCGCGGTCCAGGTCAGCGTCGTCGAAGATGATCAGCGGCGACTTGCCGCCCAGTTCCATGGTCACGTCCTTGAGCGACGAGCTCGAGGCGCTGGCCATGACTTTCTTGCCGGTGTCGGTGCCGCCGGTGAAGGAGATTTTCTCGATGCGCGGGTGCTCGGTCAGCCAGGTGCCGACTTCGCGACCGCTGCCGGTCAGCACGTTGAACACGCCCGCTGGAACGCCGGCCTCGGTGTAGATCTCGGCCAGTTTCAAGGTGGTCAGCGAGGTGACTTCGCTTGGCTTGAAGATCATCGCGTTACCGGCGGCCAGGGCCGGGGCGGATTTCCACAGGGCGATCTGGATCGGGTAGTTCCACGCGCCGATACCGGCGACCACGCCCAGGGGCTCGCGACGGGTGTAGATGAAGGAAGTGGTGCGTAGCGGAACCTGCTCGCCTTCGATGGCGGGCACGAGGCCGGCATAGTATTCCAGCACGTCGGCGCCGGTGACGATGTCGACGTATTTGGTTTCGGAGAATGATTTGCCGGTGTCCAGGGTTTCCAGGGCGGCCAGCTCATCGTTGCGCTCGCGCAGGATGTCCACGGCGCGGCGCAGGATGCGCGAGCGTTGCATGGCGGTCATGGCGGCCCAGACTTTCTGGCCTTTTTCGGCGCTGGCCACGGCACGCTCGACGTCCTCGAACGTTGCGCGCTGCACCAAGGCGAGCACTTCACCGTTGGCCGGGTTGATGGCTTCGAAGGTGGCGTCGCCGCTGGCATCGCTGTACGCGCCATCGATGTAGAGTTTTTGCAGTTCGAAACGGGCCATAAAGTCCTCGCAAGTGCATAAGTGGTTGGCTGAGCACCGAGCGTGTCGTTCATAGCTGACTACGCGCTGCGGTGGCGGTTCAGGTGGCGAGCGATTCTGTGTGCTCTGGCATTCCTGACTTGGCCAGTTGGAAATCCATGTATTCGTAAGCGATCTGGTGTGCCTGGGCGGTATCGAATGCGTCTCCCGACAGTGCCCCGCGCAGCCACAAACCGTCAATCAGCGCGGCCAGGCCCCGTGCCGCGCTGCGCGCCTGGTCAACAGGCAACACGCGGCGGAACTGGCAACACAGGTTGGAATACAGACGGTGATCGTTGATCCGCTGCAACCTGTGCAATGACGGGTGATGCATGCTGGTGGCCCAGAAGGCCAACCAGGTTTTCATCGCCGGACCGTTGACCTGGCTGGCGTCGAAGTTGCCTTCGATGATCACCTTCAGGTGAGCTCGCGGGCTCGAATCCGTCAGCGCTTGGCGACGCGCGGTGACGTTCTCGCTCAGGACACTCATCAGGTACTGGGCCGTCGCCGCGATCAGGCCATTCTTGTCCTGAAAGTAGTGACTGATGATGCCGTTCGAAACACCGGCCAAACGGGCGATCAGCGCAATGCTGGCGTCCCCCATTCCGACCTGATCGACCGCCTGCAAGGTGGCTTCGATCAATTGCTGGCGGCGGATGGGTTGCATACCGACCTTGGGCATCTGCAAATCTCCTTGGGCCATCGGGCGGACGAGTTCGGTCCGCCTTCATGAGGGCCAGTCTATTTTGTTTTGATTGAACGTTCAATCAACAAAGAATAAGCTCTGCGACAATTCGTCGCGATTTACCGAAATTTCCTACGCGTAAATGGCGCGGAAGCGAGACATCAAGGACCCAAGACCCGCGCATGACGGGGGCGAGGGCTCCAAGGGTGTCTTTATAACACCCGCCGGTCGGCTGCCCACTCACCGATTGGTCGGGTATCGCGTTGCCTTGTCCTTCTCTCGCACTGCCTGGAGCATCCGTGCAATGAGTTCTGCCTTGCTAATAAAGACCCCACCGCAAAAGGTGACGGTCAACGGTTGGGTGTTCTACACCTCCACCGCGCTGATCCTGCTGCTCACCGCCATATTGATCATTGCGCCACAGGAGGCCGGCCGGTTGCTCGGCATTGCCCAGGCGTGGCTGTCCCGCAGCTTCGGCTGGTACTACATGGTGGTGATCGCCGCCTACCTGGTGTTCGTGGTGGGCCTGGCGCTTTCCTCCTACGGCAAACTCAAGCTGGGCAGCAAGCACGACACGCCGGACTTCAGCTACGGCGCCTGGGCCGGGATGCTGTTTTCGTCGGGCATTGGCATTTCCTTGTTGTACTTTGGTGCGTCCGAGCCGCTGGATCATTTCTTCAACCCGCCCGAAGGCGTGGCCGGCAGCCAGATGGCCGCGCGCCAGGCCGTGCAGTTGACGTTCTTGCACTGGGGCCTGCATGGCTGGGCGATCTATGCCCTGGTGGGCCTGGCCGTGGCGTATTTCGCCTACCGGCACAACCAACCGCTGGCGCTGCGCTCGGCCTTGTATCCATTGGTGGGCGAGCGCTGGGTCAAGGGCGCGGCGGGTCATGCCGTAGACGGTTTCGGCATGTTCGTCACGTTGCTGGGGCTGGTGACCAACCTGGGGATCGGTTCGCTGCAAGTCGCGTCCGGGCTGGAAAACCTGTTCGGCATCGAGCACAGCAACACCAACCTGCTGATCGTGATCATTGTGATGAGCACCGTGGCGACCATCGCCGCTGTCTCGGGCGTGGAAAACGGCATTCGCCGGCTGTCCAACCTGAACATCGTGTTGTTCAGCGGCTTGCTGATCTTCGTGTTGTTGTTCGGTCCGACCCTGCACCTGCTCAACGGTTTCGTGCAGAACGTCGGTGACTACCTCAACGGCGTGATTCTCAAGACGTTCGACCTGTATGTGTATGTCGACGACAGCGCCAAGTCCGACCGCTGGCTGGGTCTGTGGACCCTGTTCTACTGGGCCTGGTGGATTTCCTGGGCGCCTTTCGTCGGCATGTTCATCGCGCGGATTTCCCGTGGGCGTACCGTGCGCGAACTGGTGGCGGGCGTGTTGCTGATTCCCCTGGGCTTTACATTGGCGTGGCTGTCGATCTTCGGTAACTCGGCCCTGGACCTGGTGATGAATCAAGGGGCGGTGGAACTGGGCAAGACGGCGCTGACGCAGCCGTCCATGTCGATCTATCAGTTGCTGGAGTTTTACCCGGCCTCGAAAGTCGTGATCGGCGTGTCGATCTTCGTCGGTTTCGTGTTGTTCCTGACCCCGGCCGACTCCGGCGCGGTGATGATGGCGAACCTTTCGTGCAAGGGCGGCAGTGTCGATGAGGATGCACCGCACTGGTTGCGGATTTTCTGGTCGGTGGTGATCACACTGGTGACCGTTGGCCTGTTGTTCGCCGGTAACTTCGAGGCGATGCAGACCATGGTGGTGCTGGCTGGGCTGCCGTTCTCGGTGGTGCTGGTGGTCTTCATGTTCGGGCTGCACAAGGCCATGCGCCAGGATGTGCAGGCTGAGCAGGAGCGGGCGGAGTTGGCGGCGCTGGGCCGGGTCTTTAGCTGACCCGTTCGATAGTTGTGAACACTGTTGTGGCGAGGGGATTTATCCCCGCTGGAGTGCGCAGCGCTCCCAAAGCCATTGGGGCTGCTGCGCAACCCAGCGGGGATAAATCCCCTCGCCACAAGAGCATTCCAATTCTTGTTTCTGCACAGACAAAAACGCCGCGATCATCTCGCGGCGTTTTTGTCTGCGTGGGGCTTAGCCCAGGTTCTTGCCGAGCAGCGCGTGGTACAGCTCGCTGTCACCGAGGATGCCGACGACTTTCTGGTTGTCATGCAGCACCAGCTTGTTGCCGGTCTGGTAGCGGATCTGCAAGGCATCGCGCATGCCGATGTTCGAATCCACCAGCGTCGGGCGGCGGCCCAGGCCTTCGACGGCTTGGCCCGGCGCCCAGTTCTGCAAGTCCAGCGCGGCGCCGTTCTGCCGGGCGCCCTTGATAGTATTGCCTTCGGCCAGGTCGAGCCAGGAGTCACCGCCCGGGTCCAGGCATACCGAACCGTTGATGCGCTTGCAGTTGTCCAGGGTGCGCATCAGGCTGCGACCGCAGAGCACGTTGAGCGGGTTGGTATGGGCGACGAATGTACGCACGTAATCGTCCGCCGGGTTGAGCACAATCTCTTCTGGCTTGCTGTACTGGATGATCCGGCCGTCTTTCATGATCGCGATACGGCTGCCCAGCTTCAGGGCTTCGTCGAGGTCGTGGCTGACGAACACGATGGTCTTGCTCAGCTTGCGTTGCAGCTCCAGCAGTTCGTCCTGCAAGCCCTGGCGGATCAGCGGGTCGAGTGCCGAGAATGGTTCGTCCATCAACAGGATATCGGCGTCCATCGCCAGGGCGCGGGCCAGGCCGACCCGTTGCTGCATGCCGCCGGACAATTCGTCAGGCTTCTTGTTGCGCCACTGGGTCAGGCCCACCAGCTCAAGCTTCTCATCCACCAGCTTCTTGCGTTCCTTCTCCGGTCGGCCCTGCATTTCCAGGCCGAAGCTGATGTTCTCGCGCACCGTCAGCCAAGGCATCAGGGCGAATTTCTGGAACACCATGGCGATGCGTTTGGTGCGCATCATCTTCAGTTCGGCGGGGGTGCAGGAGGCGATGTCGATCTGCCGGCCTTCGTGCTCGACGAACAATTTGCCGCGACTCACCGTGTTCAAGCCGTTGATGCAACGCAGCAGGCTGGATTTGCCGGAGCCGGACAGGCCCATCAGCACACAGATCTCGCCTTTTTCGATGTCGAGGCTGGCCTTTTCCACACCGACGATCTGCCCGGTCTTCTTCAGGATTTCGTTGCGGGTCATGCCCTTGTCGAGCAGCTTGAGGGCTTCGCGTGGATCTTTGGCAAAGATCACGTCGACCTCTTCGAAGCGGATTATGCTCATGCGTCACCCCCTACTTTGGCGTCGGGTTGTTTGCAGATTCGGTCGAGCATGATCGCCAGCAATACGATCGCCAGGCCGGCTTCGAAGCCCAGGGCGATATCAGCGGTGTTCAGTGCGTTGACCACAGGTTTGCCCAGGCCGTCGGCACCCACCAGTGCCGCGATTACCACCATCGACAACGACAGCATGATGCACTGGGTGATACCGGCCGCGATGCTTGGCATTGCGTGGGGCAGTTCGATGCGCGACAGCAGTTGGCGACGGGAACAGCCGAAGGCTTTGCCGGCGTCCATCAGTTCTTCCGGAACGTCGCGGATGCCCAGGTAGGTCAGGCGGATGGGGGCGGCAATCGCGAACACCACCGTGGAGATCAAGCCTGGGACCACACCCAGACCGAAGAGAGTCAGGGTAGGAATGAGGTAGACGAAGGTCGGTACGGTCTGCATCAGATCGAGTACGGGACGCATCAGGGTGTAGAACATCGGCTTGTGCGCGGCAACAATGCCCAGCGGCACGCCGATCAGCACGCAGACCAGGGTCGCGAACAGCACCTGGGCGAGGGTTTCCATGGTCTCTTGCCAGTAACCCAGGTTGAGGATCAGCAAGAAGGACGCGATGACGAAAACGGTCAGGCCCCATTTGCGCTGGATGAAGTGCGCCAGTAGCGCAATGAGGCCGATCAGGGCCAGGGGGTTGAACCAGGTCAGCGCAAACGTCACGCCGTGAATCATCGTTTCCAGGAACAGCGCGATTGCGTCGAAAGTGTTGGCGCCGTTTTGCGTCAACCATTCGACAAAGCCCGCGATGTACTGGCCCAAGGGTATTTTCTGATCAATAAGCATGGTAGTGAACGTCCGCATGCAAGGAATAAACAGCCCGGGCGAGCGAACCCGCCCGGCATAAACAAGTTACAGACCGAGCTTGCCTTTCACGGCCTCCAGGCCAGGTTTACCGTCAATGGTGGTGACGCCAGCGAGCCAGGTATCGAGCACCTGTGGATTTTTCTTCAGCCAGGCCTTGGCGGCGGCCTCGGGTTTCATCTTGTCGTCGAGCACGTTGCCCATCAGCGTGCTTTCCATGTCGACGGTGAACTCCAGGTTTTTCAACAGCTGGCCAACGTTGCTGCATTCCTGGCTGTAGCCTTTGCGGGTGTTGGTCGCCACGGTAGCGGCACCGAAGTCGGGGCCGAAGAAGTCGTCGCCGCCGGTCAGGTACTGGATTTTGAAGCGGGTATTCATCGGATGCGGCGCCCAGCCGAGGAACACCACGTCAGTCCCGCGCTTGGAGGCGCGGTCGACCTGGGAGAGCATGCCGGCCTCACTGGACTCGACGACCTTGAAGCCCGCGTCCTTCAGACCGAAGGCGTTCTTCTCGATCATGCTCTGGATCAGGCGGTTGCCGTCGTTGCCCGGTTCGATCCCGTAGATCTTGCCGTCGAGCTCTTTCTTGAATTTAGGGATGTCGGCGAAATCGTGCAGGCCTTTGTCATACAGGGCCTGGGGAACGGCGAGGGTGTATTTGGCACCCTTGAGGTTGGTGCGCACGGTTTCCACGGTGCCGGCTTCGCGATAGGCCTTGATGTCGTTTTCCATGGTCGGCATCCAGTTGCCGAGGAACACGTCCATGTTCTTGCCATCGGCCAGGGACTTGTAGGTCACCGGCACCGAAATCATCGTGGTCTTGGTCTTGTAGCCGAGGGCATCGAGCACCACGCTGGTGGTGGCGGTGGTTACGGTGATGTCGGTCCAGCCGACATCGGAGAAGTTGACGGTGCTGCATTGAGCGGGCTCTGCAGCGTTGGCCAGCATTGGAAGACTCAGCATGGCGGCCAACAACAACGGCTTGGAACCTTTCATGGGTGGACTCCTGGTGTTTTATTGGCAGTGTCCGGTCGGGACAACCGCGCTTTTTTGCTTTTTTTAAGTTGCGGTTGGTGGCGCGTGAGCACGCTTTGTGACACGCGGCCTTGCAAACGAGCCGTAACCGATCATGTACCAGTGCAAATCCGACGCCTACAGGGTGAGTCGTATCCAGTACAGGGAGGGTCGCATCCAGTGTTGGTGACGTCGTTTACAGATTTTTTCGGCCCTCGGCTGGCTTCTGACACGCAAAAAAACGTCGTAAAACCTGGGCGACAAGGACGCGGCGCTGGTGGGCATGATTGCGTCGGTGTCAGACGTCGAAAGCCCATTCAAAAGCCGGATGATGCGGCCATCCCGGCGTTGAGCGTAGCAGCTCCGCCACCGGGCGCTCCTGCGCCCGGATGTGACCGTTCTGGAGATTCAAGGCAATGGCAATCAGCGTATTCGACCTGTTCAAGATTGGTATCGGCCCATCCAGTTCCCACACCGTGGGGCCGATGCGCGCCGCGGCGCTGTTTCTTGAAGCGTTGCGCGCGAAGTCGCTGCTGCACGAGGTGCGCCGGGTCGAGGTGCAGCTGTTCGGTTCGCTGTCGGCCACCGGCATTGGCCACGGCAGCGATACCGCCACGATCATGGGCTTGATGGGCGAATGGCCCGACTCGATCGACCCGTCGCAGATCGGCACGCGCATCGAGCTGCTGCGCGAGACCGAGACCCTGTTGCTCGATGGTCGCCTGCCGGTGCCTTTCGTCTGGTCCCGGGACATGCGCCTGCTCGACGAAAACCTGCCGTTCCACCCCAACGCGATGACGCTGGTAGCCGAGGGCGACAACGGCGAGCTGCACCGCGATACCTATTATTCGGTCGGCGGCGGATTCGTCGTCGACCAGGCCCAGGCTTCCAGCGGCGTGATGGACCTGGACACCACCGAGTTGCCCTACGACTTTTCCAGCGCCGAGGAGTTGCTCGGGCTGTGCCGCACGCACAATTTGCGGGTGGCTGAATTGATGATGGCCAACGAGAAAGTCTGGCGTTCGGAAGAGGAGATTCGCAGCGGCCTGATGAAACTCTGGCGGGCCATGCAGAGCTGCGTGGAGCAGGGCCTCAAGCATGAAGGCATCTTGCCGGGCGGCTTGAATGTACGTCGGCGGGCGGCCAAATTGCACCGCAGCCTGCAAGAATTGAACAAACCAAACGTGATCGGCTCGACCCTGAGCGCCATGGAGTGGGTCAACCTGTTCGCCCTGGCAGTCAACGAGGAAAACGCCGCCGGTGGGCGCATGGTCACGGCGCCGACCAATGGCGCGGCGGGAATCATTCCGGCGGTGCTGCATTACTTCATGAAGTTCAGCGAGGCGGTCACCGACGCCAACGTCGTGGATTATTTCCTCGGCGCGGCGGCGGTTGGGATCCTGTGCAAGAAAAACGCCTCGATCTCGGGCGCCGAAGTGGGCTGCCAGGGTGAGGTCGGCTCGGCCTGCGCCATGGCGGCGGCGGGCCTGGCGGAAATCCTCGGGGCCTCGCCGGAGCAACTGTGCAACGCGGCGGAAATCGGCCTGGAACACAACCTCGGCCTGACCTGCGATCCGGTGGGCGGCCTGGTCCAGGTGCCGTGCATCGAGCGCAACGCGATCGCTGCGGTAAAAGCCATCAACGCAGCACAAATGGCCTTGCGCGGTGACGGCCAGCATTTCATTTCCCTGGACCGAGTGATCCGCACCATGCGCGATACCGGCGCCGACATGCACGACAAATATAAAGAGACATCGCGGGGCGGGCTGGCGGTCAGTGCGGTGGAGTGTTGATTCGAAATCTCCACCGGACTCTGTGGCGAGGGAGCTTGCTCCCGCTGGGGCGCGAAGCGCCCCCGAGGCGACGTCATGATCTCCCAAGAATAGTTCGCAAGCCGAATTTGCGACCGCTTCGCGGTCGAGCGGGAGCAAGCTCCCTCGCCACCGATGAATGTAAAAACCGCTCGTAAAATGAACACCCGCTCGCAAATGCGCCACCTTTTAGCGCGTCGCAAACAGATAAGGCGTGACTTGTCGGTCACGCCCTCGGACGCCGCGCTACCGTCCGTCCCCGCGCTTGCGGTGACAACCATCGCGCAAACGGCGCAGCCCAGTTACCACAAGTGCTACCGATCTGCTCACAGCCCGCTGTGGCAGGCGCCTGCGGCCCTTGATGGCACTTATAACCCAGCCTCGACAGGCCCCTTATATAGACAGGCCGGCATGTCGTTTTCAGGAGTTATTGAACGCGTATTCAAATTTAGGCATGGCAATTGCTCTATCCCGATAAAGCCCCGTCTCACGCAAGAGAACGGTGGGCAATAACAAGAGCCTCCGCCTGAGGCCATCACCCGCTTTGTGTGAGGAGATACCGCGATGACGACGTCCAACTCCGGGGCCCAACCCCAGAACCGTGCGCCTCAATCCATCGGCTTTCTGCTGCTGGACAATTTCACGCTGATTTCCCTGGCGTCCGCGGTGGAACCGCTACGCATGGCCAACCAACTGTCCGGTCGCGAGCTGTATCGCTGGACTACCCTGACCGTCGATGGCGGCCAGGTCTGGGCCAGTGACGGTTTGCAGATCACGCCGGACGCCTCCATGCACAAGGCGCCGTCCCTGGACACCGTCATCGTCTGCGGCGGCATCGGCATTCAACGCACGGTTACCCGCGAACATGTCTCATGGCTGCAAGGCCAGGCCCGTCAGTCCCGTCGCCTTGGCGCGGTCTGCACCGGCAGTTGGGCCCTGGCCTGCGCCGGCCTGCTGGACGGTTTCGATTGCAGCGTGCACTGGGAATGCCTGGCGGCGATGCAGGAAGCCTTTCCACGGGTGTCGATGAGCACGCGCCTGTTCACCCTCGACCGCAACCGTTTCACCAGCTCCGGTGGCACCGCGCCGCTGGACATGATGCTGCACCTGATCAGTCGCGATCACGGTCGCGAGCTGTCGGCGGCAATCTCCGAAATGTTTGTCTACGAGCGTATTCGCAACGAGCAGGACCATCAGCGCGTGCCGCTCAAGCACATGCTTGGTACCAACCAGCCGAAGCTGCAGGAAATCGTCGCGCTGATGGAGGCCAATCTCGAAGAGCCGATCGACTTGGACGAACTGGCGGTGTACGTCGCCGTGTCCCGGCGCCAGCTGGAGCGCCTGTTCCAGAAGTACCTGCATTGCTCGCCGTCGCGCTATTACCTCAAGCTGCGACTGATTCGGGCGCGACAACTGCTCAAGCAGACACCGATGTCGATCATCGAAGTGGCCTCGGTGTGCGGCTTCGTCTCCACCCCGCACTTCTCCAAGTGCTACCGCGAGTACTTCGGCATTCCGCCACGGGATGAGCGCGTCGGTTCCAACACCACGCAACAGGTGGCGATGATGCCGTTGCCGCAGGCGCTGGTGTTGTCGCCGCTGTCCGGCCCGCTGTCGGCGCTGAGCCAGGCGCGCAACGAGTCGACGTTTGCCAGCGTGAGGCTGTAAGACCTCAGCACCTTCATCGCGAGCAAGCTCGCTCCCACAGATTTTGTGTCGTTCACGAATCCTGTGGGAGCGAGCTTGCTCGCGATTGGTTTTCTCAGGCGCTATGGTTCTGCTGGTATTGCGTCAACGCTGGCAGCAGTTGCTTGTCGATCGCCTGGCGCACGGCCGGAAGGATGGTCGCGCTGCTGGTATACATCTCCTTGACCATCCGCCGCAGTTCATTGGCGCGAGCCCTGTCCAAGCCGCGCACGGCACACTCACAGGCCTGCTCGGCCGTCGAGCCGCTGGGAATCTGCAACCCCAGGGCCTTGAGATGGCCCAACAGGTCTTCCTGGTCGATCAAATCGGCGTACATCATGACGCTTTTCCTTGTTCAGGGATTGGGGTCGTGTCTCGATTCTGGTAGCCACCCGAAGCGGCGGCAAGGGCAAATCGTCGTTCTGTCATGAATGACTATGAACGCGTCGTTTTCGGCTAACTCGCCGGGTCCTGGACTGGGCACACTGGCCCCAAGCTGAATCACGATGGTTTGGTCACCCTCGCGCAACAGCTCCTCCAGTAACGCTCCTGCCCCGATCCTGTCACGGCTTGATCGGGGATTTTTTTTGCCTGTGAAAATCAGGGCGTGATGGGTTGTTTGACAGGGCGCTATCGCGAGCAAGCTCGCTCCCACAGGGGTTCTGTGTCGTTCACAAAATCTAATGTGGGAGCGAGCTTGCTCGCGATGAACGATGACGCGGTTTACCTTTGCAACACCAGAATCCGCGACAACAACTCATCCCGATCCACATAACACCCCTGGAAATGCCGCGCCCCGGTCGCCGGGTCGAAGGCGTTGCGCGCGTGGAGGGTGCGGCGGTTGTCGAAGCACCACAGTTGCCCGGGTTCGAGCCGCTGCATCAGGCGAAAGCGTGGTTCGCGGGTCAGCGCGATGAAGCGGCGGTAGGCGCGATAGAGCCTGGGCATCTGCTCGACCGAGGTGTCGAACGGCCCGCGCAGGAAGTTCGCCATGCGGATCTCCGAGACCTGTCCCAGTGTGTCCAGCGCGATGATCGGTGCCAGGCAGCGGTAGTCGCTGTGGCGGTCCTTGTTGCGGAACTCCACCGGGATCTGGCACAGCGCATCGAAGGCTTCGGGATCTTCCTGGCGCAGCGCTTCGGCAATGGCGAAGCCGTCGACGAAAATACTTTCGCCACCCATGGCGTCATTCACCAGGCAATGCAGGAATTGCAGGCCCGGCTGCAACTCTCGTGTCGGCAGGTCGCTGTGCAATGGCAGGTTGAAAGCGGTGTAGGCGTTGCTGTCGGCGTCGGCCTTGGATTGCACGTTGAACAGCACACCGAAATTGCTCTCGCGAATGAAGGAAATGCGTTGGGCGATCTGTTTCAGCGAGCCGGGTTCGGTGGGCACGCCTCGTACCTGGGTCAGGCCGATGTCGCGTACCGCCAGCAGCCATTGCAGCAGCGCGCCGGTGTCCTCCATCAGTGCCTGGTAGTCGAACACCGGCAGTTGCAAGTCGTGCTGCCAGAGGTGTCGTTGCGGCTTGCTCGCCAGGCGCTCGGCCCTGGATTGCTCGTCATAGGCGTGGGCGCGCAGCCAGCCCGGGTCGAATTGGCTCTGGTGGCCGTCCTGCCAGGCCACCCACAGGCGCCCTTGATCATCGACGCGGATTTCACCGGGCGCCAAGTCTTCGGGCACATCGACGATTTCCAGGACTTGCTCACGGGTGACGCTGTAGACGCATTGCTGACAAGGGCAGTTGTCACGCAGCCACTGGAGATGAAAGGGGCTGAGGCGACCATCGGCCCAAGTGACGTGAACCCGATCGGCCAACGGTGTCGCAGCGGTCAATGCGTGGACCAGAGGATAGCTGCGGAAGTCGGCAATTGCGGCGGCGGTGTGCATGGCGATCTCCTCGGGATTTTATCGGGCGGGGGGCAGCGCGATGACTCGACCGATATAGGCCGGCGTCGGCAAATCGGATTGGCTGTCGAGCAGGGCTTTGAGTGTGCCCAGGGTCTGTTCGGTGAACGGCGCGGAGCGTGGCCCAGCCAGATCGACGTGAAGCAGCATCTGCTCGTTGCCGGCCAACTCTTTGTCGCCGCCCGCCAGGTGCAGGCTGTGATAGAGATGCAGGCGCTTGGCGTCGTGGCCAATGATGTGCGTGTGCACCTCGACATCGGCGCCGAGCTTCACTTCGTGCAGGTAGTTCAGGTGCAGCTCAAGGGTGAACAGGGAATGGCCGCTGGCTTCGCGACTTTGGCTGTCCAGGCCGAGGCGGTCCATCAGCGCGTCGGTGGCATAGCTGAAGATCAGCAAGTAGAACGCGTCGCGCAAATGGCCGTTGTAGTCGACCCATTCGGGGATAATTCGGGTTTGGTAGGTGGTGAGGGTGGGCATGACTCTGGTTCCGACAGTTGTGGTGACTGGGAGGCCGCTATCGCGAGCAAGCTCGCTCCCACAGGTTTCGTGAACGACACAGCACCAATGTGGGAGCGAGCTTGCTCGCGATGGGGCCAGACTTGCTGGCCCAAAAAACCAAGGTTTACTCGGCGAAGGCCATACCATGCTTTTCCTTGGTGGCCTTCACCGCCTCCAGCACCGCCATCAGGCAATCATCACGATAGCGCTCCAGCGCCGAAATGCTGTGCTGCCCCAATTGCTCGCTCGTCCCGTCCACCACGTCGTCGATCAGTTTTTCGGTCAGCTCCGGTGCCGGCAGGTAGGTCCAGGGCAGTTGCAGCGCCGGGCCGAACTGGGCCATGAAATGGCGCATCCCTGCGTCGCCGCCGGCCAGGGTGTAGGTCAGGAACGTGCCCATGAACGACCAGCGCAACCCGGCGCCAAAACGGATGGCGTCGTCGATTTCACCCGTGGTTGCCACGCCGTCATTGACCAGGTGCAGCGCCTCGCGCCAGAGCGCTTCGAGCAAACGGTCGGCGATGAAACCGGGCACTTCCTTGCGCACGTGCAGCGGCCGCATGCCGAGGGACTCATAGACTTGCATCGCTGCTTGGACGGCTTCGGGCGCGGTGTTCTTGCCACCGACCACTTCCACCAGTGGCAACAGGTAGACCGGGTTGAACGGGTGCCCGACCACGCAGCGTTCCGGATGGGTCGAGCTTTCATAGAATTCACTCGGCAGCAGCCCCGAGGTGCTCGAGCCGATCAATGCGTTCGGCTTGGCGGCGGCGCTGATCTGGCTGTGCAGCTGGAGTTTGAGTTCCAGGCGCTCGGGGGCGCTTTCCTGGATGAAATCGGCGTCGCGCACGCATTCTTCGATGGTCGCGACAAAGCGCAGCCGATCCTGGGAGGCGCCAGGGGCCAGGCCTTGTTTCTCCAGGGCGCCCCAGGCATTGGCGACGCGTTTGCGCAGCGCGGCTTCCGCGCCGGGCGCAGGGTCCCAGGCGACCACGTCGAGGCCATGGGCGAGGGCGCGGCTGACCCAGCCGCTGCCGATGACGCCGCTGCCCAGGGCGGCGAAGGTCTTGATGTCGGTGATGAAGCGCATGGTGGTTTCCTGAAAAGAGTGAAGATCACCTGTGGGAGCGAGCTTGCTCGCGATGGCGACGGCGCATCTGACGCATCTGACGCATCTTTGAAGGCCGGACTATCGTTATCGCGAGCAAGCTCGCTCCCACAGGGGGACGGTGGAGATTCGGCTCAGCCGCGCTGGACCAGGCCCATTTTCTTGCGACCTTCAGCTGGGGTGAGCACGCGGGCGCCAAGGCGGCTGAGGATTTCGCCGGCGCGCTCCACCAGTTGGCCGTTGGTGGCGAGCACGCCTTTGTCCAGCCAGAGGTTGTCTTCCAGCCCGACCCGGACGTTGCCCCCCAGCAGCACCGCCTGGGCCGCCATCGGCATTTGCATGCGACCGATGCCGAAGCCGGCCCACACCGCGTCCGCGGGCAGGTTGTCGACCATGGCTTTCATGGTGGTGGTGTCGGCCGGTGCGCCCCATGGGATACCCAGGCAGAGTTGGAACAGCGGGTTGTCCAGCAGGCCTTCCTTGATCAACTGCTTGGCGAACCACAGGTGCCCGGTGTCGAAGATTTCCAGCTCGGCCTTCACGCCCAACTCAGTGATGCGCTTGGCCCCGGCGCGCAATTGCGCCGGGGTGGAGACGTAAATGGTGTCGCCGTCGCCGAAGTTCAGGGTGCCGCAATCCAACGTGCAGATTTCCGGCAGCAATTCTTCGACGTGGGCCAGGCGGGTCAGCGGCCCCACAAGGTCGGTGTTGGGGCCAAACTCCATTGGGTTTTCGCCACCACCGATTTCCAGGTCGCCGCCCATGCCGGCGGTGAGGTTGACGATGATGTCCACGTCCGCCTCACGGATGCGCTCCATCACTTCGCGGTACAACGCCACGTCGCGGCTGAACTTGCCGGTCTGCGGGTCGCGGACGTGGCAGTGGACCACCGTGGCCCCGGCCTTTGCCGCCTCGACGGCAGCCGCCGCGATCTGTTTCGGGGTGACCGGCACGTGGGGGCTCTTGGCGGTCGTGTCGCCAGCACCGGTAAGTGCGCAGGTGATGATGACGTCGTGGTTCATGGTGCGGATTCCTTCAGGCGTGGTGGGTCACCGCGCAGCCGATTGATGCTGCGCAGATGGATAGCGTTGGGTCAGTTGCTGGTGAGTTTCAGGTTGTCGGCGGCGGGCTTGCCGTCGAAGGTGGTCACGCCTTCGAGCCAGCGCTGCTTGTCCTGCGGATGATCCTTGAGCCACTGCCGGGCCGATTCGAGTGGATCCTTGTGATCGAGCAGCGGCTGCATCATCCGGCTCTCGTCTTCGGCGGTGAAGGTCAGGTTGCTCAGCAGGCGACTGACGTTCGGGCACTGCTCGGCGTAGTTCGGCGCGGTGACGGTCCAGACAGTGGCCATGCCTTCGTTCGGGCCGAGGGCGTCTTCGCTGCCCGTGAGGTAGGTCATCTGCACGTTGACGTTCATCGGGTGCGGCGCCCAGCCGAAGAACACCACGGCTTCCTTGCGCCGCACGGCGCGGTCCACGGCGGCGAGCATGCCGGCCTCGCTGGACTCCACCAACTGGAACTTGCCCAGGCCGAACTGGTTCTTGGCGATCATCGCCTTGATCTGGGTGTTGGCGCCGGAGCCGGGCTCGATGCCATAGATCTTGCCGCCCAGCTCCTTCTCGAACTTGGCGATGTCGGCGAAGGTCTTCAGGCCCTTGTCGGCCAGGTACGTCGGCACGGCAAGGGTGGCGCGGGCGTCCTGGAGGCTGGGCTGCTCCAGCACCTTGACCTGCTTGGCCTGGACGAACGGCGTGATGGTCTGGGTCATCAACGGGTTCCAATAGCCCAGGAACAAATCCAGGCGCTGGTCGCGGATGCCGGCGAAGATGATTTGCTGGGACGCGCTGGTCTGTTTGGTCTTGTAGCCGAGGCCGTCGAGCATCACTTGGGTCAGGGCGCTGGTGGCGATGACGTCGGTCCAGTTGACCACGCCCAGGCGCACGTCCCGGCAGGCGGCGGGTTCGGCCGCCTGGGTAGCCGAGGTCAGGAAAGCGGTACCGGTGAGTGCAAGAACGCAGGAGCTGATCAGTCTTTTCATGTCGGGTTCCTCGGCAGCTTGTTGTTATGGGTTCCGGCATCTGCGCGCCGGTGATGCCAAAGTACGCAGCCGTGGCTTGTTCAAAACGCACAGCGGCGACGTGGTCTTGCACTACAGCGACTCTTGCACTTGAACACCCCTTCCAACTGGCGTATCAAAGTCCGCACGCTGCCCGCCAACCGAGTGCGTTCCATGTCCCAGGATTTCTATTTCTTGTTGATGCCGGGTTTCTCGGCCATCGGTTTCATTTCGGCCATCGAGCCGCTACGGGTCGCCAATCGCTTCCGTGGCGAGCTGTATCGCTGGCATGTGTTGAGCGCCGATGGCGGGGCGGTGTTGGCGAGCAACGGCATGTCGGTCAACGCCGATGCCGCGCTGGAACCGCTGAAAAAAGGCGCGACGTTATGGGTGGTGGCTGGGTTCGAGCCGTTGAAATTCGTCACTCCGGTGTTGGAGCGCTGGCTGCACCGACTGGACAATGACGGCGTTATCCTGGGCGGGATCGATACCGGCAGCGTCGTCCTCGCGGATGCGGAATTACTGGACGGGCATCGCGTCACCTTGCATTGGGAAGCGATCGAGGCGTTCAAGGAATCCTATCCACAGCTCAGCGTGACCCAGGAACTCTTCGAGATCGACCGCCGCCGCATTACCTGCGCCGGCGGCACCGCATCCATCGACCTGATGCTCGACCTCATCGGCCAGGCCCACGGTTCGGAATTGGCGATCCAGGTCAGCGAACAATTCGTGCTCGGTCGCATTCGTCCGCGCAAAGATCACCAGCGCATGGAAATCGCCAACCGCTATGGCATTCGCAACAAGAAACTGGTGCATGTGATTGGCGAGATGGAAGCCCACAGCGAGCCACCCCTGACGACCTTGGCGCTGGCCGAATCGATCAATGTCACCCGCCGGCAGCTCGAACGCCTGTTCCGCCTGCACCTGAACGACACCCCCAGCGGCTTCTACCTGCGCCTGCGCCTGGAAAAGGCCCGGCAACTGCTGCGCCAGACCGACATGAGTGTGCTGGAAGTGAGCATTGCCTGCGGCTTTGAGTCACCGTCGTACTTCACCCGCAGCTACCGGGCTCGGTTTGCCCGGTGTCCGAGGGAGGATCGACGACGGCAGGGGGACGAGCGGGAGGTGGTTTGACGGGCTTATATCCGATCGGCGTGTTTGGCGCTGGAGGACAAGGCTTTACTGATTGGTCGAAGGGGTATCGCAAGCAATAGTGAGCCTGGAAAATTTCCCGTGGCGAGGGAGCTTGCTCCCGCTTGGGGCGCAGCCGCCCTGAAACCGGATACCGCAGTGCAGCAGGTGAACCCTGCAGGCCGGTTTTACGACTGCTGCGCAGCCGAGCGGGAGCAAGCTCCCTCGCCACAGGTACGGTGTTTGTCTTAGGAGATCTATTTCTTCATCAGCGCCGAGCAGGCTGCTTTATAGGCCTCGTGCTGATATTTGTTCAGCGTCGCCGGCAGGGCGAAATCATGTTTCTTGCTCTGGGCGTTGATGGTCTGTGGCGACAGCAGCGTCACCTCGCAACCTTCCAGCAACTGGAACACCCCTTCGATCTTGAACGTGGTCGGCCCACCGGCGAACTCGCCTTTCTTGCTGCGCTTCTTGATGGCGATGCGCTCGATGCCATTGTCCGTCACGAACGCCCGTACCTGGGCGGCGAAGGCCTTGACGTTCGCGGCTTGATCGTCATCGTCCAGAGCGATCTTCTTGATGTTCAATGCGACGTGGCTCAACGCCTGCTGGTCCAGCGAGGCAACGGCGATGATCGCTTCGCTGCCTTTGATTTCAATGCCGCACGTTTTCATGTGAATTCCTTTGCTGGATGGAGGCGGGCAGCTCTTATAGCTCCAACTGATCAGCATGGATGCCAAAGGCCGCAGCAATTTTCTCGCGGGTGGCCCGGCGAGGCTTGGCGACAGATTCTTGCTGAGCAAACGCGGGTTGAGAAATACCGAGGCGCCTGGCGACCTCATCCTGAGTCAGGTTCAAATGTTCACGCCAGGCGCGTATTGGCGTGGCGCCGTCGACGATACGGCTGACAACCTCATGCGGGATCAGGTCGGGCTCCAGCTTTTGCGCAACGTACTGCGCATACGGAATGACCACGAATGCCGGATTTCCGTCTGCGTCGTTGATGATCTGAATATCAGTAGGTTCGTTCATCGCGTTTCTTGACCTCTTGAATGCTGACGACCTTGATCGCCCCGTCCCAATCGAACATGACTCGATAGCTACCTATCCGCAGGCGGTACGCATAGCCATGGCCAACAAGTGCTTTGACATTCACCACGTCAGGCATCTGGGCGAGCGTCGTAACGGCGTCCCGAACCTGAACCTGATGGACGGAGTGCAATTTCAAAAGCTGCTTAACGGCTTTTCTGGTCCAGTGAATAGTGTTCATGGAAGGATATAAGTCTTTTATAAGATTTGCGAATCCTGACTTATATCCCGTCCAGAGCCAACGCGTGAAAGATGTCTGAATATTGCCCTCACTCCTGCCCAATCGACTCCAAAAACTCCGACCGGTCATCACTCACCTGGGCCATGCAGTCGTTTTCGGCGATTTTGTAGGCGTCGCTGCCGGGCTTGGCCGGGAAGGCGGCGATGGCGCAGTCGGCTTCGCGCTGTTTTTGCCAGAGTTGCTGGGCGGCCTTGATCTTGGCGGTGATGTCGTTGAGCTGGGCCTTGTCGCTGGCGTAGCGGGTCTGCAGCCGCTCATTGAGGCTTTGCAGGTTTTCGTTGAGCAACTGCTCGGCAGCCTTTTTTCCATACGCCGAGCAGGCCAGGGTCTGGACGTCGTTTTCAACTTCGTCGCAGGGGTTGGGCTCGGTGTCTTCGGTCGCATGGGCGACGGTGCTGATCAATGCCAGGGCAAGAAGAATCGATTTCATCGGGTTGTCGCTCAAATCCAGTGAAAGCCAGTGGTGACGCGGATTCTGGCGCAAGCGCCGGGTAAATAACAGATGGTCGGAGGGGGGGCGTTGCAGCCCATTGTCGCGGATTGACGCTTTCGGCAATTCCCCTGTCGTTTTTGCACCCGGTCGCCACCGCCCTCCGGCATATGCTGGCCCCAAAGCGCCGGCACACGATTCGGCGCATGAATCGCCAACAAGGGGACTGCCTGATGAGCCCAGCCGAATTGCACGCCGACAGCATCGTTATCGACGGGCTGATCATTGCCAAGTGGAACCGCGACCTGTTCGAAGACATGCGCAAGGGCGGCCTGACCGCAGCCAACTGCACCGTGTCGGTGTGGGAAGGTTTCCAGGCCACCATCAACAACATCGTTGCCAGCCAGAAACTGATCCGCGAGAACAGCGACCTGGTGATCCCGGTGAAAACCACCGCTGATATCCGTCGTGCCAAGGAGCAGGGCAAGACCGGCATCATCTTCGGCTTCCAGAACGCCCACGCCTTCGAAGACCAGCTCGGCTATGTCGAGATCTTCAAGCAGCTCGGCGTGGGCGTGGTGCAGATGTGCTACAACACCCAGAACCTGGTAGGCACCGGTTGCTACGAGCGCGACGGCGGCCTGTCGGGCTTCGGCCGCGAAATCGTCGCCGAGATGAACCGCGTCGGCATCATGTGCGACCTGTCCCACGTCGGTTCCAAGACCTCCGAAGAAGTCATCCTCGAATCGAAGAAACCGGTCTGCTACTCCCACTGCCTGCCGTCCGGCCTGAAGGAGCACCCGCGCAACAAATCCGATGAAGAGCTGAAGTTCATTGCCGACCACGGCGGTTTCGTCGGAGTGACCATGTTCGCGCCGTTCCTGGCCAAGGGCATCGATTCGACCATCGACGACTACGCCGAAGCCATCGAATACACCATGAACATCGTCGGCGAGGACGCCATCGGCATCGGCACCGACTTCACCCAGGGCCACGGCCAGGACTTCTTCGAAATGCTGACCCACGACAAGGGCTACGCCCGTCGTCTGACCAGCTTCGGCAAGATCATCAACCCCCTGGGCATCCGCACCGTGGGCGAATTCCCGAACCTCACCGAGACGCTGCTCAAGCGCGGCCACCCGGAGCGGGTGGTGCGCAAGATCATGGGTGAAAACTGGGTCAACGTTCTTAAAGACGTCTGGGGCGAATAACCCGCTGCGTCGCTGAATCCTTTACCTGCGGCCACTCGCGCCGCAGGCACATCACGAATTTCCGGAGTCAAGTTTTCATGGCCAAGATCGCCCCGCAACTGCCTATTGAAGTCGACAGCGAAACCGGTGTCTGGACCTCCGACGCCCTGCCGATGCTGTACGTGCCGCGTCACTTTTTCGTCAACAACCACATGGGCATCGAGGAAGTGCTGGGCGCCGACGCCTACGCCGAGATTCTCTACAAGGCCGGCTACAAATCCGCCTGGCACTGGTGTGAAAAAGAAGCCGAATGCCACGGCCTGGAAGGCGTCGCGGTGTTCGAGCACTACATGAAGCGCCTGTCGCAGCGGGGCTGGGGCCTGTTCAAGATCCAGGACATCGACCTGGACAAAGGCACCGCCAGCGTCAAGCTCGAGCACTCGGCGTTCGTCTATGTGTACGGCAAGGTCGGGCGCAAGGTCGACTACATGTTCACCGGCTGGTTCGCCGGTGCCATGGACCAGATCCTGGCCGCGCGCGGCAGTTCGATCCGCACCGTGGCCGAGCAGGTCTACGGCGGTTCCGAAGAAGGCCACGACGACGGCCTGTTCATCGTCAAGCCGTTGTAAGTCGAGGATCGCGCCATGGCTTTTGAAGCAATGTTCCAGCCGATCCAGATCGGCAAGCTGACCATCCGCAACCGCGTGCTCAGCACCGCGCACGCCGAGGTCTACGCCACCGACGGCGGTATGACCACCGATCGGTACGTGAAGTATTACGAAGAGAAGGCCAAGGGCGGCATCGGCCTGGCGATCTGCGGCGGCTCTTCGGTGGTCGCCATCGACAGCCCGCAGGAATGGTGGAGCTCGGTGAACCTGTCCACCGACCGCATCATCCCGCACTTCCAGAACCTGGCCGACGCCATGCACAAGCATGGCGCCAAGATCATGATCCAGATTACCCACATGGGCCGTCGCTCGCGCTGGGACGGCTTCAACTGGCCGACCCTGATGTCGCCGTCCGGCGTGCGTGAGCCGGTGCACCGTGCCACCTGCAAGACCATCGAGCCGGAAGAAATCTGGCGGGTGATCGGCAACTACGCCCAGGCGGCGCGACGCGCGAAGGCCGGCGGCCTGGACGGCGTCGAGCTGTCGGCCGTGCACCAGCACATGATCGACCAGTTCTGGAGCCCGCGGGTCAACAAGCGGACCGACGAATGGGGCGGCAGCTTCGAAGGCCGCATGAAGTTCGGCCTGGAAGTGTTGAAGGCCGTGCGCGCCGAAGTGGGCGATGATTTCTGCGTGGGCATGCGTCTGTGCGGTGACGAGTTCCACCCGGACGGCTTGTCCCACGAGGACATGAAGCAGATCGCCAAGTATTACGATGACACCGGCATGCTCGATTTCATCGGTGTGGTGGGTTCGGGTTGCGACACCCACAACACCCTGGCCAACGTCATCCCGAACATGAGTTATCCACCGGAGCCGTTCCTGCACCTGGCCGCCGGTATCAAGGAAGTGGTCAAGGTCCCGGTGCTGCACGCGCAGAACATCAAGGACCCGAACCAGGCCACGCGGATCCTGGAGGGCGGTTACGTCGACATGGTCGGCATGACCCGCGCCCACATCGCCGACCCGCACCTGATCGCCAAGATCAAGATGGGCCAGATCGACCAGATCAAGCAGTGCGTCGGCGCCAACTATTGCATCGACCGCCAGTACCAAGGGCTGGACGTGCTGTGCATCCAGAACGCCGCGACATCCCGTGAATACATGGGCGTGCCGCACATCATCGAGAAATCCACCGGGCCCAAGCGCAAAGTCGTTGTCGTCGGTGCCGGCCCGGCCGGGATGGAAGCGGCGCGGGTGGCCGCCGAACGTGGCCACGACGTGACCCTGTTCGAGAAGAAGGAATTCATCGGCGGGCAGATCACCACCGCCTCGAAAGCCCCGCAACGGGACCAGATCGCTGGTATCACCCGCTGGTTCCAGCTGGAACTGGCGCGGCTGAAAGTCGACCTGCGCCTGGGCGTGGCGGCTGACGCGCCGACCATCATGGACCTGCGTCCGGACGTGGTGGTGCTGGCCGTCGGCGGGCATCCGAACCTGGAGCAGAACGAACACTGGGGCGCCGCCGAAGGGCTGGTGGTCAGCAGTTGGGACGTGCTCGACGGCAAGGTCGCGCCAGGCAAGAACGTGCTGGTCTACGACACCATTTGCGAGTTCACCGGCATGTCGGTGGCCGACTTCCTCGCCGACAAGGGCAGCCAGGTCGAGATCGTCACCGACGACATCAAGCCGGGCGTGGCCATTGGCGGGACGTCGTTCCCGACCTACTACCGCAGCATGTACCCCAAGGAAGTGATCATGACCGGGGACATGATGCTGGAGAAGGTCTACCGCGAAGGCGACAAGCTGGTGGCGGTGCTGGAGAACGAATACACCGGCGCCAAGGAAGAGCGTGTGGTGGACCAGGTGGTGGTGGAAAACGGCGTGCGGCCGGACGAAGAAATCTACTACGCGCTCAAGGAAGGTTCGCGCAACAAGGGCCAGATCGACGTCGAAGCCCTGTTCGCGATCAAGCCCCAGCCGTGCCTGGAGCAGAGCGGCGATGGCTACCTGCTGTTCCGCATCGGCGATTGCGTGGCCCAGCGTAATACTCACGCCGCCATCTATGACGCCCTGCGGTTGTGCAAGGATTTCTAACGGCTTGCACATGATCCTGTGGGAGCGAGCTTGCTCGCGAAAGCGGTGGGTCAGTCAATGCAAATGTGACTGACAGAATGCAATCGCGAGCAAGCTCGCTCCCACAGTGACCGAGTAAGGCATCTCGACCTGCAAGACCCTGAGGTCTTTGGGAGCAACACCTATGTTGAACACCCTTCTTCCAATCCTGCTGTTCGCAGCCCTGGGCCTCGCGGCCCTCGGCGCCCTGCGGCGGGTGAACATGTGGCGCCGGGGACGACCGTCGAAAGTCGATCTGATCGGCGGTCTCTTTGCCATGCCCAAGCGCTACATGGTGGATCTGCACCACGTGGTGGCGCGGGACAAGTACATTGCCAACACCCACGTCGCCACGGCGGGTGGTGCGGTGGCATCGATTGTGTTGGCGATCCTCGTCCACGGTTTTGGCCTGCACAACCGTATCCTCGGCTATGCGTTGCTGCTGATGTCGGCGGTGATGTTCGTGGGGGCGATCTTCATGTACCTGCGGCGGCGCAACCCGCCAGCGCGTTTATCGAAAGGCCCGTGGATGCGCCTGCCGAAAAGCCTGCTGGCCTTCTCGGCGTCGTTCTTCCTGGTGACCCTGCCGGTGGCGGGCATCCTTCCGGAAAACTTCGGTGGCTGGCTGGTGGCGGCGATCCTGGGTGTCGGCGTGCTGTGGGGTGTGTCGGAATTGTTTTTCGGCATGACCTGGGGCGGGCCGATGAAGCACGCCTTCGCCGGTGCCTTGCACCTGGCCTGGCACCGCCGCGCCGAACGCTTTGGTGGTGGCCGCTCCACGGGCTTGAAGCCGCTGGACCTGAACGACCCCGCCGCACCGCTGGGTGTGGAAAAACCCAAGGATTTCACCTGGAACCAATTGCTCGGTTTCGACGCTTGCGTGCAGTGCGGCAAGTGCGAAGCAGCCTGCCCGGCGTTCGCCGCCGGCCAGCCGCTGAACCCGAAAAAACTCATCCAGGACATGGTCGTCGGCCTGGCCGGCGGCACCGATGCGAAATTCGCCGGCAGTCCGTATCCGGGTAAACCGGTGGGCGAGCACAGCGGTAATCCGCACCAGCCGATCGTCAACGGCCTGGTGGATGCCGAGACCCTTTGGTCCTGCACCACCTGCCGGGCGTGCGTCGAGGAATGCCCGATGATGATCGAGCACGTCGACGCCATCGTCGACATGCGCCGCCACCTGACCCTGGAAAAAGGCGCGACGCCGAACAAGGGTGCCGAGGTGCTGGAAAACCTCATCGCCACCGACAACCCGGGCGGCTTCGCCCCCGGCGGGCGGATGAACTGGGCGGCGGACTTGAACCTGAACCTGCTCAGCGAGAAGAAATCCACCGACGTGCTGTTCTGGGTCGGCGACGGCGCTTTCGACATGCGCAACCAGCGCACCCTGCGGGCGTTCGTCAAAGTCCTGAAGGCGGCGAAAATCGACTTCGCCGTGCTCGGCCTCGAAGAACGCGACAGTGGCGACGTGGCCCGGCGCCTGGGCGATGAAGCGACGTTCCAGCTGTTGGCCAAGCGCAACATCCAGACCCTGGCCAAATACAGCTTCAACCGCATCGTCACCTGCGACCCCCACAGCTTCCACGTGCTGAAAAACGAATACGGCGCCTTCGATGGCAACTACCTGGTGCAGCACCACAGCACCTACCTGGCGGAAATCATCGACGCCGGCGCGCTGAACCTTGGCCAGCACAAGGGCGACAGCGTGACCTATCACGACCCGTGCTACCTGGGCCGCTACAACGGCGAATACGAGGCGCCGCGCCAGGTGCTGCGTGCGCTGGGCATCGAGGTCAAGGAAATGCAGCGTTCCGGTTTCCGTTCGCGTTGCTGCGGCGGTGGCGGCGGCGCGCCGATCACGGACATCCCGGGCAAGCAGCGCATCCCGGACATGCGCATGGACGACATCCGCGAAACCGGCGCCGAGCTGGTGGCGGTGGGTTGTCCACAATGCACCGCGATGCTCGAAGGCGTGGTCGAACCACGGCCGATGATCAAGGACATTGCCGAACTGGTGGCCGACGCGCTGCTTGAAGACGCGGCGCCGAGCAAGCCCGCGGCCCCGGCCAAACGTGAACCTGCGGAGGTGCATTAATGAGCGACATCATCCGCCGCGACCCTCGCGCCGAGTGGATCGCCCGCAACCGCCTGCACCCGCTGCACGCTGCCATGCAACCGGTGCAGCACAGCTGGATGGGGCCCAACGGCGTCATTCGCAAGAATGTCCATGGTGTCGGTTTCATCGGTCCCAACGGCATCAAGCGCATTGACCGCAGCGGCGCCCAGCAGGGCGGCGCAACCAAGCGTACCGCGGCGACGGAAGTGCAACTGCCGCTGCATCAAGTCGTGCAACCGGCGTTCTACATCAGCGTTGTGCCGGACATGGTCGGTGGCCGCCTCAGCAGTCACGACCGTGACCTGCTGGGCCTGGCCCATCAACTCGCGGGTACCGACGGTGCAGTGCTGGCCGTGGTCTTCGGCGAGCACAAGGAAAGCGCTTTCGCCACCGCAGGCGTTGACCGCCTGCTGGTGCTCGAGGGCGAAGAGTTCAGCGGTTATGCACCGGAGCAACGGGTACAAGGCCTGCGGGCTGTGGATAACCAGTTCAATCCGCGTCATTGGCTGCTGCCTGACAGTCGCAGCGGCGGCGGTGAACTGGGTCGCCGCTTCGCCGCGGCCTTGGGCGAACGCCCGGCCACACGGGTCTGGCAGGTCAAGGGCGAGGCGTGCATCGGCCGCGCCGGTGCGGGGCTGCAAGACCTCGCACGGCCATTGGCGCGGTTGATCCTGGCCGCTGCCGAATGCGCCGAGCCGGTCAGCGAAACCCGTCACGAAGCCTTGCCGGTGGAGTTATCCACAAGCGTGGCCCGCAGCTTGTCACGCATCGAAGACCTCGGCGCGGTGGCGGTGGACCCCGGCGCGATTCCGATGGCCGAGGCCGAATTCATTTTCTCCGGCGGCAATGGCGTCAAGGACTGGGCACTTTTCCACAGGACGGCGGCGGCCTTGGGCGCTACCGAAGGCGCTTCGCGGGTGGCGGTGGACGACGGTTTCATGGCTCGCGATCGCCAGGTCGGTGCGTCCGGTACCTGGGTCACGGCACGGGTTTATGTAGCCGTGGGGATCTCCGGGGCGATCCAGCACCTGCAAGGTATCGGTGCCTGCGACAAGGTGGTGGCGATCAACCTCGATCCGGGCTGCGACATGATCAAGCGTGCGGACCTGTCGGTGATTGGTGACAGCGCGGCGATTCTCCAGGCCCTGATCGCGGCGGTAGAGGCTTACCGCAACGAAGCCAGGCGCGATGCGGCTTAAGCTAAGGAAACGTTCATGAGTACCCAAGTGATCAGCCTCGTCTCCATCGGCGCCCACCCGACCTCTGGTCGACCCCGGCGCGCCGAGCAAGACGCCCGCGCCGTGGAGCTGGGCCTGCAATTGGCCGGCAATGACCTGCAAGTGCTGCACGCCGGCGATGTGGCCGAACCGGCCCTGCGCGCTTACCTGGGCATGGGGCTGGATGAACTGCACGTGTTGGAAAACCCGAACGGGGCCGATGCGTTGCCGGCTCTGACCGACTATCTGCGTGACGCTGGCGCCCAAGTGGTGCTGACCGGGAGCCAGGCGGAAACCGGCGAAGGCTCGGGCATGCTGCCGTTCCTGCTGGCCGAGAGTCTCGGTTGGCCGCTGGTGGTGGGGTTGGCTCAGGTCGAATCCATCGAAAACGGCGCGGCCCTGGTGTTGCAAGCCTTGCCCCGTGGCCAGCGGCGACGGCTCAAGGTGCGCCTGCCATTTCTCGCCACTGTGGATAACGCTGCGCCCAAACCTCGGCAAAGCGCCTACGGCCCGGCGCGGCGTGGGGCGTTGCACGCTGAGGAAGTCGAGATCATCGACGATGCGTTGCTGGCGGTGGCGACCCTGCAGCCGGCCAAGCCACGACCCAAGCGTCTGAAAGTGATCAAGGCCAAGAGCGGTGCCGACCGCATGAAAGCCGCCACGGCCAAGGCCAGCGGCGGAGGCGGACAAGTGCTCAAGGGCGTGAGCCCGGAGGCGGGGGCCGAGGCGATTCTCAAGCTGTTGGTGGAAGAAGGGGTGGTTCGCTGAACCCGAATCACCGCCAATCCCTGTGGGAGCGAGCTTGCTCGCGATAGCGGTGGGTCAGTCAAAATTATATGGCTGGCAGAATGCAATCGCGAGCAAGCTCGCTCCCACAGGGGATTGGCGGTGCGCCTGTATGTTGTGCTAACCCATTAAGCGTTACTCACAATCCCTGTGCGTCCCTCTGTGGATAACCTGTTGGCCCCTCGCTACGGCCCATGCCAATCAGGCTCTCCAGCCCATCGATTAATAAATAGCCAACCTAACCATCGGTTTTTATTGGTTTTTCTCTGTGAATAAACCCCCGGTGCGAGGAAAACTTGCCCCCAATCTCTGTTGGCGCTTCTGTGGATAAGATGTTCGCTTTCCGCTGCAAGCCAAGCGCTACGGTGCCTGCAAGGTATTGGTTAAATAATAGCCAAATTCGCCCCGGCCTCTTGAAAACGTCCGGAAAACACCGATTTGGAAGGCGTTCGATAGGTTTTCCACAGAACCGTCAAATTTACCCCCAAACACTGTTGGCGCTTCTGTGGATAAGGTGTTCGCTCTGCTCTGTAGCCCTTGATATTCAGGCTTCTCAGCGGTCTGATCAAAAAACAGTCAATCCGTCAGGAAACCGTTGCCGACGGGTAAGTCACGGATTTTATTCACATCGGCGCTCAAAAAATTTCTGACGCGAGCCTGGTTGTCCCCATTTGCTGTGGGTGTCCATGTGGATAACTTGTTCGCGGAACCCTGTAGGCCACGGCGGGCTTAGCGCCAAACGCGATAGATCAAATTTCATACAGTTCTAAGGAACTGCCTTGACGTACAGGTGTCGCCTGTCTTCACTCAGGGCACAAGGACAGCGCGACTTTATCCATATCTGGTTCAGGGAGAACGCACGATGGATAGCAAGGCCCCCACCTCGTTACTCGCTTCAGCCCCGACGTGCATCCCGACGCCTCCCACCGCGCTGCCTAGACGTGTTCATCGTCGCGCAGCCAATCAGCGTGCGCGCCTATAACACCTGAGCTTTTCCCACCGACACCGTTGACTGCCGCTCCAACCCATACGGGATAGCGGCCAGGCGCTTGTGCGCCTGTGGATTTGCAGGCAACCGCAGAGTTGCCCCTTCTGCCTGAGAGGACTTGAACATGACACGGATCTCGACCCCCATCAGTGAAATAAAGGAACACTACGACGTTATCGTCATTGGTTCCGGCTACGGCGGCGGCATCGCCGCGTCGCGCTTGTCCCGGGCCGGGCGCACGGTCTGTCTACTGGAGCGGGGCCGGGAGATCCAGCCCGGTGAGTACCCCAACACGTTGCTCGCCGCCACCGAGGAGTTGCAGGTGCATGATCCGGACGGTCACATCGGTTCGCGCACCGGGTTGTTCGACCTGCACGTCAACGCCCAGCAGAACGTGGTGGTCGGTTGTGGCCTGGGCGGCACATCGCTGATCAATGCCAACGTCGCGTTGGAAGCCGAACCCGGGGTCTTCGAGGACCCGCGTTGGCCGCTGGCGATGCGCGAGCACAGCGACACGCTGCTCAAGGACGGTTATGCGCGGGCCCGGGAGATGCTCAAGCCCAATCCCTATCCGGCGTCCTCGCCGAACCTGCCCAAGCTCGACGCCCACAAGAAATCGGCGGATTACCTCAAGCAGGGCGCGCATTTCTACAAGCCGCCGATCAACGTGACCTTCGACAAACTGCCCAACAACCTCAACCACGTCGGCGTCGAACAACTGCCGTGCAACGGCTGTGGCGACTGCGTCTCGGGCTGTAACAACAAGGCCAAGAACACCACGCTGATGAACTACCTGCCGGACGCCTGGAACCACGGCGCGGAGATTTTCTGCCAGGCCGAGGTGCGGCACCTGGAGCGCGACGGCGATGGTTGGATCGTGCATTTCCAGTACCTGGACAGCGGTCGCGAGATGTTTTCGGCGCCGACGCTTTTTGTCCGCGCAGACATCGTGGTGGTGTCCGCCGGCACCTTGGGCTCCACCGAAATCATGCTGCGCTCGAGGGACAAGGGCTTGTCGATGTCCGCCCAGTTGGGCGAGAACATGAGCGGCAACGGTGACATCCTCGGCTTCGGCCACAACTGCGACCAGGTCATCAACGGCATCGGCTTTGGCGCCCATTCGGCCAAGGAACTCGAGCCGGTGGGGCCGTGCATCACGTCGGTGATCGACATGCGCACCGAGGGTGACTGGCGCAGCCGGATGGTGATCGAGGAGGGCTCGATCCCCGGAGCCCTAGGCCGGGCCATGGTGCCGAGCATGGCGACGTTCGCTGAAATGATCGGCGTGCCGACCGACACTGGCTTCGGTGCCAGCCTCAAGTACAAGGGCCGCGAGGCCGAGAGCTTTCTGCGCGGGCCGTATTACGGCGCACTGCACAACATGCAGACCTACTTGATCATGAGCCATGACAACGGCAAGGGCCGCATGGTCCTCGACAACAAGGATCAGCTACGCATCGACTGGCCGGGTGTCGGCGAGCAGGAAAACGTCACCCTCGGCAACGAACGGCTGCACCAGAGCACCAAGGCCCTGGGCGGGATCTGGGTCGAGAACCCGATCTGGACCAAACTGCTCAAGCACAGCATCGTCTCGGTCCATCCGCTGGGCGGCTGTGTGATGGGCGAAGACGCGGTCCAGGGCGTGGTCAACCACAAGGGCCAGGTGTTCAGCGGTGCCAGCGGCACCGACGTCTACCCAGGCTTGTACGTGGCGGACGGCTCGGTGATCCCGACGTCCCTGGCGGTCAACCCGTTGCTGACCATTTCGGCGGTCAGTGAGCGCAACATGGGGTTGCTGGCGGCGGATCGCGGCTGGCTGATCGACTACACGCTGCCGTCGGCCCCGCGCAAACCGGTGGCGGCGCCGACCCTTGGCGTGCAGTTCACCGAAACCATGAAGGGGTATTTCTCCACGGCGTTCACCCAGCCCCAAGGCACCGACCTCAATCTTTACGAAGCGGCGGCCAAGCGCGGCAAGGCCGATAACTCACCGATCGAATTCACCCTGACCATCACCGCCGCCGACCTTGATCGCTTGATCAAGGAACCGGAGCACGCCGCGACCCTGGTGGGCACCCTCGATGCGCCTCTGCTGTCGGCCAAGCCGCTGGTTGCCAGCAACGGCGTGTTCAACCTGTTCGAGCAATACCAGGAGCAGGTCGGCGTGCGCCATATGAACTACGACATGAAGCTGACCGCCGAAGACGGCAGCGACTACTTTTTCAGCGCCTTCAAGACCGTGCCCGAGGACAACGGCGTGTTGAACATCTGGCACGACACCAGCACGCTCTACGTCACGCTCTATCGCGGACCGGACAAGACCGGCGCAGTGCTCGGCTCCGGGGTGATGCATATCCTGCCGGCCGATTTTGCCAAGCAGATGACCACGATGAAGGTACTCAACGCCCGCAATGAGCGCGAGCGGGTGGAGGCGCTGGCGCGGTTCGGCAAGTTCTTCGCCGGGATCCTGTGGGAGAGCTACGGCGGTGTCTTCGCTGGCGACGTCTACTTCAACCCGGACGCACCACCCCGCTTGAAAAGGCCACTGGATGCGCCGGCCCCCGTGGTGCATTTCTTCCAGACCGAGGACAACGTCGAGTTGCGCCTGACCCGCTACCAGGCCGGCAGCAAAGGTCCGGTGATGCTGGTCCATGGCCTGGGCGTGGGTTCGAATATCTTCTCCACCGACACCATCCACACCAACCTGCTGGAGTACCTCTGCAAACACGAATACGACGTCTGGCTGTTGGATCTTCGGGTGAGCATCCTGCTGCCGGCCAGCAAAAATGAATGGAACGGCGATCAGGTCGCCCAGTACGATTTCAAGGCCGCCATCGAACAGATCCAGCAGGCGACCCAGGCCCGAGACGTGCAATGCGTGGTGCATTGCTACGGTGCGACGACCTTCTTCATGTCGATGCTCGCGGGATTGCAGGGCGTGCGCTCGGTGGTCTGCTCGCAGATCGCCGCCGACACGGTGGTCGCCACCGCCACCGGTCTGAAGGCCGGTTTGCATCTGCCGGGAATGCTCGATGCCATCGGCATCAAATCCATGACCGCCTACGCCGACACCAAGGAAAGCTGGTTCAACAAACTCTACGACAAGGCCCTCAACGGCTATGCCCGGATCGAGGCCCAAGGCTATTGCACCAACCCGGTCTGCCATCGCATCACGTTCATGTACGCCTCGCTGTACCGCCACGACACCCTCAATGAAACCCTGCACGACAACCTGCATGAATTGTTCGGCGAGTCGAACATCCAGACTTTCGAGCACCTGGCGCTGATCGTGCGCAAGGGGCACCTGGTGGACTTCAAGGGCAACGACGTCTACATGCCGCATTTCGACCGGTTGAAGTTACCGATCTGCTTCATCAGCGGCGCCGACAACCAGTGCTACCTGCCGCAAAGCACCCTCAAGACCTACGAACGGCTGTGCGACATGCATGGTCCGCAACTGTTCAGCCGCCACGAAATACCGGGGTACGGCCACATCGACTGCATGTTCGGCAAGGACGCGGTGGTGGATGTGTATCCGATCATCCTTGAGCACCTGGAGAAGACGGCGCTCGGTTGACTCAAGACCGAGTCGACTGCATCGCGAGCAAGCTCGCTCCCACAGGGGGGCTATGTACCGCTGATCCAGTGTGGGAGCGAGCTTGCTCGCGATGGCGATCACCAGAGCGCCGCATCTCGTGAGTCAGGAATAAGGAAAAGGATGCCATGAACACTTACATCCGCTGGTTCCAACGCATCATCTGGGTCGGGATTGTCATGAACATGTTCTTCGCGATCCCGGCGCTGTTTGCGCCGGCCTTGCTGACGTCCATGCTCGGCCTGCCGCCCGTGCTGTCCGATCCCTGGCTGGAAAACGCCGGCATGTTGCTAGTGGGGATCAGCCTTTTCTACATGCCCTCGGGCTTCAACGCACCGCGTTTCGTGGTGCATTCGTGGTTGTGCGTGCTGTCGCGCCTGGTGGCGGTGGTGTTCTGGATCTACCTGATCAACACCAACAACCAGGGCTCGCTGTTCGTGCCGATGTTGATGGGCGACCTGACCATGTTCCTGGTCCTGGGCGTGCTGCTGTACCTCGGCAGCCCGGTGGCCAATCGTCCGCTGGCGTTGCTCTGTGCCGGTTGGCGGGAATGGCGCGCCGGTTGGGCGCTGCGCTGGCAGAGCCACGGGTTCAAGGTCGGCACGTTGGTGGTGGTCTTGCTGTTGGGTTTCATCGGCTACCAGACCTGGTACCAGATGATCCGGGAAGTGCCGCAACCGGACTTCGCTTCCGACGAAGACCATTACAAATACGCCGCCATCGGCCTGGGCATCGAGGCGCGAATTCCGTATTACCTGTTCGCCGTGCTGCCGCAGATGTGCCCGGAAAAACTGCCCAAGCCGGGTGGCTACGAGGTGTTCGGTTTCCTCTATGAAAACGGCAAGGACTTGCCCATCGGCATGGCCAAGCGGCAGCTCGGCTACCCCACCGTGGAGCCGAACTGCGCCCTGTGCCACACCGGTTCCTACCGGGCCAATGCCTCTGACGTCGCGGTGCCCGTCGCCGCCGCGCCGGCCAATACCTTGCAACTGCAAGCCTTCCAATGGTTCGCCTATGAATGCGCCAGCGACCCGAAATTCACCCCCGACGCGGTGATGGCGGCCATCAACGGCAAGTTCCAGCTGGGCTTTTTTGAAAAGCTCTACAACCGCTACCTGATCATCCCGATGGCCAAGAGCGCGTTGCTCAAACAGAAACAGGCCTACGCCTGGCAGAAGCTGCGTCCGGCCCAAGGGCCTGGGCGGACCGACACCTTCAACCCGACCAAGATGGTGGTGTTCGGCTTCCCGGATGACTCGACCATCGGCACCGTGGACCTGCCCCAGGTGTGGAACCAGAAACCTCGCGAATCCATGTACCTGCATTGGGACGGCAATAACAACAAGATCCACGAACGCAACTACGCAGCGGCCATGGCCGTGGGCGCGACGCCGGAGTCGGTGCTGCCGCCGAGTTTCAACCGGGTGACCAACTGGCTGCTGGGCCACAAGGCACCGGCCTGGCCGTTCGCCCTGGACCAAGGGAAAGTCGCCCAGGGCAAACCGATCTGGGAGCAAAACTGCGCCGCTTGCCATGATTTCGGCCGTAGCGACACCGGCCAGGTCACCACCAACATCGACCAGTTGGGCACCGATCCCCATCGGCTCAACTCGTTCACGACTGGCCTGGTGACGGCGTTCCATGGCTTCAAGAAACCACCGTTCGACTTTGGCGCCTACCGCAAGACCCAGAGCTACAGCAACACGCCCACCGACGGCATCTGGTTGCGCGCGCCGTACCTGCACAACGGCTCGGTGCCGACCCTGTGGGATCTGTTGCAAGCGCCGGAGCAACGTCCGCAAGTGTTCTACACGGGTTCCGATATCTACGACCCGCAGAAGGTCGGTTTCGTCACCAGCGGCGCGCAGATGAAGGCGTCGGCGGATTTCAAATACGACACCCGCCTGGAAGGCAACCACAACGGCGGTCACCTGTACGGCACGCAGCTGTCGGACGTCGACAAGCGGGCCCTGATTGAATTCATGAAGACCCTGTAGCCCGGGGCAAAACGAAGGAGCGTTCACATGTCATTACTGCACCATTGGGAACATGAGTTCGACAAAGTCAAGGTCCGCCTGCACGGGTTGGTCACGCGGCTGGAAATGTCCTGGAAGAAACTCGTCAACGACCTGGAGCCCGAGGAGTTCCAGGCCATCGTCAAATTGCTGGAGCGAGGCCACGACCAGGCCCGTCACGTGATCGACCACGGTGATCTGCCGGACGATGAACCGGCGGTGCCGTGGGAGTTGGCGCACGGCCTGTCGATCCTGAAGATCGGCAACGCCACACCGCTGCCGCAAAGCGAAGACGAGTTGCCGACCCGGGTGCTCAAGGACGGCACGTTATTGGGTTGTCGCAAGTGGGAACTGTTGGACCTGCTGTGGAGCGAGGCGCTACTCAAGTGGATCGAAAACCTGCGCCACCATGCGACGTTCGCCACGACCCCGGCGCTGGTGAAAATGGACAACGACGTGGTGCTCGCCATCGCCGGTGACTGGGGCACGGGGCCGTTCGACAGCCACGCGCCCGCCGTGGCCGTCGCCAACCAGATGCAACTGGCCCTGGCCGATTTCACCATCCACCTGGGCGACGTGTATTACGCCGGCACCCACTCCCAGGAAGACGTCGACATGGTCGGCTGGCCCCAAGGCAAGCACGGCTCGTTCACCCTCAACTCCAATCATGAGATGTACAGCGGCGCACATGGTTATTTCAAGGAACTGGCCAAGCGGTTCCCGGTGCAGCAAGGCACCAGTTACTTTGCGCTGTACAACGACGATTGGCTGGTGGTTGGGCTGGACAGCGCCTACGCCTCGGACGCCATGAACCTGTACATGGACGGCACCCTCAACACCCAGCAGATCGAGTGGATGAAAACCCTGCCCAAGCGCAAGAAGCTCATGGTCCTCAGTCATCACCAGGGCTTCGATATCTCCGGGCACCACAAGACTGCGCTCTACCAACCGGTCTGTGACGCCCTGGGGCGTGAGCCGGATTATTGGTATTGGGGCCATCTGCACAACGGCATCTGCTATGCGGCGCAAGGCGGCTTGCATGCGCGCTGCGCCGGGCATGGAGCGATTCCCTATGGCACCACCAGCGAGTTGAATGGGCATGCGCGGGTGCTGTGGTCGGAAACTGAGCTGGCGGGGGACGAGGCGTATCCGGAGCGGGTGTTGAATGGGTATGTGAAGGTGCAGTTGAGGGGGGAGGAGATTGTCGAGACGTTTTATGGGGAGGATGGCAGTGTGCGGTGGTCTTCCCAGTAGTCGGTGAATGTCAGGCCGCTATCGCGAGCAAGCTCGCTCCCACATGGGGTCTTCGGTGCGCTGAAGACCCCCTGTGGGAGCGAGCTTGATCCGGGCGGCGATCCGACGATGCTTTTGATTTAGCCCTGGACCGGCACGCCCTTGAGGTACGGCGCCGGCTCGGCCCCCAGGTTATTGAGCATGCGCTCGCTGTACCAGTCCACGAAGTTCACCACGCCGAACTCATAGGTCTTGGAGTACGGGCCTGGCTGGTAGGCGGTGGAGTTGATGCCGCGCTGGTTTTCCTCGGCCAGGCGACGGTCCTGGTCGTTGGTGGCGTCCCAGACCTGGCGCATGCGCTCCACGTCGTAGTCCACGCCTTCGACCGCGTCCTTGTGCACCAGCCACTTGGTGGTGACCATGGTTTCCTGGGCGCTGATCGGCCACACGGTGAAGACGATGATGTGGTCGCCCATGCAGTGGTTCCACGAGTGCGGCAGGTGCAGGATGCGCATCGAGCCCAGGTCCGGGTTCTTGATGCGACCCATCAGCTTGGCGCAGCCCTGCTTGCCGTCCATGGTCATCGACACGGTGCCCTTGAGCAGCGGCATGCGCACGATGCGGTTGCGCAGGCCGAAACTGGCGTGGGCGTAAGGGATCTTCTCGGCTTCCCAGGCGGCGGCGGAGGCGGCCACGTGGTCCTTGAACGCCTGGTCGGCGCGCGGGTCTGTGACGTCGTCCCATTCCAGCAGGGTCTTGAGCAATTCGGGGTGCGAGGCGTTGCAGTGGTAGCACTCGCGGTTGTTTTCCAGCACGAGCTTCCAGTTGGCCTTTTCCATCAAGGTGGTTTGCACCGCCACCTTGGTGTTTTCCATGTCGTACGGTTCCATGTAGTGGTTCAGTGTCGACAGGAAGTCATCGATCGCCGGCGGGTTCTCGGCCAGGCTGATGAAGATGTAGCCGCCAGCAGTCTTCACGTTCACAGGCTTGAGGCCGTACTGCTTCATGTCGAAGTCGGCGCCCATCTCGGTACCGGCGAACAGCAGGCGACCGTCCAGCTCGTAGGTCCACTGGTGGTAGTGACAGACCAGTTTGGCGACCTTGCCCTTTTCACTGGTGCACAGCCGCGAACCGCGGTGGCGGCAGACGTTATGGAAGGCGTGCACCACGCCCTCGGCGCCGCGAATCACGATGATCGGGTTCTTGCCGATCTGCAGCGTCAGGTAGTTGCCCTTGGCCGGGATCTCGCAGGTCATGCCGGCGATCAACCATTCTTTCTGGAAGATTTCCTGCATGTCGATATCAAACAGGCGCTCGTCACTGTAGAACGGTTGCGGCAGCGAAAAGGTACGCTCGCGCTCTTGCAGCATTTGCGCGGTGGCCTTGCGTGCGGGTTCCAGCGGATCGCCCAGGCTCAGGGTAGTGGTGACGTCCATCGTTTTGTCCTCATGGTCCTCTACGTGACCATCAAAAAAGTGGCTGATCGGTTGTGCTACGCAAGGCAAAAAAATCTGTTTGTCTGTTGGGGCGAGTGTGGGGCCGCGCAGGGGCGCAACCTTATCCATGGGCGACATGGCCCAATCTGTTCCCGACGCGCAAGCCCCGGTCGTTGGGGGCTGGTCGCGATAAGTATGTGAATGTCGCAGATAGGTAAATGGTCACTCAGGTGCCTGCGCACAATCGCCCTCATGAAGGCCGACAGTCGGCCGTGGAGATCAGCATGTCCAATAATTTCCTGAACCCGGTCACGACCCAGACCTGGGCCAATGGCCGACATATCGTGCGTTGCGTCAAAGTCATCCAGGAAACCTGGGATGTGCGCACCTTTTGCTTCATGGCCGACCAGCCAATCATGTTCTTTTTCAAGCCGGGGCAGTTCGTCACCCTGGAGCTGGAAATCGAAGGCCAGCCGATCATGCGTTCCTACACGATCTCCAGCTCGCCGTCGGTGCCCTACAGTTTCTCCGTGACGATCAAGCGCGTGCCGGGGGGCAAGGTTTCCAACTGGCTGCACGACACCCTGCACGAGGGCCAGGAACTGGCGGTACATGGGCCGGTGGGGCTGTTCAACGCTATCGATTTCCCGAGCCCGAAAGTGCTTTACCTCAGTGGCGGCGTGGGCATTACGCCGTGCATGTCCATGGCGCGCTGGTTCTACGACACCAACGCCAATGTCGACATGACTTTCATCCACAGCGCCCGCTCGCCCAAGGACATCATCTACCACCGCGAGCTGGAGCACATGGCGTCGCGGATCGACAACTTCAGCTTGCACCTGATCTGCGAAAAGCATGGCCTGGGCGAGCCGTGGGCCGGGTATCGCGGCTACCTGAATCACAAGATGCTGGAACTGATGGTGCCCGACTTCCTCGAGCGCGAGGTGTTCTGCTGCGGCCCGACCCCGTACATGACTGCGGTCAAGCGCCTGCTGGAAGCCGCTGGCTATGACATGAAGCGCTACCACGAGGAGTCCTTCGGCGCGACGCCGCCGGAAGCCCGTGCCGACGCGGTGGAGCAGGCCGAGCAGGCTGCCGACGCGCCAGAAGTCGATGCGGCTGACCTGCACCTGGTGGAGTTCACTTCATCGGGCAAGAGCATTCGCGTGGGGCCGGGAGAAACCGTCCACGCCGCTGCCGCCAAGCTCGGCATGATGATCCCCAAGGCCTGCGGCATGGGCATCTGCGGCACCTGCAAAGTACTGAAGCTGGGCGGGGAAGTGGAGATGGAGCACAACGGCGGCATCACCGAGGACGACGAGGCCGAGGGTTATATCCTGTCGTGCTGCAGCGTGCCGAAGGGGGATGTGCGGATCGATTTCTGATTTGCTCGCTCAGGCAGGTGTAAATCCCTCTGTGCCTGGAGGGATTTACTTGTGCCCAGAGGGATTTCCTGTGGCGAGGGGATTTATCCCCGTTGGGCTGCGAAGCAGCCCTAAAACCTGCAATCGCGGTGTTTCAGGCAGACCGAGTTGACTGCTTTGGGGCTGCTTCGCAGCCCAGCGGGGATAAATCCCCTCGCCACGGGTGTCCCGGCCCGGTCTTGAGTGTATTTCTACTTAGCCCGCCATCACTTCCCGAATATCCGCCGCCAATTCCCGCACCCGCGCTTCCTCGGTATCCCACGAGCACATGAAGCGTGCGCCGCCCTTGCCGATGAAGGTGTAGAAACGCCAGCCCTTGGCCGTCAGTGCGGCGATGGCCGGTTCCGAGAGTTGCAGGAACACGCCGTTGGCCTGGACCGGGAACATCAGTTCCACGCCGTCGATGTCGCTGACCAGTTCTGCCAGCAGTTGCGCGCAGCGGTTGGCGTGGCGGGCGTGCTTGAGCCACGCGTCGTCTTGCAGCAAGCCGACCCACGGTGCGGAGAGAAAGCGCATTTTCGACGCCAACTGCCCGGCCTGTTTGCAGCGATAGTCGAAGTCTTCGGCCAGGTCGTGGTTGAAGAACAGGATGGCTTCACCCACCGCCATGCCATTCTTAGTGCCGCCGAAGCACAGCACGTCGACGCCGGCTTTCCAGGTCAGGTCGGCTGGGGTGCAGCCGAGGAAGGCGCAGGCGTTGGAGAACCGTGCGCCGTCCATGTGCAGGTTCAACCCCAGTTCCTTGCAGGTGGCGCTGATGGCGCGGATTTCATCCGGCGTGTAGACGCTGCCGACTTCCGTGGCCTGGGTCAGGGTCACGACGCGCGGCTTGGGATAGTGGATGTCCTGGCGCTTGAGGGCGACCTCGCGGATCGACTCGGGGGTCAGCTTGCCATTCTCGGTGCGCGCCACCAGCAGCTTGGAACCGTTGGAAAAGAATTCCGGTGCGCCGCATTCGTCGGTTTCGACGTGGGCGGTTTCCGAGCAGATCACGCTGTGATAACTCTGGCACAGCGACGAAAGGGCCAGGGAGTTGGCAGCCGTGCCGTTGAACGCAAAGAACACTTCGCAGTCGGTTTCGAATAGCTCCCGAAAGCCATCTGCGGCGCGGTGGGTCCAATCGTCATCACCGTAGGCACGCTGGTGGCCCTGGTTGGCTTCTTCCATGGCGGCCCAGGCTTCGGGGCAAATACCGGAATAGTTGTCGCTGGCGAATTGTTGGCTCTTGTCGGTCATGGCCTTGCTCCTTGAATAGAGAGTCCTGGGTAAGAGATCCCTGGCGGAATGCCCCGGATGAGGGGTTCCATGGTTCGGCGTGCTTGGGTCCACAACGCCGTGATCGATACTGGTGCGCACTTTACCCAAGATTGGCGGAGGAACATAAGGGATGTTTCTGTCAGAAAAAGACCAAGTAACTGGGCCGATATAAACATGAGACGACGTGATGGTGCCCTGGACTTGCTCAAATGGTTGGCACTGTTGTCGATGATTCTCGATCATCTGCGATATGTCGGTTTTTCCGTCGATTGGCTATATGTGCCGGGGCGGCTGGCGTTTCCGTGGTTTTGCCTGGCGATGGCGGCAAACCTGGCGCGCGGCGGGCCAAGTGCCGGCTCGTGGCGCTACCTGGGCTGGCTGTTGCTGTTCAGTGCCGTCAGCGAAATCCCTTATCGCTTGTTCATTCCCGACCCCTCCACGCTGAACGTCATGCCAACGCTGGTGCTCGGGTTGCTTGTGGCGCGCGGTTGGCAGGCGTCCACCCTCGAGGCCCGATGCCTGGCCGCGGTGGCGCTGCTGTTGGCGGCGCTGTTTTCGTCGAATTTGATGTTCGGTTTCTTCGGCGTGCTGCTGCCGCTGGTGATGTTGCTGCTGTTCAAGCATTCCTTGTATCTGGCCTTGTTGCCGGGACTGGTCTGTGTCGCGGCCAACCAATGGCGGGTGTTGTATGGCGCAGCATGGCTGGGGGATGCGGTGGCGTTGTGGGGGCTGGTGGCTTGCCTGATCGCGCCATGGCTGGGGCTGGTGCTTTTGCGACAGGCCGGTCGTTTTCGTCCATTGCCGATGCGGCGCTGGGCGTATGCGCTATATCCCGCGCATTTCTTGGTGCTGCTCGCGGTTCGCCAGATTGCCGCATAGCCCTTGTGGTGAGGGAGCTTGCTCCCGCTGGGCTACGTAGGAGCTGTCGAGCGAAGCGAGGCTGTGATCTTTCCGCTGCTCATTGAATCAAGAGTGAAAGATCAAGATCAAAAGATCGCAGGCTTCGCCAGCTCCTACAGAGTCTGGCGGGAGCAAGCTCCCTCGCCACAGTGCCGGTGTTCGATTCCATTTGATCCCATGTCGTAAACGCACCTTTGCGTGGCGTCCATAGGCATTTGACCTGCCTGCGCCGGCCATACCATCGCATCCAAAGGGCACGACCGAAACGGTCCGTGCCTCACCGAGACGAAAGGCGCACCGCCGCCGCTGGGAGAGACGCGATGTTCAGCAAGCAAGACCAAATCCAAGGCTACGATGATGCACTGCTGGCGGCGATGAATGCCGAGGAGCAACGCCAGGAAGATCACATCGAACTGATCGCGTCGGAGAACTACACCAGCAAGCGTGTGATGCAGGCCCAGGGCAGCGGCTTGACCAACAAATACGCCGAAGGCTATCCGGGCAAGCGCTACTACGGTGGCTGCGAGCACGTCGACAAGGTCGAGGCCCTGGCCATTGAGCGCGCCAAGCAATTGTTCGGCGCCGATTACGCCAACGTCCAGCCGCACTCCGGTTCGTCGGCCAACAGTGCCGTGTACCTGGCCCTGCTGCAGGCCGGCGACACCATCCTGGGCATGAGCCTGGCCCACGGCGGTCACCTGACCCACGGTGCGAAAGTGTCGTCCTCGGGCAAGCTCTACAACGCGGTGCAATACGGCATCGACACCACCACCGGCCTGATCGACTACGACGAAGTCGAGCGCCTGGCGGTCGAGTGCAAGCCGAAGATGATCGTTGCCGGTTTCTCCGCCTACTCCAAGACCCTGGATTTCCCACGCTTCCGCCAGATCGCCGACAAGGTCGGTGCCTTGTTGTTCGTCGATATGGCCCACGTCGCTGGCCTGGTTGCCGCCGGCCTGTACCCGAACCCGCTGCCCTACGCCGACGTGGTGACCACTACCACTCACAAGACCCTGCGCGGTCCACGTGGCGGCCTGATCCTGGCCAAGGCCAACGAAGAAATCGAGAAGAAGCTCAACGCGGCGGTATTCCCCGGCGCCCAGGGCGGCCCGCTGATGCACGTGATCGCCGGCAAGGCGGTTTGCTTCAAGGAGGCCCAGGAGCCAGGCTTCAAGGCTTACCAGCAGCAAGTGATCGATAACGCCCAGGCCATGGCTGGCGTGTTCATCAAGCGCGGCTACGATGTAGTGTCCGGCGGCACCGACAACCACCTGTTCCTGGTCAGCCTGATTCGCCAGGGCCTGACCGGCAAGGACGCCGACGCCGCCCTGGGCCGCGCCCACATCACCGTCAACAAGAATGCCGTGCCGAACGACCCGCAATCGCCGTTCGTGACCTCGGGCCTGCGCATCGGCACCCCGGCGGTGACCACGCGTGGTTTCAAGGTTACCCAGTGCGTCACGCTGGCCGGCTGGATCTGCGACATCCTCGACAACCTCGGCGACGCCGATGTCGAAGCCAATGTCGCGCAGCAAGTGGCGGCCCTGTGCGCGGACTTCCCGGTTTATCGCTGAGTCGGTTTTGGAGTAAATGACTATGCAACGCTATTCAGGCTTCGGCCTCTTCAAACACTCACTCAGCCATCATGAAAACTGGCAGCGGATGTGGCGCACGCCGACCCCGAAAAAGGTCTACGACGTGGTCATCGTCGGCGGTGGCGGACATGGCCTGGCGACCGCCTATTACCTGGCCAAGGAGCACGGCATCACCAACGTGGCCGTGGTCGAGAAGGGCTGGTTGGGCGGCGGTAACACCGCGCGCAACACCACCATCGTGCGCTCCAACTACCTGTGGGATGAATCGGCCCACCTGTACGAACACGCGATGAAACTCTGGGAAGGCCTGTCCCAGGACCTGAACTACAACGTGATGTTCTCCCAGCGTGGCGTCTACAACCTGTGCCACACCCTGCAGGACATCCGTGATTCCGAGCGTCGCGTCAGCGCCAACCGCCTCAACGGCGTGGACGGCGAGCTGCTCAACGCCAAGCAAGTGGCCGACGAGATCCCGTACCTGGATTGCTCGAAAAACACCCGCTACCCGGTGATGGGCGCCACCGTCCAGCGTCGCGGCGGCGTGGCGCGTCACGATGCCGTGGCCTGGGGCTTTGCCCGGGCGGCTGACGCCTTGGGCGTGGACTTGATCCAGCAGACCGAAGTGATCGGTTTCCGCAAGGAAAACGGTGTGTGCATCGGCGTGGAAACCAACAAGGGCTTCATCGGCGCCAAGCGCGTCGGTGTGGTCACTGCCGGTAACTCCGGGCACATGGCCAAGCTCGCGGGCTTCCGCCTGCCGGTCGAATCCCACCCGCTGCAAGCGCTGGTATCCGAGCCGATCAAGCCAATCATCGACAGCGTGATCATGTCCAACGCCGTGCACGGCTACATCAGCCAGTCCGACAAGGGCGACCTGGTGATCGGCGCCGGTATCGACGGCTACAACGGCTACGGCCAGCGTGGTTCGTACCCGGTGATCGAGCACACCATCCAGGCCATCGTCGAGATGTTCCCGGTGTTGTCCCGCGTGCGCATGAACCGCCAGTGGGGCGGCATCGTCGACACCACGCCGGACGCCTGCCCGATCATCTCCAAGACCCCGGTGCCGAACATGTTCTTCAACTGCGGTTGGGGCACCGGTGGCTTCAAGGCCACACCTGGCTCGGGCAACGTGTTTGCCGCGAGCCTGGCCAAGGGTGAAATGCACCCATTGGCCGCACCTTTCTCCATCGACCGTTTCCACAACGGTGCGTTGATCGATGAACACGGCGCTGCTGCGGTTGCCCACTAACAGGAGAAATCCCCATGTTGCATATCTTCTGTCCTCACTGCGGCGAACTGCGCTCCGAAGAGGAATTCCATGCATCCGGCCAGGCGCATATCCCGCGTCCACTGGATCCGAACGCCTGCACCGACGAGCAGTGGGGCGACTACATGTTCTTCCGTGACAACCCACGCGGGTTGCACCATGAACTGTGGGATCACGTCGCCGGTTGCCGCCAGTACTTCAACGCGACCCGTGACACCGTGACCTACGAGATTCTCGAAACCTACAAGATCGGCGAAAAGCCGCAGTTCACCGACAAGGCTGACAGTCCGAAAGCGGCTGCACAGGCTCTGGGAGAGAAGGTATGAGCCAGATCAATCGCCTGTCCAACGGCGGACGGATCGACCGCAACAAAGTGCTGACATTCACCTTCAACGGCCAGACCTACAAAGGCTTCGAAGGTGACTCCCTGGCCGCCGCGTTGCTGGCCAACGGTGTCGACATCATCGGTCGCAGCTTCAAGTATTCCCGTCCGCGCGGCATCTTCGCCGCCGGCGCCGAAGAGCCGAACGCGGTGCTGCAGATCGGTGCCACCGAAGCCACGCAGATTCCCAACGTGCGCGCCACGCAACAGGCGCTGTACCAAGGTTTGGTCGCCACCAGCACCAACGGCTGGCCGAATGTAAACAACGACATGATGGGGATTCTCGGCAAGGTCGGCGGCAAGCTGATGCCGCCGGGTTTCTACTACAAAACCTTCATGTACCCGCAATCGTTCTGGATGACCTACGAGAAGTACATCCGCAAGGCCGCAGGGCTGGGTCGCTCGCCGACCGAGAACGATCCGGACACCTACGACTACATGAACCGTCACTGCGACGTGCTGATCGTTGGCGCCGGCCCGTCTGGCCTGGCTGCAGCGTTGGCCGCTGGCCGCAGCGGTGCCCGAGTGATCCTGGCCGATGAGCAGGAAGAGTTCGGCGGCAGCCTGCTCGATTCCCGCGAGAGCCTGGACGGCAAGCCGGCGACCGAGTGGGTCGCGGCCGCAGTGGCTGAGCTGCGCTCGATGCCGGAAGTGGTGCTGTTGCCTCGCGCCACCGTGAACGGTTATCACGACCATAACTTCCTGACCATCCATGAGCGGCTCACTGATCACCTGGGTGACCGCGCACCGATCGGCCAGGTGCGCCAGCGCATCAACCGCGTTCGTGCCAAGCGCGTAGTCCTGGCGACCGGCGCCTGCGAGCGCCCATTGGTCTACGGCAACAACGACGTGCCGGGCAACATGCTGGCTGGCGCGGTTTCTACCTACATCCGCCGCTACGGCGTGGCCCCGGGCAAGAAACTGGTCCTGAGCACCAACAACGACCACGCCTATCGCGTGGCCCTGGACTGGTTCGATGCCGGCCTGCAAGTGGTCGCCGTGGCCGACGCCCGCAGCAACCCACGGGGTGCGCTGGTGGAAGAAGCCCGCGCCAAGGGCATCCGCATCCTCACCGGCAGCGCCGTGATCGAGGCCCGTGGCAGCAAGCGCGTCACCGCGGCGCGTGTGGCCGCAATCGACGTTCGTGCCCACAAAGTCACCAGCCCCGGCGAATGGCTGGACTGCGACCTGGTGGCCAGCTCCGGCGGCTATAGCCCGGTGGTCCATCTGGCTTCACACCTGGGCGGCAAGCCGATCTGGCGTGAAGACATCCTCGGTTTCGTACCGGGCGAAGCCCCGCAAAAGCGTGTCTGCGTCGGCGGTATCAACGGCGTCTATGGTCTCGGCGATAGCTTGGCCGACGGTTTCGAAGGCGGCGTGCGTGCGGCCAGCGAAGCCGGCTTCAAGGCCGTCGAGGGCGTGTTGCCTAAAGCGCTGAGCCGTCACGAAGAACCGACCCTGGCGCTGTTCCAGGTGCCCCACGAAAAAGCCACTGCACGGGCGCCGAAGCAATTCGTCGACCTGCAGAACGACGTCACTGCCGCCGCCATCGAGCTCGCCACCCGCGAAGGCTTCGAGTCGGTGGAACACGTCAAGCGCTACACCGCACTGGGCTTCGGTACCGACCAGGGCAAGCTGGGCAACGTCAACGGCCTGGCCATCGCGGCCCGCTCGCTGAACGTGAGCATTCCGCAGATGGGCACCACCATGTTCCGTCCGAACTACACGCCGGTGACTTTCGGCGCGGTGGCGGGCCGGCACTGCGGGCACATCTTCGAGCCGGTGCGCTTCACCGCGCTGCATGCCTGGCATGTGAAGAACGGTGCCGAATTCGAAGACGTCGGCCAGTGGAAGCGCCCTTGGTACTTCCCGAAGAACGGCGAAGACCTGCATGCCGCGGTCAAGCGCGAATGCCAGGCCGTGCGTGACAGCGTCGGTCTGCTCGACGCTTCGACCCTGGGCAAGATCGACATCCAGGGCCCGGATGCCCGCGAGTTCCTCAACCGCGTCTACACCAACGCCTGGACCAAGCTCGACGTGGGCAAGGCCCGCTACGGCCTGATGTGCAAGGAAGACGGCATGGTCTTCGACGACGGCGTAACGGCCTGTCTGGCGGACAACCACTTCCTGATGACCACCACCACCGGCGGCGCGGCGCGCGTCCTGCAATGGCTGGAGATCTATCACCAGACCGAATGGCCGGACCTGAAGGTGTACTTCACCTCGGTCACCGACCACTGGGCGACCATGACCCTGTCGGGGCCCAACAGCCGCAAGCTGCTCGGCGACGTCACCGACATCGACCTGGACAAGGACGCTTTCCCGTTCATGACCTGGAAGGAAGGCCTGGTGGGCGGCGTCCCGGCGCGGGTGTTCCGGATCTCGTTCACCGGTGAGCTGTCGTACGAAATCAACGTGCAGGCCGACTACGCCATGGGCGTGCTCGAACAGATCGTCGAGGCCGGCAAGAAGTACAACCTGACCCCGTACGGCACCGAGACCATGCACGTATTGCGGGCCGAGAAGGGCTTCATCATCGTCGGCCAGGACACGGACGGCTCGATGACCCCGGACGACCTGAACATGGGCTGGTGCGTTGGCCGGACCAAGCCGTTCTCGTGGATCGGCTGGCGCGGCATGAACCGTGAAGATTGCGTGCGTGAAGACCGCAAGCAACTGGTGGGCCTCAAGCCGATCGACCCGAATGTCTGGCTGCCGGAAGGCGCGCAACTGGTGTTCAACCCGAAGCAGGCGATTCCGATGTCGATGGTCGGCCACGTCACCTCCAGCTATGCGCATAACTCCCTGGGTTATTCGTTTGCGATGGGCGTGGTCAAGGGCGGCTTGAGGCGCCTGGGCGAACGCGTGTTCGCGCCATTGGCCGACGGTAGCGTGATCGAGGCAGAGATCGTTTCTTCGGTGTTCTTCGATCCGAAGGGGGATCGGCAGAACATCTAAGGGACTTTGGTCCTGTGGGTGGGCAGCTTCACCGAGTCGCCTGATTCGCGAGCAAGCCCGCTCCCACAGGATTGAAGTCGCCAAAGGAATTTGAGCCAGGCATCAATCCAATGTGGGAGCGGGCTTGCTCGCGAAGACGGCAGGACAGCCACCACAAAGGCCGGAACTACAGAATTCAAGACAGGTGCTCCATATGACCGCAGTCAACGTGTACCAACAACGCCCAACCACCGGGGCCAAGGCCGAGTCGTCGCTGCACCATGCCGACCTCGCCAGCCTGGTGGGCAAGGGCCGCAAGAACGCCGGCGTGACCGTGCGCGAGAAAAAACTCCTCGGCCACCTGACCCTTCGTGGCGATGGCCACGACCCGGCGTTCGCCGCCGGCGTACACAAGGCCCTGGGCCTGGAATTGCCGGGCGCCCTGAGCGTCATCATCAAGGGCGAGACCAGCCTGCAATGGCTCGGTCCGGATGAATGGCTGCTGGTGGTGCCCACCGGCGAAGAGTTCGCCGCCGAGCAGAAGCTGCGCGAAGCCCTGGGCGACCTGCACATCCAGATCGTCAACGTCAGCGGCGGCCAGCAGATCCTCGAACTGTCCGGCCCGAACGTACGCGACGTGCTGATGAAATCCACCAGCTACGATGTACACCCAAGCAACTTTCCGGTGGGCAAGGCGGTGGGCACGGTGTTCGCCAAGTCGCAGCTGGTGATCCGCCACACGGGTGAAGACACCTGGGAACTGGTGATCCGTCGCAGCTTCTCCGATTACTGGTGGCTGTGGTTGCAGGATGCGGCGGCTGAGTATGGGTTGAGCGTGCAGGCCTGACTAAGGTCGGACACTGTCTTTTTGTGGCGAGGGGATTCATCCCCGCTGGGCTGCGCAGCAGCCCCAAAAGCTTGATGTGATCAACCTGACACTCTGAAGTTGCAGGTCTAGGGGCTGCTTCGCAGCCCAGCGGGGATGAATCCCCTCGCCACAGGGTTCTGTGCTTAGCGGGGGATTTGTCCATAACAAACAGGAGTCACCGCAATGAGCCGCGCCCCAGACACATGGATCTTGACTGCCGACTGCCCCAGCGTGCTCGGCACGGTGGACGCGGTGACCCGCTTTCTGTTCGAGCAGGGCTGCTACGTCACCGAGCACCATTCCTTCGACGACCGGCTCTCGGCGCGTTTCTTCATTCGCGTGGAGTTCCGCCAGCCTGACGGTTTCGACGAACAGAGTTTCCGTGCCGGCCTGGCCGAACGCGCGCAAGCCTTCGGCATGGTCTTCGAACTGACGCCGCCGAACTACCGGCCCAAAGTGGTGATCATGGTCTCCAAGGCCGATCACTGCCTCAACGATTTGCTCTACCGCCAGCGCATCGGCCAGTTATCCATGGACGTGGTGGCCGTGGTCTCGAACCATCCCGACCTCAAGCCGCTGGCCGACTGGCACCAGATTCCCTACTACCATTTCCCCCTGGACCCGAACGACAAGCCGGCCCAGGAGCGACAGGTGTGGCAGGTGATCGAAGACACCGGCGCCGAGCTGGTGATCCTTGCCCGCTACATGCAAGTGCTGTCGCCGGAGTTGTGCCGCAAGCTCGATGGCAAGGCGATCAACATCCATCACTCGCTGCTGCCGGGCTTCAAGGGCGCCAAGCCGTATCACCAGGCCTACAACAAAGGCGTGAAGTTGGTGGGCGCCACGGCGCACTACATCAACAACGACCTGGACGAAGGCCCGATCATCGCCCAGGGCGTGGAGGTGGTGGACCACAGCCACTATCCCGAAGACCTGATCGCCAAGGGCCGGGACATCGAAGGGCTGACCTTGGCCCGGGCGGTGGGGTATCACATTGAGCGGCGAGTATTTCTGAACGCCAATCGTACCGTGGTGCTTTAGCCACAAGCTTCAAGCTTCAAGCCGCAAGAAAAGGCGGTATGCGTGCTTCTTGCGGCTTGTAGCTTGCCGCTTGAAGCTCAGGCATCAACCCGAGCAATCAACGCGCTGCCTGCCTGGGCAACGCAGTTCCACAAAAACAACAGCGAGGTGAAAGCATGTCTGGTAATCGTGGTGTCGTGTATCTCGGCAACGGCAAGGTCGAAGTACAGAAAATCGACTATCCAAAAATGCAGGACCCGCGCGGCAGGAAGATTGAGCACGGTGTCATCCTGCGCGTGGTCTCCACCAACATCTGCGGCTCCGACCAGCACATGGTGCGCGGCCGTACCACTGCCCAGACCGGTCTGGTCCTGGGTCACGAAATCACCGGTGAAGTGATCGAAAAGGGCAGCGACGTCGAGAACCTGAAAATCGGTGATCTGGTGTCGGTGCCGTTCAACGTGGCTTGCGGGCGCTGCCGTTCCTGCAAAGAGCAACACACGGGCGTGTGCCTGACCGTTAACCCGGCCCGTGCCGGCGGTGCCTATGGTTACGTGGACATGGGCGACTGGACCGGCGGCCAGGCCGAATACGTGCTGGTGCCGTACGCCGATTTCAACCTGTTGAAACTGCCGGACCGCGACAAGGCCATGGAGAAAATCCGTGACCTGACCTGCCTGTCCGACATCCTGCCGACCGGCTACCACGGCGCCGTCACTGCCGGCGTTGGCCCTGGCAGCACCGTCTACATCGCCGGTGCCGGCCCGGTTGGCCTGGCCGCTGCTGCTTCCGCTCGTCTGTTGGGCGCGGCCGTGGTCATCATCGGCGACGTCAACCCGGTTCGCCTGGCCCACGCCAAGGCCCAGGGTTTTGAAATTGCCGACCTGTCCCAGGACACCCCGCTGCACGAACAGATCGCCGCGCTGTTGGGCGAGCCTGAGGTCGATTGTGCGGTCGACGCGGTTGGCTTCGAAGCCCGCGGCCACGGCCATGACGGCGTCAAGCACGAAGCCCCGGCCACCGTGCTCAACTCGCTGATGGGCGTGGTCCGCGTGGCCGGCAAGATCGGCATCCCCGGCCTCTACGTCACCGAAGACCCGGGCGCCGTCGATGCAGCGGCGAAGATGGGCAGCCTGAGCATCCGCTTCGGCCTGGGCTGGGCCAAATCCCACAGCTTCCACACCGGCCAGACCCCGGTAATGAAGTACAACCGCCAACTGATGCAGGCGATCATGTGGGACCGCATCAACATCGCCGAAATCGTTGGCGTGCAGGTCATCAGCCTGGACGACGCGCCGAAAGGCTACGGCGAGTTTGATGCGGGCGTGCCGAAGAAGTTTGTGATCGATCCGCACAAGTTGTTCAGCGCGGCATAAGGCTGTAGGCAAGACGGAAAAAGGGCGACAGTGATGTCGCCCTTTTTATTTTGTGCTTTCTCTCAGTTCCAAGTTCGCGAACCATCTCGTGCAGGCTCGTATCCGAAGGGTGTGGCAGGAAAATTCAAGAAATAACGGCTTGCCCTTGCTAATCAGGTAACTGCCGTAGCGGTCATGGCTTGCGCCTGTAGCCTGCGTCCGATTACATCCAGTAAGTCGCATCCGTCGCGCAGCGGAATGGATAACAACAAGGCGAAATCGTGGAGCACGACCGCGTCCGAGCTAAGCTCTTCGCGAAATGCGATGTTTTCCCGCAGTGGGTCACGGCGCGAATACGGTTCCGATGCAGTCGTGGCGAGGGAGCTTGCTCCCGCTGGGGTGCGAAGCGGCCCTCACTTTTCAAAACGGGAGGGCGAGCTTTGCACTCGCCACGGTCATTCAGGGGCCTTCGGTGGCAGGACCCGCTCGCAGAACTCAGGATAAAATCCACGGGCGCTAGGGCCACGGCAATAATCCTGGGCCTGGGTCAAGGCCTCGCGGCTGAACACCATGCTTCGCGGCATGCTGGCGAACGTCACGTAGCCGCCCTGTCGCGTCTTGATGGCGTCGAACCCCGACATGTCGTAGACCAGTTCCACGTCATCATCGACAAGCATCCGTGCCTTGATCGTGACTTGCGTGTATTGCTTGCCGCCGGGGGCGCCATTGAGTGCGGCCAGGCCATGGCCAACCACACGCAGCATGTGATCGACCCAAGGTTCTGACGCCTGCGTCGCAGCGTCTGGACGGTAGAGCACGATCAGGGCTTGCTGGTCGCGTATGACTTCGGTCAGGGCCGGGTCCGAGCGCTTGATGCGATGTTCAACAGTCAGCCAGGACTTCTGTTCCTCACTGGTGTCGTCGGCAATGTCCGGGTTGAGGGGGCCGCGTTGGCATTCGTTGACACCCAGGACGATGAGCATGCCTGTCAGGATAACGGCGAGTGTCGCACCGCCAATTTGTACGTTCATAGGCGAACTCTGGGAGAAGAAACCGCACTTTACGGGAACTGCGCCGGGAAGGGCAGGCCGAAAGCTGAAGCAGGTGGACCATAACCCAATCGACCCTAATCAAAGTTGACTTGGAAATAATCGGCGGTTATCAATTGGCACTGGTTGACGTCCTGGTTGTTGCAGGTGTTATCCCGCCACGCAGAGTAGGCCGGTTCTTGAACGCTCGAATATTCAAGTATCAAGTTTATTTCGCCGTATCTGCATGTGACGGTCGTAAGCGTGGGAAGTCCCTCGCCATTATTTTCAACATGCAATGCATAATTAGCACCCTTGAATGACAGCGATTGTGGGTTAACTGCATCCACAACGGATTGGCTCTGCCACTCGAACGCATTTTGTTCGTCGACAAAATAGATGTCTTCTACCGCTTCGATGTTTCGATGTATGTTCGCGGCGGAAGGACAGGTTATTTCACTCGCATGAACCTGGCCCATAGTCAACGATAATAGTGCGGTGCTGCCGGTCCATAAGATTTTTAACATCGCGCGCCTCCTGGCTCGGTCCGTAGCCATTATTGTGGCTGTCTCCGGGGCGGGCTACTGTCAGAGTTGACAGGTCGTCATGTCAATTTTGAATTATGTATGAATATTTAACAGCTAATTGCTCAGGTTATGAGTTGTTTAAGTTAAAAGCTAAAACTTTCCGAATTGTCTGTAGGAAGTTTCTGAAGATGCTGTTGAAGCTTATTAAGTTAATGATGGAACAATTCCCCGATGCCCCAGTCCAACGCTCGGTTTTCGCGCCGCTTCCTACGAAGCGGCTTTTTAATGGCAAGAGGGTATGTCCGGATGAAGGTTTCACGCGGTTTTGCACTGTCTTGCCTGCTGTCGTTGGCGGCCAGCCCGGTCTTTGCGCAGTTCAGCCTTGGTGATGCGGCCAATATGATCACGGCCATCCAGGGCGACGAGCAGGAGGGCGCCGTGGCCGCTGCGCCGAAAGCGGCCGGACTGCTCAATTCGCTGGGCTCGGAACTCGATATAACCCCCGAGCAGGCCATCGGTGGAGCAGGGGCAATGCTGGGGTTGGCGAAGAACCGCCTCAGCGAACCGCAGTTCTCCGAGTTAAGCAAAAGCGTGCCGGGGCTGGACCAGATCGCCGGCAACAGTGCTATCGGCGGGCTCAACGGCTTGGGCGGCTTACTGGGCGGCGGGTCGGAAAAGAACGCCTTGCTCGACGGCCTGCTGGGGAATGTCAAGGACACCAACGACCTGAACAATGCCTTCGGCGCCCTGGGCATGGACAGTGGCATGATTGGTCAATTCGCCCCGATTATCCTGCAATACCTCGGTCAACAAGGCGTAGCCAGTTCGTTGTTGCAGAACCTGGGCGGCATCTGGGGGAACGGCGCCGGTCTCTGATCATTCGGGCTCGTTGCGCAACGTGGCGATGCGTTGGTCTTTCTCGGCCCAGAGCTGGTTGACCCAATCCTGGACGTGTTGGCGAAACACCGGGTCGTTTTCGTAGTCGCCTTGCCATAGCGTGGGGTCCAGCTCGCGAGTCTTGATGTCGATGATGACCCTGGGCACGGCGCCGCTGATCAAATTCCAGAAGCCGGGGATTCGTTCCTGCGGATACACCACCGTCACATCGAGCACCGCGTCCAGTTGCTCGCCCATTGCCGCGAGCACGAACGCCACGCCGCCGGCCTTGGGCTTGAGCAGGTGGGTGAAGGGCGATTGCTGCGCCTGGCTCTTGGCTGCCGTGAAGCGTGTGCCTTCGAGGTAGTTCACCACGGTGACCGGCTGGCGCTTGAACAACTCGCAGGCGGCCTTGGTGATTTCCAGGTCGCGGCCAGCCAGTTCCGGGTTCTTCGCCAGGAAGGCCTTGGTGTAGCGCTTCATGAAGGGGTAATCCAACGCCCACCAGGCCAACCCGAGAAAGGGCACCCAGATCAGTTCTTTCTTGAGGAAGAACTTGAAGAACGGCGTGCGCCGGTTGAGGGTCTGGACGAGGGCGGGAATGTCGACCCAGGATTGGTGATTGCTGATCACCAGGTACGAGGTGTCGCCGCGCAGCCCTTCGCCACCGCGAATGTCCCAGCGAGTGGGGATGCACAGGGCGAAGATCAGCTTGTCGATTTCAGCCCAGGTCTCGGCGATCCACATCACCGCCCACGAGGCGTAGTCGCGAAAGCGCCCGGGCAGGATCAGCTTGAGCAGTGCGAACACCATGAGCGGCCCGAACAGCACCAGGGTGTTGAGCAACAGCAACAGGGTGACGAGACAGCCGGTGAGCAGGCGGCGCATAGACGACTCTTGAAAGCGGGTGGGCGGGCCATGATAAGCAAGCTTCGGGTGGTAGGCCAAATTGCGATGGACGAATGTTTCACCTTTTGGCCGGTATGCTGGGTGTGCTTGTGGCGAGGGGATTTATCCCCGTTGGGGTGCGAAGCGCCCCCGAAACCTGATATTCGGTATGCCAGACTGATTGAGCTGACTGCTCTGGGGCTGCTTCGCACCCCAGCGGGGATAAATCCCCTCGCCACAGAGGTAGTGCTTGGCTGGAGTTTCTCCTAGCCATTGCTACCGAAGTCAACCGAACGAATTCATCAGCCACGGTCTAAAAAACCACCCACACAGGAAGCCCTATTGCATGAAATCCCTTCTAGCCCTGCTTTCCCTGGTGGCCCTTCCTGCATTGGCCGCCGAACCCACGCTGTATGGGCGCTATGAATACATCGCGCTGCCGGAAATGGGCGGCGAAGTGCTCAAGGCAAAGATGGATACCGGTGCGCTGACTGCCTCGCTGTCGGCCAAGGACATCGAGACGTTTACCCGTGACGGCGATGATTGGGTACGGTTCCGCCTGGCGACCAAAGGCGCGAGCAACAAGATCTATGAGCACAAGATCGCCCGGATCAGCAAAATCAAGACCCGGTCCGAAGAGGACGAGGACGACGATGAAAAGATCGCACCCACCAAGCGTCCTGTGGTTGACCTGGAATTGTGCCTGGGCAACGTCAAGCGCACCGTCGAGGTCAACCTGACCGACCGCAGCAGTTTCAATTACCCATTGTTGATCGGCGCCAAGGCCCTTCGCGAGTTCGGCGCAGCGGTCAACCCGGCGCGGCGGTTTACCGCGGATAAACCGGCCTGTTGATTTCCCCGATTGACGTGCCCCGAGGCTTGGGGCACCGTTCCGGCAACTTTCCTGTCGGGCTCGGACGCCATGCCGCATATTCTGATTGTCGAAGACGAAGCCGCCATCGCCGATACGCTGGTGTTCGCCCTGCAGGGCGAGGGCTTTGACACCACTTGGTTGAGCCTTGGCGCCGCCGCCCTCGAGCACCAGAAGCACACCCCGGCGGACCTGATCATCCTCGATGTGGGCCTGCCGGATATCAGTGGATTCGAGACGTGTAAGCATCTCAGGCGTTTCAGCGACGTTCCGGTCATCTTTCTTACCGCTCGGGATGGCGAGATCGATCGGGTCGTGGGTCTGGAAATCGGTGCCGACGACTATGTGGTCAAGCCTTTCAGCCCTCGGGAAGTGGCCGCCAGGGTCCGCGCGATTCTCAAGCGAGTGGCGCCGCGACCGGTCGTCGAGACGGGAGCCGCGTTGTTCCAGGTCGATCATGATCGCGTGCAGATCAGCTATCGCGGCAAACCGTTGAACCTGACTCGCCACGAATTTCGCCTGTTGCATTGCCTGCTGGAGCAGCCCGAGCGGGTGTTCAGCCGCGAACAGCTGCTGGATGCACTTGGCGTGGCCAGCGACGCCGGCTACGAGCGCAGTATCGACAGCCACATCAAGAGCCTGCGCGCCAAGTTGCGCCTGGTCAGGGCCGAGGCCGAGCCGATCCAGACCCACCGGGGCCTTGGCTACAGCTACAGCCCGGGGCACAGTTGATGTCCCTGGGAATCCGTATTTTCCTGGTCTACGTGCTGTTTATCGGCTTGACCGGCTATTTCGTGCTCAACACGGTGATGGAAGAAATCCGCCCTGGCGTGCGCCAGTCCACCGAAGAGACCTTGGTGGACACGGCCAACTTGATGGCCGAAATCCTGCGGGACGATTTCAAGGCCGGGACGCTCGGCCAGAATCGCTGGCCTCAATTGCTCAAATCCTACGGAGATCGGCAGCCGGCGGCGACGATCTGGGGCCTGCCGAAAAACCAGGTCAGCCATCGTATCTACGTCACCGATGCCAAGGGGATCGTGGTGCTGGACTCTAGCGGCGTGGCGGTGGGCCAGGATTATTCGCGCTGGAACGACGTCTACCTGACCCTGCGCGGCCACTACGGCGCCCGCTCGACCCGCAGCGATCCGGATGACCCGGCGTCTTCGGTGATGCACGTCGGGGCGCCGATCCGTGACAACGGCCAGATCATCGGCGTGGTCACAGTCGCCAAGCCCAATAGTTCGCTGCAGCCTTATATCGACCGTACGGAGCGGCGGCTGCTGATCTACGGCGGCGGGTTGGTCGTGCTGGGCCTGTTGCTGGGCGCCCTGTTGTCGTGGTGGCTCAGCGCGGCGTTGCGCCGCTTGACGGTATATGCCCAGGCGGTCAGCCAGGGCCGTCGGGTTGAGGTGCCGCATTATCGGGGGGGGGAATTCGAACAACTGGCCGGCGCTGTCGAGCACATGCGCACGCAACTCGAAGGCAAGGCGTACGTCGAGCGATACGTCCATACGCTGACCCACGAACTCAAGAGCCCGCTTGCTGCGATCCGTGGCGCCGCCGAGCTGCTGCAGAGCGACATGCCCGCTGCCCAGCGACAACGGTTCGTCAGCAACATCGACAGTGAAAGCGTGCGCATGCAGCAACTGATCGAACGCTTGCTCAACCTGGCCCAGGTCGAGCAGCGCCAGGGGCTGGAAGAAGAAGTCCCGGTGCCGCTGGCGGCGTTGCTGGACGAAGTGTTGGAAGCGCGTGGTGGCTGGATCGAAAGTCGCCAGTTGAGGATCGAACAGCACATCGCCGCCGATCTGGCGCTGACCGGAGAGCCGTTCCTGTTGCGCCAGGCCTTGGGCAACCTGTTGGAAAACGCCCTGGATTTCACGCCTGCCAACGGACTGCTGCGGGTCAGCGCCGAGAGCACCGGCAGCCGCGTCGAATTGCGCCTGTTCAACCAGGCCGAGCCGATTCCCGACTATGCCTTGCCACGCCTGAGCGAGCGTTTTTACTCTTTGCCTCGCCCGGGTACCGGCCGCAAGAGCACAGGCCTTGGGCTGAATTTCGTCGAGGAAGTGGTGCAGTTGCATGGTGGTGAGTTCAGTATCGGCAATGTCGAGGGCGGGGTGGAAGTGGTGCTGCGGTTGCCCTGAAACCCCGTTCTAGGAAATGAAATACAGTTGTGGCGAGGGAGCTTGCTCCCGCTGGGCTGCGTAGCGGCCCCGTTTGCGACTGCTTCGCAGCCGAGCGGGAGCAAGCTCCCTCGCCACAGGTTTCTCTTTGGGTCGGATAACTTCTACTCTCCACACAATCTCCACATTCGCCCCATAAACCCCCCACACTGCCGCGCCAGACTCTCCCCCATTCGAACAGGGAGAGCCTCACATGAACCGCAGTCTCGCTATAAAACTGGGCATGATCGCCCTCTTGATCCTCTTGCTGATGATCCCGCTGTTGATGATCAACGGCCTTATCGACGAGCGCCAGGAATTGCGCGATGGGGTGTTGCAGGACATCGCCCGCAGTTCCAGCTACAGCCAGCAATTGGTCGGGCCGATGATCGTCGTGCCGTATCGCAGGGACGTGAAGGTGTGGAACACCAACGAAAAGACCGGCGTGCGTTTCCTGGAAACCGTCCAACGAAGTGGCGAGTTGTACTTCTTGCCGGAGCAATTCGAACTCGACGGTCAGATCCGCACCGAAACCCGCGCCCGGGGCATCTACGAGGCGCGTCTGTTTCATGCCGACAACCGGATCGATGGCCGCTTCAAGGTGCCGGAGCACTATGGTGTCGCCCCCAAGGATTTCGCCGACTACCGCTTCGATGAACCGTACCTGAGCGTTGGCATCAGCGACATTCGCGGTATCGAAAATGCGCTGACCCTCACGCTGAACCAGAAGACCGTTGATTTCCTGCCTGGCTCGCGCCTCAGCTGGTTGGGGCAGGGTGTGCACGTGCCGTTGCCGATGATCACTGCCCAGGGCAGCCCCGAGCTGACTTTCGGCTTCGACCTGCGCTTGCAAGGCACTGGCGACCTACAGATTCTTCCGGTGGGCAAGACCACCAAAGTGCACCTGTCCGCCGACTGGCCGCACCCCAGCTTCATCGGCAACTACTTGCCGGTCAATCGCGAGATCAACGAGCAGGGTTTCAATGCCGATTGGCAGACGTCGTTTTTCTCCACCAACCTCCTGGAGACGCTTCAAGCCTGCGTGCCCACCGATGGCTGTGAAGCGTTCCGCAGTCGTGCGTTCGGTGTGAGTTTCGTCGATCCGGTGGACCAGTACCTCAAGAGCGATCGAGCGATCAAATATGCGCTGCTGTTCATCGCGCTGACCTTCGCCGGGTTCTTTCTCTTCGAAGTGCTCAAGAGCCTGGCAGTGCACCCGGTCCAATATGCGTTGGTGGGCGTGGCCCTGGCATTCTTCTATCTGTTGCTGCTGTCGCTGTCGGAACACATCGGCTTCACCTTGGCGTACCTGGTGTCGGCCAGTGCCTGCGTGGTTTTGATCGGATTCTACGTCTGCCATGTGCTGCGTAGCGTGGGCCACGGCCTGGGCTTTTCCGCGGGGTTGGCGGGGCTGTATGGCTTGCTCTACGGCCTGTTGAGCGCTGAAGACTACGCGTTGCTGATGGGCTCGCTGTTGCTGTTCGGTCTGCTGGGCGTGTTCATGGTGCTGACCCGCAAGCTGGACTGGTACGGCGTGGGCGCGAAACCTGCGGCGGCGATGAGCTTCGATCTGGGAGAGGTGAAATGAGCCGGTCGTTGGGGCTGCGTGAGGATCAGCGAGAGGGAGAAAAGTTGGTGATGCTGATTGCTGGGTTGTTTCCTCTGGATCCGGTGCGCTGCCATCGCGAGCAAGCTCGCTCCCACAGGGGATCCCGGTGGTCAAAACAAAGCAACCCAATGTGGGAGCGAGCTTGCTCGCGATGAGGCCGGATCAGTCAATGCAAAACTAAACCCTGGGCACCGTCTCGGCCATTGAAGGCCGCAGGCTCACCTCGGCAAACCACGCCGCCAACTGCGGATTGGCCTTGCGCCATTCCAGGTCCGGGTGGCGCAGGTCCAGGTAACCCAGGGCACAGGCGACGCTGATGGCGGCGATGTCGAAATGGCTCGCCAGTTCGGCAATCGCCTCGGCTTCGAGCATGCCCACGGCGCGGCGAATCTTGTCCCGTTGCGCATCGAGCCATTCGTCCCAGTGTTTTTCCGCAGGGCGCAGCGCGGTCTCATAACGGATCATCACCGCCGCGTCCATGATCCCATCGGCCATTGAGGCCAGGGTCAGGCGCCGCCAGCGTGCCGCGCCATCCCGAGGGATCAGCGGGTTGCCGACGTGCTGGTGGTCGAGGTAATCGAGGATGACGCGGCTGTCATGGATTACCGTTCCATTGGCCAGGCGCAGGGCCGGGATCTTGCTCAACGGGTTTTCGTCGATCAACGCGCGGTCCGGCTTGACCGGCGTGAGTTGGCTCAGTTGCAACGCCACGCGGTCTTGCTGGCCGGTTTCGTGCAGCAGCACCAGGACCTTGCGGACGAAGGGCGAAGCAGGGTTGTGAAACAGCGTCATGCTGGGGGTGGACATGTGGGGCATCCTCGATTAACGGGCTGGGCCTAGACTAGTCAGTTACGGAACGGCTGGCGAGTGCTCGGTTGAGTGGTGAACCCTAGTGTGGCTGGGGCTATCCGCGCTTGATCAAGCCCCAAGTCCCCAGCACCGTAGGGACTCCCAATCCAACCCAACTCACGGCATCCCACGCGCCATCGCCCAACAACGCCGAAAACAGCCCCGCCGCGCTCAATGCGCCAATGACCACGGGAATACCAAACACCTTCCAGAAATTCGACTGTCGAGGCCTCACGGAGCGACCTCCGCGCCGACGGTTGCGCGCTTGGCGGCCTTGCGCCGAACGACCCACAGATAAACGCCACTGCCCAGGACGATGATGGTCAGGATGTCCAGGGTCGCCCAGAAGATCTGCATCGGCCGGCCGCCGTAGTCGCCGAAATGCAGTGGCAGGGACAGGCTCATCATGTCCATGTACCAGGGCCGTTCAGCCACGGCGGTGACGTCCAGGGTGCTGGCGTCGATCAGGACCGGCGTCAGCAAATGGGAGGTCAGGTGGGTGCTGCCTTTCATGAACACGCTGTAATGGTGTTCGCTGGAAAACAGCGTGCCGGGGAACGCGATGAAGCTCGGCTCCATGCCTGGCGCGACGTCCTTGGCGATGTCCAGCAAGCGGGTGGCCGGCGCCAGTTCGGTCAATGGCGGGGCGTTGCGATAGGGCTCGACCATGGCGCTGAGACTGTCATTACGCCACGCGGCGATGATCAAGTCTGCGCAAGCGGCGATCACACCGGTAACGCCAACGGTCAGCGCCCACACCAGCGTGACGACGCCGATCAGGTTGTGCAGGTCGAGCCAGCGCAGGCGCGTGGATTTGTCCTGGCGCACCGTGGCGAATTTCAAGCGGCGCATGAATGGTAAATACAGCACCACGCCGGAGACGATGGCGATCACGAACAGCAAACCCATGAACGCCAGTAGCAACTTGCCCGGCAAGCCAGCGAACATGTCTACGTGCAGGCGCAGCATGACCATCATGAAGCCGCCGTTGGCCGAAGGCATTTCGAGGGCTTCGCCGGTGCGCGCATCGAGCATGAACGTGTGGGATGAGTTGGGTTCGGTGCCCGGCGTCGGCGCCATGATGGTGATGATGCCGTTGGGGTCGTCCTCGTCCCAGCCAAAATACTGGACCACCTCGCCCGGGCGATGGGCCTTGGCTTTTTCCACCAGTTGTTGCAGGTCCAGCGGCGGCGTGCCGGCCGGCATTTCCCGAAGTTCCGGGGCGTCGCCCAGCAGATGCTCGATTTCGTGATGGAAAATCAGCGGCAAGCCGGTGATCGCCAGCATCAGCAGGAACACCGTGCAGATCAGGCTGGTCCAGGTGTGGACGAAGGACCAGCGGCGGATGGTTTTGCTTTTCATGATCGGTCCGAATGCAAAAGGGCACCTGTAGTAATAGCGCGGTTCGCTTGGCGGGTACTCATTGTGGCGAGGGAGCTTGCTCCCGCTGGATCGCGGAGCGGTCCCAAGCTTTTTGGGGCTGCTACGCAGCCCAGCGGGAGCAAGCTCCCTCGCCACGGTTTTGTGCCCTTACATGAACCGTGTTGCATCCAGCGGGTGCCTCTAAATAGGTTTACGCAAATGCTAACCGTTTACCATTTGTAATTCACGCTGGCGACGACGTTGCGTTGGTCGCCGTAGTAGCAGTAGGAGCCGTCACAAGTGGACAGGTAGTCCTTGTTGAAGAGGTTCTTCGCGTCCACCGCGACCGTGACGCCCTTGAGGGTCTTGTTCAAACGACCGAGGTCGTAATGGGCCGAAGCGTCATACACCGTGTAGGACCCGACATGCCCCCAATCGGTGTTGGTGGTGTTGCCGTAGGTATCGCCGACATAACGCACGCCGGCACCGACACCAAAACCGTCCAGCGGGCCGTTGTGCCAGGTGTAGTCGGCCCACGCGGTGGCCTGGTGACGCGGTACCTGGGCCATGCGCTTGCCTTCTTCGGCCGCGGTGCCCTTGGTGATCTCGCTGTCGTTATAGGTGTAGGAACCGATCAGCTTCAGGTTGTCGGTCACGTCGCCGGAGGCTTCCAATTCGACGCCGCGGACGCGAACCTCGCCCACTTGGCGGGTGATGTTGTTTTCGGTGACGGAGTTGTTTTTTTGCGTCAAGTCGAACACCGCGGCGGTCAGCAAGGTCTTGGTGCCGGGTGGCTGGTACTTGATACCCGCTTCGTATTGTTCGCCTTCGGTGGGCTTGAACGCTTGGGTGCTGTTGACGGTAGAACCCGCTGCCGCCTGGAACGATTGCGCGAAGGAAATATAAGGCGTCACGCCGTTATCGAAGACATAGCTCAGCGCCGCGTTGCCGCTGAATTTCTTGTCGCGCAGGGTGTCGGTCGCGTTGTTCTGGTTGTGGAATTCGGTGCTAGTGTGAATCCAGTCTTCACGACCGCCGAGGGTCAGGCGCCAATTGTCCAGGGCGATCTGGTCCTGGATATACAGACCAGTCTGGTTGGTCTTCTGGTTATAGTCGTACATGGTGAAGTACTGGACGTTGGAAAAGTCCTGCCCGTAGATCGGGTTGTGGATGTTGCTGTCGGGGACGCCGTTGGAGCCCCAGAGCCATTTTGAATTTGCATTGGAGCGCTGGTGGTCCAGGCCCAGCAGCAAGGTGTGGCTCACTGCTCCGGTCTGGAAGTCGGCTTGAATGTTGTTATCAACGGCGAACTGACTGACATCTTCGTTGACGATCCCGGCGCTGCGCTTGACTGTCCCGTCGGGACTCACTGCCTGATCAGGTGGGAACGTCCCCGCTGTAATTCCCTGGAACTCGAGATCACTCTTGGTATAGCGCAGGTTCTGGCGGAACTGCCAGGTGTCGTTCAGGCGGGTTTCAAAGGCATAGCCCAACGCGTAATAAGTACGATCGTAGAATTCCCAGTCCGGATCGCCCAGGTTCTTGTGATGGGAAATCTTGCCCGCCGGCGAGGACAGCTTGGTGCCTTGCAATGGCAGGAATTGCCCGGTGATGCCGGTGTCGTCGCGGGTGTATTGCGACAGGAAGGTCAGGTGCGTGTCGTCATTGATATTCCAGGTCAGGCTCGGGGCGATGTTGTAGCGCTTGTCCGGGATGTGATCGACCTGGGCGTTGCTGTCGCGCACGGTGCCGCTGAGTCGATAAAGGAACTGGCCGTCGTCATCGACCTTGCCGGTGCTGTCGAAGTTGATCTGCTTGTGCTCGTAGCTGCCGGCCTGCAATTCGACTTCATGGCTGCTTTCAGATTGTGGGCGACGGCTGACCATGTCGAGCATGCCGCCAGGCGGCGTCTGCCCGTAGACCGAGGAGGCCGGGCCACGCAGCACGGCGATGCGCTCAAGGTTCCAGGGTTCGATTTTCGGCGTGACGTAGTTGCCCTTGGGCAGCGGCAGGCCATCGAGGAATTGGGTCGGCACGAAGCCGCGCACCAGCAGCCAATCGTTACGTGAGTCCGAACCGTAGCCGCTGCTTTGCACGCCGGCGGTGTAGCGCAAGGCGTCGTTCAGGTTGAGGACGGAGCGGTCGTCCATCTGCTGGCGCGTGACCACCGAGACCGAGCGCGGCAGCTCGACAATCGGCGTATCGGTCTTGGTGCCGGCGGCGGTGCGGGTAGCGGCGTAGCCCTCGGTCGGCCCCCACGCGGTTTCGCTGACGCCTGCGCCGATCACGCTGGTTTCCGGCAGCATCAGCACTCCTTCAGGCGCGGCCACCAGGCTGAAGGTGCCGGCGCTGCTTTGTTCCAATTGCAGACCGGTGCCCCGCAAGGCTTCGCGCAGCGCGCCAGTGGCGTCGAACTGACCCTGGACCGGCGCCGACGTCTTGCCGGAAGCCAGGGACGGATCCAGGCTCAGGGCGAGGCCGGCCTGGCTGGCGATCTGGGTCAGGGTGCTGGCCAATGGCGCAGCGGGCAGGTTGTAGGCGCGCAAGCTTGAGGCCTGCTCGGCGGCCAGCAGCGTGGCGCTGGTCAACGGGGCGGCAAGGGCAATGGCAACGGCCAGCAGGCTGGGGCGCAACAGGGTCTCAAGCGGGCGGGACATACGGCGGCTCCTGAATGGAAATATTTCTCAATTGCCTGTGTGCCGGATGAAATTCGGAAAGTGATAGGGCTGGATGAAAATAATTTAGATTAAGATTGATATCGGTGGCTTTGTGCTGGCATCCATGGCTCCTTCGCGAGCAGGCTCGCTCCCACATGGGAATGCAAACCCTTGTGGGAGCGAGCCTGCTCGCGAAGGGGCCATTACTGGCGCAACATCTTTCAGCGTTTGGCGTCGACCCGTGGCCCCACCACCACCCACCACCGCGTGTGATGCTCGACCTGCACCGGCAAGGTCGGCAGCAGGGCGGTCAGGGCCAGATCGGTATCGTGCAACGGGAAGCTGCCGGTGATCCGCAAGTCGGCTACCTGGGGCTCGACGCCGAGATAACCACGTCGATAACGCCCCAGCTCCTGGACCAGGTCTTCAAGGCGCGCGTTATCCACCACCAGCATGCCGCGGGTCCAGGCATCGGCGCCGGGCTTCAACGCCAGGGTTGGCCCGAGGCCATCCCGGCGCATCAGCACTTGCTGGCCTTCACGCAGGATCTGTTCTTCATCGGTGGCCTGCGGATGCGCCGCCACCGCGGACTTCAGCACGCTCAGGCGCGTGCCCTGGTCTTCGAGCCTGACCAGGAAACGCGTGCCCAGCGCGCGCATGCTGCCTTCGCGCGTCTCGACGATGAAAGGACGCGGATCGTTGTGGCCGGTTTCCACCAGGATCTCGCCTTCCTGCAGGACGATACGCCGCTGCTTGTCGTCGAAGCGTACGTCCAGCGCACTGTGGGTGTTGAGGTTGATCAACGTGCCGTCCGCCAGGCGCAACGTGCGCTGTTCACCCGTGGCGGTACGCTGGTCGGCCAGCCAATAATCCAGTGGCAGGTAACGATCACCGGCGAACAGCGCCAAGCCGATGACCGCGACGATGCTGGCCAGTCCGCTGCCAACCTTGCGCAGGCGTCGGCGGATGCTGACCCGCGATTGCAGCAACACGGCGCGCGCCGGGCCGCTGGCGACGTTGAAGCGCTGGTCGAGCATGCCCAGTTGTTGCCAGGCGCGAGCATGTTCCTCATCGGCGGCATGCCATTGGGCGAATGCTTCGCGGTCCTGACGGCTGCTCGAGTCCAAGGACAACTGCCAGGCAATGGCCGCGTCCAGAACGCGGGCCGAAACCGGTTTTCCGTGGGCCGCGGTCATGTCGGCTCACCATAAAGCGCGATGTAGCACTGCCGCATGCCTTGGGCCAGGTATTGCCGTACCCGTGGAACCGAAACCCCCAGGCGCTCGGCGATTTCAGCGTGGCCGAGGCCGTCGAGGCGGTTATAGAAGAAGGCTGCGCGGGCCTTGCTGGACAACTTGCCCAACAGGCGATCTATGTTCTTGAGGTCTTCGAGGATGAGTTGTTGCTCTTCTACCGATGGTTGCTCGTCTTCTGGAATCAGCATCAGTTCGGTCAGGTAGGCCTGTTCGAGGGCGGCCCGACGGAAGTAGTCGAACAACAGCCCCTTGGCGATCGCCACAAGGAATGCACGAGGTTCCCGGGGCGCCTTCAATTCCTCGCGACCCAGCAAGCGCACAAACGTGTCCTGGCTCAGGTCCTCGGCCCGCTGCGCGCAGGCCACGTTGCGCCGAAGCCATGCCAATAGCCAGCCGCGATGGTCACGGTACAACGCACCAACCAAATCACTATGAGGAGTAGTGCCCGGTCTCACAAGTACCGTTCCTTTTTGACGGTGTCTGCTGCCGTCATGCTGTGTTGCCGCTCCTCGCCATAGCGGGCTATGACTCGTCGCGGCGCCTTGCCTGACGACAGCAGCCACTCGTCAAAAAAGGGACGGTACTTGTGAGACCGGACACTAGGGACTGACGACACGAAACATCACCGACGTTTTAAGTAACGAGAATTGTTCGCGATTGTGGCAGAGGCGGGGGAGGGAAAGCAATTGGCGCTGGTCGGGGTATGCAATACCCCTGTGGGAGCGAGCTTGCTCGCGATAGCGGTGGGGCAGTCGCATTGGGGGACTGATGCTGCGCCATCGCGAGCAAGCTCGCTCCCACAAGGGCTAGGTGTGCTCAAGGTCTTGGATTAAAGCGAAGGCGCCTGCTGCCGCCGCTTCCATTGTCCCAGGCGCTGTTGCAGGGCGAGGGGGCTGTGGATGTCCTGTTGACCAGCGCGACTGAACAGGATCAAAGCCAGCTCCGCCGTGGCCAAGGCGTCGGCGCTGGCATTGTGGCGTTCGAAGACTTGCAGCTTGAACCAGTCGATCCATTCGTCCAGGCCGGACTTGCGCAGGTTGGCTTGCGGGCAAAGCATCGGCGCCAGGTCGGCCACGTCCAGGAAGGGATGCTGGAGTCGGTAGCCCAGGTAATCTTTCGTGGCGCGCCCGAGCATGTGGGAATCGAATGGCGCATGAAACGCCAGCAGCGGACTGTCGCCGACGAATTCCATGAACGCCAGCAGGGCTTCGGCCGGGTCGCTGCCAGCGGCGATGGCACTCGGCGCCAGGCCGTGGATCAGCACGCTTGGCCCGAGCTTCTGCTTGTCGCATTGCAAGGTCCGCTCGAATTGCTGGCTGAAGTCGATGGCACCGTCTTCGATCACCACGGCGCCGATGGACAACACCTGGTCTTTGTTCAGGTTAAGGCCGGTGGTTTCCAGGTCGACCACCACCCAACGCTGTTTCCGCAAGGTGCATTCAGCCAATGGGGCGGGGGCGGGCAGGTTGGCCAGGCGTTGCTGCAAGGCGTCGCCAAGCGTTGGCTGGACCGGGCGCAGCCAGGAAAACAGGCTCACAGTTGATACCTCAACGTCAGGCTGCTCTGCAGGCGTTGGGCCTGGCGCAAGGATTCGCGCAGGATCCGCCGGTCCAGATGATTGAGGTTGTCGGGGTCGACACGGTTGGAATAGGGCAGGTTTTCCCGGGTCTGCAATTGATGTTGCTGCATCCGGGTCTGCTGGATGAAGTGGTAGGCCTCTTCATAAGCCGCGCCGTCCAGCGGTTCGATGACTTCCTTGACGACCAGTTGCCGCAAGCGTTCGAGGGTGTTGTTGGCCTCGATGCCGTTGGCCAATGCCAGCAATCGAGCGCCGTCGACGAAAGGCGTCAGGCCTTGCACCTTCAGGTCGAGGGTGGCTTTTTCGCCGTTCTTTCTGCTCAGCACGAAATCCCGGAAGCGTCCAACGGGCGGGCGATGGCGAAGGGCATTCTCGGCCATCATGCGCTGGAACAAGCGGTTGTCGGCCACTTGATCGAGAATCTGCTGGCGCAGTTGCTCGCAGCCTTGCTCGTCGCCCCAGACCACTCGCAGATCGAAATAGATGCTCGAACCCAGCAGGTTCTCGGGCGTCGCTTCGCGAATGAAGGCCGCGAAGCGCCGTGCCCATTCAGCTCGGGATAGGCACAGCTCGGGGTTGCCGGCCATGATGTTGCCTTTGCACAAGGTAAAGCCGCACAGCGCCAGGCTCTGGTTGATCTGTTGGGCGATGGGCAGCAGCAGGCCACGGACCTGCGCAGCGTGGGCGGCATCGCGGGCTTCGAAAAGAATGCCGTTGTCCTGGTCGGTGTGCAGGGTCTGCTCGCGGCGGCCTTCGCTGCCGAAACACAGCCAACTGAACGGTACGCCCGGGTCGCCCTTGTCGGCCAGGGTCAACTCGATGACCCGGCACACGGTGTGGTCGTTGAGCAAGGTGATGATGTGGGTGATCTGCGTTGAGGACGCGCCGTGGGCCAGCATGCGCTCCACCAGTTGGCCGATCTCGCCGCGCAGCGTCACCAGGTTTTCCACCCGGGGGGCGTTGCGAATCGTCCGGGCCAGGTGCACCAGGTCGACGCGTTGCAGGGAAAACAGATCCCGCTCCGACACCACGCCACACAGGCGCTGGTCCTTGACCAGGCAGACATGGGCGATGTGGCGCTCGGTCATGGCGATGGCCGCGTCGAAGGCGCTGTGGTCCGGTGACAGGAAAAACGGCGCCTGGGTCATGTGCATTGCGATCGACTCGGAAAAATCCCCGCTGCCGTCAGCCACGACTTGCCGCAAGTCGCGCAGGGTAAAAATCCCCATCGGCGCTTTTTGTTCATTGACCACGACGATGCTGCCGACTTGTTGGTCGTGCATCAGCTTCACGGCTTCGCGCAGCGGCGTTTCAGGGCTGCAACTGACCGGGTGACGCATCGCCAGCTCGCCCAGGCGCGTATTGAGGGAATATTGCGTGCCCAGGGTCTGCGCGGATTTTTGCTGCACTTGCTGGTTGACCTGGTCGAGCAGGCTGCTGACCCCTCGCAGGGCGAAATCGCGAAACGGGCCGGACAGGGCGAACAGCTTGATGAAGGCCAGCTTGTTCAACTGCAGGCAGAACGTATCTTCACCGGCCCGATGCTCGGTGCGGGTGGCTCGCTCGCCCAACAGCGCGGCGAGGGGAAAACATTCGCCCGTGGTGATTTCAAAAGTGGTCTCGGTGCCGCCCTTCGCTGAATGGGGACGCTCGCCCACCACGCGGCCTTGCTTGACGATATAGAAGTGCTCTACCGGACCGTCGGCCGGCTTGATGATCGTTTCGCCCGGCGCGTAGAAACGCAGCAGGCATTGCTCCACCAGATAGGCCAGGTGGGCGTTTTCCATTTGGTTGAACGGGGGGAAGCGTTGCAGGAACTGCAAAGTGCCCTGGATGTTCTGTAACACCGCGGTTTTCCCTGCCTGGATAAAGGCGTCCGCTTTTTTCATAACCATGGCGCAATCTTTTTCGAATTGTTGTGGTCGGATCTGTTCGCCATGGTCGGCCTCTGAACGTGGAGTGCCCATTGGACGTAAGTCTAGGTCGCCGTCATCAGGCCGGAACTACGGAAATATCCTACGCTTCGCCTCGGAAAATTCTTCCTCGAATGCTCTTGGAAAAAAATCCGACGAAGTGCACATTGAAGCGCCGCAGAACGATGTCTGACCACTGTGCCAGGGGATCGATTCAAGGAACGTAGAGAGCATCATGTCCGACCACGATATTTTGAGTGACGCCGAGCGCGAGGCGCTGAGTGCCGTCATGCTGGAACCCGACCTGCCGCCGCAGCGTGTATTGATCGTCGATGACGACAAGGACGCCCGCGAGCTGCTGTCGGAGATCCTGGCATTGGACGGCATCCGCTGCATGACCGCCGCCAGTGGCGAAACCGCACTCAAGATGCTGGAGACCAAGCCGTCCATTGGCCTGCTCATTACCGACCTGCGCATGGGCAACGTCGATGGCCTGGAACTGGTGCGCCTGGTGCGTGAGTCGGAGCGGGCCGCGTTGCCGATCATCATCGTGTCGGGCGACGCCGATGTGAAGGACGCCATCGAAGCCATGCACCTGAGCGTGGTGGATTTCCTGCTCAAGCCGATCGACACCGAAAAGCTGCTGGGGTTGGTCAAGCATGAGTTGGGGATGGATCTTTAGCCCATCTTCTTCAATCGTGCCGAAGTGCTTTTGTGGCGAGGGAGCTTGCTCCCGCTGGGCTGCGAAGCAGACCCTTTTCCAGACCTGGGAATCTCCATTGAGCTGTATCGCGGTCGCTGCGCAACCGAGCGGGAGCAAGCTCCCTCGCTACAAAGGCTGTCAGGTGTTGCAAATGAAAAAGCCCTGATCGAGAGATCAGGGCTTTTTTGTGATGCGCTCTCTACCGCTCAATCACAACCCATTGGCGGCCTTGAACTCGCGACGACGACGGTGCAGCACCGGCTCGGTGTAGCCATTCGGCTGCTTGGTGCCTTCGACCACCAACTCGACCGCCGCCTGGAAGGCGATGTTGCTGTCGAAGTCCGGCGCCAGCGGGCGGTACAGCGGGTCGCTGGCGTTCTGGCGGTCGACCACCGGCGCCATGCGCTTGAGGCTTTCCATCACCTGATCTTGCGTGACGATGCCGTGGCGCAGCCAGTTGGCGATGTGCTGGCTGGAAATACGCAGCGTCGCCCGGTCTTCCATCAGGCCGATATCGTTGATGTCCGGCACTTTGGAACAGCCGACGCCCTGGTCGATCCAACGTACCACGTAGCCGAGGATGCCCTGGGCGTTGTTGTCCAGTTCGTTCTTGATCTGCTCCGGCGTCCAGCTCGGGTTGACGGCCAGTGGGATGGTCAGGATGTCGTCCACCGAAGCGCGGGCGCGCTTGGCCAGTTCGGCCTGGCGGGCGAACACGTCGACCTTGTGGTAATGCAGCGCGTGCAACGCGGCGGCAGTCGGCGACGGCACCCATGCGGTATTGGCGCCGGCCATTGGGTGAGCGATTTTCTGTTCGAGCATCGCCGCCATCAGGTCGGGCATCGCCCACATGCCCTTGCCGATTTGCGCGCGACCTTGCAGGCCGGTGCTCAAGCCGATGTCGACGTTCCAGTTTTCATACGCGCCGATCCACTTCTCGGCCTTCATGTCGGCCTTGCGCACCATCGGGCCGGCTTCCATGGAGGTGTGGATTTCATCGCCGGTGCGGTCGAGGAAACCGGTATTGATGAACACCACGCGCTCGCTGGCTGCCTTGATGCAGGCCTTGAGGTTGACCGTGGTACGGCGCTCCTCGTCCATGATCCCGACCTTGAGGGTGTTGCGCGGCAGGTTCAGCACGTCCTCGACGCGACCGAACAGCTCGTTGGTGAACGCGGCTTCTTCCGGGCCGTGCATCTTCGGCTTGACGATGTACACCGAGCCGGTGCGGCTGTTGCGGCGCGAGGTGTTGCCGTTGAGGCTGTGTATCGCCGCCAGGCTGGTGACCAGGCCGTCGAGGATACCTTCCGGCACCTCGTTGCCGTCCTTGTCCAGGATCGCGTCGATGGTCATCAGGTGGCCAACGTTGCGCACGAACAGCAGCGAGCGACCGTGCAGGGTTACGCTCGAACCGTCTGCGGCGGTGTAGACGCGGTCCGGGTTCATGGTCCGGGTGAAGGTCTGGCCGCCCTTGGCGACTTCTTCCGACAAATCACCCTTCATCAAGCCAAGCCAGTTGCGGTAGATCACCACTTTGTCATCGGCATCGACGGCGGCGACCGAGTCTTCGCAGTCCATGATAGTGGTCAGCGCCGCTTCCATCAGGATGTCTTTGACGCCGGCGGCATCGGTCTGGCCGACCGGGGTGCTGGCGTCGATCTGGATTTCGAAGTGCAGGCCGTTGTGTTTCAGCAGCACCGCGGTCGGTGCCGAGGCATCGCCCTGGAAGCCGATCAGTTGGGCATCATCGCGCAGGCCGCTGTTGCTGCCGCCCTTGAGGGTGACCACCAGTTTGCCGTCGACGATTTTGTAGGCGGTGGAGTCAACGTGGGAGCCGGCGGCCAGCGGGGCTGCTTCGTCGAGGAAGGCACGGGCGAAGGCGATGACCTTGTCACCGCGGACCTTGTTGTAGCCTTTGCCTTTTTCCGCGCCATCGGCCTCGCTGATGGCATCGGTGCCGTACAGCGCGTCATACAGCGAACCCCAGCGGGCGTTCGAGGCGTTGAGGGCGAAGCGGGCGTTCATCACCGGCACCACCAGTTGCGGGCCGGCCATGCGGGCGATTTCGTCATCGACGTTTTGGGTCGTGGCCTGGAAGTCCGCCGCTTCTGGCAGCAGGTATCCAATGTCTTGCAGGAAGGCTTTGTAAGCCACGGCGTCGTGGGCCTGGCCGGCACGTGCCTGGTGCCAGGCGTCGATCCGCGCCTGGAAATCGTCGCGTTTGGCGAGTAGGGCTTTGTTCTTCGGAGCCAGGTCATGAATGACCTTGTCGGCGCCGGCCCAGAATGCGTCGGCGGTGAGGCCGGTTCCGGGAATGGCTTCGTTATTCACGAAGTCGAACAGGACTTTGGCGACCTGCAGGCCACCGACTTGAACGTGTTCAGTCATTGCTTGCCTCACTCTGCTCAGCTATTTCGCTTTTCAGCTCTTCGATTTTGACAATGAAGCCTCGGACATTTAAACCACAAACCCCTGAACCAGTACATGCCATCGCTGGCGGCTGGGTGATCAAGCCTTGCTGACGGGGCTTTACAGGGATGCGACCGGCCTGGGCAGACATCGGTGGAACATCTCGCAGTACGATTATGTAGTGCGCGCTGCGGCATACTACATGATCAATTGCGCATGTGAAAATTAGACTAATTGCGTCGTTCTGCGACCGACTAAAGCAGTACAGTCACAGCGCGGAACGGGATGTTCTCAAAAAACAGATGGATTGTTCCAGATAAATATTAAAACCTGTACACGATTTATAGGCGGGCTCTGAAGTGCACACACAACTGTGGCGAGGGGATTGATCCCCGCTGGGTTGCGAAGCAGCCCCATCGCATATCGACCCAATCCGTATGGCACGCCGAGGTATAAGGATTAAGGGCCGCTTCGCGCCCCAGCGGGGATAAATCCCCTCGCCACAGGATTTGTGCGCCCTGCCTATACTCTTTCTTCCCCAACAAGAGGACTGCGCCATGGACCACCTCGTCATCACTGTTTTCGCCCCGGACAAACCCGGGCAGGTCGAGCGCATCGCCGATTGCATCGCCGCGCATGGTGGTAACTGGCTGGAAAGCCGCATGTCGCACTTGGCCGGGCAATTCGCCGGGATCCTGCGCCTCAGCGCTCCGGCCGAGGCCCATGAAGAATTGATCGAAGCCTTGCAGGGATTGTCGGTCCACGGCATTCGCGTGTTGATCGCGGAAAGCGCCGTTGAAGAGTCCTGCACCTGGAAACCCATTGCCATGGAGCTGGTGGGCAATGATCGTCCTGGCATCGTGCGGGACATCACCCGCTTGTTGAGCGAGCAGGGCGTCAATGTCGAGCGTCTGGTGACCCACGTCCGGCCGGCGCCCATGAGCAGTGAGTTGCTGTTTCATGCCGAGGCGATTCTCGGGGTGCCCCTGACCCTGTCGCTGGAAACACTGCAGGAACGCCTGGAGACCTTGGCCGATGAGTTGATGGTTGAGCTGAAACTCAGCGACGAAGCCTGACAAGGTTATCCAAGGAAAAACTGCGCCTGCCTGTGGATAACCTGTAGAGACCCGGCCCCAGCCCAAGCCCGCCGGGGCTCAGCGGTCGATGATCAAAAAACCACCAGTTTTCAAGGGCTTGTGCACAAACGGCGGGGATCACGCTGTGGATAACCTTGGGAAGGAAACGCGCAGGCCACGCCGGACGTGGCCTGTAGAAGGTTGTGCGTTTTTTGATCAGTTGCGCCGACGCATGCTGATCACGGCATCGATGCTGTACACCGCCAGTCCGGCCCAGATAAAGATGAACGCCACCAACGTGCTGGACGACAGATGCTCACCGAACAGCAGCACTGCGAGCAGGAGCACGAGCGTCGGGGCGATGTACTGCAAGAAACCCAGCGTGGTGTAAGGCAAATGCCGCGCCGCGGCGTTGAAGCACACCAGTGGGACCAGCGTCACCGGGCCGGCCGCCACCAGCCACCAGGCTTCGGAGGTGGTCCAGAACGCGGCTTGGGCGCTGGTGGCCGATGGATTGAACAGCAACCAGGCGATGGCGATCGGCACCAGCATCCAGGTTTCCACCACCAGCCCGGGCAAGGCCTTGACCGGCGCCTGCTTGCGGATCAATCCGTAGAAGCCAAACGTCAGCGCCAGTGCCAGCGACACCCACGGCAGGCTGCCCACTTGCCAGACCTGCTGGGCCACGCCGACTGCCGCCAACCCCACCGCCAGCCACTGCATGCGGCGCAGGCGCTCGCCGAGGATCAGCATGCCCAGCAATACGTTGATCAGCGGATTGATGTAGTAGCCCAGGCTGGCTTCGAGCATCCTCCCGTTGTTTACCGCCCAGACGTAGGTCAGCCAGTTGGCCGCGATCAACGTGCCGCTCAAGGCCAGGATCGCCAGGCGACGCGGATTGTCCCGCAACTCGCGCCACCAGCCTGGGTGTTTCCAGACCATCAGTAACGCCGCACCGAACAGGGCGGACCACAGCACCCGGTGGATAATGATTTCCACCGACGGCACGCTGGCGATGGCTTTGAAATAGATCGGGAACAGACCCCAGATGATGTAGGCACTCAGGCCCAGGATGTACCCGCGACGCGGGTTGGCGGCTTGCATGCAGAATCCTTGCTTAGGCAGCTAACAAAGGAGTGATTGTAAGGAGATTTGTCTGGTTGTGCTGTGAACCTTTGTGAGCGTTCCACTGCGAACCCTGTGTGGGAGCGGGCTTGCTCGCGAAGGCGGCTGCACATTCAACATCCATGCAAGCTGATCCACCGCTTTCGCGAGCAAGCCCGCTCCCACAGGGGATTCGCAGTGACTGGTGGAACCCAATCCAATCAAAAAAGCTTCAACGGCTCTTCATTGAGCGCCGCCAATTGCTCGCGCAACGCCAATATCTGGTCGCCCCAGTAACGCTCACTGCCAAACCACGGGAAACTCCGCGGAAACGCCGGGTCGTCCCAGCGGCGGGCCAGCCAGGCGCTGTAATGCATCAGGCGCAGGGCTCGCAGAGGTTCGATCAGTGCCAATTCCCGCGGATCGAAATCGTGGAATTCCTGATAACCGTCCATCAACTCCGACAGCTGGCCCAGGCATTCCTGGCGGTCCCCTGCAAGCATCATCCACAGATCCTGCACCGCCGGCCCCATGCGGCAATCGTCCAGGTCGACGATGTGGAACACCTCGTCGCGGCACATCATGTTGCCGGGATGGCAGTCGCCGTGCATGCGGATGTTCTGGTGGGGCGTGGCGGCGTAGGCATCCTCGACGCGCTTGAGCAAGTCCCTGGCAACCGATTCGTAGGCCGGCAGCAGGCTACGAGGGACGAAGCCGCTTTGCAGCACAGTGTCCAGCGAGTCGTGGCCGAAATTCTTCACGCCCAGCGCTTCACGGTGTTCGAACGGACGGGTCGCGCCGATCGCGTGCAGGCGCCCGAGCAACTGGCCCAGGCGATAAAGCTGATCGAGATTGCCTGGCTCCGGCGCGCGGCCGCCGCGGCGGGGAAACAGGGTGAAACGAAACCCGGCATGTTCGTGCAGGCTGGCGCCGTTATGGATCAACGGCGCCACCACCGGCACTTCACGGTCGGCCAGTTCGAAGGTGAATTGGTGTTCTTCCAGAATGGCTTCGTTGGTCCAGCGCTGGGGGCGATAGAACTTGGCGATCAGCGGCTCGGCGTCTTCGATGCCGACCTGATAGACGCGGTTTTCGTAACTGTTGAGGGCCAGCACGCGGGCGTCGCTGAGAAAGCCGATGCTTTCAACGGCATCGAGCACCAGGTCGGGCGTGAGGGTTTCGAACGGATGGGACATGCTGACTCCTGCGCAGCGGCAGGGCTGCCGCGTCCGGCCCAGCATGGTAGCGCAAAGCAGTCGGGATTGATCGTTGAGACTTTGTGGCGAGGGAGCAAGCTCCCTCGCCACAAAGTGTCAGGCGCCGATGACGCCGCCGTCTTCGCGGGTAATCACCATCACCGAAGACCGCGGCTTGCCATTGGGCAGGTGCTCGGGGAAGGTCGAACCGCCGTTTTCACCCGGGTGCTGAATGCCCACGAAAAGGGCCTTCTGGTCCGGTGCAAAACTGATCCCGGTCACTTCACAGCCCACCGGCCCGACCATGAAGCGGCGGATTTCGCCACTGTCGGGGTCGGCGCAGAGCATCTGGTTGTTGCCCATGCCGGCGAAGTCCCCGGCGTTGCTGGAGTCGCCGTCGGTGAGGATCCATAGCCGGCCGGCCTTGTCGAAGCCCAGGCCGTCGGGGCTATTGAACATGTTCTGTGCAGTGACGTTGGACGACCCGGCTTTCGGGGTGCCGGCATGTACCGTCGGGTTGCCCGCGACCACGAACAGGTCCCACTCGAAGGTGTTGGAGGCGTGGTCGTCGCGGTCGGTGCGCCAGCGCAGGATCTGCCCGTAGACGTTCTTGGCCCGTGGGTTTGGCCCGTCCACCGGTTGGCCGTCTTCGCCGCGCTTGGCGTTGTTGGTCAGGGTGCAATAGACCTGGCCGTCTTTCGGGCTGACCACGATCCACTCAGGGCGGTCCATGCGAGTCGCGCCCACGGCACTGCCGGCCAGGCGCGCGTGGATCAGCACCTCGGCCTGGCCATTGAAGCCCTTGCTGGCGTCGAGGCCGTTCTTGCCGTGGCTCAGCTCGATCCACTGGCCCTTGCCTTTCGGATGGTCCGGGTTGCCATCGCCGGCGTCGAAGCGCGCCACGTACAGGGTGCCATGGTCCAGCAAGTCGCGGTTGGCCTTGGCGTTGCGGTGGTCGATGCGATCCCGGCTGACGAATTTGTAGATGAATTCGCCACGTTCGTCGTCGCCCATGTACACCACGGCGCGACCGTCATGGGTTTGTGCGAGGGCGGCGTTTTCGTGTTTGAAACGGCCCAGGGCCGTGCGTTTCACCGGAGTGGATTTTGGATCGAATGGATCGATTTCCACCACCCAGCCATGGCGATTGAGTTCGTTGGGGTTCTTCGCCAGGTCGAAGCGCGGGTCATGCGGGTGCCAGTTGATCTCGCGGCTGGTGACGGTGGCGCCGTAGCGCTTTTGCGCGTCATCGAATTTCAGGTCGGCCTTGCTGCTGCCGAAGCAGTCGGTGAAGTTTTCTTCACAGGTCAGGTAAGTGCCCCACGGCGTCATGCCATTGGCGCAGTTCTGGAAAGTCCCCAGCACTTTCTTGCCGCTTTTGTCGGCACTGGTTTTCACCCAGTCGTGACCGGCAGCCGGGCCGCTCAGGCGAATCGGCGTGTTGCCATGGATCCGGCGGTTGTAGCGAGAATCCTGGACGAACTGCCATTGACCGCGACGACGTTCGATCTCGATCACCGACACGCCTTCGCAGGCCTGGGCCTTGTGCACTTCCTCGGCCGACTGCGGCTGACCGCCATGGGGGAAGAGATAGCGATAATTGGTGTATTCGTTGTTGATTGCCATCAACGCACGGTTTTCGTCCCCTGGCATTGGGAACAGGCTCATGCCGTCGTTGTTGTCGCCAAATTGCACTTCCTGCGCGCGGGCGGTGCCGTTGCCGCTGGGGTCGAATGCCGGTGCGTTTTTTTGCAGTGGCTGGCCCCAACTGATCAACACCGAGGCTTTGTAGCCTGGCGGCAGCGTAATGGTGTCTGTCGTCGCGGCGGCGATGCCGTCGAAGCCCAGCATGTGTTTGTTGCCTTCGCTCACGGCGGCGGCCATGACGCTGCGGCTCAGCAGGTTGCCGCCCAGGAACATCGCCGCACCGCATAGGGCGCCGGCACCAATGAAGCGGCGACGGCTCAAGCCGACGATGTTTTCCAGGTCGGTGGATTGGTTATCTTCTAATAGGCTCATCATCAGGCTCCCTGCTGGTTTTGGCAGTCACCTTAAAGCGGGTCGATGAAGCTTTTGTTTCAGTGGGCTACAACGGTGTGCCCAGCAACACATTCGACGGCGAAAAACACACTTGCACCGGTGAGCCGGCCTCAAGGTTTCGCTCTCTGAGCAGCGATGGATCAGCCAGGGCACACAAGGTCTGGCCATTGGGCAGGCCGATGCGCACCTCGCTGGGGCCGTTTTCGGCGGCGGCTATGTGCTCGATGACTCCTCGCAGCGTATTGGCCCCCGGATGCTCTGGCTGATCAGCGGGGTACAGCTCCAGCCAACCGGCCTTGATCAAGGCGACCACTTCGGTACCGGTTTCCAGTTCCAGGCGCAGCGTGCTGTCGTGGGTGATCTGCGTGTCGATGACCAGGCCGCGAGCCAGCTCCACGCGCACCCGGTCGTTGTGACCTTGGGCGTCGATGCCGAGGACTTTGCCATGCAACTGGTTCCGGGCACTGGTGCGCAGCATCAGTCGGCTGAGCAGCCCCAGGTCCCCTGCGTCCTCGCTCGCTTCCAGCAGTTGCGCCTGCAAGGTTTGCAAGCGCTGATAGAGGCGCAGGACACGTTGGCCTTCCTCCGACAGTTTTGCGCCACCACCGCCCTTGCCACCCACGCTGCGTACGACCAGCGGTTGGTCCGCCAGGTTGTTCAGTTCGTCAATCGCGTCCCATGCGGCCTTATAGCTCAGGCCCGCGCTCTTGGCGGCGCGGGTGATCGAGCCCTGTTCGGCGATGTGCTGCAACAGGGCGATGCGCTGTGGTCGGCGGACGATGTGCTGGGTCAGGAGCGTAGGCAATGACATGACGAAAAACTGCGCGCAGGGATTTGATGCCCGGACGTTGGCGCCTCGGCGGCGGCGCGTCAAGCGGGGTCGCCGGGTTTTGGCGTGCGGGCCAGGCAATACACATCGACCCGGGCGGCGCCAGCATCGAGTAACAGGCGTGCTAGCGTCTGGGCCGTGGCACCCGTGGTGAGCACATCGTCCACCAGGGCCAAGTGGCGGTTCATCAATAAAGCGTCAGGTGCCAGGGCAAAGGCTTGGCGAAGATTGCGGCGCCGCGCCCGGGCATCAAGGGCCTGTTGCGCAGGGGTGTCCTGGACGCGCAGCAGCAGATTCTCGTCGCAAGGAATCTGCAACGGCTCGCTGAGCCAGCGGGCCAGCAGCGCCGCCTGGTTGAAACCGCGCTGCCGGAGGCGTCGAGTCGCCAGTGGCACCGGCACCAGCGCGTCGGGACGCTCCAGCCCTTCATCAAAATGATGTTGGATCGACTGCGCCAACAGTTCGCCGAGTAAGCGCCCAAGCGGCCACTTCGCCTGATGCTTGAAGCGGGTGACCAGCGTGTCCACCGGGAAGTCATAGATCCACGGCGCCACGACCCGTTCGAAAGCCGGCGGTCGCGTGGCGCATTGTCCGCAGCGGAGCCCTGACATGGGCAGCGGAAGCGCGCAGACATTGCATTGATAGCCAAGCCAGGGCAACTCGCTTTCACAAGGCGTGCAGATTGGCTGCGGTGTGTCCGTGGGTTCGCCGCATAACAGACAGGATTGTTTGTTTTTTAACCAGATGTAAACCGGCCATTTGTATCGAGGTTGACAGCGCATGACACTTCCTTAAATATGCCGAACATCCGTGTCGCGCCTGTGGGTATTGAGTGTCCCAGGCGCCAGCCAAGCATAATCAAGGAAATGCCCATGAGCGCCAGCACCACTGCCAACCTGCGTCATGACTGGTCTTTGGCCGAAGTCAAAGCACTCTTCGTCCAGCCATTCAACGACCTGCTTTTCCAGGCGCAGACCGTGCACCGCGCGCACTTCGACGCCAACCGCGTCCAGGTTTCCACGCTGCTGTCGATCAAGACCGGCGCTTGCCCGGAAGATTGCAAATATTGTCCACAGTCCGGCCACTACAACACCGGGCTGGAAAAAGAGAAATTGCTGGAAGTGCAGAAGGTCCTCGAAGAGGCGGCACGGGCCAAGGCCATCGGTTCGACCCGATTCTGCATGGGCGCGGCGTGGAAGCACCCGTCGGCCAAGGACATGCCTTACGTGCTGGAGATGGTCAAGGGTGTGAAGGCCATGGGCCTGGAGACCTGCATGACCCTGGGCCGCCTCGACCAGGAACAGACCGAAGCGCTGGCCCAGGCCGGCCTGGATTACTACAACCACAACCTCGATACCTCGCCGGAGTTCTACGGCAGCATCATCACCACCCGCACCTACAGCGAGCGCCTGCAGACCCTGGCCTACGTGCGTGATTCTGGGATGAAGATCTGCTCCGGTGGCATCCTCGGCATGGGCGAATCCCTGGACGACCGCGCCAACCTGCTGATCCAACTGGCAAACCTGCCGGAGCATCCGGAGTCGGTGCCGATCAACATGCTGGTGAAAGTCGCCGGCACGCCGCTGGAGAATGCCGAGGACGTCGATCCGTTCGATTTCATCCGGATGCTGGCCGTGGCGCGGATCCTCATGCCGAAATCCCACGTGCGCTTGTCCGCCGGCCGCGAAGCGATGAACGAGCAAATGCAGGCCCTGGCGTTTTTCGCCGGCGCGAACTCGATCTTCTACGGCGACAAGCTGCTGACCACCGCCAACCCCCAGGCTGACAAGGACATGCAACTGTTCGCGCGCCTGGGCATCCAGCCGGAAGCCCGTGAAGAACATGCCGATGAAGTGCACCAGGCGGCCATTGAACAGGCGCTGGTGGAACAGAAGAGCAGCGAGCAGTTCTATAACGCCGCTGTTTGATCACGCACCGATTCCCGGATTGGCATGCAAGACCCTGTGGGAGCGAGCTTGCTCGCGATGGCGATGGAACATTCAACATTTATGTCGACTGGCTCACCGCTATCGCGAGCAAGCTCGCTCCCACAAGGGGCTTTGGCCAGTCTTTAAACAGTTGAGGCCAGCATGCCCTTCGATCTCGCCGCACGCCTGGCTGCCCGTCGTGCTGAAAATCTCTATCGCCAGCGACCGCTGCTCGAAAGCCCCCAGGGCCCGGAAGTCGTCGTGGACGGTCAGCCGCTGCTGGCGTTCTGCAACAACGATTACCTGGGCCTGGCCAATCACCCGCAAGTGATCGAGGCCTGGCGCGAAGGTGCCGCGCGTTGGGGCGTCGGCGGCGGGGCCTCTCATCTGGTAATCGGCCACAGCGGGCCGCATCACGCCTTGGAAGAAGCGTTGGCCGAGCTGACCGGCCGCCCACGGGCGTTGCTGTTCACCACCGGCTACATGGCCAATCTCGGCGCGGTCACGGCGTTGGTCGGGCAGGGCGACACCGTGCTGGAGGATCGCCTCAACCACGCTTCATTGATCGATGGCGGGTTGTTGTCCGGCGCGCGTTTCAACCGTTATCTGCACAACGATGCCCGGAGCCTGGCCCAGCGCCTGGAAAAGGCGGTTGGCAATACCTTGGTGGTCACCGATGGGGTGTTCAGCATGGATGGCGACGTCGCCGACTTGCCGGCCCTCGCCCGTGAAGCCAAGGCCAAGGGCGCCTGGCTGATGGTTGACGATGCCCACGGCTTCGGCACGCTGGGCGCCAGCGGCGGCGGTGTCGTCGAACATTTCGCTCTGAGCCAGGAAGACGTCCCCGTGCTGGTCGGCACGCTGGGCAAGGCTTTTGGCACCGCTGGCGCCTTTGTGGCGGGCAGTGAGGAACTCATCGAAAGCCTCGTCCAGTTCGCGCGTCCCTACATCTACACCACGAGCCAGCCACCGGCTTTGGCCTGCGCCACGCTCAAGAGCCTTGAACTGCTGCGCAGCGAACATTGGCGGCGAGAGCATTTGCAGCGACTGATTCGCCAGTTCCGCCAGGGCGCCGAGCAGATTGGTTTGCAATTGATGGACAGCTTCACGCCGATCCAGCCCATCCTGGTCGGCGATGCCGGGCGGGCGATGCAACTGTCACGGATGCTGCGTGAACGGGGGCTGATGGTGACCGCGATCCGTCCACCGACCGTCCCCGCCGGCAGTGCTCGCCTGCGCGTGACACTGACCGCCGCCCACAGCGAAGCCCAGGTGCAACTATTGTTAGAGGCACTGGCGGAGTGTTTTGCCCAACTGGGACCGGAGCCGAGTCATGCGTGATCGACTGATATTGCTGCCTGGTTGGGGCCTGGGCGTTTCGCCTCTCGAACCGTTGGCCGCTGCGCTGCAGGGGCTCGATGAGCACTTGCAGGTGGAAATCGAGCCCTTGCCGGCGCTGGCTTCGAGCAATCTTGCGGACTGGCTCGATGAGTTGGACGCGACGTTGCCCCAGGATGCCTGGCTCGGAGGTTGGTCGCTGGGTGGCATGTTGGCCTCGGAACTGGCGGCGCGTCGGGGCGAGCGCTGCTGTGGCGTTCTGACGTTGGCCAGTAATGTGTCTTTCGTGGCTCACGATCAATGGCCGAGCGCGATGGCCGGCGAGACCTTCGATGGGTTTCTTGCCGGGTGTGCGGCCGATCCGCGCCAGACGCTCAAGCGCTTCAGTTTGCTATGTGCCCAAGGTTGCGGCGACCCACGGGGGTTGTCGCGATTGTTGCTGGGCGGCGCACCGAATACAGCGCCTGAAGTGCTGATGGCCGGGCTCGAGTTGTTGACGCTGCTCGACACTCGCGTGGCATTGCAGGGGTTTCGCGGCCCGCAATTGCATTTGTTTGCCGGGCTCGATGCCTTGGTGCCAGCCGAAGCGGCGGGCGAGTTGTTGGCGCTGTTGCCGGATGTCGAAATCGGCCTGATTGAACAGGCCGGCCACGCATTTCTTCTGGAAGACCCCCACGGCGTGGCGGGGGCGATCCAGGCTTTCTTGCATGAGTCCGGTGATGACTGATTTGTCTGTGAAGCTACCTGGCGCCTTGCCCGATAAACGTCAGGTCGCGGCCTCGTTTTCCCGGGCGGCGGCCAGCTATGACAGCGTCGCTGAACTGCAGCGTGACGTGGGGCAACAATTGCTCGGGCGACTGCCTTCGTCGCTCGATCCGCAGCGCTGGATGGACCTGGGCTGTGGCACCGGTTATTTCACCCGGGCCTTGGGTGCTCGTTTCGGCGAGGAGACCGGCTTCGCGCTGGATATCGCCGAGGGCATGCTCAACCATGCTCGCCCAAGAGGCGGGGCCGCGCATTTCATCGCCGGTGATGCTGAGCGGCTGCCTTTGCAGGCGGCGAGCTGTGAGTTGGTTTTCTCCAGTCTCGCGGTGCAATGGTGCGCCGATTTTGCCTCGGTGCTTAGCGAGGCCCATCGCGTATTGAAGCCGGGCGGCGTGTTTGCCTTTACCAGCCTTTGTGTCGGCACGCTGTACGAATTGCGTGACAGTTGGCGTCAGGTGGATGGCTGGGTGCACGTCAACCGTTTCCGTGATTTCGAGACTTATCAACAGTTATGCGCAAGCAGCGGATTGAATGTCCTCCGCCTGGAAAATCAGCCCCACGTATTGCACTACCCGGATGTACGTAGCCTGACCCACGAATTGAAAGCATTGGGCGCTCATAATCTGAACCCGGGCCGACCCGGAGGATTGACGGGCAGGGCGCGAATCCTCGCGCTGGTCGAAGCCTACGAGCAGTTCCGCCAGGCCCAGGGCCTGCCCGCGACCTATCAGGTGGTCTACGCCGTGTTGGAGAAACCGCTATGAGCCAGGCTTATTTCATCACCGGCACCGATACCGATGTGGGCAAGACCACCGTTGCGGCGGGCCTGCTGCACGCGGCGCGACAAGCCGGCATGAGTACGGCTGCCGGCAAACCGGTGGCCTCCGGCTGCGACGTGACGCCCAAGGGCCTGCGCAATGCCGACGCCTTGGCGTTGCTGGCCGAGTGCTCGGTGCCGCTGACTTATGCACAGGTCAATCCGGTGGCATTCGAACCGGCCATTGCACCGCACCTGGCCGCCCGGGAAGCCGGTGTGGCGTTGACGGTGCAGTCGCTGCTGGGGCCGATGCGCGAAGTGCTGGCGCTGGACGCCGACTTCACCTTGATCGAAGGCGCGGGCGGTTGGCGCGTGCCGCTGGCCGGCCAGGACAATCTTTCCGACTTGGCGATAGCGCTGGGGCTGCCGGTGATCCTGGTGGTGGGCGTGCGCCTGGGGTGTATCAGCCATGCGTTGTTGACGGCCGAGGCTATTGCCCGTGACGGTTTGCAATTGGCCGGTTGGGTGGCAAATATCATCGACCCGGCCACCTCGCGCCTCGAAGAAAACCTGGCGACCCTGGCCGAACGCCTGCCGGCGCCTTGCCTGGGCCGGGTGGCGCGGATCCAGAGCGTGACGGCTAAAGCGGTAGCCGAGCACCTGCAATTGGATTTGCTGGACTGAGAACCCGCCAAGGTTTTGCCTATGACGAGGCACTGTGCCATTAGTGTTTTTGTCGGGTGTTTTTCCAGGGCTTCTGTTTCAATGCCGGTGTCGACCCCTTCAAGTAGACGAGCCCTGCCATGGAAATCTCAGGAAACACCGCGTTCTATGCCGGTCTGAGCACGATTCAGACAGGGCAGAACCGTGTCGATCAGGCCTCCAGCCAGATCGCCAACAATACAATCGAGCGTTCGGTCACCAGCCAGTCGTCCGAAGTCCAGGTCGATCGCCTGCGTTCGGTGGATCGCAGCCAGCAATCGGATGTGGCCAGCAACATGGTCGAAATGGCCCAAGGCAAGTTTCAAGTACAGCTGGGCGTGAATGTCGCCAAGGCTTCCGATGAGATGCTTGGTACGTTGATTGATACTTTCGCTTGATACAAGCACCTGAGATTTATGAGAACGCCGCGATTATTCGCGGCGTTCTTGTCTCTGGTGTCTTATTGCTCGACTAATCTTTTTTTTGCAGGCATCGCTGATTTTTCAACGCGATGGTTTTTCTGTGTCCGATATTTTCCAGGGGTCGATGACGAACGGCGAAGGATCGACGCTTGACAAGGTTTGGGCGTAAACGTATGTTTCAAACACCTGTTTGACCGCTACAACAATTCGCCGCGGTCGTTCATCCCCGGTTACATCAGCAGAGGTTATCGCTATGCCTGACTACAAGGCCCCCTTGCGTGATATTCGCTTCGTTCGTGACGAACTGCTCGGCTACGAAGCGCATTATCAGAGCCTTCCGGCTTGCCAGGACGCAACTCCGGACATGGTTGACGCCATTCTCGAAGAAGGCGCCAAGTTTTGTGAGCAGGTGCTGGCGCCGCTGAACCGCGTGGGTGACATCGAAGGTTGCACCTGGAGCGAGTCCGGCGTGAAAACCCCGACCGGCTTCAAGGAAGCCTACAAGCAGTTCGTCGAAGGCGGCTGGCCAAGCCTGGCCCACGATGTCGAGCATGGCGGTCAAGGCTTGCCGGAGTCCCTGGGCCTGGCGGTCAGCGAGATGGTCGGCGAAGCCAACTGGTCGTGGGGCATGTACCCAGGGCTATCCCATGGCGCGATGAACACCATTTCCGAGCACGGTACGCCCGAACAGCAAGAGGCTTACCTGACCAAGCTGGTGTCCGGCGAATGGACCGGCACCATGTGCCTGACCGAACCTCACTGCGGCACCGACCTGGGCATGCTGCGCACCAAGGCCGAGCCTCAGGCCGATGGTTCCTACAAAGTGACCGGCACCAAGATCTTCATTTCGGCCGGTGAACACGACATGGCGGACAACATCGTCCACATCGTGCTGGCACGCCTGCCGGACGCACCGGCTGGCACCAAGGGCATTTCGCTGTTCATCGTGCCGAAATTCCTGCCTAACGCCGACGGCACCATCGGCCAGCGCAATGCCGTGAGCTGTGGTTCCCTGGAACACAAGATGGGCATCCACGGCAACGCCACCTGCGTGATGAACTTCGACGCGGCCACCGGTTTCCTGATCGGCCCGGCGAACAAAGGCCTGAACTGCATGTTCACCTTTATGAACACCGCACGCTTGGGCACCGCGCTGCAAGGCCTGGCCCACGCCGAGATCGGCTTCCAGGGCGGCCTGAAATACGCCCGTGATCGCTTGCAGATGCGTTCCCTGACTGGCCCGAAAGCGCCGGACAAGGCCGCTGACCCGATCATCGTCCACCCTGACGTGCGCCGCATGCTGCTGACCATGAAAGCCTTCGCCGAAGGCAACCGGGCGATGGTCTACTTCACCGCCAAGCAGGTCGATATCGTCAAGTATGGTGTGGACGAAGAAGAGAAGAAGAAAGCCGACGCGCTGCTGGCGTTCATGACGCCGATCGCCAAGGCCTTCATGACCGAAGTCGGCTTCGAATCGGCCAACCATGGCGTGCAGATCTACGGCGGTCACGGTTTCATCGCCGAGTGGGGCATGGAGCAGAACGTGCGCGACAGCCGTATCTCGATGCTGTACGAAGGCACTACCGGCATCCAGGCCCTCGACCTGCTGGGTCGTAAAGTGCTGATGACCCAGGGCGAAGCGCTCAAGGGTTTCACCAAGATCGTCCACAAGTTCTGCCAGGGCAACGAAGGCAACGAAGCGGTCAAGGAGTTCGTGGAACCCCTGGCTGCGTTGAACAAGGAATGGGGCGAGTTGACCATGAAGGTCGGCATGGCCGCCATGAAGGATCGCGAAGAAGTGGGCGCGGCCTCGGTGGATTACCTGATGTATTCCGGCTATGCCTGCCTGGCTTACTTCTGGGCCGACATGGCGCGCCTGGCGGCGGAGAAACTCGCAGCCGGCACCAGCGAAGAAGCGTTCTACACCGCCAAGCTGCAGACTGCGCGCTTCTACTTCCAGCGCATCCTGCCGCGCACCCGCACTCACGTTGCGGCCATGCTGTCGGGCGCCAACAACCTGATGGACATGAAAGAAGAAGACTTCGCGCTGGGCTACTAAGCCTTACGCGGTTCTTCACAAAGCCGCTGCTTCTTCGGGAGCAGCGGCTTTTTCATGGTCACCACAATTTTTTTGTGGGCATCAACTGTGATCCTGAAACAATATTCATCCAACCCAACCCTAAGAAAACTTCCCCACCTGCCGTTACAGCGATGGCAGTGTGACATCGGTCACACCTCGCATGCACAATGCCATCTTTGTCCAGTCGGGTCGGAGCTTTACCCTTGCCGCGTTCTTCCGCTGTACGTTTGAGCCATTTCCTACCGTCACTGCTGCTGTTGTTGTCGGGGCTTGCGGCTGCCTACGTCAAGGATCTCAACGTCTTCTTCACCTCCCTGTTCAATGTGCTGCCTACATTGGTGCTGCTTCTGGGAGGCGCGTATTGCGCCGTCTACCGCCGTCAGCGCGAGCTGTTTCTGATGGTCACGGTGTACATCGCCTACTTCCTGCTGGATACCCAGACCGATTTTTACCGCGATAACGGCAAGGTGCGTGAAGACGCGGCGGTGGTATTCCATCTCGTCTGCCTGCTGCTGCCGCTGTTGTTCGGGCTGTTCGCGGCGTGGCAGGAGCGCACCCATCTGTTCCAGGACATGGTGGCCCGGTTCGCGGTGTTGCTGGTCTTCGGCAGCGTGGCCCTGGCGCTGGAGCAAAGTTTCCCCCAGCCGTTGTTGTTGTGGCTTTCGGAGATCCGCTGGCCCGCGTTGCACGGCGCCTGGATGAGCCTGATCCAATTGTCCTACCCAATGTTCGCGGCTGCGTTCCTGCTGCTGGCCTGGCAATACTGGCGCAACCCCCGGCCGCTGCACGCGGCGCAATTGGTGGGCTTGCTTGGCTTGTTCTGGATGCTGCCGAAAACCTTCATCCTGCCGTTCACCCTGAACATCATGTGCAGCCAAGTGATGTTGATGATCGCCGCCGCGGTTGCCCACGAGGCTTATCAAATGGCCTTCCGCGACGAACTCACCGGCCTGCCGGGACGTCGGGCGCTGAACGAACGCATGCAGCGCCTGGGGCGCAATTACGTGCTCGCAATGAGCGACGTCGACCATTTCAAGAAATTCAACGATACCCACGGCCACGACGTCGGCGACCAGGTGCTGCGCCTGGTGGCCAGCAAGCTGTCGAAGATCGGCGGTGGCGGTAGGGCGTATCGCTACGGCGGCGAGGAATTCGCCTTGGTGTTCGCAGGCAAGACCATCGATGAGTGCATGCCCCACCTGGAAGTCATCCGCCAATCCATCGAGACGTATGCGATTCAACTGCGCAATCCCGACAACCGTCCCCAGGATGACCAGCAAGGTCGCCAGCGTCGTTCCGGTGCTGGCGCCTCCAGCGTATCGGTGACCGTCAGCATTGGCGTGGCCGAGCGCATCGAGCAGCGTACGCCCGAAGAGGTGCTCAAATCGGCGGACCAGGCGCTCTATAACGCCAAGGGCGCAGGTCGAAACTGTGTGATCGCCTTCGGCCAGAATCGTCGCGGCGCGGTGCGCATGGAAGCCGCCGCGGGTTGAGTGATGATGGCGCATTCAGCGTCTGGACTGTGATTGTGAGGCTTGATGGCCGGCAGTAGGTTGGAACGATCTGCTACCGGAGAAAACCACCATGCCCGAGTACAAAGCCCCCCTGCGTGACATGCGCTTTCTGATCGACCACGTCTTCGATTTCCATGGCCGCTATGCCGAACTGGGTGCCAGCGATGCCAGTCCGGATATGGTCAGCGCCATCCTCGAGGAAGGCGCCCGGTTCTGCGAGCACGTGCTGGCGCCACTCAATCGCCCAGGTGACGAAGAGGGCTGCCATTTCGACAATGGCGTGGTGACTACGCCTACAGGTTTCAAGCAGGCTTTCGCACAGTATGTGGAAGGCGGCTGGCACGGCCTGGCGGCGGATCCGGCGTATGGTGGCCAGGGCCTGCCCAGTTCCCTGGGGTTGGTCATCAGCGAAATGATCGGGTCGAGCAATACGTCCTGGGGCATGTATCCCGGCCTGACCCACGGGGCCATGTCGGCCATCCACGCCCACGGCACCGAGGAGCAGAAGCAGACCTATCTCAGCAAACTCACCGCCGGCCAGTGGACCGGCACCATGTGCCTGACCGAAGCCCACTGCGGCACCGACCTTGGGATCATCAAGACCCGCGCCGTGCCTCAGGCTGACGGCAGTTACGCAGTGACTGGCAGCAAGATCTTCATCAGCGCCGGCGAGCACGACATGAGCGACAACATCATTCACCTGGTGCTCGCCAAGCTGCCGGATGCGCCGGCCGGCACCAAGGGCATCTCGCTGTTCATCGTGCCGAAGTTCCTGCCGGACGCCACGGGCGAGGCCGGGGAACGCAATGGCGTTTCCTGCGGGTCGATCGAGCACAAGATGGGCATCAAGGCCTCGGCCACCTGCGTGCTGAATTTTGACGGCGCCAAGGGTTTCCTGATCGGCGAGGCGAACAAGGGCCTCAATTGCATGTTCACCATGATGAACCACGCCCGCCTCGGCACTGGCATGCAGGGCCTGTGTTTGGGCGAGGCGAGTTTCCAGGGCGCGATCAAGTACGCCAACGATCGTTTGCAGATGCGTTCGCTGACTGGCCCCAAGGCACCGGAAAAAGTCGCCGATCCGATCATCGTCCATCCCGACGTGCGTCGAATGCTGTTGACGATGAAAGCCTTCAACGAAGGCAACCGGGCGCTGACGTATTTCACTGCGCAATTGCTCGACACTGCGCACCTGAGCAGCGACGAAACTGCCCGCCAGGAGGCCGAAGACTTGTTGGCTTTTCTCACGCCAATCTGCAAAGCCTTCATGACCGATACCGGACTGGAGGTGACCAACCACGGCATGCAGGTGTTTGGCGGCCACGGTTTTATCCGCGAATGGGGCATGGAGCAACTGGTGCGCGACTGTCGGATCGCGCCGATCTATGAGGGCACCAATGGCATCCAGGCCCTGGACCTGCTGGGGCGCAAGGTCCTGGGCAGTCAGGGCAAGTTACTGCGCGGCTTCACCAGGATCGTCCACAAGTTCTGCGCCGCCAATGCCGGGCATCCGCAGCTCGACGGATACGTTGCGCAGCTCGATGGCCTCAACCGGCAGTGGGGCGAACTGACGACCCAGGTTGGCATGGCGGCCATGAAAAACCCCGATGAGGTAGGGGCTGCCTCGGTGGATTACCTGATGTACAGCGGCTACATCATCCTGGCCTATCTGTGGCTGCGGATGGCGTTGGTGGCCCAGGCACAGCTCGACAGTGGCGACGGCGATGGAGATTTTTGCCGGGCCAAGCTGGCGACCTGTGAGTTTTATTTCAAGCGCCTGCTGCCGCGCACGACCGCTCATCGGGCCGCCGTCGAGGCTGGGAGTGAATGCCTGATGAAGTTGCCGGCGGAATTGTTTGCGCTTTGATGGGCTGAGACATTCTCCGTGGCGAGGGAGCTTGCTCCCGCGTGACCGGGCTGGCGCTCCAGTGCGTAGCGCTCAAAAGAGGGCTGCTGCGCACCCCAGCGGGAGCAAGCTCCCTCGCCACGGTAAAACATCAACTTTTGACCGTGACTAAAAATAACAAAACAGTCATGGGTTGACCCTATGTGTCGCAAAAGTTGTTGGGGTACACTCTGGCCCATTGCGAAACCGCTTTCCTACGAACCAATTGTTTAGATCTTGCGAGGTTTGCCATGGCTGACTACAAAGCGCCCCTGCGCGATATGCGCTTCGTCCTCAATGAAGTGTTCGAGGTCGCAAAACTCTGGGCCCAACTGCCGGCGCTGGCCGAGACCGTGGATGCTGAAACTGTCGAAGCGATTCTGGAGGAAGCCGGAAAGGTCACCAGTAAAAGCGTCGCCCCCCTCAGTCGTGCAGCTGACGAAGCAGGTTGTCACTGGTCGGACGGCGCTGTCACCACGCCGGCAGGTTTCCCACAGGCCTACAAGACTTACGCCGAAGGCGGTTGGGTCGGCGTTGGCGGTGATCCGGCTTATGGCGGCATGGGCATGCCCAAGGCCGTTTCGGCCCAGGTCGAGGAAATGGTCAACTCGGCCAGCCTGTCCTTCGGCCTGTATCCGATGCTGACCGCCGGGGCTTGCCTGTCGATCAACGCCCATGCAAGCGAGGAATTGAAAGCGGCGTATCTGCCGAACATGTACGCCGGTATCTGGGCCGGTTCCATGTGCCTGACCGAGCCTCACGCCGGTACCGACCTGGGGATCATCCGCACCAAGGCGGAGCCCCAGGCTGACGGTTCCTACAAGGTCAGTGGTACGAAGATTTTCATCACCGGCGGCGAACACGACCTCACCGAAAACATCATCCACCTGGTGTTGGCGAAACTCCCGGACGCCCCGGCTGGGCCGAAAGGCATCTCGCTGTTCCTGGTGCCGAAATTCATGGTCAATGCCGACGGCAGCCTGGGCGCGCGGAACGCGGCCAACTGCGGGTCGATCGAACACAAAATGGGTATCCAGGCGTCCGCCACGTGTGTGATGAACTTCGACGAGGCCGTGGGTTATCTGGTAGGCGAGCCGAACAAAGGCCTGGCGGCGATGTTCACCATGATGAACTACGAGCGCCTGGGCGTCGGTATCCAGGGCCTGGCCACCGGCGAGCGCTCCTACCAGAACGCCATCGAATACGCCCGTGACCGCCTGCAAAGCCGCTCGCCAACTGGCGCGCAGAACAAGGACAAGGTCGCCGACCCGATCATCGTCCACCCGGACGTGCGTCGCATGCTGCTGACCATGAAAGCCTCGAACGAGGGTGGCCGCGCATTTTCCACCTACGTCGCGATGCAACTGGATACCGCGAAGTTCAGCGAAGACCCCGCCACGCGCAAGCGTGCGGAAGATCTGGTCGCGCTGTTGACCCCCGTCGCCAAGGCCTTCCTCACCGACCTGGGTCTGGAAACCACCGTTCACGGCCAGCAGATCTTTGGCGGTCACGGCTACATTCGCGAATGGGGCCAGGAGCAACTGGTGCGCGACGTGCGCATCACACAAATCTACGAAGGCACCAACGGTATCCAGGCGCTGGATCTGGTGGGACGCAAGATCGTCGGCAGTGGCGGGGCGTTCTATAAATTGTTCGCCGATGAGATTCGCCATTTCACCGCCACGGCAAGCAGCGAGTTGTCGGAGTTCACCAAGCCGTTGAACGATGCCGTCGGCACGCTGGACGAACTGACCGAATGGTTGCTGGACCGGGCGAAAAGCAATCCGAACGAAATCGGCGCGGCGTCGGTGGAATACCTCCAGGCATTTGGCTACACCGCATACGCCTACATGTGGGCGCTCATGGCCAGGGCGGCCCTGGGCAAGGAAAACCAGGATGAGTTCTATGCCAGCAAGCTGGGCACGGCGCGATTCTACTTCGCCCGCCTGTTGCCGCGGATCCATTCCCTGAGCGCTTCGGTGAAGGCCGGCAGTGAGTCGTTGTTCCTGCTGGAACCCGGCCAATTCTGAAACATGCCGTCATGTAAGCAAATGCTTACATGACGTGCTGGCGATTTCCCTCTATCGTCCGATTGGATCCAGGGCTAATCTAGCTTCCATGGACGTAGCGCAGGACGCGCAAAAGTAACAACACGGACACGTAGGATTCTGCCAGGAAGGCGGAGTGAAATGGATGTCAGGGAAACAGTCTGCAAAGCCCCGCTTCGGCGGGGTTTTCTTTTGTCCGCGTTTTTTATCGGCGGACGCTTTCGAGGCCTCCCGCGAGCAATTACTGAACCCCGACGAGCGGGCAGGTGTCCATGGCTATGGCAACGTGGCCATCGCTCATCAGGGAGTCATCCATGGATTTCATTCGCATCATCATCGCCATCCTGCTGCCACCGCTGGGTGTGTTCCTGCAAGTCGGTTTCGGCGGGGCTTTCTGGCTGAATATCCTGCTGACGCTGTTGGGTTATATCCCCGGCATCGTGCACGCGGTGTATATCATCGCCAAGCGTTGAAGCCCTGCGGCCAGAGGATTCCTTTATTGAGGATTCCTTTGTGGCGAGGGAGCTTGCTCCCGCTGGATTGCGCAGCGATCGCAAAAAGCTTGGGGCCGCTTCGCGACCCAGCGGGAGCAAGCTCCCTCGCCACAAAAGCTCGTCACTGCTATAAGCCAGCGTCCATCACCTTGCGATAAAACAACCACTCATGCTCCAGCGCATGCGCCTGGTTCACGGCCTTGCGAAAGCCGTGGCGCTCGTCGGCGTAGTAATGCGCCTCCACTGGAACACCTTTGTCCTGCAATGCCTTGACCATATCGCGGGTCTGTTGCGGCACGACCACGGCATCCAGCTCGCCTTGGAAAAAAATCATCGGCGCGCGGATCCTGTCTGCGTGAAGCAACGGAGTACGGGCCCGATAGCGCTCGGCATCTACGTGCGGGTCGGCGATCAGCCAGTCCAGATAGTCGCCTTCGAACTTGTGCGTGGCGCGGCCCAGGGCAACCGGATCGCTGACACCATAGAGGCTGGCTCCGCCACGGAACACATCCCGGAATGCCAAGGCGCAAAGGGTCGTATACCCACCGGCGCTGCCGCCACGAATGAAGGCGCAGCGGCCATCGACCAGGCCTTGCTCATCCAGGTACGCAACGACGGCGCAGGCATCCTCGACATCCACCACGCCCCAATTCAGATGCAATGCCTGCCGGTAGGCCCGGCCATAACCACTGCTGCCGCGGTAGTTGAGATCGGCCACGGCAAAGCCGCGCTGGGTCCAGTACTGGATGCGCGGATCAAATATCGGATAACAGGCGGAAGTCGGCCCGCCATGGATGAATACCACCAGCGGCGGTTTCGGGTTGGCGTCCATGGCCGGATAAAAGAACCCGTGGGCTTCACTTGAAGCAACGGGGTAGCGCAGGGTCTGTGGACGGCTGATCTGTTCGGCCAATAGCGGTGCAATGCCGCCAGCCAGCACGGTGGTGTCGTGGCTCTGTCGTTCGATGGCGATGACCGCCGACGGGCTGGTCGGCGAGGCGGCAATGGCATAGATGAAACGCTCATCTTGCGCCAGGCTGCGAAAGCGGCTGTAGGCCTCGGTAAAGTCTTCGGTTGCGTCACCATGGCACAAGCCCAGCCGACCAAAACCCGCCTCGGTCCAGCTCGCCAGGTAAGTCTCTTCGTCGATGGGCAGCCAGGTACAACCGCCCAATTGCCAGGGCGCGGGGGCGTGGTCGGCTTCGGCGGCAGCCAATGGCCTCAGGACGCCCACGTATTCACCCCAAGGTTGCCAGTAACCGCCTCGATCGGTCAGGCAATAAAGACGATTGGAAGCATCGAAGCGCGGTTGCTGGATGGACTCCTCCGCCCCGTGACCCGCCACGCAGACCGGTTCGCCCCAACCTGCATCGTTGCGCTCGGCCAGCATCAGCCGCGTGGCCGTCCAGGGCTGGTGGGGGCGACTCCACTCGATCCAGGCGAGACGCTTTTGATCAGGACTCATGATCGGCGCGGCATAGAAATCCGCGCCTTCGGCCAATACGCATCGCTGATGATCGGTCAGCCCGATCGACACCAGACGATGCTGGTTGGCCTGTTCTTCCACCGCTAGCACGTGCCCTGCGGCGAAGTGCAGATCGCCATATCGACGTTCACCCGAGGTCAACGCCACGGGGCGCGGGTCTCCCAGCAATTGGTGATACAGCTGTTGGTCGGCCTCGTTGACAAACAGCACGCCGTCATCGCTCAGGCAGAACGACCCGCCGCCATACTCATAGACCCGGCTGCGCACGCTGAAGCCATCCGGGGTCAGGCAATGCGCCTGGCCATCTCGCCAATGCCAGATCCGACAGGCTCCGTCCGCGGGGCGGTATTCATTCCAGAACAGACCTAGGGGCCCGAGTTGCAGTTCGGCAAAATCGATGCCTGCCGCGACAGCCTGGGCGGCGCTGAGCGGATCAGCCTTTAACGATGAGGCGTGAGTTTCGTTCATTGCGAAAGGCCAGTTGCTCGATGGTTTGCGTGGCGTGCTCGGCGTCTTCGCGAGCCTGGAGAATTATCCCATGGTGTTCGGATTTGCTGCACACCGGGTCGGCATTGCTGGCATCGCCCGTGAGCATGAACGCCTGGCAACGGCAGCCGCCAAAGTCCTTTTCCTTCTCATCGCACGAGCGGCAGGGCTCGGGCATCCAGTCGTAACCGCGGAAACGGTTGAAGCCGAACGAGTCGTACCAGATGTGCTGCATGCTGTGGTCGCGCACATTCGGGAACTGCACCGGCATCTGCCGGGCGCCGTGACACGGCAATGCCGTGCCGTCCGGCGTGACGGTGAGAAAAATGCTGCCCCAGCCATTCATGCAGCCTTTGGGGCGTTCTTCATAGTAGTCCGGCGTGACAAAGATCAGTTTGCACGGGTTGCCTTCGGCTTCCAGCTTGGCCCGGTATTCGTTAGTGATGCGCTCGGCCCGCACCAGCTGTTCCCGGGTCGGCAGCAGGCCGACGCGGTTGAGCTGCGCCCAGCCGTAGAACTGGCACGTGGCGAGTTCGACGAAGTCAGCTTCGAGGGCGATGCACAGCTCGATGATACGGTCGATCTTGTCGATGTTGTGCCGATGGGTCACGAAGTTCAGCACCATGGGATAGCCGTGGGCTTTCACCGCCCGGGCCATTTCGAGTTTTTGCGCGAAGGCTTTCTTCGAGCCGGCCAGCAGGTTGTTCACCTGCTCGTCGCTGGCCTGGAAACTGATCTGGATGTGGTCCAGGCCAGCCTTCTTGAAGTCGCTGATCTTCTGTTCGGTCAGGCCGATGCCTGAGGTGATCAGGTTGGTGTAGAAACCCAGCTTGCGCGCCTCGCCGATCAGCTCGGCCAGGTCCTGGCGCACCAGCGGCTCGCCGCCGGAAAAGCCCAATTGCGCGGCGCCCATTTCTCGCGCCTCGCGGAACACCTTGAACCACTGCTCCGTGCTGAGCTCCTTGCCTTGCTCGGCAAAGTCCAGCGGGTTGGAGCAGTACGGGCATTGCAGCGGGCAGCGATAGGTCAGCTCGGCCAGCAGCCACAACGGCAGGCCAACGGCGGGCTTCTCAGGCAAGGGTGATCCAGTGCTGTGCACGGGCGACCTCCATGAATTGCTCGATGTCGTCACCGAGCTCAGGCACACCGGGAAATTGTTTATCCAGCTCAGCGATGATTGCCGCCACATCGCGTTCGCCATCGATCAGGCCACCGATCAGCGCAGCGCTGTCGTTCAGCTTGATCATGCCTTCAGGATAGAGCAGCACGTGGCCTTTCTGGGCCGGTTCGTACTGGAAGCGATAGCCGGGGCGCCAGTTGGGGGTTTGGCTGCGATCGAAACTCATAGGGTAATTCCTTTATGCCAAACCCGTTGGTCGGTCACGGTGTGATAGGGCGGGCGATTCAGTTCGTAGGCCATGCTCATGGCGTCGAGCATGCTCCAGAGAATGTCCAGTTTGAACTGGAGGATTTCCAGCATGCGGTCCTGGCCAGCGCGCGTGGTGTAGTGCTGCAACGTGATCGCCAAGCCATGCTCCACGTCGCGCCGGGCCTGGCCCAGGCGGGTGCGGAAGTATTCGTAGCCGGTCGGGTCGATCCACGGGTAATGCTGGGGCCAGCTGTCGAGGCGCGACTGGTGGATCTGCGGGGCGAACAGTTCGGTCAACGAGCTGCTCGCGGCTTCCTGCCAATTGGCCCGGCGGGCGAAGTTGACGTAGGCGTCCACCGCGAAGCGCACGCCCGGCAGTACCAGTTCCTGGGAACGCAGTTGATCGGGGTTCAGCCCCACCGCTTGGCCCAGCCGTAGCCAGGCTTCGATGCCGCCGTCTTCGCCCGGGGCGCCATCATGGTCGAGCAGGCGCTGGATCCACTCGCGGCGGATCTCCCGGTCCGGGCAGTTGGCCAGGATCGCGGCATCCTTGAGCGGGATGTTTACCTGATAGTAAAAGCGGTTCGCGACCCAACCCTGGATCTGCTCGCGAGTGGCGCGGCCTTCATACATCGCCACGTGATAAGGATGATGGATGTGGTAATAGGCGCCCTTGGCACGCAGGGCCGCTTCGAACTCGGCGGGGGACAGGGGGGTGTCAGTCATTTTGGTTCTCCGGGAAATACCCGCGGGTTCTGTGGTGTCAGGGCAGGCCCCATCGCGAGCGCGCTCGCTCCCACACTGGTTGTGCTGTGAATCCAATATCAGTACGACTCGGACAACTGTGGGAGCGAGCTTGCTCGCGATGAGGCCCGCTGGTCCCCGCAGTCGTTCAGCCCTTCCTACAACTCGATACTCATCCCGTCGAAAGCCACTTCAACGTTCCTGCGCACCAGCTCGGCCCGCTCGGGCGAATCTTCGTCAAGGATCGGGTTGGTGTTGTTGATATGGATAAGGACCTTGCGCTGCTCGGGCAGTTGCTCCAGCACTTCGAGCATGCCGCCCGGACCATTCTGGGCCAGGTGGCCCATTTCCCGACCGGTACGGGTGCCGACGCCACGGCGCTGCATTTCATCGTCGTCCCACATCGTACCGTCCACCAACAGGCAATCGCTGCCGGCCATGATCTGTAGCAACGACTCGTCGACCTTGCCCAGGCCTGGGGCGTAGAACAGCTTGCCGCCGGTGCGCAGGTCTTCGACGATCAGCCCGATGTTGTCGCCCGGATGCGGGTCGAAGCGGTGCGGGGAATAGGGCGGGGCGGCGCTGCGCAGGGGCAGTGGCGTAAAGCGCAGGTTCGGGCAGGCGGCGATGGTGAAGCTCTGGTCGAGTTCAATGCGATTCCAACTCAACCCGCCGTTCCAGTGGGTCAGCATGTTGAACAGCGGGAAGCCGGTGCTCAGGTCTTCATGGACCATGTCGGTACACCAGACTTGGTGCGGGCAGCCTTCACGCAGGCTGAGCAGGCCGGTGGTGTGGTCGATCTGGCTGTCCATCAGGATGATCGCGCCAATGCCCGTGTCGCGCAGGGCCCGGCCAGGCTGCATAGGGGCGAAACCCTGGAGTTGGGCGCGGATGTCCGGTGAGGCGTTGCACAACACCCAGCTCACGCCGTCATCGGAAATCGCGATGGACGACTGGGTACGCGCCTGGGCCCGCAGGCTGCCGTTGCGAAAACCTGCGCAGTTGGCGCAGTTGCAGTTCCACTGGGGGAAACCGCCGCCGGCGGCGGAACCTAGAATCTGGACGAACATGGCCGCTCCATCTGCAAACCGAAATAAAAAACGCCCCGGATGACCGAGGCGTGGTGTTGCTTACTACCGCCTGCAGCTATCAACGGCTGGCGAAGTACATGGTGACTTCGAAGCCGATACGCAGATCGATATATGCGGGTTTGGACCAGGACATGGGAATACTCCTTTGGTTGGGATGCTTCGGTTAGATGGTACAGGTGGAGCCTATACATATAGTCCACCTCCGCAGGGAGATGTTCAGATGCTTAGGCGGCTATGTTACTAAATCTGACAAATTCGTTCGCCGCGATTCTTTGAGAAAGCTCGTTGCACGGTCCGTAACGATCAATGCCCCGCTTGCCAAGGCATTCCCGGACACGGCGCGTTGCTCAGGCAATACCGTCCGCCATGGGCGTCGGCCAGGCGCTGGGCCGCGTCTATCAAGTGTCTGCGCGTGATAGCTGTTATGGCGTCGGGTAACTGTTGAAGGTAGTCCGATGGACGACCGGCCAGCTTGCCTTGCCAGAGCACTTCGGCGACCTGGGCAACCGGCAGCACGGTACTTTGCAGCTGGCTGCCCAGGGCTTGTCGATGGCTGGCCAGGGTCGCATCGTCAATCTGCTCGATCAGCTCCACCAAGCCGTCCAGGAACTGCTCCATGTGCTCGACCAACTGCGCCGCCGACGCCGTGGGGGATTGCGCGCCCAGCAACAAGCCGGTCCGGCCGTCGATCTGTTTCAAGCCACTGAACACCGCATAGCCCAACTGCAACTCGACCCGCAGGCGTTGGTAGTACGGGGCTTGGCACAGATGGGCCAGCAGGCGCCACGCGGCTTCGTCGGCCAAATCCAGGGTGGGCGTGGGACAGAACAGCAGCACGGCCTGTTCGTCGCCTTGGGTCTGGAGCGAATGCCAGCGACGCATCGGCGCAGGCACGCTCGTTGTCGGGGCTTCCTCTCGGGCGATGCCAGGGACTCGCGCCAATACGGGACCGATGGCGGCCTGGGTGGCTGCCGACAGACCGACGGCCAAACCGTCCCAGTGGGCGTTTGCCCAGGCGCCTTGATCGCTGTCGGGTAAAGGTTGCGAGGATGGCCGTGGGGTTTGCTGACAATGATTCGGCAATTCGCGCAACAGCTGTCGGATCGGTATCAGCGGCGTGTCGTCCCGGGCCGGGCCGGGCGGCAGTGGCTGTCCCAGCTTCGTCAGCAAGTGCTCAAGGACCAACGGCATCGGTGCCTGCAAGCCGAGCAGTTTCAATAGCCATTGCTGGCCGCTGGGTTCAAAGGCGATGTCGACACCGGCCTGCCGGGCATCTTCCTGCAAGTCCGCCAACTGCCGATCAAGCCTGGATTTCAGACTGAGCGGGGTTTGTGCCGGCAATTGCCAGCGCAGATACACCGCACCCTCAGGTGAGGTGTCCGGCAATGCCTGGCTGAACTGCATGGGCGAGCGTTCCCGGCGGCCCCGGCTGCGGTCCTGGGCAAATGTGCGCAAGCCACGGTGGGCGCTGGTCTGGCCGCGGATCAAACCGGCGCGGGGTGGTTCACTGATGGTTTGCAGAAATGGGTTGGGCGCTGGCACGTGCCATTGTCCGGCGACGTTCTCCACGGGGTGCAGTTGCCTGAGGATTTCCCTGAGGCGTATCAAGTCTTTTTCCGACAGCGGACCTTCGCGTTCTTCGCAGTCCCAGCGGGCCAGTTGCAAGGCGGTCGCTGTTTCTTGCTGACGTTGCCGAAGCGAGGTGTATGCCTGGCGCAGTGACGCCCAGTCGTCCTGGGCGGTAAAAAAGCCCAGCCAGTCGCGCAGCAACGGCCGGCTATCGACGGGTGTTTCTCCGCTGTCGAGCTTGAGTTCGATATGCAGCAGCGCTTGGCCGGCAAATTCATACAACGCGGTGGCCTTGAGGCTGTCAGCCAGGCCTTGCTGGCGCAGTGTCGCGAGCAAGCCGCCAGGCTTAGGGTTGTTCAGCCAATGGCACAGGAAATCCAAGGCTCGGGGCGAGGCGGCGGGCAGCTGTTCGAAGGCGAACAGCAAATCGAGGCCGCCTTCCCGCGTCTGCTGATAACTGGCGTCGGCGGACGCCATGAGCCTCGGCGGTGCCTGCCGGAGCGCTGTTTCATGGGTGGGCACGTGCTCGCTGAATTGGATGGCCAGGGTCCGCAAGGCTTCGATGTCCTGCGGGCCAGCCAGGCTCAGGGTCATTTGGCCGCCCTGATAGAAACGCTGGTAGAAATCCCGCAGTGCCGTTTGGAATTCCTGCTGCGATACGCCAAGGCTGTCGCGATTGCCCGCATGAAACCCCAGTAGCGGGTGATTCGCCGCCAAACCTTCGTACAGGGCCATTTGTTGTTGGGCCGCTGCGTCCTGGGACCAGGCAATGAATTCAGCGTGGAGGACCTCACGTTCGCGTAATTGATCGTTTTGGTCCAGGCGCGGATGGACGAGCATATCGGCCAGCCGTTCCAGTCCGCCGGGCAGGGCTGCCGGTGGCAACTCCAGGAAAAAGTCGGTGGTGCGTTCGCTGGTGCGCGCATTGATTTGCCCGCCGTGACCTTGCACGTAGGCCATCAGGTGCTGTCCGGTAGGAAAGCGTTCTGTCCCCAGGAAGAAAAGATGCTCGAGGAAATGCGCCAGGCCCGGCCAAGCCTCGGGCGCATCGTGGCTGCCAGCCGCCACCCGCAACACAGCGGCGCAGCGCTTGAGGCCGGGAACATGACGCAATGTCACCTGCAGGCCGTTGGCCAGGGGTTCAATGTGGGGGCGGAGGGGATCGGGGACCGGCATGAGCGCTTCCAGGATGGGGATGCGCTCATGCTAGCGGATTAGGCCGGATCAGTGTTTAGGCAAGTCGCCATAAAGCGCGGGGCGACGGTCGTGCAGGTAGTTGTAGGCCGCGCGGGAGTCATCGATCAGCTGTCGATCGAGATCGCCCACGATCAATGCTTCGTCCAGGCCCGCCAACGCCGGCCGACTGCCGTCCGGTGCGGCGATGCTGCTCTGGCCGCAATACTGCAATTCGCCTTCGTGGCCGCAATAATTGGCGTAGGCGACGAAGCACTGGTTCTCGATCGCCCGTGCGCGCACGGTGACATCGGCGATGAACTCGTAGGGTTGCATGTTGGCGGTCGGCACCAGGATCAGTTCGGCGCCGGCCAAGGCCAGGCGCCGCGCGTTTTCCGGGAACTCCAGGTCATAGCAGATCAGGAAACCGAGCTTCCAGCCGTTGAGTTCCACGATCGGCAACGCCGCGTCGCCGGCGCTGAACATCGTGTGGTCCAAGTCACCGAACAGGTGGCTCTTGCGGTAGTTGGCCAGGCGTTCACCGTGGGCATCGATCAGTTGGACAGCGTTGTAGATCTGCCCGTCTTCACTGCGTTCAGGGTAGCCATAGAGAATCGCCAGGCCGGCCGCCTTGGCGATACGGCCGATCTGCTGCGCCCATTCACCGTTGTAGACCTCCGCCAGGACATTCACCGCGTCGACCCCGATGTTGTAGCCGGTGAGGAACATTTCCGGCACCACCAGCACATCCGCGCCCCTGGCTTCCAGCGCGATTTGATGCAGGCGCTGCAGGTTGCCGGCCGGGTCCATGGGCAACGGTGGGCATTGGTAAAGGGCTACGCGCATCGACAACTCCTTTTATTCGGGCAGGGCGATCGGACCGATTTCGTCGAACACATCACCTGGACCCGGGTTCTCGGGGTGAGTCTCACCGCCGAAGTGTTTCATGATTCCCCACACGGCGTTGAGCGAGGTCTGTACCGCCCCTTCAACCCAGGCGGGTGTCCATGAGACGTCGTCGCCGGCGATAAAGATCCCTTTTTGTTCGGCGGGCATGTCGTCCTGCATGAAATGCGCGTACATGCGCTGGTTATAGCGATAGTGGCCCGGCAAGGCGCCCTTGAATGCGCCGAGGAAGTAAGGGTCCGCTTCCCAGGACACGGTGATCGGTTCGCCGATGATCCGCGCGGCGATGTCCACCTTCGGATAAATCTTCTTCAGGGCATCGAGGGCCAGCTTCACCCGTTTTTCCACCGGATAAGGCAGCATTTTCAGCGCATCGCTCATCCACGAATAGGACAGGCAGATCACGCCCGGCTTGTCGTCGCCATTGTCGAACAGGTAGGTGCCGCGGGTGAGGCGGTCGGTGAGCGTCATGCTCATCAGGTCGCGCCCGGTTTCCGGGTCCTTGTCCTTCCAGAATGGCCGGTCGACCATCACGAAGGTCTTCGACGACTGCATGTAGCGGGTGCGGTCCAAGGCCATCCACAGTTTCTGCGAGAACAGCGCCTCTTCGCATTCGATCTGGGTAGTCAACAGCCATGTCTGGCAGGTGACCAGCACGGCGGCATATTCGCGCGTGTCGCCCCAGACGTCGGTGACGCTGAACCGGTCATTATCGGCCCGAGCGATGCGTTTCACACCGGCACGAGGCGCGCCCAGGTGCAGCGAATTGAGGCTGGTGCCTGCTGGCCAGTGTGCGCAACGTTCCGGGACATGTTTCCAGATACCGTGAGGCACCTGTTCCACACCGCCGACGACCAGGTGTTGGTGGTCATCGCAGTTGGTCATCACCACGCGAAAGATTTCCAGCATCGAGTTGGGGAAGTCCGAGTCCCAGCCGCCCGTACCAAAACCGACTTGGCCGAACACTTCGCGGTGCAGGAACGAGAGCTTGGCGAACGCCTTGGAGGTGGCGACGAAATCATAGAAGGTGCGGTCATCCCATAGCGGCACCAGGGTGTTCCACAGTTCCTTGAGACGCGGCACGTCGCGGTCGCGGATCGCTTGCTGGATCTCGCTGAAGCGTGAGCCAGCCTCCAATGCGTCGGCCCAGGCGTCGGCGACTTCCTGGAACAGCGCGGGAAGGTCGGCCATGCTTTCTGCATAGTAAGTCTGGCCTTCCAGGTCAATGACGGTGCTGCCCGAGGCCGAAGTCAACGGGTTGGGAAAGGGTTTGGTCTCCAGGCCCAGCTTGTCGACGTAGTGATAGAACGCCGTGGACGACACCGGGAACCGCATGCCGCCGAGCTCGGCAATGATGCCTTCGGCGCCGTTGAACGCCTGGGAGCGCAGGCGCCCGCCCATTTTCGACGCTTCGTAGACCACGGGCTTGAGGCCCAGCTTCATCAACTCGTACGCCGCCACCAGGCCAGCGATGCCGGCACCGACAATCGCCACTTCGGCGCCGTGATTATGTTCCGGAATGACGCCCAGGCCGGCCGGGTGTTCGATCCAGTCGTCAAAGGCGAACGGAAAATCCGGCCCAAAAATGGTGATGGGTTTCTTGCCGTCTGCTGGGTGGCGATTGTTCTTGTTCATGGCGGACCTTGATGGGCGACTCGACGCGACGTTCGCGTCTGAGTATAGGAAAAGATGCCAGCCATTCTAGAGAGGGAGAAACACGTTAATAAGACGCAATGTGTCGTCGTTTTGCGCTGTTTTTCGTCATTTGTAGCAATCTCGCAATCGTAATGACGAATCCTGGTCCCATGTGGGAGCGAGCCTGCTCGCGAAAGCGGTGGATCAGCCATGAGAATGTTGACTGACACACCGCTATCGCGAGCAAGCCCGCTCCCACAGGTTTTTGGGTTGGCTTTAGACCGGCTGGCCCCGATCGATCTTGCTGCTGAGGATGATCGAGGTGGTGGTTTTCTCCACCCCGTCCACGCTGCCGATCTGGTCCAGCAACTGATCCAGCTGCTCCGGCGAATCCGTGCGCAACCAGGCCACGTAATCGAATTCGCCGCTGACCGCGCATAACTGCTGGACCTGGGCCATCGCGCTCAGGCGTCGCAACACGTCCTTGCCGGAGCGTGGCTGGACCTTGATGCCGACATAAGCCTGCAAACCGCCATCGATCACTCGCTGCCCAAGGCGCACGCCATATCCGGTGATGACCTTGGTTTTCTCCAATCGAGCCAGGCGCGAGGTCACGGTCGTGCGGGCGATGCCCAGTTGCCGGGCCAGCATCGCAACACTTTCCCGCGCGTTGATTTGCAGCGCCGCGATCAGTTGGCGATCGATTTCGTCGAGGACGGGAGGGCGGGTATCAGTCAAGGTCAGCTCCGGCGCATGCATCAATGGCGGGCATGTTACAGGCTCCGGCGTTCGAAGTAGCGGGTGGCAGGCAAGGCCAGCGCTCGCCAAGCCGGGGCGAGGTGCGCCTGGGAAGACCTGAGCCAAAGACCGTCCTGGCCGATCAGAGGCTCGGCCGGCAACTGCAGCAAGTCGCCCATTGAGAACGCCTGCACCGAACCTCGGTCGTCATTGCCTTCAATTTCCCAATCGCGCTTGAAACAGCGTACCTGTAGTTGTTGCTCGTCGAAGCTTTCAAACAACGGCCGATGACCCAGCCACCGCGGGTGTATCCGCAGCGTATGGTCTTGGACATCGAGCAGCAGCAACTGCCAGCCCCGGTAGTTTCCACAGAGTTCTGTCACGTCGGTTGCCATGCAGGTCAACGCCAGATATCGGCTATTGGATGACCAGGCCATCGACGGCGCCAGGTCAACCAATGCACAGCCCGACGCCGTCAACAGGTGCCCGCCGAGGCGAGGCGTACCGGCACGCACCCAACTGTCGGCGTATTCCGTTTCGCTGCCGAATAGCCAGGCGGCATCCTGGTCATTCGGCGCGGGTTGGATGAAGTCGCCGTCGGCGGTGGCCGCTTGGGGGCGGTCCACCAGGCGCCGTGGCTCAACGATGTGGAGCTGCGAATCTTCCGGCTGTAGCTGAACGGTGTTGTAGAACAGCCGGGAGTGTTCATTGGAACGGAAGAACGAAGCGTCACCTCCGACCTGTGGCGCGACGACGTTGAAGCGCATTAATGGGCTGCTTTCCAGATCGTTATCAAGACGACCTTCGACGACCGCCAGGCTCAAGCGGCCATCGCGGAAATCGAGTATGCGCTCCACCCACAGGGCGGGCCCTTGCAGCAGGCGTCGTTCCTGCAAGTCTGCGACCACCGCGTGGGTCGCCACTGTCGTTGCGTGCTCAAAGGGCAGCAGCGCCAGGTAGCGCCCGCAATCGGAGACCCGATGATCAAGCAACCAACTTCCCGGCAAGGACCAATCGCCGATCTGGCAGCGATAACTTCCGAGTCCGTCGGGGTTGTCGCGCATCCAGGTCAGACAAGCGCGTTTGCCGTCCAGCATCGACTGTGTCTCGATGCACGAGTTTCCTCGCCGGCCGCGACTGTCCAGCGGCATGACGATGGACATCCGGGTCAGCTTGAATTCACCAACCAGCACGCGACCCTGGGCGTCGTGACCTGTCTGGGTTTCGGTATCGCTGTGGATGCTGTCCAGGCGATAGCCGTAACGGCCGGAGCTCGGTCGCGGATAGTCGAGGTACGTGCCGATGTGCACACGGTTCGCCTCGAGGCTCAGCAACTCGTGCCAGTAAAAGGAAGGCTCGGCGGCGCTTTTCACCCAGGGCGAGGGCAGGGCGCGCCAGCCATTTTCCGCTTGCCACAACCAATACTGATCGCTGTCCGCATCGTTGGCTTGCTCTCGGGCCAGACACACCAGCGCGGGTTCAGTGGCGCCCCAGACCAAAGGTGCATCGGCTGCCATGACCAGCCCCGACGGCTGCCCGTCGACGCTGATGGCATAGTGCGGGGAATACAGCGGCGCCAATGGCTGGTCCAGATCACGGAAGGTCGCGGGCAGCAATAGATCGCCCTCCAGGCGATGCTGGCCGTCGGCGCTGGGCCGCTCGAAGGTGGGCGCTACATTGTCCGGGTGCCAGCCTGGTTCAAGCCACAGATCCGCGACGGGAACCAGGTCCGCCACCTGTGCGGTTTGCAGCAGATCCTCCAGCCGCGCTTGGCGAGCGCCGTTGTCCACCAGGGGGCTATGACGGCCGATCAGTTCGTCAGGATTGAAAGAATCCAATTCCCAGAACTCGCTTTCGGCGCAGCGGTAGACCTTGCGCTGTTGACGGTCGAGGATGACCAGCCCCCACTCCTGCCGGGACGGCACGGGCGCGGCGAAATAACGGCTGTCGCTGGAAAACATCGCCGAAGAACCAAGCCCTTGCAGAAGCACGCCGTCGGGGAACAGATAATCGCAATGAACAGGGCCGCCCATGGCGATTTCGCTGTGGTTGAACTGCCGGATTGGTTCGCCTTCAGGCGTCAATTGCGGCTCGCTGCCACCCCAGGCGCTTGGCCCTTTGGTGGCAACCAGCGCGAGCCCAAGGCGTCGCTCCCATTTGCTGACGCAGGCAAGGCCGACGATGATCGCGACGATCGCTACAAGGATGCCCCACCACTCGGGCAGCGCCCGGCCCAGGCTGAAGCCCAGGCCAAACACCGCTCCGACTGTCAGCCGGGCAATGCCTCGGCCCATCGGCTGAAAGCCCAGCCGCGCGGCCAGCCCCATCAGCAAACCGAGCAATACCACCGCCAGCAAGGCCAGCGGCGGCGGCAGGATGGTGACGAAGAAGGCTGGCACCACCAGGATGCCGAGTTGCCAGAAGAGTTCGAGGAACAGTCGGGACAGGCTGGGGCTGGTGATGATGGAGGTCTCGGTGGGATGGGGTTTCTTGTCGTAGGTGAACCGACACTAAGTAGAGGCGCGTGGCGTCGCAGTCGTAGGGCCCTGGAAAAACCGAAGGGCCTGCTACCAGCGCAGCCAGCGTCGCCCGAGCAGCGCGCCCAGTATCGTCGGCACCAACATGCCCAACAAGTACCAGACTGCCCAAAATGGGACCTGCATTTCGGGACAATGAAGAGAATAGGCAATCGTCGCCATTGAGCCTGCCAGCAGTCCGCCGCAGGCTCCTGTAAGCGTCAGGTTCGTGGGAGCGAGGCCGCGCAGAGCCCAGAACACCGCGATGAATCCCGGAATCGACAGCAGGGTTATATTGAGCGCGCACACCCGCCAGGTATCGCCCAGAATGACGGCGACGCGATCATCAGGTGCGGTCACCATGAGGACATAGATCGCGCCAACCCACACCGCAGTGACAGCTGCGACGATGAGGATTTTACCGGGTCCCGAGGCCACTCCAGGCCTGGCCAGCCTCATGACCATGCCCAGCGTGCCGATCATCAGGCAGAGCGGAAACGCGATCTTGGCCCAGAAAATCGGTGTCGCCATGACCTGGCCCAAGTCTGGGCGCACGCCTTTCAGTGCGACCACCAGAAAAAGGGCGCCCAGGAGGCCGGCCAGCACCGCGATACTGAATCGCTTGGCGGGCGCCCTTCGATCGACCGGGGTCACGCCCGAGGCGAGCAGGGAAATCAAATCATCAGTCTTCATCGTGCACCTCTCACTCTCGACGCCAGGGCTTTCAGCCCTCGGTGTATCCCTATCTTCACCGCAGACTCGGATAACCCCGTCGTTTGAGCGGCTTCCGTCACAGACAGCCCTTCCAGTTTCACGCGTACGATAGGTAGACGCTGGCGTTCAGGTAGTTGCTCAAGCAACTTGCCCAGGTCGCGACTGGCCTGCGCAGGTTCAAGATGCGGCTCGGCAAACAGCTCTGCCGCATCGTCGAGGGAGTCATTGAACACGTCATGGCGTGATCTCCCACGGAAAAAGTCGATGAGCTTGTAACGCGCAATGGCAAAGACCCATGCCGTCAACGGTTGATCTGCTTGATACGTCTGGCGCGCATTATGAACGGCCAGTAAAACCTCTTGCAGCAGATCTTCGATGTCTCCGGGGCGCTGTTGAAGCCTTGAGCGTAAAAAGCCGCGAAGATGACCGCTTAGCTCCGATAGAAACGTGCGATAAGCCCTTTCGTCTCCATCCAGGCCGGAGAGAAACAAGGCCTGAAGATGGAGCTCTCGGCTGCGCAAAGCATCGTTATCCGTAGTTCGTTCCATCGTTCGCTCTGGTTACACGAAAGGGAAAATTATCTCGTTGCTGCTAATGCCGGCAGCGAATCTTACATGCGGCTTCCCGGCGTGAGGCATTTTTTGCTGGCCCCAAAAATATTTTGTGGTCGCTGTAACCGAATCCGGAACGGCATCGAACTACTTGGTGGATCGCAAACACAATGCCCAAGCATTGATGCAGCGACCAACCCATTTTCTGGAGAGCACATCATGAACAACCTCAAACTTGCCGCCCTCGCCGTTGCCTTCTCTTCGTTCGCCGCCGGTGCCATCGCCGCAGAAACGCCTGCCGCAGTAGGCGCCATGGAAAAATGCTACGGCGTTTCCATGGCCGGCAAGAACGATTGCAAAGCGGGGGCAGGCACGACCTGTGCGGGCACCGCCAAAATGGACTATCAGGCCAATGCCTGGAAAAACGTGCCTGCCGGTACGTGCACCTCCATCAAGACGCCAAAAGGCATGGGCTCTCTTACGCCTATGTAATCGCAGTGCCAAGGGGGTTCACCGATCATGAAAAACGTATTCCAGATGGGGGCCGGACTCGGCCTGAAACCGAACCATTACTCCGATGCGCTTGACTGCGCTGCCGAGGGACTCTGGTTCGAAGTTCATCCGGAAAACTACATGGTTGAAGGTGGCCCCCGTCTCGCGTGGCTGGAGGCAATCGGGAGCCAGCACCCGCTGTCGCTGCACGGTGTTTCACTTTCACTGGCTGCCGATTGCCCACCGGACGAAAGCCATCTGAAGCGTTTCAAGGCACTGGTCGACCGTGTACAGCCTGCATTGATTTCCGAACATCTGGCCTGGTCCGCATGGCGTGGCCAATATCATCCTGATCTGTTGCCATTCCCTCGTACAGTCGAGGCATTGCAGCGCATAGCAAGCAATATCCAACGAACACAAGACGCTCTGGGACGTTCGATTGCCATTGAAAACCCCACTCATTATCTGAGTTTGCCGGGGCATGAATTCAGCGAAATAGAGTTCCTGACCGAACTGAGTACAAGGACTGGCTGCGGGTTGTTGCTGGACATCAATAACGTCCATATCAGCGCGCATAACCTGGGCTTCGATGCGTCGAAGTATCTGGATGCCTTTCCGGCCAAGGCGATCATGGAAATACATTTGGCAGGCCACGCAGTGGATCCGGGGGACACGCAACTACTGATCGATACTCACGATGCGCCCATCGCTGATGATGTCTGGTTGTTGTATCAACGCGTTATCGACCGGATCGGCAGGCGCCCGACCTTGATCGAGCGCGACGACAATATTCCCGGGTTCGATGTCTTGCTGGCTGAACGAGACAGGGCGCAGGGGTTGTTGAGCATCGGCAGCCGGCGTATATCGGAAGTGACGATATGAACACCTCGCTGGCAAGTTTCCAGGATGCGTTCGTCGACGCGTTATATGAGCGACATTCGACTGGAATGACCGCGCTGATCGAACAGCCCGGTTTCATGGTGTACCGCAATACTGTTCTCAAAGGATCGGTGGACGCATTACTGGCGAACTTTCCCACCGTCGAACGCTTGGTCGGTACAGAGTGGCTCAAGGCTGCCGCGACGCTTCATGCCCGGCAGGCGCCCCCGACCGATTCCCGGTTGTTGCATTACGGGGCTGGATTCCCGGATTTTCTCGACGCTTTCGAGCACGCGCGGGAAATGCCTTATCTGGGCGACGTCGCCCGCCTTGATCTGCTCTGGACGCACGTCCATTGCGCCGAAGATGAACCCGACGTCGATCCGAGCGAACTGGCGAAGCTGCCCCCACAGGACTTGGCCCGCAGCCGACTCACACCGAAGGCCGCTTGCCGGTGGGCGTGGTTCCCGGACAACCCCGCCTACACCCTTTGGCGGTTCAATCGTGAAGGGCGGGACATGCCCGATGAACTCGATTGGCGAGGCGAAGGAGCGCTGCTGACGCGCAAGCAAGGCAAGGTTCTTTGGCAGGCCGCCAGTGCTGCCGATTGCAGGTTCCTGGATGCCTGCGCAGCCCATCTACCGCTCGAACAGGCCGCGGAAAAGGCCCTTGAGGTTCAGCCTGACCTGGATTTTTCAGAACTCATTACCCGCTTATTCAGCGCCGACGCGTTCGCCTCTGTAAGCATCCCATAACCGCAACTTAGCCAGCGGAGCAGATCATGGACGCCATAAGAAATCCTTCGTCCACAGCCGACAAATCCTTGCGGGGCATGTGGAACAGCATCGCAGACCGACTTGGCGCGATGCTGGGTGACTCGTTGTTGGTGCTGGTTGCGCGGCTATCCATCGCAGCCATCTTCCTGATGTCAGGGCGTACCAAGGTCAGTGGTTTTCTGACGATCACGCCCAGCACCTACGAGCTGTTTCGCACAGAATACGCACTGCCGCTGGTCACACCGGAACTGGCCGCGCACCTGGCAACCTACAGTGAGCATCTTTTTCCAGTGCTGCTTGTGCTAGGCCTGTTCTCGCGACTGTCGGCATTGGCATTGCTGGGCATGACGTTTGTAATCGAGGTGTTTGTCTACCCTGACGCCTGGGCAACCCACCTTTCCTGGGCAGGCTTGCAATTGCTCATCGTCGCCCGCGGCGGCGGTGCGATCTCGCTGGATCGATCACTTGGCATCAAGTGATTCATTAAATCCTTGTACCCTGGAAACGACGAAAGCCGCGCAATGCGCGGCTTTCAATTTGGTGGGCCCACACGGACTCGAACCGTGGACCAAAGGATTATGAGTCCTCTGCTCTAACCAACTGAGCTATGGGCCCTCAGTAGGCCGCGGATTATAGCGACGGTTTCTCGGCTGTGCTATCCGAAAAATCCGATACGGTCATACGCAGAAACGTTGCGGCGAATTCCTCGGCGCAGAGGGGCAGGCTGACGATGTAGCCCTGGATCTGTTCGCAGCCTTCTTCGGTGAGGAATTGCTGTTGGGCCAGGGTTTCGACGCCTTCGGCGATGATGGTGAACTGCATGCTGCGCCCCAGGGCGATGATTGCTCGCACAATGGCGGCATCGTGGGGGTCGTCAGGCAGACCGCGGACAAATGACTGGTCGATCTTGAGGATGTCCAGCGGCAGTCGCTTGAGATAGCTCAGGGAGGAATAGCCGGTGCCGAAGTCGTCGATGGCCAGTTGCACGCCGAGTTTCTTCAGTTGGTGCAGTACCGTCAGCGCCTCTTCGGCCTGGCTCATGATGAAGTTTTCAGTAATTTCCAGTTGCAATAAGCCAGGCTCAAGCTGGTTTTCCCGCAGCAGTTGCTCGATGCGGCCCAGCAGGTTGGGTTGGCGCAGTTGGGCTCCCGCGAGGTTGACCGACAGCGGGCCGAGGCTTTCATGGTTGCTGTTCCACTCGCAGAGCTGGCGGCATGCGCTTTCCAATACCCAATCGCCGATCTGCAGGATCATGCCGTTTTCTTCCGCCAACGGGATGAAATGTTCGGGCGGCACGTCACCGAAGGTCGGGTGCGTCCAGCGAATGAGCGCTTCGGCGCCCACCAGCCGGTTGTCGGCGAGACTGATTTTCGGCTGGAAGGACAGCGACAGCTCGTTGCGTTCAATGGCCCGTCGCAGTTCGTGTTCCAAGGCGACGCGTTCGCTGGCCTGGGCCGTGAGATCGCGGGTGTAGCTTTCAACCCGGTTGCGACCCTTGGCCTTGGAACGGTACATCGCCGCATCGGCATTCTTGACCAGCGTGGCGACATCGCCGCCGTCTTGCGGATACAGGCTGGTGCCGATGCTGGCGCTGATGAAAAACTCATGTTCGCCGGCCTGGAATGGCGCGGCGAAGCAATTCAAGAGTTTATGCGCGATGTGCTCGGCATCGCTGGGCTGTTGCAGGCCGGGCAACAGGATGATGAATTCGTCACCGCCCAGTCGCGCGACCGTGTCGATATCGCGCAGTTGTTCTCGCAGTCGCACGGCGATGCCCTTGAGGAGCAGGTCGCCGACCGGGTGCCCGAGGCTGTCGTTGATGTGCTTGAAACGGTCCAGGTCGAGAAACAGGACCGCGCCCTGGCCGCCGTTTTCCTGCTGGTTGTTCAGGGCCGTCAGCAGACGGCTTTCGAACAGGGTGCGATTTGGCAGGCCGGTCAGCGGGTCGTGGTGTGCCTGGTAGTCGAGGCGAGCCTGGGCGTGCTTGAGGCTGGAGATGTCAGCGAACACCGCGACGAAGTGCGTGATCTGTTGTTCGCGGTTGCGGACGGCGCTGATCGTCAGCCAGCTGGGGTAGAGTTCGCCGTTCTTGCGGCGGTTGGAGATCTCGCCCTGCCAGTGCCCTTCGGCCGTCAATTGATGCCACATCGCCGCATAGAACGCGCTGTCATGCAGGCCGGACGCGAGCAAGCGAGGCGTATGACCCAAGGCTTCGGTTTCGCTGTAGCCGGTGATCTCGGTGAAGGCGCGGTTCACGGCGCTGATGTGCTGCTGCGTGTCGGTGATCAATACGCCTTCGGCGGTGCTTTCGAAGACCGTGGCGGCCTGTTGCAGTTTTTCCTGCATGAGGTGGCGTTCGGTGATGTCCCGGGCGATGGTCAGCATGCAGTCTTCGTTGCCGATGGGCAGCGGACGGCTGGACACCTCGCAGAGTCGGATCTGCCCGTCGTTGCGGCGGATATGGCAGCTGAAATCCTTGACGAAGCCGTCCCGTTGCAACAGGTCGAGCATCTGCTTGCGTTCGTTGAGGTTGACCCAGATGCCCAGGTCGAGCGTCGAACGGTCCACCGAAAGCGCGCTGTTGAAACCGGTGATACGGCTGAAACCGTCGTTGACCTCGATCAGCAGGCCATCGCTCTGCCGGGACAGTAGCAGGCCATCGGGCGAGGCGTGGAAGGCCTTGGCGAACTTCTCTTCGGAGGTCTGCAACTGTTGCTGGGTTTCCTTGAGCTGGCTGATATCACGGACCACCACGACCAGCGCCGGGGTGGTGTCGAGGTCAAACGGTTCCGCGGAGATCAACCCGGTGAAGACCTGGCCGTTACTGCGCCGAAAGGGCATCTCCAGGTTGCGAATACTTCCGGCTTGCAGACGCTGCAACAGGCTCGGGCCCACACCCTGTATGCCCCATATATCCAGGTCGGTGGCGCTCTTGCCTACCACCTGGTCGGCGCTCAGGCCGATCTGCTCTTCAAAGGCTTTGTTGACTTCCAGCAGGCAGCCGTCCAGCAGCCGGGCGATGACCAGAATGTCCGGGCACTGGCGAAACACCGATCCGAACTTCTGTTCGGACAGGCGCAACGCTTCCTCGGTGTGCTTGGCTTCACTGATATCGATCATCAACCCGCGCATCAATGGCTCATGGCCGTGTTCGATCAGGCTGACGATGTCCCGTACCCACAGGCAGCGACCGTCGGCGGTTATCACCCGGTAGTCGATGCAATGGTCGCGCCCGGCAAGCACCTCGTGGTCGCAATAGGTCTGCGCGCGGATGAGGTCGGCCGGGTGAATGATGTTGCGCCAGAACCCCGGGATGAGCCAATGGCTGAGCGGATAGCCGAGCAATTCTTCGGCGTGGGGCGAGACGTAGCTGTAGGTGAAGTCGCTGACCCGTGCTTCCCAGGCAATCGCCGATAGACTTTCGACCAGTCCGCGATAGTGGTATTCGCTGCTGCGCAGCTCTTGCTCCAGGTCGACTCGCCTGGCTATCTCGGAGCTGAGGCGGCGGTTGATGCGAATCACCACTGCCAGGATACCCACCAGTAGAAGCAGCCCTGGCAGGCCGTACAGCAACAAATCTGACCAGAACTGCCGATAGTCGCGCACGTTGCCGATCCATTTTTCCTGGATTTCGCTGACCTCGGCGGGGGACATGTCCGCCATGACCTTGTCCAGGATACTCACCAGAATCTTGTTTTCCTGCGGGACGGCCATCGCGAGCTGATAACGATAAGGGGTCTCGCCACTGACATAGAGTCCGTCGAGCTTGAGTTGGCGCAAGCTCCAGACGCTGGACGCCAAGTCGCCGACGACGGCATCCACCTCATCGGTTGCCAACGCCTGCAAGGCTGAGCTGACGTTGGGCAGTGCCACCAGGTTCAGGTCGGGGTGGTGATTGCGCAACAGTTCGTGGGGGGCATAGTTCTCCACAACGGCGATTTTCAGACCGTAGAGGTCTTCAAGATTGCGCGGCTGGGCGCCGCCGTGATGGGCCAGGATGACAATCGGAAAGTCCAGGTATGGGCGGGTGAAAGCCAGGTAGTTCTGCCGTTCAGGGGTGGACATGATGCCCGGCAGGAGATCGATCCTGCCCTGTGCGACCTGTTCCAGCACGACGGTCCAACTCACCGGTTCAATGGGCGTCAACGTGACAGCCAGTCGCCGGCGAATGATTTCCACGTAATCGGCGGCCAAGCCCTGGTAGCGGCCCTGATCGTCGCGAAACTCGAACGGTGGCCACGAGGCATCGACGCCCAGGCGCAGGTCGGGGTGGTCCTTGAGCCAGCGGTGCTCTTCATCGGTGAGCGTCAACGCGCCGGCCGTCGCGGTCCAGGTCATCAGTGACAGCAAAAGCACGGCCGTCAGTCTGGGCATCACGGTCTCGTCATGGCTTGGGAGGATGTTTCGAGTGTAGACGGGCAACAGGGCGGGAGGGCAACGAAGGGCGTTTTATCTGCAGATAGCAAAACCCCCGGCAGGGCCGGGGGTTTTGAAGGTCACTCGTCGAGGAAGGAGCGCAGATGCTCGCTTCGCGTCGGGTGGCGCAGTTTGCGCAACGCCTTGGCTTCGATCTGACGAATCCGCTCACGGGTTACATCGAACTGCTTGCCGACTTCCTCAAGGGTGTGGTCGGTATTCATGTCGATGCCGAAGCGCATGCGCAGCACCTTGGCTTCACGGGCAGTGAGGCCGGAAAGTACTTCGCGAGTCGCTTCCTTGAGACTCTCGACAGTGGCGACATCGATCGGAGACTGCATGGTGGAGTCTTCGATGAAGTCACCCAGATGGGAGTCTTCGTCATCACCGATCGGGGTCTCCATGGAGATCGGCTCTTTGGCGATCTTCAGTACCTTGCGGATCTTGTCCTCAGGCATTTCCATGCGTTCGCCCAGCTCTTCCGGCGTCGGTTCGCGACCCATTTCCTGCAACATCTGCCGGGAAATGCGGTTGAGCTTGTTGATGGTCTCGATCATGTGCACCGGAATACGGATGGTGCGAGCCTGGTCGGCGATCGAGCGAGTGATCGCCTGACGGATCCACCAGGTGGCATAAGTCGAGAACTTGTAGCCGCGACGGTATTCGAACTTGTCCACCGCCTTCATCAGGCCGATGTTGCCTTCCTGGATCAGGTCGAGGAATTGCAGGCCGCGGTTGGTGTACTTCTTGGCGATGGAGATCACCAGACGCAAGTTCGCTTCGACCATCTCTTTCTTCGCGCGACGGGCCTTGGCCTCGCCGATCGACATGCGACGGTTGATGTCCTTGATCTCGGCGATGCTCAGGCCAGTCTCGGCCTCCAGCGCGCTCAGCTTCTGCTGGCAACGAACGATGTCCGGTTGCAGGCGGGCAATGGCTTCGGCGTACTTGCTCTTGCCTTTGGCCAATGCATCGGTCCAGCTTTCGTCGACTTCGTGGCCAGGGAACTGGCGCAGGAAGTCTGCACGCGGCATGCGCGCATCACGAACGCACAGCTGCATGATGGCGCGTTCTTGCTGGCGCAGGCGATCCAGGGCGCTACGAACACGCTCCACCAGGCCTTCGAACTGCTTGGGCACCAGCTTGATCGGCATGAACAGCTCGGCCAGCGCCAACAGCTCGGCGATGGCCTGCTTGTTGCTGCGACCATGCTTCTTCAGCGCCTTGCGGGTGATTTCCATCTGGTCGGCCACGGCGCCGAAGCGCTGGGCAGCGATGATGGGATCCGGACCACTTTCGGCTTCTTCTTCGTCGTCGCTGGCTTCGGCGTCTTCGTCATCGGTGTCATCGTCGGCCTTGGCGGCTTTCGAGTCGATCGGTGGCGGCACTTCGGCGGCAGGCGGCGCAATGCCGTCATCCGGGTCGATGTAGCCACTCAGAACGTCGGACAGGCGGCCACCTTCGGTGGTGACGCGGGTGTACTCCGAGAGAATATGGTCAACCGTGCCAGGGAAGTGCGCGATCGCGCCCATCACTTCACGGATACCTTCTTCAATACGCTTGGCGATTTCGATCTCGCCTTCACGTGTGAGGAGCTCTACCGTACCCATTTCACGCATGTACATGCGCACGGGGTCCGTGGTGCGACCAATGTCGGTCTCGACCGCTGCCAACGCTGCGGCCGCTTCTTCAGCGGCCGCCTCGTCGGTATCGGCGTCGGCCAGCATAAGGGCATCCTTATCTGGAGCAACCTCGAATACGTTGATCCCCATGTCGTTGATCATGCGGATGATGTCTTCCACCTGTTCCGGATCTGAAATATCCTCCGGCAGGTGGTCGTTGACCTCCGCGTAAGTCAGGTAGCCCTGCTCACGACCCAATAGGATCAACTCTTTGATACGAGACTGCTGTTGCGCTTTTCCGGACATAACACCCTATCCACTGAAGGTCTTGGCGGGCAAAAAACAAGCCGAGGATTATACCTGAGCTGTGACCTCACGCGCCAGTTGAGGTCGGGTTTGATGCGCAAACATTGCGGCTGAGTAAATCCCGCAATTGGTTTTTCTCTTCGCTGGTCAACTCGCTCTGGCGAGCTTTGCGCAGAAGTTGTTCCAGGTTTCGCTCGCGTTGGCGGGCGGACAAGCTAGTAATGGTGTCGAAAAACTGTTGTTCAAGGTTGTCTCCCTCTATCAGCCATTCCTTCTCGGCCAGCGCCTTCAACAGGCGCCCTTGCTCGGTGCCGTGCCACCGCGCGATCAACTGGAATGAGTTTAGCTTGGGGTTCTTCTGCACGGCTTCAAGGAGTGCCACCAGCAATTGTGTGTTGCTGTGGTCCTCGGCGGCGAAGTGCCCGGCGTCCTCTACTTTCCCGGCCAGTTGCGGGTGATGCAGCAAAGTGCGCAAGGCGGCCAGTGTTGGTGGTTCGACGGCGGCCGGCACGCGCGGGGCACGTGGCTGGTCGCGATCGCCGCGCTTGCCGTTCTTGTCCCAGGGTTTCTTGTCCCATTTCTTGCCGCCACCGGCGTTCTTTTTCGGCGTCCATTCCTGCTGCGGGGCGTAATCCTGCTGGGGTTGATGATAGTCGGCGAAATCCGGCATCGCGTCGTAATCAATGCCTGGGTCATAGGCTGGCGGCGCCTCTTGAGGGGCGCTGTGGGCCAGTTGATTCATCGCTTCGTTGTTGAGGCCGGTGATTTCGCTCAGGCGTTGACGCATGAGCGTGCGCAGGTTGGCGCCCGGCACCTTGTCGATCAGCGGCGCTGCGAGGGTGGCCATGTGCGCCTTGCCTTCGAGGGAGCGCGGATCGGCTTCTTCGGTCAGTTGCTGGAAAAAATAATCGGCCAGCGGCTGCGCGTGCTGGTTGATCCGTGCACGAAATGCATCGGTACCTTCGGAGCGCACCAGGGTGTCCGGGTCTTCGCCCTCGGGCAGGAATAGAAAGCGTGCGCGTCGCCCGTCCTGCAAACATGGCAACGTTGCCTCCAGCGCACGCCAGGCGGCATTGCGCCCGGCCTGGTCTCCGTCGAAGCAGAACAGCACGCTCGGCACCACGCGAAACAGGCGCTTCATGTGTTCTTCGCTGGTGGCCGTGCCCAAGGTTGCAACGGCGTTGCGCAAGCCTTGCTGGGCCAGGGCGATGACGTCCATGTAGCCTTCGACGACAATGATCTCGTCGAGGTTGCGGTTGTTCTTGCGCGCTTCGTACAGGCCATAAAGCTCCTGGCCTTTATGGAACACCGGCGTTTCCGGGGAGTTCAGATACTTAGGTTTGTCATCGCCCAGTACCCGACCGCCAAAGGCGATGATTCGCCCGCGCGTATCGCGGATCGGGAACATCACGCGGTCACGGAAGCGGTCGTAGCGCTTGCCGGTCTCGGCATTCTCGACCAGCAGGCCGGCATCGATCATCGCGCGCTGCTGCAGTGTGTCGCTGCTTAAATGCTTGTACAGATTGTCCCAGCCGGGCGGGGCGAAGCCGAGGCCGAAATCACGGGCAATCTCGCCGGTCAGGCCGCGGCCCTTGAGATAATCCACCGCCGCCTTGCGGGCCGGATGGCTTTTCAGGGCCTGGCGATAAAAATCAGCCGCGGCGGTCAGCAGTGGATAAAGCGGCGAGTCGGTCGGTTGGCGCGGCTTGTGCTGCCGACCGCTTTCCTCGCGAGGGATTTCCATGCCAGCGGCTTTGGCCAGTTCTTCGACAGCCTGGGGGAAGTCCAGGTTGTCGTGGTCCATGATGAAGCCGAGGGCATTGCCGCCCGCGCCGCAGCCAAAGCAGTAGTAGAACTGCTTGTCGGGGCTGACGCTGAAAGACGGGGTTTTTTCTTTGTGGAACGGGCAGCAGGCCGTGTAGTTCTTGCCCGCTTTCTTCATTTGCAGGCGAGAGCTGACCACATCGACGATGTCGGTGCGGTTCAGGAGGTCGTCAATAAAGCTCTGGGGAATCAGCCCGGCCATGGCGTTCTCATCATCACTGCGCGAAAAAGGGCCCGAGATCAGCAGGCGTCATCGGTTCCTGGTTTTGAGGCACGGAAAACAGGTGGCTCGACCGGGTCGTCTGCTTCATTGCTGTCGGGAAGTGTATCTGCCGATTATCCACTGACGTTAATGACTATCAGTATTCGACTGTATGAATGTGTTGCGCTGAGTCCGGTAACGGCCGGTCTGGCCACGGATAGCTCATCAAGCGGGCACGCAAGCGGGTGCCTTGGGCTGATCGTCGTTAGAGGAATCAGGGTGTGCTCGTCAGTAGCCTTGGAAGGCTCGTCAGAAGAGACGTGCACCGCTGGCAAAAGAGCCAGGTCTGACGCGGTGAAGCGGGTTGTCTAGGTCGCGTCTGCGGCTTTGACAGTGAAGCATCAAGCGTTTTCCGCAAATGCCATAAGCCCGGCTTGAGGGCCGGGCTTGGCAAGAAGCTTGCGACGGACGTCTGTGTATTAGTACAGACGTACGGCGCGGCGCTGTTCGCGCTGAACTTTCTTGGCGTGACGCTTAACAGCGGCTGCTGCTTTGCGCTTACGCTCGGAAGTCGGCTTCTCGTAGAATTCGCGGCTACGAACTTCAGCCAGAACACCGGCTTTTTCGCAGGAGCGCTTGAAACGACGCAGAGCTACGTCGAAGGGTTCGTTCTCTTTTACTTTGACGGCTGGCATCCAGAGCTACCTTCATTCATTACCGGGGTCAACATCCTCGCGGCAAAAGAGCACTTGAAGACGTCGGTTTTTAAGGGTTGCGGATGTTAACCCCTCAACGCTCGGAATGCAAAGCCTCTGATCGAAAACCGCTGGTCGGGGCACAACGCGGCGACTATTATGCGCGCCTTCGAATTCAGCCTCTACAAGGCGCAAACCCATGCTAGTACTGGGATTAGAAACATCCTGCGACGAAACCGGCGTTGCTCTCTACGACAGCGAGCGTGGCCTGCTGGCCGATGCTTTGTTCAGTCAAATCGACCTGCACCGCGCCTATGGCGGCGTGGTGCCCGAGCTTGCGTCCCGTGACCACGTCAAGCGCATGCTGCCCTTGATCCGCCAGGTCCTGGCCGAAGCCGGCTGTGTGCCGACCGAGATCGATGCCATCGCCTATACTGCAGGGCCGGGCCTGGTCGGCGCGCTGCTGGTCGGCGCTTCCTGTGCCCAGGCGCTGGCCTTTGCCTGGGGCATTCCGGCCTTGGGCGTGCACCACATGGAAGGTCACCTGCTGGCCCCAATGCTGGAACCGCAACCGCCGGAATTTCCGTTCGTCGCTTTGTTGGTGTCGGGTGGTCATACGCAGCTTGTCCGCGTGGACGGAATCGGTCAGTACGCCCTCATGGGGGAGTCGCTCGATGATGCCGCCGGGGAAGCTTTCGACAAAACCGCGAAGATGATGGGCCTCAATTATCCGGGCGGACCGGAAATCGCACGGCTGGCAACCCAAGGGGTTGAAGGACGTTTCGTCTTCCCTCGTCCGATGTGCGATCGGCCTGGCCTGGATTTCAGCTTCAGCGGCCTGAAAACCTTCGCGTTGAATACCTGGCAGCAGTGCGTCAGCGCCGGGGACGACAGTGAGCAAGCCCGTTGCGACATCTCCCTGGCATTCCAGCAGGCCGTGGTGGAGACTTTGACCATCAAGTGCAAGCGCGCCTTGAAACAGGCCGGGCTCAAGCGCTTGGTCATCGCCGGCGGGGTGAGTGCCAACAAAGCCTTGCGACTGTCGTTGGAGAAAATGCTTGGCGATATGAAGGGCGACGTTTACTACGCCCGACCGGAGTTCTGCACAGATAACGGCGCGATGATCGCTTTTGCCGGCTGCCAGCGGTTGCAGGCCGGCCAGCAGGAAAGCTTGGCGATCAGTGTGCAGGCGCGTTGGCCCATGGAGCAGTTGGCGCCGCTGTGAAGCGTCATTTAAAAATGCCGTTCGCGCCCGGCGAACAGGTCGCGTAGATTGCCCCGGTGGCGCCAGACGATCAGTGCAACCAGCGCGGTCATTGGCAACAGGGCCGCCGGTTCCTGCCAGGCTAGCAACGGCAGGGTCAGCGGCGTGGCGATCAGCGCGGCCAGGGAGCTGGTCCGAGTCAGGTAGAAGGTCAGCAGCCAGGCGCAGACAGCCAGCAGGGCGGCAGGGGGATAAAGACCCAGCAGCATGCCGGCGGCGGTGGCGACACCCTTGCCGCCACGAAAGCGGAAGTACAGCGGGAACAGGTGGCCGATAACGGCGCAGACGCCGATCCAGGCCTGTTGTTGCAACGAGAGCCCTGCAAGGCTGGCGATCAATACCGGGACAAGGCCTTTGCAGAGGTCGCCAAGCAGGGTCAGGATGGCGAGTTTGCGTCCGGCCAGGCGCAGCATGTTGGTGGCGCCGGCATTGCCCGAGCCACTCATTCGCGGATCCGGTCGACCGGTCAGGCGGCTGAGCAAAATGGCGAAGGACAGTGAGCCGAGCAGGTAGGCGAGGATCGCCAGTAACCAAAACATGCTAACCATTCCGGGCGAGGACGCCCTGATTCTAACGGCGCATTGCGCCCTTGTCGTGCTGCGGAGAAAAGTGCTTGGACAGAGTGTTTATCGAGGGCCTGGAAGTCGACACGGTAATCGGTGCCTACGACTGGGAGCGAGGCATCCGACAGTGCCTGCGGCTTGACCTGAGCTTCGCCTGGGACAACCGCCCGGCCGCCGCGGGCGACGACCTTACCCTGGCTCTCGATTACGCCAGCGTTTCGGCGCGTATCCAGGCGTTCGCAGAGCTGGCGCAGTTCCAGCTGGTCGAGACCTTTGCAGAGCGTTTGGCCAAGGAGCTCATGGACGAGTTCGAGATTACCTGGCTGCGCCTGAAAGTAACCAAGCCTGGCGCCGTTCCGGCTGCCAGTGGGGTTGGCGTGGAGATCGAGCGCGGATGTCGCTGACACAGGTTTTCCTCGGGCTCGGCAGCAATATCGAGCGCGAAACCCATTTGTCCGCAGGGCTTGAGGCATTGGCCGGTTTTTTGGTCGATATGCGCTGCTCGGCCGTGTTCGAGAGCCAGCCGGTAGGCATCAAGAGCGGTCCGTTCTTCAATTTTGTCGTGTCGGCCTTCACTGACCTACCGCTGATGGAGCTGGATCGCCGGCTCAAATTCATCGAGGCCGACAATGGTCGTTACGCGCCGGACCGCAAGGGTTTGCCGTTGGATATCGACGTGTTGTTGTATGGCGAACAGGTTGGCAACTTCGATGGGTTGATCCTTCCGCGCGCGGAAATCCTCAAGAATGCCTTTGTGCTATGGCCTTTGTCGTTGATTGCGCCGGATCGGATTCATCCGGGCGTGGGCAAGAGCTTTGCAACGTTGTGGGAAGAAGCACAGATCGACCAGGTGCTAGCGCCGGTGGCATTCGAGTGGCGAGGGAAGCAGCTTACGCCGTTGGATCTGCTGTAAAGCGGCGGCCGACGTCGTCAGCTCGCCGCTTCCTTGTAAGCCTTCAGTGTCTTGAGGCGCTCACGCTTGATCGCCTCACCGAGTTCCGGTCCCTTGAAGCCTTTCTCCAGCAACGGTTGCACCGCTACTGCCCGGGCCGCTGACGCAGCGCCCCGCAGATAATCGGCCTGTGGATAACTTCGCTCTTCAAGCCCCTTGCGTCCGCGTGCGTCCATCTCGCATGCGGCGATGAACTCCTCGAAGCGCTGGGGGCGCCGGTACACATCGAAACTCTGCAGCAGCTCAAGCAAAGTGGATGCCTTGAGTTCCAGCGCGCGATGACCATGGGTGTGGTATTGGCCCACCAGTAGCGCCAATTCCTGACAGTCGCGGGGCGCCTTGAAACGCTCGTTGACCGCTTTGATCAGTTTCAGCCCGGTGTGTTCATGGGCGATGTGGCGTGGCCATTCATGCTCGGGCGTCAGGCCTTTTCCCAAATCATGCAACAGGCAAGCCCAACGGACCGACAGCGGCTGCTTGAACCGTGCTGACTGTTCCAGCACGCCCAGGGTATGGGCGCCTGTGTCGATTTCGGGATGATGGGCTTCAGGTTGTGGTACGCCGAACAATGCGTCGACTTCGGGCATCAGGATCTTGAGCGCATCACAGTCACGAAGCACTTGAATAAATACCTGCGGCTGGTTTTCCATCAGCGCGCGTGAGATTTCTTTCCAGCTGCGTTCTGCCGTCAATGCTTCCAGCTCGCCTGAATCGCTGAGTTGGCGCATCAGCTCAAGAGTCTCGTCTGCAACCTTGAAGCCCAGCGGGGCATAGCGCGCGGCAAAACGAGCAACACGCAGGACCCTGAGGGGATCTTCGGCGAAAGCTGTGGAAACGTGACGCAGCATCCGTGCTTCGATATCTCGCTGGCCATGATAGGGGTCGATGAGATTGCCATGATCATCCTCGGCAATCGCATTGATTGTCAGGTCCCTGCGGATCAGGTCTTCTTCGAGCGTCACCTCGGGGCTGGCATGGAACACGAAGCCGCCATAGCCCCTGCCGCTCTTGCGTTCCGTGCGGGCGAGGGCATATTCCTCGCCTGTCTTCGGGTCAAGAAATACCGGGAAATCAGCCCCTACGGGGCGGAAGCCCTTGGCGAGCATTTCCTCGGCGGTGGCGCCCACGACGACCCGATCGATGTCGGTGACGGGAATCCCCAGCAGGCGGTCGCGAACGGCGCCGCCAACTTTGTAGATCTGCATAAAAAACCTCCGTTGGGCCGACAGGATAAACCTTTACGCCGGACCGCCGGAGGCGAAAACGCTATCAAAGATGTATGACGGCCAAGTCCAGGCGGCCGTAGTCTCCTTCGGCTTGTTCATTTCGCGGGGGGACATGATGGGTTTTCATCACCTGTTCGCCTTGCAGGGTTTCGAGGTGGATATCGAATCCCCAGAGGCGATGCAGGTGCTTGAGGACTTCATCGGTTGAATCGCCCAGCGGCTTGCGATTGTGCTGTTGATGACGGAGCGTCAGCGAGCGATCCCCACGGCGGTCGATGCTGTAGATCTGTACGTTGGGTTCGCGATTGCCCAGGTTGTACTGCGCCGCCAGGGTTTCACGGATGATGCGATAACCGCTTTCATCATGGATCGCGGGTACCAGCAGGTCGTCCTTCTGATCATCGTCAAGGATGCTGAATAGCTTCAGGTCGCGGATCACTTTGGGCGAAAGGTACTGCAGGATGAAGCTCTCATCCTTGAAGCTGCTCATCGCGAATTTGATCGTGGACAACCAATCCGACCCGGCCAGCTCAGGAAACCAGCGACGATCCTCTTCGGTTGGGTTTTCACACATCCGCCGAATGTCGCGGTACATCGCAAAGCCCAGCGCATAAGGGTTGATGCCGCTGTAATAGGGGCTGTCGAAGCCGGGTTGGAACACCACGCTGGTATGGGATGTGAGGAACTCCATCATGAAGCCGTCGGTGACCAGGCCCTCGTCGTACAGGTCGTTCATCAGTGTGTAGTGCCAGAACGTCGCCCAACCCTCGTTCATGACCTGAGTCTGGCGCTGCGGATAGAAATACTGGGCGATCTTGCGCACGATCCGCACGATTTCCCGCTGCCAAGGCTCCAGCAGCGGCGCATGCTTTTCGATGAAATAGAGGATGTTTTCCTGGGGCTCGGCAGGGAAGCGCGCGTTGTCCTTCTCGCTGTATTTGTCCGCGCCCTTGGGGATGGTCCGCCATAGGTCGTTGATCTGCTTCTGCAGATGTTCTTCCCTGTCCTTTTGCCTGCGCCGCTCTTCTTCAGCGGAAATCGGATAGGGGCGCTTGTAGCGGTCCACGCCGTAGTTCATCAAGGCATGGCAGGAATCCAGCAAGTCCTCCACGGCGTCGATGCCGTGGCGCTCTTCGCACTGCATGATGTACTGCTTGGCAAATACCAGGTAATCGATGATCGAGCTGGCATCGGTCCACGTACGGAACAGGTAGTTGCCCTTGAAGAAACTGTTGTGCCCATAGCACGCATGCGCCACCACCAAGGCTTGCATGCAGATGGTGTTTTCTTCCATCAGGTAGGCAATGCACGGGTCGGAGTTGATCACGATTTCGTAGGCCAATCCCATCTGGCCTCGGCTATAGGATTTTTCCGTACTGAGAAAATGCTTGCCATAGGACCAGTGGTGATAGCCCAGCGGCATGCCGACCGACGCATAGGCGTCCATCATCTGCTCGGCGGTGATCACTTCAATCTGGTTCGGGTAGGTGTCCAGGGCATAACGGTCCGCGATACGACTGATTTCGCGGTCGTAGGCCTGGATCAGTTCAAATGTCCATTCGGAACCGGTGGAGATGGGCTGGCGCTTCTGCTCTTTTTTGGCGGTCATGTCACTAACCTGCGCTGGAAGAGTTCACGGAAGACCGGGTAGATATCCCCGGCCGAGACCAGTTGCTGTTGGGCAAACGTGTCGGAAAAGGCTTCGGCGATGCGTTCGTATTCGTACCACAGGGCCTGATGTTCGCGTGGAGTTATTTCCACATAGGTGTAGTACTGGACGAACGGCATGATCTGGTTGATCAGGATGTCGCGGCAAATGGGCGAATCGTCGTTCCAGTTATCCCCGTCGGACGCCTGCGCCGCATAGATATTCCATTCGTTGGCTGGATAACGTGCGGCCATGATTTCCTGCATCAACTTCAAGGCGCTGGAAACAATGGTGCCACCGGTTTCCCGGGAATAGAAAAATTCTTCTTCGTCGACCTCCCGGGCGCTGGTGTGGTGACGGATGAACACCACGTCGATCTTGTCGTAGTTCCGCTTCAGGAACAGGTACAACAGGATGAAGAAGCGCTTGGCAATGTCCTTGGTCGCTTGGGTCATGGAGCCGGATACGTCCATGAGGCAGAACATCACGGCCTTGGAACTGGGGTTTGGCTGCTTCACCAGCAGGTTGTACTTGAGGTCGAAAGTATCCAGGAACGGCACGCGGTGGATGCGCGCGCTGAGTTTCTCGATCTCCGCTTCCAGGTCCTGAATGTCGCCGAAGTTATCGGGTTCCTCGCGCTTGAGACGGGCCAGTTCTTCCTTGGCTTCGCGCAGTTTCGCCCGGCTGCTACCTGACAGGGCGATGCGGCGGGCGTGGGCTGAGCGCAGGGTGCGGATGATGTTGATGCGCGAGGGGTTGCCCTCGTTGCTGATACCGGCCCGCACCGTCTTGAAGGTGTCTGTGCCCGTCAGGTTGCGTTTGACCAGGTTCGGCAACTCCAGGTCCTCGAACATGAATTCAAGGAATTCCTCCTGGGTAATCTGGAACACGAACTCGTCCATGCCTTCGCCGGAATTGCCAGCCTTGCCAGGGCCTTTGCCTCCGCCCCCACCGGGTGGGCGAGGGATGTGCTCGCCGCTGGTGAATTCCTTGTTTCCAGGGTGCACGACGGTCTGCTTGCCGCCGCGGCCATGGTGAAGCACCGGCTCGTCGATGTCGCGACCGGGAATGCTGATTTGTTCGCCGTGTTCCATGTCGGTAATGGAGCGGCGGCTGACCGCCTCTTCGACGGCTTTCTTGATGTGATCACGGTAGCGCCGCAAAAAACGCTGGCGGTTCACCGTGCTCTTGTTCTTGCCATTGAGGCGTCGGTCGATCACATAGCTCATAGGCCCCTCCGGGGGAGCTTCAAGTCGTGAGCTACAAGCTGCGAGCAAAAGCAGGCTCACGCGCTTTTCTCTTGCAGCTTATAGCTTGTAGCTTGTCGCTGTACTACTGCGATTTCCGGACCCGCAGGTACCACTCGGACAGCAGTCGTACCTGTTTGTCGGTGTAGCCACGTTCGACCATGCGTGTAACGAAGTCGTTGTGTTTTTGCTGGTCCTCCTTGCTGGCCTTGGCGTTGAAGCTGATGACGGGCAGCAGGTCTTCGGTGTTGGAGAACATTTTCTTCTCGATGACCACCCGCAGCTTCTCGTAGCTGAGCCACGTAGGGTTCTTGCCGTTGTTGTTGGCCCGGGCGCGCAGGACGAAGTTGACGATCTCGTTGCGGAAATCCTTCGGATTGCTGATGCCCGCCGGTTTCTCGATCTTTTCCAGTTCCTCGTTGAGCGCCACGCGATTGAGGATCTCGCCGGTTTCCGGATCGCGGTATTCCTGGTCCTGAATCCAGAAATCTGCGTACAGCACGTAGCGATCGAAGATGTTCTGACCGTATTCGCTGTAGGATTCCAGGTAGGCGGTCTGGATTTCCTTGCCGATGAACTCGATGTAGCGGGGCGCCAGGTATTCCTTGAGGAAGCGCAGGTACCGCTCGCGGGTTTCCGCCTGGAATTGTTCCTGCTCGATCTGTTGCTCAAGCACATACAACAGGTGGACCGGGTTGGCGGCGATTTCATGCGGATCGAAGTTGAAGACCTTGGACAGGATCTTGAACGCGAAACGAGTGGAGAGGCCGTTCATCCCTTCGTCCACGCCCGCGTTGTCGCGGTATTCCTGGATCGACTTGGCCTTTGGATCGGTGTCCTTGAGGTTTTCGCCGTCGTAGACCCGCATCTTCGAATAGATGTTGGAGTTTTCCGGCTCCTTGAGGCGCGACAGCACGGTGAACTGGGCCAGCATCTTCAGTGTGTCGGGCGCGCAATGGGCCTTGGACAGCGAGCTGTTGAACAGCAGCTTGTCGTAGATCTTCACCTCGTCGGTGACCCGCAGGCAGTAAGGCACCTTGACGATGTAGATCCGGTCGATGAAGGCTTCGTTGTTCTTGTTGTTGCGGAAGGTGTGCCATTCCGATTCGTTGGAGTGCGCCAGCAGGATGCCGCTGAACGGAATCGCCCCCAACCCCTCGGTGCTGTTGTAGTTACCTTCCTGGGTGGCGGTCAGCAACGGGTGAAGCACCTTGATGGGCGCCTTGAACATTTCGACGAATTCCATCAGGCCCTGGTTGGCCCGGCACAGCGCGCCAGAATAGCTGTAGGCGTCGGCGTCGTTCTGTGGGAATTCCTCCAGCTTGCGGATATCGACCTTGCCCACCAGGGCGGAAATGTCCTGGTTGTTTTCATCCCCAGGCTCGGTCTTGGCGACCGCAATCTGGTTGAGGATCGATGGGTAGAGCTTGACCACCCGGAACTGGCTGATGTCACCGCCGAACTCGGCCAGGCGCTTGGTGGCCCATGGCGACATGATGGTGTTGAGGTAGCGGCGCGGAATGCCGAAATCTTCCTCGAGAATGGCGCCATCTTCGGTGGCGTTGAACAGCCCCAGCGGGGACTCGAACACCGGCGACCCCTTGATGGCATAAAAGGGCACTTTCTCAATCAGTTGCTTGAGCTTCTCGGCCAGTGATGATTTACCGCCGCCGACGGGGCCGAGCAGGTAGAGGATTTGTTTCTTCTCCTCCAGGCCCTGGGCGGCATGGCGGAAGTAGGACACGATCTGCTCGATGCATTCCTCCATCCCGTGGAAGTCGGCAAAGGCCGGGTAGCGGCGGATCACCTTGTTGGAAAATATCCGCGAGAGCCTCGAGTTGGTCGAGGTATCCAGCAGTTCCGGTTCTCCAATGGCCAGCAACAGACGCTCCGCGGCCGATGCGTAGGCACTGCGGTCCTGCTTGCAGAGTTCGAGGTATTCCTGCAGCGAGTACTCCTCCTGCCGCGTGGACTCGAAACGTTGCTGGAAGTGGCTAAAAATACTCATGACGTCACCTCGCTCGATACGTGGAGCCGGTGTCGGATCAATCAGTCGATGCTGGACAGCCGCTGGGAACCCAGTTGCCGTTTTACCCCCCAGAATGCTTCCAGGAATATCGACTCCTGGAAGCTGACTCCCGATGACCCGCGCGCCGGTGTACCGGCTCTCCCCTGTTTTGGATGGCCTGAGGCTAAGGATAGTTCGGAATCTGAGAGGTAAAGGTGGAATACGTAATTAGTTATGGCAGACCGTTCGTCTGCCATCGCCCAAGCCCGCGGTTCGCGTGGGCTTGCACGGCATAAAAAATTATTCGTGGGAGCCTTGCTCGGTTTCTCCAGGGTAAGTCGAGCGCCACAGCTCAAAACCACCGTCCAGGCTGTAGACGTCACTGAAGCCCTGGCTGATCAAGTAGGCCGCCGCACTCTGGCTGGAGTTGCCGTGGTAGCAGACCACGATGGTAGGCGCATCGAGATCAGCGGCCTGGATGAAAGCATGAAGGGAATGATTATCCAGATGCTTGGAGCCACTGATGTGCAAAACTGCGAAAGTGGCGGGGTCGCGCACATCGACGACGACGGCGCCCTGTTCACGCAGGGCGTGGGCCTGTTCGGGAGGGATGCGTTTGAATTCGGTCATTTAGGACTCCTGTGGCCTGAAGCGCAAAGCCGATCAAAGGGCAGTGCCGGCCGGCAATGATGCGGTGGTCGATAGATGTGGTTTGGGGCGGCCTTTATCGTCGCAATCGCAGCGCAGCAGTTCGCCGGTGTCGACGTTCATCAGCGTCAACGCGCTGCCCCATACGCAGCCGGTATCGAGGGCAAAGACCCCGGGCTCGTCGCTTTGACCTTCAAGGGCCGCCCAATGACCAAAAATGATCTTCAGGTTACGGGTCTTGCGTTCCTTGTGCTTGAACCATGGCGCATAACCGGGTGGGGCGGTCTCGATGCCTTCCTTGCCCTTGAGATCCAGCTTGCCGTCGCGTGTGCAGAAACGCATGCGGGTGAAATAGTTGGTAATGACCCGAAGGCGGGCCGCGCCGGTCAGGTCATTGTCCCATTTGACCGGTTCGTTGCCGTACATGCCGTCCAGGTAGGGGCCGAACAGGTTGTCGTCCCGTAGCGCCTGCTCCACTTCGCTCGCGCACTTTAATGCCTTGCGCAGGGACCATTGGGGCGGAATGCCGGCATGGACCAGTGCAAGGTTGCGCGTCTCGTCGTAATGCATGAGCTTTTGCTGGCGCAGCCATTCGAGCAGCTCGACGCAATCAGGCGCGTCCAGGATCTCTTTCAAGGTATCGGATTTTTTCAGGCGCTCGATGTTCTGCCAGGCGGCCAGCAAGTGCAGGTCGTGGTTGCCAAGCACGCAGACCAGCGAATCGCGGATGCCATGGAGAAAGCGAAGGGTTTCGAGTGATTGCGGGCCGCGGTTGACCAGGTCGCCCACCAGCCACAGCGTGTCTTTTTGTGGATCAAACGCTACCCGTTCCAGCAGGCACCTGAGCGGGTCTAGGCAGCCTTGCAGGTCGCCCACCGCATACGTGGCCATCAGTGCAGCGCTCCGGGCACCGCCAGGCGAAAGGGCTTGATGATGGCGTCGAAGCGTTTACCGTCTTCGGCCAACATCTGGTAGGTACCCTGCATGGTGCCGACCTGGGTGGTCATCACCGTGCCGCTGCTATAGCTGTGGCTTTTACCTGCGTCGATCAACGGTTGCTGGCCGACCACGCCCTCGCCGCGGACTTCCTCGACGTGTCCGTCGCCATCGGTGATGACCCAGTGTCGCGACAATAGCCTGGCCGGCAAAGAGCCGTTGTTGCGCACCGTGATGGTATAGGCGAAAGCGAAACGGTTGTGTTCGGGTTGCGACTGTTCTGCCAGAAAGCGGGTGGCGACGCTGACGTCGACCTGATAACGAGGATCGGACATGCAAAAAGGCCTTAAGCGGGACGCGGACATGACTCAAGAGATTAGTCTAGGCCACGTATCGGGTAGTAAACCAGACCGGCGTACTGCCCGATAGCGGTCGTGGCCTGTTAGTTGGCAGCCGTCGTGGGCGTGACTTGTTCGCTGAGCTTGTCGGCCAGGCGCACGAAAGCCGCCAGGTCCAGCTGCTCGGGACGCAGGCTGCCATCGACGCCGGCGGCTTCGATTTCGGCGCTGCTGAGCAACAGCTTCAAGGTGTTGCGCAGGGTTTTGCGACGCTGGTTGAAGGCTTCGCGCACGACGCGTTCCAGCAAGCGATGATCCTTTGCCGGATGCGGCAGGACCGCGTGGGGGACAAGCCGGACGATGGCGGAGTCGACTTTCGGTGGTGGGTTGAACGCGCCAGGCCCCACGTTGAACAGGTGATCCACGCGGCAGTGGTACTGGACCATGATCGACAAACGCCCCCAATCGCCGCCGCCAGGACCGGCGGCGAGGCGCTCGACCACTTCCTTCTGCAGCATGAAGTGCATGTCGCGGATCAGACTGGCATTGTTCAGCAGGTGAAAAATCAGCGGCGTGGAGATGTTGTATGGCAGGTTGCCCACGACTCGAAGGCTGCCCGGCGCGGCGTTCAGGCTGTTGAAGTCGAATTTCAGCGCGTCGCCTTGGTGCAGGTTGAAGTTGCTCTTGCCGGCGAATTGCTGGTTAAGGATCGGGACGAGGTCCTTGTCCAGTTCCACCACGTCCAGTTGTGCGCCGCTGCCGAGCAAACCTTCGGTCAGGGCACCTTGGCCCGGCCCGATCTCGAGCAGGCGGTCATCCACCTTGGCATTGATGGAGCGCAGGATGCGATCGATCACGCCAGCGTCATGCAGGAAGTTCTGGCCGAAGCGCTTGCGCGCACGGTGTTGGTATTGCTCGGTCATAAATGGGTCTCGGCCATCTGGTAGGCGGTTTCCAGTGCGACTTGCAGGCTGCCGGTGTCGATCCTGCCGCTGCCGGCCAGGTCCAGGGCAGTGCCGTGGTCCACCGAGGTACGGATGATGGGCAGGCCCAGGGTCACGTTGACCGCCGCGCCGAAGCCTTTGTACTTCAGCACGGGCAGGCCCTGGTCGTGGTACATCGCCAGCACCGCGTCGCAGTGCTCCAGATATTTGGGGGTAAACAGAGTGTCGGCCGGCAGCGGGCCACGCAAATCCATGCCCTCGCTGCGCAAGCGTTCCAATGTAGGTTCAATGATGTCGATTTCTTCGCGGCCCAGGTGTCCGCCTTCGCCGGCATGGGGGTTCAGCCCGCACACCAGGATACGAGGCTGGGCGATGCCGAATTTTTCCCGGAGGTCGGTGTGCAGTATCCGCGTGACCCGTTCCAGGCGTTGCGATGTTACGGCGTCGGCGACATCCTTCAGGGGCAGGTGAGTGGTGACCAGCGCCACGCGAAGGCCTCGGGTGGCGAGCATCATCACCACTTGCGCGGTCTGGGTCAGGTCGGCCAGGAACTCCGTGTGGCCGGAAAACGGTATGCCGGAGTCGTTGATCACGCCCTTGTGCACCGGCGCGGTGATCATGCCAGCGAAGGCTCCGTCCAGGCAGCCCTGGCCTGCGCGGGTCAGCGTGTCCAGGACGAACGCCGCGTTAGCGGTGTCCAACTGTCCCGTCACGACCGGGGCGCCCAACGGGGTATCCCAAACATACAGGCAGCCGGCAGGCGCCGGAGCATCGGGCCAGGCATCCGGCGTGACCGATAGCAGGTCGACCGCCACCCCCAACTGCGCGGCCCGCTCAATGAGCAGGTCGCGGCTGGTAATGGCAATCAGGGGGTGCGGCTGGGCTTGCGAGGCGAGCAGCAGGCAGAGGTCGGGACCAATGCCGGCTGGTTCGCCGGGGGTCAGCGCGAAACGCTTGGGTTTCACTGCGCTGCCTGGTCTGCGCCAGGGAGTTTGATTTCGACGTAGGCTTCGTCGCGAATCTGGCGCAGCCAGGTTTGCAACTCTTCGTCGTATTTGCGGTTACGCAATACCGTCATGGCCTGCTGCTCGCGCGCCTGGGTCGTGCTGTCGGTGGCGCGGCGGCCAAGGACTTCCAGCACGTGCCAGCCATAAGGGCTCTTGAACGGTTTGGACAGTTGGCCCTGCGGTGTTTCGGCCATGACCTGGCGGAATTCGGGAACCAGCGCATTCGGGTCGACCCAGTTCAGGTCGCCACCGTTCAGGGCCGAACCCGGGTCTTCCGAGAAGCTCTTCGCCAGCTCGGCGAAGTCCTCGCCAGAAGTGATCCGTTCGTAAAGCTTCTCGGCCAAACGCTTGGTTTCGGCTTCGCTGCGGATTTCACTCGGCTTGATCAGGATGTGGCGAACATGTACTTCGTCGCGAACCTGGGTGCCGCCACCGCGTTTTTCCAACAGCTTCAGGATGATGAAACCGCCGGGTGTACGGGCTGGCTGGGTGATGTCACCCACGGCCATGGAACTGAGCTCGCGGTCGAACGGAGGGGGCAGCTGAGCGGCTTTGCGCCAGCCCATGTCGCCGCCTTCCAGCGCGTTCTCGCTGGCGGAACGCGCCACGGCCATCTGGCCAAAGTCAGCGCCTTGCTTGAGTTGCTGGTAAACGTCCGTCGCCTGGCGATACGCACTCTGGATCGCTTCGGAGTTGGCGCTTTCCGGAGTGGGGATCAGGATGTTTGCCAGGTGCAACTCTTCGGACAGCTGCATTTTGCCCAGGTCGGAAGCGAGAAAGTTCTTCACTTCCTGCTCGGACACCTGGATGCGTTCGGCCACACGACGCTGACGTACACGGCTGATGACCATCTCGCGACGGATCTGGTCGCGGGCGTCGTCAAAAGACAGGCCGTCGCGAGCCAGGGCAGCGCGGAACTGGTCGATGGTCATGTTGTTGCGCTGGGCAATGGTGCCGACAGCCTGGTTCAGCTCTTCATCGGTGATGCGGATGCCGGAACGTTCGCCAATCTGCAATTGCAGGTTTTCAACGATCAGGCGCTCAAGCACCTGCTGGTCCAGCACGCCCGGTGGTGGCAAGCCACCGCCACGCTTGGCAATGGTTTGCTGGACTTCATGGACACGCTGGTCCAGTTGGCTTTGCATGACCACGTCGTTGTCGACGATGGCCACGACCTTGTCGATGGATTGCACCGCGGCGTTGGCCGCGGTACCCAGGAACAGCGCGCCCAGCATCAGCGGGCGCAGACAATCAGAAAGCTTGGTCTTCACGTTCACGATAACCTTGAATGCCTTTGTCGAGGAAACTCTCTACCTTGGCGCCGGTGAGGCCGCCGAGTCCCTTCAGAACAATTTGGAGGAAGACGCCGTGGTCGCCTTTTTCGTTTTCCGGGGCGGCTTGACTGAACTCTTCATAGTCGACCCAGTAACGGTTGATCAGGCGCAGTTTCCAGCAGCAGTTGTCGTATTCGAAACCACCAAAGGCTTCCAGGGTACGGTTGCGGTTGTAGTCATACTGCCAGCGGCTGATGGCGTTCCACTGCGGCACGATCGGCCAGATGACCGAGAAGTCGTGCTGCTTGATCTTGTAGTAGTCCTTCACGTAACCGGGTGTACCCGGGGTGCCGTAGTCGCCACCGCCCACTTGCCATTGACCTGTGGCCTCGTCGTAGCGGACCTGGTCGTTGCGATAGCGATAACCGGCGTTGATGACTTTGTTCGGGTTGTCTTCCGGCTGGTAGTGGAACATCGCACTGCCCGAACGAGGGCTGTGAGTATCCGGATCCCAGTTGTAGGTCGCCGTGGTGCGCCAATCGCGGTTCCAGCGATATTCGTATTCCAAGGCGTACGGGGAAACGTCGGACTTGGCGTCTTCGCGAGTCTTGAAGTCGATGCCTGGCAGTTGGACTTCGCGATCCTTGAAGTACAAGGCCTGGCCAACGCTGACGCGTTGACGCTCGAAACCGTTTTCTTCGATCCAGCGGCTGGTCACGCCCAGGGACAGCTTGTTCTCGTCGCCGACACGGTCGGAGCCAGTGAAGCGGTTATCCCGGAACAGCGAGGAATAGCTGAAGGTCGATTCGCTGGTATCGAACACCGGGATATCGCTCTGGTCCTTCTCTGGTACATAGAGATAGAACAGGCGGGGCTCCAGGGTCTGGCGGTAGTTGGTGCCGAACCATTGGGTGTCGCGGTCGAAATACAGGCCGCTGTCGATGCTGGCGATTGGAACGCCACGGCTCTGGCTACTGCTGTAGGTGCCGCGCAGGCGATCGGCTTCGGCGTTCTGCGCCGCGACCTGCGATTTGCCCCTGCTGTCCAGGTCCAGATCATATTGGGTGTACTGGTATTTGAGCGACGGCTTGATATAGCCGTAGCTTGCGGTCATCGGCAGGCTCATCACAGGGGCCAGGTTCAGGCGATCGCCGTTAGCCCTGGCCAAGCCGCGGATGTTGTTGTCGAGGAACGGCTCAGTATTTCCGTCTTCGTCGGTGTAGTTACCGGTCCGCAAATCACGATCAAACCGCACCAGCTCGGTCTTGTACGCGAAATCCAGACCATACGGATGTTCGGGCAGAGAGCCGTTGAAAGTGATCTGAGGCAGGCGATTATAAGGCGTGACCTTCGAAATCGTCGCCATCTGGTAAGCCTGGGCATTCAACCGCGCGGTGTAGTTGTCACCGCGATAGCTGACGGCACCTTGCTGGTTCACATAGTCCCGCGATTCCACGCCGATCTGGTCGGTCTGGAGATCCTGGAAGTAGTACGGATCGCTGATCTTGGTGTAGTCGACTTCCGTCAGCACGCGCGAATCGAGGCCGCCCTTGTGCTGCCAGTTGTACATGTAGCGGGTCTTGTCGTAGTCGGTCTGCCCGCTACGCTCATCGTCTTCATCGTTGAGGTACGCGGCGCCGAACTGACCTTCACTGGATTTGGTCAGGTAACGGAATTCGCCTTCCATCAACATTCCGCGCTTGCCCATGTAGCGTGGGTACAACGTGGCGTCGTAGTTTGGCGCCAGGTTGAAATAGTACGGGGTGACCAGCAGTAAGCCGGTATCGCTGCCGCTGCCAATGGTCGGCGGCAGGAAGCCGGACTGGCGACGGTCGTCGATCGGGAAATAGATGTACGGCGTGTACAGGACCGGAATGTCCTTGACCCGCAATGTCACGTTGGTTGCAGTACCGAAACCGGTGGCCGGGTTCAAGGTGATGTTGTTGCCCTTGAGTGTCCAGGCGTTGCTGCTCGGTTCGCACGTGGTGTACGTACCGTCCTTGAGGCGGATGATCGCGTTCTCGGCGCGCTTGGCATAAAGCGCATTACCGCGGATGCGCGACTTGTGCATCACGTATTCGGCGTTGTCGACCTTGGCTTCGCCGGTGTCCAGCTGCACATCGGCGTGGTCGCCGACGATCAGCGCACCGTTGTCGCGAACCCGTACGTTGCCATTCAGCTCGCCACGGTTCTCGGCCTGGTACAGGCTGGCCTCGTCGGCTTCGACCTGCATGCTGCCCTGGCGCATGACCACGTCACCGGCCAGGGTCGCTACCTGCTGCTCCTGCTCGTAGCGCGAGGCCTTGGCGCCCAGGAAGGTCGGGGCATCGCTTTTGGCCGTCTTGTCGTTCATGCCAGGACGCGTCGGTTCGATATACGCGCCAGCGCAGTAGGGACCGGTTTCAGCCAGTTGAGCGGGCGTGAGGTTCTCGCGCGGAACCCAGTCCAGGTGACTGTAGTCTGCACTGCGCGACTTCAGGCCACGGCCCTTGGCTTCGGTGACCAGCATCGGCTTTTCACCGGCTTCTTCGCCAGAACCGCTTTCGGCCGGGGCGCTGCCGCTATCGGCTACTGCGCTGCCTTCATGCACGGGGCGCGGCGGCAATGCAGCGGCCGGCGTCTTGGGTGAACAGTCCCAGGCACCCGAAGCGGAGACGGAGCAGTCATACTGCTGCGCCGCGACGACGAATGAAGAGGCCAAAGGTTGCAGGGCCAGCAGACTGCCGGTGACCAGCAACGGAAATTTTTTACGAAACGCGGGGGATTTCAATGCCATCTTATTAGTCCGGGCTTCCTGCGTGCCATCTGCCCGCGGTGTGGGCCGCACGCCTCTCGATGGTCTGAAAAAGATGCTGGATAATAAAGCATGACCCGCTTGACGGCTAGCGCCGTCGGAGACCCTTGCAATGCCTGACCAAGATGTACGCTTGCAACACCTGAAAGTTTGGCTCGATGAGCAACTACCGATCCTTTTCACCCAGCAAGGTTGGGGCGCCGTGCCCCCGGCCACATTGACCGCGGCCAGCAGCGACGCGAGTTTCCGGCGGTATTTCCGTTGGGAAGGCGCGGGCCGCAGCTTGATCGTGATGGACGCGCCGCCGCCACAGGAAAACTGCAAACCCTTCGTCGATATTGCTTTTTTGCTGGCGAAATCCGGCATCAACGTGCCAAAAATTTATGCTGAAGACCTCGAACGCGGTTTTCTTTTGCTCAACGATTTGGGCAACCGGACGTATCTGGACGTGATCGACGGCGAAAATGCCGACGATTTGTTCCGCGATGCCCTGCAAGCCTTGTTGGCGTTTCAGCAACTGCCGATGGTGGCGCCACTGCCCAGCTATGACGTTGCTTTGCTGCGTCGCGAACTGGAGCTGTTCCCGGAGTGGTACGTCAAGCGCGAGCTGGGCATCGAACTCGATGCGACCCAGCAACAACTTTGGCAGCAAGCGTCCGAGCTATTGATCAACAGTGCCCTGGCCCAACCGAAAGTACTGGTGCACCGCGACTACATGCCGCGCAACCTGATGCTCAGCGAGCCCAATCCAGGCGTGCTGGATTTCCAGGATGCGGTTTATGGCCCGGTGACCTACGACGTGACCTGTCTGTTCAAGGACGCCTTCCTCAGTTGGCCCGAGGAGCGTGTGCGTGGTTGGCTGGAAAATTACTGGCAAGAAGCCGGTGCCCTCGGCATTCCGGTCCAGCCGGATTTCGAGGATTTCCTGCGCGCCAGCGACTTGATGGGCGTACAGCGCCATCTGAAGGTGATCGGCATCTTCGCGCGTATCTGCCATCGCGACGGCAAGCCGAGATACCTGGGTGATGTACCGCGGTTCTTCGCATATATAGAAGCGGTCATCGCTCGTCGTCCTGAATTGGCGCCGCTTGATGAACTGCTTTGCAGCCTGCGGCAATCGGCCGGAGCGACCGCATGAAGGCGATGATCCTGGCGGCAGGCAAGGGCGAGCGCATGCGGCCCCTGACGCTGACCACGCCCAAGCCTTTGATCCGCGTCGCCGGCGTTCCCTTGATCGAGTATCACCTGCGCGCGCTGGTTGCCGCCGGCTTCAGCGAGGTGGTGATCAATCACGCCTGGCTCGGCCAACAGATCGAGGATTACCTGGGGGACGGCTCGCGGTTCGGCGTGCGCATTGCCTATTCGGCGGAAGGCGAGCCACTGGAAACCGGTGGCGGCATCTTCCGCGCGCTACCGCTGTTGGACGACGAAGCGTTCGTGGTGGTCAATGGCGACATCTGGACCGACTTCGATTTCGGCACCTTGCATCGGCCGCTCGACGCCATGGCCCATCTGGTGTTGGTGGACAATCCCGAGCATCACCCCGGCGGGGATTTCATCCTGGCCGACGGAAAGGTTCATGAAGGCGCGCCGACGGCCGACAAACTGACCTATAGCGGGATCGCAGTCCTGCACCCGCGGCTGTTCGACGGTTGCGTTGACGGCGCGTTCAAGCTTGCGCCGTTGCTGCGCCGGGCCATGGCCCTGGAGCAGGTCAGCGGCGAACGCCTGGACGGGCATTGGATAGATGTCGGAACTCATGAACGCTTGGCGCAGGTTGAAACATTGATAGAAGCGAGCCGTTGATATGTGGTGGCCAGGGACTCTGATCGGAGCGGGAGCGGGCTTTGCCATAGCCAGCATCCCGGGGGCCATGCTCGGCGCATTGTTGGGACAGGCGCTGGATCGGCGCCTGGACCTGCACAGCTGGGCGCAAGTGCGTGAGCGCCTGGGCGGTCGTCCGGCGTTGCGCAATGATGAATTGTTGTTCGTGTTGCTCGGACGCCTGGCGAAAAGCGATGGGCGCGTCGTCGATGGGCATATCCAGCAGGCTCGCCAAGAGATGCGCGCGCTCGACTTGAGCGAGCCGGCGCAACGTCGCGCCATCGCGGCGTTCAACCGGGGCAAGTCCGAGCACGATCGCTTGCGCGGTTATCTGCGCCGCCTCGCCCTCCAGCCCCATGCGGCTGAAGGCGTGCTACGGGCTTGCTGGCGGATGGTGTGGGCCGATGGCCGCGCAGGTGCGAGTGAGCGCGAGTTGCTTGCCCAATGGGGCAAGTGGTTGGGCTGGACGCCGCAGCAGGTCCAGGCGCTGGCGATCGATTACGAACCGCAGAAACTGTCGCGACCCAACAGCGGCGTGACTTACCAGGAGGCGTTGCGGCTGCTGGGCGTTTCCGCCACCAGTGAGCCGTCACAGATAAAGCGGGCTTACCGTCGGCTGCTCAGCCGCCACCACCCGGACAAGATCGCCGGTAGCGGGGCGACGCCCTTGCAGGTGCGTGAAGCGACTGACAGGACCCGGGAGCTGCATAACGCCTATAGGCTGATTCGCGAACGGCGGGACTTCCGCTAGCCGAGCGCCGAGCAATTGTGGCGACGGGATTTATCCCCGCTGGAGTGCGAAGCGCTCCCAAAACCATTCATCAGGGAATTTCTGACACCCGCATCGACAATTTGGGGCCGCTTCGCACCACGGCGGGGATAAATCCCTCGCCACAATAATGGTTCACTTGAAGCGTTAGTCCGTTTGTGGATTCAACCAACCCCGAACCCGCCGGAACAACTGTTCCTGCTCCGCCGTTGCGTTGGGCAACGCCTTGAGGGCGACCTGGCTGAAATTCGATCCCTTCAATCGCTTGCTCGCTTGCAGGCGTTCCAAGGCCGCGTTGCGATCCAGCGGCTTGTCCATGTAGAAGATATCGGCGGTGGCCAGCTTCAGGGTGGGCGTCAGTTCGGCCAGGCCCGGCGTGGCGGTGACGGGCGTTTGGGCCGCGACCATCACGAAGCGTTCGATCTGCGCGGGCTGCTTTTCGCTGAGGTAGCGCGCCGCCCAATAGGCACCAGTGCCGTGGCCCAGCAGCACGATGCTGCGGGCGCTCTGCTGTTCGGCGTAGGCCAGCGCCGCATCGATGCGGGCAAAAATCCGTTCGGCGTCGGCCTTGGCATGTTCTTCACCGGTTTCGGCGATGGCGGGATCTGCCGCATCGGCTTCGCCCCCGGCCACTTGCTCAATGGGGGCGGCGGTGGTGGCGTCCGGCGCTGCGGCCGCTACGTCCGCCGGTTTGGTTTCGGGCGGTGTTTCCACGGTGCGGGGTGCGATGACGTCGCTTTGTAGGTCCGGCAGCGTGATGCTCAGGCTGCCCCATTCGGCATCCGGCAACTTTTTGCGCAATGGGCTGATTGCTTGAGGCCAGTCAGCTGTTTCGCCTGCGCCGGGGATTATGATGACCGCGCCCTTGGGATCGCTGGTGTTGGCTGGCTTCCACAGCGCAAGAAAAGCATCGCTGCCGGTTTGTAGCTGTTGTTGTTCCTGGGACGGGACCTTTCGTGCAAGCGCCGCCGCTTCTTCCTGGCTACGCTCGAGCAAGGGTTGACGTTCGGCCGGCTTCTCTTCGGCGGGTTGTTCCGCAGCGGCGGGGGCTGGTTCGCCGGCGTGCACAGAAAATGCACTCGGCAGGATCAGCGACAGGCACAATGCTGGCAACGCCAGGCGATAAACAGAGGGCATCGGATATTCCATGACCAGAAGTATTTCCGGCAGCCTAATGGGTTGGTCAGTATTTGTCAGTGCGTGAGACTTCGATGATGCGTTTTTGCTGCCTGTGGGTTATCGGCTGTTTATGGCTTCCCTTGATGGCCTGGGCCGCGCCTGCGCCGCAGACCCATGACGTGCAACTCAATGGCGTCCAGCGCCAGTGGTTGGCGGAGCATCCGCAGCTACGGGTCGGCCTGGTGCTGCAGGCACCGTACGCGCAATACGACCGGCGCTTGCAGCGTTTGTCCGGTACCAACGTCGAGCTGATGCAGTGGTTGGGCAAGGCTTTGAACGTCGAACTGACCTGGCGCAACTTTCAGGACGTTGCGCAACTGGAAGAGGCGGTGCGTGATGGCGAGGTGGATGTCGCCCCAGGCCTGACCCAGACTCCGGTGGGGCTCAGGCTCTGGCAATTTTCCGACCCTTATATGCGTGTACCGCAACTGATCGTCGGCGCGCAGAAAGGCGCCGAAGGCGTGGAATTGGAGAAGCTCGACACTCAGAGCCGGGTTGCGGTGCGCATGCCCAGCGCCACCGCCGACTATCTGCGCAGCAACTATCCGGCGCTCAATTTGCAGGGTGTGCCGATGGAGCGTGAAGCCTTGCAGCTGTTGCTGACCCAGCAGGCCCGATACGCGGTGGTCGACGAGGCGCAGCTTGGACGGCTGATGGTCGAGCCCGAATTCGCCGAGCTGGCGGTGGTGGGCGACATCGGTTCGCCGCAATTGCTGCGGGTGGCCACACGCCGGGACTGGCCGCAGTTGGCCGAGATCATCGACAGCGCCTTGCAGGCCATCCCGGCGAAGGATCTGGAGCAACTGCACAGCCGCTGGCTCAAGCCAAAATATCCGCGCCTGACCGAGACCCCGGGCTTCTGGCAGAACCTGACGCTGTTGCTCCTGGCAATGCTGCTCAGCAGCGTGGCCATCGTATTCTGGCAGCGCCGCCAGCAGCGCTCGGTGGAGCGTCGCCTGCGTGCCGCGCGGGAAGACATCGCCCAACGCACCGCCAGCGAAGAAGCCTTGCGCTTGACCCAGTTTTCCATCGACCAGAGCACCGTCGGCATCCTCTGGGTCAACTGGGACAGTCATGTGCGCTACGCCAACCGTGCTGCCGAAACCATGCTCGGCTACGCGCAGGGCGCGATCATCGACCGGCCGCTGATCGACTTCGAGCCGGGCCTGCACATGGACCGCTGGCTGAACCTGTGGAAGCGTGCCCGTGCCAGTGAGGAGGGGCCACAGAGTTTCGAGACCGAGTGTGTGCGAGCGGACGGGAGCATCCTGCCGGCCGACGTTTCCTTGAGCTTCCTGCGTTTTCGTGATGCCGAATACCTGGTGGTCTACCTCAACGATGTGACGGAACGTCGACGTGCGCTGGCGGCTCTGCGCGAAAGCGAGGCGCGCCTGCAGGGCATCGCCGCCAACGTTCCGGGAATGGTCTTTCGCCTGGAGCGGGCATCGGTGACCGGACAGATCGACTTTGCCTACATCAGTGAAGGCAGCGAAAGCCTGGTGGGTTATTCCCCGGCAACCCTGGCCCGTAGCGATACCGGGCTGCGCAGTCTGGTGCACCCCGAAGACAAGTCTGGCTATCACCGTTCCCAGGACCAGGCGCTGGACAGCGACAGCGATTGGTCTTGGCAGGGACGTATCCTGACCCGCGAAGGCCTGGAGCGCTGGGCCGAGATCAAGGCGATCACCCGTCGCCTCGAAGATGGCGCCTACGTCTGGGACGGTATCGTCTGGGACATCACCGAAAGCAAGCGCATCGAACTGGAGCTGGCCAGTTCCCGGGAACAATTGCGTGAACTGTCGGCGCACCTGGAAAGCGTACGGGAAGAGGAAAAGGCGCGGATCGCCCGGGAAGTCCATGATGAACTGGGTCAGATGCTGACGGTACTGAAGCTTGAAACTTCGATGTGTGAATTGGCCTACGCACAACTCGATCCGGGCCTGCAGGAACGGCTCAACAGCATGAAGCGCCTGATTGCCCAGCTGTTCCAGTTGGTACGCGACGTGGCGACGGCGCTGCGCCCGCCGATCCTGGACGCCGGTATCGCCTCGGCCATCGAATGGCAGGCCCGGCGTTTCGAGGCGCGTACGCAGATCCCTTGCCTGGTGCAAGTACCTGACAACCTGCCGCCCTTGAGCGACGCCAAGGCCATCGGCCTGTTTCGGATACTCCAGGAGGCGCTGACCAATGTGATGCGCCATGCCCAGGCGCATACCGTAGAGTTGACGCTGGTGCAGGAAGACGACCAGTTGTGTCTGACAGTCAGCGATGACGGTGTAGGATTCATTACTGACGCGGGACGGCCAACATCCTTTGGCCTGGTTGGCATGCGTGAGCGCGTGTTGATCATGGGCGGGCAGTTGACCCTCGACAGTGAGCCGGGGGAGGGCACGACCTTGTCGGTGCGCGTGCCATTGCATGAGGCTTGATGGGATACACAAAACCTGTGGGAGCGAGCCTGCTCGCGAAGATCCTGAACCTGGAGAAGAACGTGATCCGTGTACTGGTAGCCGAAGACCACACCATCGTCCGCGAAGGCATCAAGCAGTTGATCGGCTTGGCCAAGGATCTGGTGGTGGTGGGGGAGGCGAGCAATGGCGAACAGTTGCTCGAGACCCTGCGCCACGTGCCCTGCGAAGTGGTGCTGCTGGATATTTCCATGCCGGGGGTCAATGGCCTGGAGGCGATCCCACGGATCCGGGCGCTGAGCAATCCGCCGGCGATCCTGGTGCTGTCGATGCATGACGAGGCGCAAATGGCCGCGCGCGCCCTGAAGGTCGGTGCCGCCGGCTACGCCACCAAGGACAGCGACCCGGCCTTGCTGCTCATGGCGATTCGCAAGGTCGCCGCGGGCGGGCGCTACATTGATCCGGACCTGGCCGACCGCATGGTCTTCGAAGTTGGCCTGACCGACGCCCGGCCGCTGCACTCCCTGTTGTCGGAGCGCGAATTTTCGGTCTTCGAACGCCTCGCCCAGGGCGCCAACGTCAACGACATCGCCCAGCAGTTGGCCTTGAGCAGCAAGACCATCAGCACCCACAAGGCGCGGCTGATGCAGAAGCTCAACATCACTTCGTTGGCTGAATTGGTGAAATACGCGATGGAGCACAAGTTGCTCTGACCCCCATCATCGTCCCCTTGTGGGAGCGAGCTTGCTCGCGATAGCGTCAGATCATTCAGCACATAGGTAGCTGACAGACCGCCATCGCGAGCAAGCTCGCTCCCACAGGGTTAGTGTTGGCATATCCATTTGCGACACGCCCCAGCAGCGCTTTTGCCCCTACTTGCAGCTCGCCGCTCGAAACCCACCGCTGCATTTATCCAATCCCGCCATCCGTGTAGGGCAATCCCTACCCCGACTCTTCCATCCGGCTGAGGCGATTCTCTCCTGCGCCCCGATTTGCGCGGGCCCCAGGCTCCACTAGGCTTGATTCACAAGCAGTCATCAATACAAAAGGTGCGGGTATGAGCCAGGTCGATTCAAGCGCGGGGACCAGCGATGTGCTGGTCAGCTTTCGTGGTGTGCAAAAGAGCTACGACGGCGAGAACCTGATCGTCAAGGACCTCAACCTGGACATTCGCAAAGGCGAATTCCTGACCCTGCTCGGACCTTCCGGCTCCGGCAAGACCACCAGCCTGATGATGCTCGCCGGGTTCGAGACCCCGACCGCTGGCGAGATCCAGTTGGCTGGCCGCTCCATCAATAACGTGCCGCCGCACAAGCGCGACATCGGCATGGTGTTCCAGAACTACGCGTTGTTCCCGCACATGACCGTGGCCGAGAACCTGGCCTTTCCCTTGACCGTGCGCGGCTTGAACAAGAGCGACGTCGGTGACCGGGTCAAGCGTGTCCTGAGCATGGTGCAGTTGGACAGCTTTGCCCAACGCTATCCCGCACAGTTGTCCGGCGGCCAGCAGCAGCGGGTGGCCCTGGCCCGGGCGCTGGTGTTCGAACCGCAGTTGGTCCTGATGGATGAGCCTCTCGGCGCGCTGGACAAGCAATTGCGCGAACACATGCAGATGGAAATCAAGCATCTGCACCAGCGCCTCGGCGTGACCGTGGTCTACGTGACCCACGACCAGGGCGAAGCCCTGACCATGTCCGACCGCGTAGCCGTGTTCCACCAGGGCGAGATCCAGCAGATTGCCCCGCCGCGCACACTCTACGAAGAACCGAAAAACACCTTCGTCGCCAACTTCATCGGCGAAAACAACCGCCTCAATGGACGCCTGCACAGCCAGACCGGCGATCGCTGCCTGGTGGAGCTGGGGCGCGGAGAGAAAGTCGAGGCCCTGGCCGTCAATGTAGGCAAGCCTGGCGAGCCGGTCACGCTGTCGATCCGGCCGGAGCGGGTCAGTCTCAACGGTTCTAGCGAACAATGTGTCAACCGCTTCTCAGGGAGGGTGGCGGAATTCATCTATCTGGGCGACCACGTCCGGGTTCGCCTGGAAGTCTGCGGCAAGAATGACTTCTTCGTGAAACAGCCGATTGCCGAGCTCGATCCCGCGCTCGCCGTCGGGGACGTGGTTCCGCTTGGCTGGCAAGTCGAGCATGTGCGTGCGCTCGATCCCCTTCTAGAGGCGAACTGATCGCCCCCTGCTGTACCAACACCAACCCTGCACGTGGAGAGAACAATAAATGTTGAGATCCCTGAAGTTCACAGCCCTGACACTGGGCATGATGGGTGCGGCAAGCGCGATGGCGGCGGGCCCGGACCTGACCGTGGTGTCTTTCGGCGGGGCGAACAAGGCGGCTCAGGTCAAAGCCTTCTATGCACCGTGGGAAGCGGCCGGCAATGGCAAGATCGTGGCGGGCGAATACAACGGCGAAATGGCCAAGGTCAAGGCCATGGTCGATACCAAGAGCGTTTCCTGGGACCTGGTGGAAGTCGAGTCCCCGGAATTGTCCCGTGGTTGTGACGAGGACATGTTCGAACAACTGGATCCGGCCCTGTTCGGCAAAGCTGAAGATTACGTCAAGGGCGCCATCCAGCCTTGCGGCGTAGGGTTCTTCGTATGGTCGACCGTGCTGGCCTACAACGCCGACAAACTCAAGACCGCCCCGACCAGTTGGGCCGACTTCTGGGACACCAAGCAATTCCCCGGCAAGCGCGGCCTGCGCAAGGGCGCCAAGTACACCTTGGAATTCGCCCTGATGGCGGACGGCGTAGCGCCGAAAGACGTCTACAAAGTGCTGGCCGGCAAAGATGGCCAGGACCGCGCGTTCAAGAAACTCGACGAACTCAAGCCAAACATCCAGTGGTGGGAAGCCGGCGCCCAGCCGCCGCAATACCTCGCTTCCGGTGACGTGGTCATGAGCTCGGCCTACAACGGCCGGATCGCCGCGGTACAGAAAGAAAGCAATCTGAAAGTGGTGTGGAACGGCGGCATCTACGACTTCGACGCCTGGGCTATCCCCCGTGGCCTGGACAAGACCCGCGCCGAAGCTGCGAAGAAATTCATCGCCTTCTCGGTGGCTCCGCAGCAGCAGAAGACCTACTCGGAAAACATCGCCTACGGCCCGGCCAACACCCAGGCCGTGCCGTTGCTCGCCAAGGATGTCCTGAAAGACATGCCGACCACCCCGGAAAACATCGCCAACCAAGTGCAGATCGACGTCAGCTTCTGGGCTGACAACGGCGAGCAACTGGAGCAGCGCTTCAACTCCTGGGCGGCGAAGTAACCCGACGGTCTGAAACTGGACGAGATCCATGAGGGAGCGAGCTTGCTCGCGATAGCGGTCTGTCAGGCACATCAATCTTGAATGTGCCGCAGCCATCGCGAGCAAGCTCGCTCCCACAGGCTCTTTCATCGACCCGGGTGTTTCAAAAGAACAGAGGCGGCTCGCCGCCCCTGTAACGATCAAGAAGATTTGCGGAGTTCGCCATGGCCATCGCCGTTCCAATGAACGCGGGCACCAGCCCCACACTCAAGCAGCGGCTCAAGCGCGCCGAGCGGGTCAACCGCTGGAAGGCCCAGGCCCTGATCGCGCCGCTGGTACTGTTTCTGCTGCTGGTGTTCCTGGTGCCGATCGTCGCGCTGCTGTTCAAAAGCGTCAGCAACCCGGAAGTCGTGGGCGCCATGCCGCGCACCGTCGCTGCCGTCGCAACCTGGGACGGACGCGGTTTGCCCGGCGAGCCGGTGTACAAGGCTGCCAGCGAAGATCTGGCTGAAGCCCGCAAAAATCAAACGCTGGGCGACTTGTCCAAGCGACTGAACATGGAATCGGCCGGCTATCGCAGCCTGCTGACGAAAACGGCCCGGGCGCTGCCGTTCGCGACTGAGCCCGCCTCTTATAAAGAAGCATTGGAAGGCCTCGACGAGCGTTGGGGCGATCCGGCGTACTGGCAAGTGATCCGCCGCAACACCAGTAACGTCACGCCGTATTACCTGTTGGCGGCTGTCGACCACCGCATCGACGATCTCGGCGAACTGGCGCCAGCCACCCCCGACCAGGCGATCTACCTGGACATCTTCACCCGTACTTTCTGGATGGGCCTGGTGATCACCGCGATCTGCCTGGTACTTGCCTATCCGCTGGCCTACCTGCTGGCGAACCTGCCGTCGCGTCAAAGCAACCTGCTGATGATCCTGGTGCTGCTGCCGTTCTGGACTTCGATCCTGGTGCGGGTGGCGGCGTGGATCGTGCTGCTGCAGTCCGGTGGGTTGATCAACAGCGCGTTGATGGCCATGGGTGTCATCGATAAACCGCTGGAGCTGGTGTTCAACCGCACCGGCGTCTACATCTCGATGGTCCACATCCTGCTGCCGTTCATGATCCTGCCGATCTACAGCGTGATGAAGGGCATCTCGCCCACCTACATGCGGGCGGCGATTTCCCTGGGCTGCCACCCGTTTGCCAGTTTCTGGCGGGTCTACTTCCCGCAGACCTATGCAGGTGTCGGCGCCGGGTGCCTGTTGGTGTTCATCCTTGCCATCGGCTACTACATCACCCCGGCGCTGCTGGGCAGTCCGAACGACCAGATGGTCAGCTATTTCGTCGCGTTCTACACCAACACCAGCATCAACTGGGGCATGGCGACGGCGCTCGGCGGGCTGCTGTTGCTCGCGACCATCGTGCTTTATCTGATTTACAGCTGGCTGGTGGGCGCCAGTCGCCTGCGCCTGAGCTAAGGGGAGATCTGAAATGCTGAGTCCTTACATGTCCCCCGTCGAACGGGTGTGGTTCTACAGCTTGCGCATACTTTGCGGGCTGGTCCTGTTGTTCCTGATCCTGCCGGTGCTGGTGATCATTCCGTTGTCGTTCAACTCCGGCAGCTTCCTGGTCTATCCGCTGCAGGGCTTTTCGTTGCAGTGGTATCACGACTTCTTCGCTTCGGCGGAGTGGATGCGGGCCTTGAAGAACAGCATCATCGTTGCCCCGGCGGCTACATTGCTGGCGATGATCTTCGGTACGCTGGCGGCCATTGGCCTGACTCGCGGCGATTTCCCGGGCAAGGCGCTGGTGATGGCCCTGGTGATTTCCCCGATGGTGGTACCGGTGGTGATCATCGGCGTGGCGAGCTACCTGTTTTTCGCACCGCTGGGCATGGGTAACAGCTTCTTCTCCTTGATCATCGTCCACGCCGTGCTGGGCGTACCGTTCGTCATCATCACGGTCTCGGCGACGCTGCAGGGTTTCAACCACAACCTCGTCCGGGCAGCTGCAAGTCTCGGGGCGTCGCCATTGACGGCGTTTCGTCGGGTGACCCTGCCGTTGATCGCCCCAGGCGTGATCTCTGGAGCGCTGTTCGCCTTCGCGACGTCGTTTGACGAGGTGGTCGTAACCCTGTTCCTGGCCGGCCCCGAGCAGGCAACGTTGCCACGGCAGATGTTCAGCGGTATCCGCGAAAACCTCAGCCCCACCATCGCGGCGGCGGCGACGTTGCTGATTGCCTTCTCGGTGATCCTGCTGCTGACCCTGGAGTGGTTGCGTGGGCGTAGCGAGAAGCTGCGGACCAGCCAGGTCTGAGGCCTGCGTTGGCCCTGTGGGAGCGGGCTTGCTCGCGAAAGCGGTGTATCAGTCGACATAAATGTTGAATGTTCCGCCGCTTTCGCGAGCAAGCCCGCTCCCACATTGAATTTGCGGTGTATCTGAGCTCAATCGCGGACAACCCTCAATCCCGAGCTATCCTTGTGCCAGCCCATACTCGAACAAGAGGCCGCGCACATGAGTCTTTCCTCATTCAAGATCGCCCACAAACTGATCACCGGTGCCGCTGCCATCGAGCAACTGGCCGCCGAGTTGACGCGCCTGGACGTCGACAATCCACTGATCGTGACCGACGCAGCGCTGGTCAAGTCCGGCACGGTGGAACTGGCGCTGCAGCACCTGGGCGGACGCGACTACGAGATTTTCGACCGGGTCATGCCAGACCCGGAAATCGCCATCGTCGAAGATTGCATGCAAGCCTACCGCGACGGTGGCCATGATGGACTGATCGGCCTGGGCGGCGGCAGTGCCATCGATATCGCCAAGTGCGTGGGTGTCTACGCCGGTTACCACGGCGAGCTGCAGGATATGTTCGGTGTCGATCAGGTGCCGCGCAAAGGCCCGCCGATGATCGCCATTCCTACCACCGCCGGTACCGGTTCGGAAGTGACCAACGTGGCGATCCTCTCCGACAAGGCCGCCCAGCTGAAAAAAGGCATCGTCAGCGATTATCTGTTGCCGGATGTGGCGCTGGTCAGCCCGCAGATGACCCTCACATGCCCGCGCGGCGTAACGGCTGCCAGTGGCGTCGACGCGCTGGCGCATGCCATCGAGGCCTACCTGTCGCTCAACGCCTCGCCGATTACCGATGCACTGGCCATTGGCGCAATCAAGCTGATCACCCGGGCTCTGCCCAAGGCCTACGCCAACCCTAACCATCTGCAAGCCCGCGAAGACATGGCCACCGCCAGCCTGATGGCCGGCATGGCCTTCGGCAATGCCGGGGTTGGGGCTGTGCATGCGCTGGCATATCCGTTGGGCGGGCGTTTCCATGTATCCCACGGGGTCGCCAATGCGTTGCTGCTGCCCTATGTAATGGCGTGGAACAAAATGGCCTGTGTCGAGCGCATGCGCGACATCGCCGAGGCCATGGGCATCAGGACCGCTCACCTGAGCGACCTTGAAGCCGCCGACGAGGCTGTCGATGCGATGGTCGCCTTGTGCGCCGCGGTGCAGATCCCCCAAGGCCTGAGCGGCCTGGGCGTGACCGAGGACGTGATCCCGTCCATGGCGGTGGAGGCTGCGGGGATCGAGCGCCTGATGCGCAACAATCCGCGCCAACTGAGCGCCGCCGATATCGAGAAGATCTACCGCGCGGCGTATTGATCGACTGTCACGGTGGGCGCGCCAAATCTTGAGGTATACAATGCGCGCCATCGTGATTTCGCTCAAAACAGGTGCGTCATGCAGCCCTTTGCTATTGCTCCGTCGATTCTCTCCGCCGACTTCGCCCGCCTGGGCGAGGAAGTGGACAACGTTCTGGCCGCCGGGGCCGACATCGTGCACTTCGATGTCATGGACAACCACTATGTACCCAACCTGACCATCGGCCCGATGGTCTGCGCGGCGCTGCGCAAGTACGGCATCACCGCGCCGATCGACGCGCACCTGATGGTCAGCCCGGTGGACCGCATCGTCGGTGATTTCATCGAGGCGGGCGCGACCTACATCACCTTCCACCCGGAAGCCACGCTGCATGTTGATCGCTCCCTGCAACTGATCCGCGAAGGCGGTTGCAAGGCCGGCCTGGTATTCAACCCGGCTACGCCGCTGGACGTATTGAAATACGTGATGGACAAGGTCGACATGGTCCTGCTGATGAGCGTCAACCCTGGCTTCGGCGGGCAGAAATTCATCCCGGGCACCCTCGACAAGCTGCGTGAAGCTCGCGCATTGATCGATGCCTCTGGGCGTGACATCCGCCTGGAAATCGACGGCGGCGTGAACGTGAACAATATCCGTGAAATTGCTGCGGCCGGCGCCGACACCTTTGTCGCCGGTTCGGCGATCTTCAACGCGCCGAACTACCAGGAGGTGATTGCAAAAATGCGCGCCGAACTGGCCCTGGCGCGTCCATGAGCGGCTTCGAGCAGCTGTTTCCCGGCAGCCTGCCGCGCCTGGTGATGTTCGACCTGGATGGCACGCTGGTCGATTCGGTACCGGATCTCGCGGCCGCCGTGGACAGCATGCTGCTCAAGCTCGGACGCCCACCCGCCGGCATCGACGCGGTGCGCCAGTGGGTGGGCAACGGTGCGCCGATGCTGGTGCGCCGGGCCCTGGCCAACCACATCGATGCCCAAGGCGTCGATGAAGCCGAAGCCGAACGGGCGATGGAACTGTTCAATGAAGCCTACGAAGGCAACCACGAACTGACCGTGGTCTACCCCGGTGTGCGTTCCGCGCTCAAATGGCTGCACAAGCAAGGCGTGGAAATGGCGCTGATCACCAACAAGCCGGAGCGCTTCGTCGCGCCGCTGCTGGACCAGATGAAAATCGGCCGTTATTTCCGCTGGATCATCGGCGGCGATACGTTGCCGCAGAAAAAACCCGACCCTGCGGCGCTGTTCTTCGTGATGAAAATGGCCAACATCCCGGCCTCACAGTCGTTGTTCGTCGGTGATTCGCGCAGCGATGTACTGGCGGCGAAAGCGGCAGGCGTCAAGTGCGTGGCGTTGAGCTACGGTTATAACCATGGCCGGCCGATCGCCGAAGAGTTTCCGACGTTGGTGATCGATGACTTGCGTCTGTTAATTCCCGGTTGCCTGGACCCGGCCGCTGAGATAACGTTGCCCGACGCTGTTCAATCCTCTTCTGGAAACGCCATCGTGGTGGTCACTCGCAAACTCTGGATGAAAGTCATGAAGGCCCTGGCCCGCTGGCGTTGGCGCGCCTGACTTGATCCTGGCCGGTTATCCGGCGCGTTTGCATACCTGACTGTCAGCTCCTCTTGCCACGAGGCACCCCATGATCCGCGAAGAATTCCTGCGTCTAGCCGCTGCCGGCTACAACCGCATCCCGCTCGCCTGCGAAACCCTGGCCGACTTCGACACGCCGCTGTCGATCTACCTCAAGCTGGCCGACCAGCCCAACTCCTACCTGCTCGAATCGGTGCAGGGCGGCGAGAAATGGGGCCGTTATTCCATGATTGGCTTGCCGTGCCGTACGGTGCTGCGGGTGCATGGCCATCGCATCAGCGTGACCCACGACGGCGTCGAGATCGAAAGCCTCGACGTCGAGGATCCGCTGGCGTTCGTCGAATCCTTCAAGGCCCGCTACAACGTGCCAACCATCCCGGGACTGCCCCGTTTCAACGGTGGCCTGGTCGGATATTTCGGCTACGACTGCGTGCGCTACGTGGAAAAACGTCTCGGCACCTGCCCGAATCCTGACCCGCTGGGCGTGCCGGACATCCTGCTGATGGTCTCCGACGCTGTGGTGGTCTTCGATAACCTCGCCGGCAAGATGCATGCGATTGTCCTGGCAGACCCGTCCCAGGAAGATGCCTACGAGCAAGGTCAGAAAAGCCTGCAGGCGCTGTTGGAAAAGCTCCGTCAACCGATCACGCCGCGCCCAGGCCTGGATTTCAGCAAGCAGTCGGCCGCCGATCCGGTGTTCCGTTCCAGCTTCACCCAGGATGACTATGAACGGGCCGTCGATACCATCAAGGAATACATCCTTGCCGGTGACTGCATGCAAGTGGTGCCGTCGCAACGAATGTCCATCGACTTCAAGGCGGCGCCCATCGATCTCTACCGGGCGTTGCGCTGCTTCAACCCGACGCCCTACATGTACTTCTTCAATTTCGGCGATTTCCACGTCGTGGGCAGTTCGCCGGAAGTGCTGGTGCGGGTCGAAGACAACCTGATCACCGTGCGACCGATCGCCGGTACTCGCCCCCGTGGCGCCACGGGAGAGGCGGACCGGGCCCTCGAAGAGGACCTGCTGTCGGACGACAAGGAAATCGCCGAGCACCTGATGCTGATCGACCTGGGGCGCAACGACACCGGGCGTGTCTCGGAGATCGGTTCGGTAAAACTCACCGAAAAAATGGTCATCGAGCGCTATTCCAACGTGATGCACATCGTGTCCAACGTTACCGGGCAGTTGAAAGCCGGGTTGACGGCCATGGACGCCTTGAGGGCGATCCTGCCGGCCGGCACGTTGTCGGGCGCACCGAAAATCCGGGCGATGGAAATCATCGACGAACTGGAACCGGTCAAGCGCGGTGTGTACGGCGGGGCGGTGGGTTACTTCGCCTGGAACGGCAACATGGACACCGCCATTGCGATTCGTACCGCGGTCATCAAGAACGGCGAACTCCACGTACAAGCTGGCGGTGGCATCGTTGCTGACTCGGTGCCGGCATTGGAGTGGGAAGAAACCCTGAACAAGCGTCGGGCGATGTTCCGTGCCGTGGCGTTGGCGGAGCAGACTTCAGGCGACTGAAGCCCTCCCTCGACAACCTGTGGCCAAGGGCTTTCCCGCCCCAACGGCCGTTTTTAAAGTCAGTGAATCAAAAGGTTGCTACGCCATGTTGCTGATGATCGATAACTACGACTCCTTTACCTACAACGTTGTGCAATACCTTGGCGAACTCGGTGCCGAGGTCAAGGTGGTGCGCAACGACGAGCTGACCATCGCCGAAATCGAGGCCCTCAAGCCCGAGCGCATCGTCGTCTCCCCTGGCCCGTGTACGCCGACCGAAGCGGGCATTTCCATCGAAGCCATCAAGTATTTTGCCGGCAAGCTGCCGATCCTCGGCGTGTGCCTGGGCCATCAGTCGATCGGCCAGGCGTTCGGTGGCGATGTAGTGCGCGCCCGTCAAGTCATGCATGGCAAGACCAGCCCGGTGTTTCATGAAGACAAGGGTGTATTCGAAGGCCTGAATCATCCGCTTACCGTCACCCGCTACCACTCCCTCGTCGTCAAGCACGATACGCTGCCCGACTGCTTGGAGTTGACTGCCTGGACCCAGCTCGAAGACGGTTCGGTCGACGAGATCATGGGGGTGCGACACAAGACGTTAAATATCGAAGGTGTGCAATTCCACCCTGAGTCTATCCTCACTGAACAGGGCCACGAGCTGTTCGCCAACTTCCTCAAACAAACCGGCGGCACGCGCTAAGGACTTTTCATGGATATCAAGACAGCCCTGAACCGTATCGTCGGCCAGCTCGACCTGAGCACCGAAGAAATGCGCGACGTGATGCGCGAAATCATGACTGGCCAATGCACGGATGCGCAGATTGGTGCGTTCATGATGGCCATGCGCATGAAGAGCGAGAGCATCGACGAAATCGTCGGCGCCGTGACCACCATGCGGGAACTGGCGGACAAGGTCGAACTCAAGACGCTGGACGGCGTGGTGGACGTGGTAGGGACTGGCGGTGATGGTGCCAATATCTTCAATGTGTCCACCGCCTCGGCATTTGTCGTCGCTGCGGCGGGTTGCACTGTCGCCAAGCATGGCAACCGTGCAGTCTCGGGCAAGAGCGGCAGTGCCGACCTGCTGGAGGCTGCGGGTATCTACCTGAACCTGACCCCGGTTCAGGTGGCTCGCTGTATCGATAGCGTGGGCATCGGCTTCATGTTCGCCCAGACCCACCACAGTGCCATGAAGCATGCCGCCGCGCCCCGTCGGGAGTTGGGCTTGCGCACGCTGTTCAATATGCTCGGCCCGCTTACGAATCCGGCCGGTGTGAGGCATCAGGTGGTGGGAGTGTTCAGCGAGGCGTTGTGCCTGCCTTTGGCCGAGGTATTGCAACGTCTGGGCAGCAAGCACGTGCTGGTGGTCCATTCGAAGGATGGCCTGGATGAGTTCAGCCTGGCGGCGCCCACCTTCGTGGCTGAGCTAAAAAATGATCAGATTACGCAATACTGGGTCGAACCTGAGGACCTGGGCATGAAGAGCCAGAGCCTCCATGGGCTGGCAGTGGATGGCCCGGCCCAGTCGCTGGAATTGATCCGCGATGCCTTGGGGCGTCGTAAGACCGAGAACGGCCAGAAGGCAGCCGAGATGATCGTGCTCAACGCGGGTGCCGCGTTGTACGCCGCCGATCATGCCAGCAGCCTCAAGCAAGGTGTCGAGTTGGCCCATGATGCGCTGCACACCGGCCTGGCCCGTGAAAAACTGGAAGAATTGGGCGCGTTTACCGCCGTATTCAAAGTGGAGAATGAAGGATGAGCGTGCCAACGGTTCTGGAAAACATTCTGGCTCGCAAGAAGCAGGAAGTCGCCGAGCGCAGTGCCCGGGTCAGCTTGGCCGAGTTGGAAAACCTCGCACGTTCGGCCGATGCGCCTCGCGGCTTTGCCCAGGCGCTGATCGAACAGGCGAAGAAGAAGCAGCCGGCGGTGATTGCCGAAATCAAGAAGGCCTCCCCGAGCAAAGGTGTGATTCGCGAGCATTTCGTTCCGGCCGACATCGCCAAGAGCTACGAGAACGGCGGCGCGACCTGCCTTTCGGTGCTGACCGATGTGGATTTCTTCCAAGGCGCCGACGACTATCTCAAGCAGGCGCGGGCGGCATGCAAGCTGCCGGTGATCCGCAAGGATTTCATGATCGACCCGTACCAGATCGTCGAGGCCCGGGCCTTGGGCGCCGATTGCGTGCTGTTGATCGTTTCCGCCCTGGACGACGCGAAGATGGCCGAGTTGGCCGCGGTTGCGAAGGGCGTCGGCTTGGATGTGCTGGTGGAAGTCCACGACGGCGAAGAGCTGGAACGGGCCCTCAAGACCCTGGATACCAAGCTGGTCGGCGTGAACAATCGCAACCTGCACACCTTCGAAGTCAACCTGGAAACGACCTTGGACCTGTTGCCGCGAATCCCCCGTGATCGGCTGGTCATCACCGAAAGCGGCATCCTCAACCGGGCCGATGTCGAGTTGATGGAAATCAGCGACGTGTATTCGTTCCTGGTAGGCGAAGCGTTCATGCGGGCCGAAAGCCCGGGCATGGAGTTGCAACGGTTGTTCTTTCCCGAGCGCAGCGTTCCGGTGACTGGCTCGACGTTGGACTGAACGAATGTCTCCCGCCATTTCCTTTACTGTCGAAAACGGCTTGCAAGCCGAACAGGACTTGCTGGCGAGCGTTTGCGCCGGTGACGCTGAGTCCGGCTTGCTGTTCTGGCAACCGAATGACCGCGCGCTGGTCATGCCGCGTCGCCTGAGTCGCTTGCCGGGATTCGACATCGCCTGCGAAGTATCAGCCGCCCATGGCTGGCCGGTACTCCTGCGCGAAACCGGCGGCGAGCCGGTGCCTCAATCAGCCGCGACGATCAATATCGCGCTGGTCTACGCACCGCCGCGCAGTGAAGGTGATCATGGGCGGATCGAAACCGCCTATCGTCGGTTATGCGATCCCATCTGCCAGTTGCTCGATGAATTGGGCGGGGTGGCGTCGCTAGGGGAAGTGGCGGGCGCCTTTTGTGATGGGCGCTTCAATGTCAATCTGGACGGTCGGAAGATGGTAGGCACCGCCCAGCGTTGGCGACAGAGCAAGGGAGGGCAGCGTCCGGTAGGGCTGGTGCATGGCGCACTACTGCTGGACGACGAGCGCGAAGCCATGGTCGCGGCGGTCAATCGTTTCAATGAAGCCTGTGGCCTGGAGCAACGCGTGCGTGCCGAGAGCCATATTGCCCTTCATGAAAAATTTCCCGCGCCCCACGCCCTGGAGCGACTCGAGACTTTGTACCAGGAACTGCTGGACAGTCTCTAGCGGGTGCCGAAGACCACCATCGTCTTGCCTTTGACGCTGACCAGGTTGCGTTCTTCCAGGTCCTTGAGCACACGGCCAACCATCTCGCGGGAGCAGCCGACAATTCGGCCGATTTCCTGACGCGTCACTTTGATCTGCATCCCGTCGGGGTGGGTCATGGCGTCGGGCTGCTTGCACAGGTCCAAAAGGCAACGGGCGACACGACCGGTTACGTCGAAGAAGGCGAGGTCGCCTACCTTGCGCGTGGTGTTGCGCAGGCGCTGTGCGATTTGTCCGCTGAGGACGAAAAGGATGTCCGGATCCTGCTGCGACAGCTCCCGAAATTTGCTGTAGCCGATTTCTGCGACTTCGCATTCGACTTTCGCCCGCACCCAAGCGCTGCGCTCTTGCTCCTTGCCGGCCTGTTCGAACAAACCCAACTCGCCGAAGAAGTCCCCCGAATTGAGGTAGGCGATGATCATCTCCCGTCCTTCATCGTCCTCGATCAGGATAGTGACTGATCCCTTGATGATGAAGAACAGCGTGTCGGAACGGTCCCCCGCACAAATGATGTTGTGCTTGGCGGGGTAGCGGCGACGCTGGCAATGCATCAAGAGCTTGTCGAGATTCTTGATCTTGGACGTGGGAGTAATGGCAACCATGGTTGTGTCCCGAAAAACTGCGCGGTTTGGTGTCTGATTGTTATGAAGGCGAATAGCTATCGCAAAAGCTGGCCATACGCCAGCGACTGGGCGCCAGCTTAACAGAGGCGTCTTAATTAATTTGAGAATTTACCGAGTGTAATCTGCGCCGGGCGCCCTCAGGCGGGAGCAGCCATTACCGGGGGCTGTGCTAAGCTGGCGCCCCCTTTTTATGACAGTGGAGTCTTGACGATGAAGGCACGCATCCAATGGGCTGGCGAAGCCATGTTCCTCGGTGAGTCGGGCAGCGGTCATGTGGTCGTCATGGATGGCCCGCCGGACGCCGGAGGTCGGAACCTGGGTGTTCGGCCAATGGAAATGCTGCTGCTGGGTGTTGGTGGCTGCAGCAATTTCGATGTGGTCAGCATCCTCAAGAAGTCGCGCCAAGCGGTCGAAAGTTGCGAAGCCTTCCTGGAAGCCGAGCGGGCGACCGAGGATCCGAAGGTTTTCACCAAGATCCATATGCACTTTGTGGTGAAGGGCCGGGGGCTGAAAGAGGCCCAGGTCAAGCGCGCCATCGAGCTGTCGGCCGAGAAATATTGTTCGGCCTCGATCATGCTCGGCGCCGCCGGTGTTGAAATCACTCACGATTATGAAATCATCGAATTGGGTTGAATCGACATCCAACCATCACAAAAGCGGTGCAAGCTCTGGCGATCAGAAGCTGACGTCTGCATAATGCGCCACTTTTTTCAGGGCAGTGATCGGCTTGCGGCCGGTCCCTTGCCTGGACAGACAACCAAAATCGCCATCGCGAAGAGGTGTTAACCGTCCTACGCAGGTGCGTCGTTCGCATCTGACGGGCATGCTTGATCACGCGGCCAGGCCGCAATACACAGAGAGTTTTCAAACGGTGAAAAGCAAACTCAAGCTCCATGGGTTCAATAACCTGACAAAGACCTTGAGCTTCAACATCTATGACATCTGCTATGCGGAAACCCCGCAAGACCAGCAGGCCTACGTCGAGTACATCAATAAAGAGTACAACGCCAAGCGCCTCACGCAGATTCTCACGGAAGTTGTCGATATCATTGGTGCCAACATCCTGAACATAGCAAGTCAGGACTATGAGCCCCAGGGCGCCAGCGTGACTATCTTGATTTCGGAAGAGCCGGTGACACCGACCGACAGCCAAATCGAAGAGTCCCCGGGCCCGTTGCCTGAAATTATCCTGGCCCACCTCGACAAGAGCCATATCACGGTCCACACCTATCCGGAAATCCATCCAGTGGATGGCATCGCTACGTTCCGAGTGGACATCGACGTGTCGACCTGTGGGGTCATTTCACCGCTCAAGGCACTCAACTTCCTGATTCACCAATTCGATTCCGATATCGTGACCGTGGATTATCGCGTACGTGGGTTTACCCGGGACGTGGAAGGCCACAAGCACTTCATCGATCACGAGATCAATTCGATCCAGAACTACCTCTCCGAAGACACTCGCGACGCGTACCAGATGACGGACGTGAACGTGTATCAGGAGAACCTGTTCCACACCAAAATGCTGCTCAAGGACTTTGAGCTGGATAACTACCTGTTCGGCGACGCCACGAGCAATCTGTCTGCTGAACAGCGTGGGCAGGTGGAAGAGCGGGTCAAGCACGAAATGCTGGAAATTTTTTACGCGCGCAATATGCCGCGCTAAAGTTTCGGCTATGAAAAAAGGCGACTGTCCATGGACAGCCGCCTTTTTCGTTTTGGAAGGCCTCGTTCCGCTTTCGCTATCAGATCCGATAAGTACTCTTGGTCATGACTTTGGCCAGCAGGCTCATGCCAAATTTGACGGGGGCCGGGAAGCGGAAGCCGCCGGCTTCCAGAGCGCTTTCGGCGTGGTGCTCTTCATCTTCACGCATCTGCTCAAGAATCGCCCGGGACTTGTCATCCTCGACGGGCAATTGCTGCAGGTGCTCATTCAGGTGCTTGCACACCTGATGCTCGGTCGCCGCGACAAAACCAAGGCTGACCTTGTCACTGATCAGGCCTGCCACGGCGCCGATCCCGAACGACATGCCATAAAACAGGGGATTCAGCACGCTGGTGTGGCTGCCCAACTGGCGAATGCGTTGTTCACACCAGACCAGATGGTCAATTTCTTCCTCGGCGGCCTGTTCCATCGCTTCGCGTACCTGCGGCAATTTCGCTGTCAGCGCCTGGCCTTGGTAGAGCGCCTGGGCGCAGACTTCACCGGTATGGTTGATGCGCATCAGTCCGGCGACATGGCGAGTCTCTTCATCGCTCATCTGCACGTCCGGCTGCACGATGGCCGGCGATGGACGGTACGGCTGGCCACTGAAGGGCAACAGCGTACGCATCGCGGTGTCGGCCTGCAGCAGCAGGCGATCGATGGGCGAGTAGTGACGTTGCGTAGTCATGCTTACCTCCGGAAAGAATCTCGGCGGCCAGTTTAACTCAATCGGCCACTGGGGATTTGCGTTGGATCATGGATCAGCCCGGCGGCCAATTCATCTGGCGCTGTCCGAGCACATGCATATGAATGTGATAGACGGTCTGCCCACCGAGTTCATTGCAGTTCATCACCACCCGGAAGCCTTCTTCGCAACCCAGCTCGACGGCCAGGCGCTGGGCCGTGTACAGGATATGCCCAGCCAGTCCTTTGTCGTCCTCGGTCAGGTCATTGAGGGTGCGGATCGGTTTCTTTGGAATGACCAGGAAGTGAACCGGTGCCTGTGGAGCAATGTCGTGGAAGGCCAGGACCTGGTCATCCTCATAGATGATCTTCGCCGGGATTTCCCGGTTGATGATCTTGGTAAATAGGGTATCCACAGCGGTCTCTCCGTTGGTTTAGTCGAAGTCGAGTGTACTGAAGGGCTGGTTTGCCAGCCCGGGTTTTTCAGCTTGAAGGAATCAGCGCGGACAGCAGGCCTTGTTGAGCATGCCGCTGACGGTCCGGACCAGCCAGCGTGGTCCCAACCGCGGCAGCGAGGTGAACCAGCGATTGCGGCGTCCGGGAATGATAATGGCTCGATTCCTATCCAGCGCGCGAACGGTATAGAGCGCAACTTCCTCAGGGCTCATCAATTTCTTCTTGCCGTCGAGTTTCTGTTCATCCAGTTGTGCCTTCGCGAAAAAGTCCGTGCGAGTCGGCCCGGGGCACAGTACCGAGACGTTGATTGCGCATTTTTTCAATTCGACCCGCAGGGCTTCGGAGAAGTGCAGCACATAGGCTTTGCTGGCGTGATACGTGCTCATCCAGGGGCCGGGCAGGAAGGCAGCAGTCGATGCGACGTTGAGTATCTGGCCGCCGCCATGCAGCGCCATGCTGTTGCCTATTGCATGGCAGAGGCGTGTGAGGGCAAGGATATTCACTTCGATCAGGTCTTGTTCGGTCATCCAGTCCTGGGCCAGGAACGGACCACTGGTGCCGATGCCGGCGCAATTGACCAGCAGATCGATCTGGCGCTCGCCTTCCTCCAATTCCAGCAGGAAGCCTGAGAGTCGAAGGGGTTCTCCCAGGTCGCAGGCGCGGAACAACACCTCCACGCCAAACCGTTGGGTCAGCTCTATTGCAATACTTTCCAGCCGATCACGCTGTCGAGCTACCAATATCAGGTTGCGCCCACGCCGGGCCAGTGCTTCGGCCATGGCCAGGCCGATACCACTGGAAGCACCAGTGATCAGAGCGTAACGGGTCATGCAGTTCTCCATCGCCGCGCAGGGCGCCGGTGGACTGAGCTGTCACCGGCGCAAAGCGCGCTTATTGTTCCTCTTCTTCGTAGTCTACAGAAGGTGCGGCTGGCTCGGCTGCTTCGGCGGCCGGTTCTTCGGCCGATTCGTCAATGGATTCGCTGCTTTCATAACTGCTCAAGGAGCTGCTGCCGTACTCCTCGCCGATGCTGCTGAATGCGCCAGCCAATGCACCGATGAAAATCAGGGCGATCAGGACGACCCACAGCCAGGCAAGAACCTTGACCGCGGTGCTGTTGGGCGGAGGTGGAGGGCCGTAGCGATTCGGGCCACTATTGCCTGGAGCGAATATGAGGACGAATGGGAAGAGGCTGCCCACGAACGGCACCAGGTTGAGCAACCACAGCCATCCGGACCAGCCGAGATCGTGCAGGCGCTGAGCGCTGAACTGGATACTCACGTAGGCAAAAGCGAGGAAGATGGCTACGGCTACGAGTCCGCCGATGATCATCGCGGTCGTCGAGCTGGCGACGAGCAACCAGGACAGGCTCAACCAGAATGCAATCCCGACCACAGGCATTACCGCCAGTGTCAGAACCATGGTCCAGGCCAGGTACCGCAGGCGCCCGATACGGCCTTCGAAACTGAAGGGCTTGAGCGGGCCGTATTCGGCGAGCGTTGCGCCTACCGGGGCGCGGGGAGGGGCATAGGGGGAAACGGGGTCAAGTATGGAGTCCGGGTGGCGCCCGCTTGCCTGATGCGGCGATTCCTGCACCTCGCCGAGGTCCAGCTGAAGGGACGGTTCTGCTTCGATTCGTGCATCGATGCCGCTTTTATGCAGCGCTTCCAGGTACTTCTGCGCGTCGCCCTGGGACAGGTTGTTTTTAAGCGACACCTTGCGACCACTGAACAAACGTTCAATGGCGCTGACATCGCTCTTGAACAGCTCCGCGAGGTTTAGCTTGGCGGTAGTGGTATCGACGCCTGGCAACAGGGCTCCGTCGAATACAATGTTGAAGCGGGTTTCGCTCATGCCTGGCATCCTTGTCTTTCAAAGTTGGTTTGTGTTTTTGGGTTCAGCGGGGCCATTGGCCTCCGAGCTGTGCCGCCCGCGCTTGTGCCTGGCGGTATTCTTTATCCAGGCGCGCGATCAGTTGATCGACGCTGGGTAAATCGTTGATTTCACCAACGCCCTGGCCTGCGGACCATACGGTCTTCCAGGCCTTGGCTTCATCGCTCAGCGGTTTGAGTTTCGATCCAGGATCTGCCGCGCTCTTGTTCTGCAGGGCAAGCAGGTCGAAGCCGGCATCTTCCAGGCTCTGTCGCATGAAACTGGCTGGCACGCCGGACACTGCGGGAGTATGCACGATGTCTGCGGCCCTGGATGTGAGCAACATCTCTTTATAAGCGTCGGACGCGTGACTTTCTGTCGTGCCAATGAACCGCGTTCCGAAGTAGGCCAGATCCGCGCCGAGCAGTTGCGCCGCCAAAATCTGATGGCCGTGGTTCAAACATCCTGCGAGCAGCAGGGTTTTATCAAAGAACTGCCGAATTTCGGCGACCAAAGCGAAAGGGCTCCAGGTCCCGGCATGCCCTCCAGCACCGGCCGCGACGGCAATCAAGCCGTCTACACCTGCTTCCGCGGCTTTTTCTGCGTGACGGCGAGTAGTCACGTCGTGAAAAACCAGGCCGCCATACCCATGCACCGCATCCACCAGCTCTTTTACCGCGCCCAGGCTGGTAATGACGATAGGTACCTTGTGCTCGATGCAGATCGCCAGGTCAGCCTGGAGCCGCGGGTTGCTGGCATGAACGATTAGATTGACCGCGTAGGGCGCTGGCTTTTCCATTGTTGCCAGGCCCGCTTCGATTTCTTCCAGCCAAGCCTTGAAACCGCTGCTTTCGCGTTGGTTCAGTGCCGGGAAACTGCCGACAACGCCATTGCGACAGCAGGCAAGCACGAGCTGGGGATTGGAAATCAGGAACATCGGCGCGGCAACGACAGGCAGCCGCAGACGTTCTTCAAGCAAAGCGGGCAACGGCATGGGATGTACCCCCCGATCGAATAGTGCTACTGGACTTTAGAACGGCCGGACTACGACCAGAATTACGATAGCCAGCAATATCAGAACTGGCACCTCGTTGAACCAGCGATAAAAGACATGGCTGCGGGTGTTCTCGCCACGAGCGAAGCGTTTTACTTGGGCGCCGCACATGTGGTGATAACCGATCAGCAGAACGACCAGGGTCAACTTGGCGTGCATCCAGCCACCCTGGGTGAAGTAGGCGCCGGCATTGAGGCTGAGCAACCAAATGCCAAACACTAGCGTGGCAATCATCGCCGGGCCCATGATGCCGCGATACAACTTGCGCTCCATCACGCAGAAGCGCTCCTTGCTGACGTTGTCTTCGCTTTGGGCGTGATAGACAAACAGGCGCGGCAGGTAGAACAAACCGGCGAACCAACAAACCATGCTGACGATGTGAAGTGCCTTGAGCCACAGATAGAGCATTTTTAGTTATTCCAAGATTCACGGTAGCCCGATAGTAGAGGTTGGAGCGGCCACACGTCACCTTGACGGTTGTCGCCACGCGTTGTGGCCCCTATTATCGACGGCTTTCCAGTGGTTCGTTGAGGGCAGGTTTATGGTCAAGGTCGGTATCGTCGGCGGCACGGGTTACACCGGTGTCGAACTGCTGCGTCTGTTGGCGCAGCATCCGCAAGCTGAGGTGGTGGTCATCACCTCCCGATCCGAGGCCGGCCTGGCCGTCGCCGACATGTATCCGAACCTGCGAGGCCATTACGACGGCCTGGCATTCAGCGTTCCGGACATCAAGACCCTGGGCGCCTGCGATGTGGTGTTCTTTGCCACTCCTCATGGCGTTGCTCACGCCTTGGCGGGGGAGCTGTTGGCGGCCGGAACCAAGGTGATCGATCTGTCGGCTGACTTCCGCCTGCAGGACGCGGACGAATGGGCCAAGTGGTACGGCCAGCCCCACGGGGCACCGGAGCTTCTGGATGAGGCGGTCTACGGCTTGCCGGAAGTCAATCGCGAGAAAATCAGGCAGGCACGATTGATCGCCGTGCCGGGTTGCTATCCGACTGCTACGCAGTTGGGCTTCCTGCCGTTGCTCGAGGCCGGTCTTGCCGACACTTCGCGCCTGATCGCTGATTGCAAATCCGGGGTCAGTGGCGCCGGTCGAGGCGCCAGTGTCGGCTCGCTGTATTCCGAAACGTCGGAAAGCATGAAGGCCTATGCGGTAAAAGGGCATCGCCACTTGCCGGAAATCCGCCAAGGGTTGCGTCGGGCGGCGGGCAAGGACGTCGGCCTGACGTTTGTGCCGCACCTGACGCCAATGATTCGTGGAATCCATTCCACTCTTTACGCAACGGTGGTCGATCGCTCCGTCGATTTGCAGGCGCTGTTCGAGAAACGCTACGCCAACGAACCGTTCGTCGACGTTATGCCGGCCGGCAGCCATCCGGAAACCCGTAGCGTGCGCGGTGCGAACGTTTGCCGGATCGCCGTGCATCGTCCGCAAGATGGGGACTTGGTCGTGGTGTTGTCGGTCATCGATAACCTGGTCAAGGGCGCGTCCGGCCAAGCGGTGCAAAACCTGAACATCCTGTTCGGTCTGGATGAGCGCCTGGGATTGTCCCATGCGGGGATGTTGCCTTAACAGCAGTAACAAGCTGCAAGCTTTAAGCTACAAGCTTGCAGCTTTGAACTTGTAGCTTGCTGCTCCGCAAATAGTTGACCAATTTTGTAGGAGAAGCGGATAATGCCCGCCATCACGCATTATGGCGGCGTAAGCGCCGGGAGATATTCAGCATGAGCGTCGAAACCTTCACCCCCACGGCTTTGCAATTCACCCACGGTGCCGCGCACAAGGTGAAGAGCCTGGTCGATGAAGAGGGCAATGATCGTTTGAAGCTGCGCGTATTCGTAACGGGCGGCGGTTGTTCCGGTTTTCAGTACGGCTTCACTTTCGATGAAGAAGTGGCCGAAGACGACACCATCGTTGAGCGCGAAGGCGTCAGCCTGGTGGTTGACCCGATGAGCTTCCAGTACCTGGCGGGTGCCGAGGTGGATTACCAGGAGGGCCTGGAAGGGTCGCGGTTCGTGATCAAGAACCCTAACGCGACCACTACCTGTGGATGTGGTTCTTCGTTCTCGATCTAAGCGTTTCAATAAATAAAAAACCGCAGCGCCGTACGGCCCTGCGGTTTTTTATTGTCCGCCTTTTTTGATATCAGGCCGGATAGATGGCGCCGAGTATGCGCAAGCCACGGGCGCCCGTGACACTTGGGCGATTGCCTGGAATGCCTTCAAGGCAACAATGTGCAAGCCAGGCGAAAGCCATGGCTTCAACCCAGTCCGGGTCTACGCCGTATAGCGCCGTACTGCTGACCTTGGCATTCGGCAGCAAGTCAGCCAGACGCTTCATGAGCGTCTGGTTGTGCGCGCCACCGCCGCATACCAGCAACTCTTGAGTGTTCGATTGGGCATGCTGCAGTGATTCAATAATCGTCAGGGCAGTCAGCTCAAGCAATGTTGCCTGTACGTCCTCCGGAGCGAAGGCTGGCAGGTGCGACAAATGCTGGTTGAGCCAGGGCAGGTTGAAGACTTCGCGCCCGGTGCTTTTCGGCCCCTTGGTGACAAAAAAGGGGTCGCTGAGCAACGTCTTGAGCAAGGTTGGTTCGACTTTCCCGCTGGCAGCCCATTGGCCATTGCGATCAAAGTGTTCGCCTCGTTGTTGATGTATCCATGCATCGAGCAGCACATTGCCTGGGCCACAATCGAAACCGGCGACCGGCTTTTCAGGTTCTATCAGGCTGAGATTGCTGAAGCCGCCGACATTCAGTACGGCACGATGACCGACTCGTTCTTCGAACAGAGCTTCGTGAAACGCTGGAACCAGTGGGGCGCCTTGCCCGCCAGCGGCGACGTCGCGGCTGCGGAAGTCACTGACGACGCTGATGCCGGTCAGCTCACTCAACAGTGCCGGATTGCCGATTTGCACGGTAAAGCCACGGGACGGCTCGTGGCGAATGGTCTGGCCGTGGCTGCCAATGGCCGTGATGGCCTCAGGCTTGAGTTTCTGTTCGTTGAGTAGGGCATGGATGCCCTGTGCGGCCAGTTTTACCCAGCTGTGCTGAGCCATGGCGGAACGGGCGATCTCATCGGGCCCGCTGCTGCACAACTCGAGCAGTTCGGTGCGCAGAGTGGCGGGCATGGGAATGTAGTGGGTGGCGATCAATTTGATCGCCGGGGCCAGTTCGACCAGTGCGATATCCAAGCCATCGAGGCTGGTCCCGGACATCACACCGATATAGAGCGCCATTGCTTAGCGCTTGCTCGAAGCCAGCATGGTGGCTTTTTCTTGATCCATGCGAGCCATCAATGGCTGGCTTTGGGCCAGGAAGCGCGCACGCTCGGCCTTGGCGATCGGGTCGGCCATCGGCAATTTCTGGCCGAGCGGATCGACATGGACGCCGTTGACTTGGAATTCATAATGCAAGTGTGGGCCGGTGGACAGGCCGGTGGTGCCGATATATCCAATAACCTGGCCTTGCTTGACAGTGCCTCCCGTCTTCACACCCTTGGCGAAGCCTTGCATGTGGCCATACAGCGTACGGTAGGTATTGCCGTGCTGGATGATCACGGTGTTGCCATAACCGCCGCGACGTCCGGCCAGCAAGACCTTGCCGTCGCCGGCCGCCTTGATCGGTGTGCCACGGGGGGCGGCGTAATCGACACCTTTGTGGGCGCGAATCTTGTTCAGGATCGGATGCTTGCGACCGGCGGAGAACTTCGAACTGATGCGGGCGAAATCCACCGGCGTACGGATGAATGCCTTGCGCATGCTGTTTCCGTCGGCGGTGTAGTAGCTGCTGTTGCCCTGCTTGTTGGTGTAGCGCACAGCAGTGTAGGTCTTGCCGCGGTTGGTAAAACGCGCGGAAAGAATCGGGCCGTTACCGACGCTCTTCCCGTTGACCACTTTCTGTTCGTAGATGACGTCGAATTCGTCGCCCTGGCGAATATCCTGGGCAAAGTCGATGTCGTAGCCAAATACGCTGGCCATGTCCATGGTCAGGCTATGGGAGAGCCCCGCGCGCGCTGCCGACTGGGACAATGAGCTGTTTATGACGCCATGGACGTAGGCTGATCGGACGGTGGGCTTTGCCGTGACGCGGTTGAACACATAACCCTTGTCATTCTTGGTCAGGGTGATGCTTTCCAGGTCGCTCAGCTTGGTGTGCAGGTTGGTCAGCTGACCTTCTGGGTTGAGTTCGAACTCCAGTTTCTGACCACGTTGCAGTTGAGTGAATTGCTTGGCTTGCTTGTCGCTGGCCAGGATCTCATGGACCGAGGTGGAGGGCAGGCCAACCTTTTCGAAGAGAGTGGAAAGTGTGTCGCCTTTGGCGACAATCACTTCACGATGGTCAGGCCCTTTCTTTTCTTCTGCTATTGCGGGCGCTTCTGCCTGGGCGGCGGCCGTGGCAGCGTCTTCCGGGTTATTTTCAATCTGCGCGAATGGAGAGGCGGTCGGCTCGTTTGTGGCTTGAACGGCTTCGGCGGCGTCTTGTTCTTGTGTCAGTTGTTCAGCAGGACTTTCCAGTTCAAGACTCAGAGTCGTCTTTTTGGCTTCAACATCGCTGGAGGGAAACACCAGCAGCGCCAGGCTTAGGAGGGCTGCGATGCCACTGGCGGCAAGCAGGTGGGTCTTCGGGTAAAGCGGCGGCGCTTTAGACGGTTCTGTGGTCATAGGTAATTTTGACTTTTGAAAAAATGAATTGGAAAAGATGAATGACATGATGAAGATGAAATAACTGTATAAAATATAACCAAAACCCCCGCGAAGCAAGCCCGCGAACGCTCTGTTCTGTGGATCGGCGTCCGTGCGCCGGGCAAGCCTTGTATTTGGTGCGCGATCTTGTATGGTTGGGGCCCTTTGAATCTGAGCCTTACGGGTCTGTTATGAAGTCGGTTGAAGAGCAGCTAGCGCTGATCAAACGTGGTGCGGAAGAACTGTTGGTCGAGTCCGAGCTGATCGAAAAGCTCAAGCGCGGGCAGCCGCTGCGTATCAAGGCTGGCTTCGATCCGACGGCGCCCGATCTGCACCTGGGTCATACCGTGCTTATTAATAAGCTGCGCCAGTTCCAGGATCTGGGGCACCAGGTCATCTTCCTTATAGGGGACTTCACCGGCATGATCGGTGATCCGAGCGGGAAGAGTGCTACGCGCCCACCCCTGACCCGCGAGCAGGTTCTCGATAACGCCGAGACCTACAAGACTCAGGTTTTCAAGATTCTTGATCCGGCCAAGACCGAAGTGGCGTTCAACTCCACTTGGATGGATCAGATGGGGCCGGCGGATTTCATTCGCCTGACGTCTCAGTACACTGTGGCTCGCATGCTCGAACGCGATGATTTCGACAAGCGTTATACGACCAATCAACCCATCGCCATTCATGAGTTCCTCTATCCGCTTGTGCAGGGCTATGACTCGGTTGCGTTGCGTGCCGACGTAGAGCTCGGTGGTACCGACCAGAAGTTCAACCTGTTGATGGGGCGTGAGCTGCAGCGTGGTTATGGTCAGGAGGCGCAGTGCATTCTGACCATGCCATTGCTTGAAGGTCTGGACGGCGTGAAGAAGATGTCCAAATCGCTGGGCAACTACGTAGGTATCCAGGAAGCGCCGGGCGTCATGTACAGCAAGCTGGTTTCCATTCCCGATGTGCTGATGTGGCGTTACTTTGAGCTGTTGAGCTTCCGGTCCATGGATGAGATCAGTGCGTTCCGTGCCGACGTAGAGGCGGGCGCCAATCCACGGGACATCAAGATCAAGTTGGCTGAGGAGATCGTTGCTCGTTTTCATGGTGAGGAGGCTGCGGCCAATGCTCATCGTGCGGCGGGTAATCGTATGAAGGATGGTGAGCTGCCGGATGATCTGCCAGAGATCGAGCTGACTGCTGTTGAGAATATGCCGATTGCGGCGGTTCTTAATAAGGCAGGCTTGGTCAAGAATGCGGCAGTGGCGCGAGACCTGTTGGGTTCGGGTGGCGTGCGTATAGATGGTGAGGTTGTAGATCGCGCCTATATATATGAGCTGGGGTCCACTCATGTATGTCAGGCCGGCAAGAAAGCTTTCGCACGTATCACGCTGAAATCTGAGTAAAGCTGAAAATAACGGTTGACGGCAGATTCCAGGTGTCTATAATTCGCCCCACTTCCGGCGCAGTCGAAACGGAAAACTCCTTGAGTTTCAATGAGTTAAGTAGGTTTCGATAGGTCAGGCGCTTCAGTTCATCGAAGCGTTGAAGGAGTTGATAGAGTGGTGTTGTTTGGCTCTATTGGCGATTCGATCCTCTCGGTCGAAAGCGGTGAAAAAGAGGTGTTGACAGCAGCGAGCAACGCTGTAGAATTCGCCTCCCGCTAACGAGAGATCGAAAGCGCAAGTGGTTGAAGTTGTTAAGGATTTCCAAGCGAAACTTTGAAAACTTCTTAAAATAACCGCTTGACAGATACACGGGGCGCT